>NZ_PYBP01000009.1:0-213625 GCF_003015025.1 Nitratireductor sp. StC3 | reverse complement strand
CCTGATGCTCCTTCAAAACCCCGATGATCTGTTCTTCCGAGAACCGTGATCGCTTCATTGCCTGTCTCCTTTGTCGAGGAACAGGCTAACCCAAAATCGGGAACATCTCAGGGGAGCACGTCAGGGCGCACTGGTCACCGCATGCGGGCGGATCTGCATACATCGCAAGAAGATCAACGTCTCGACCGTTCTTACCGGTCTCAAGCTCGGGATCAAGGAAATAGAGGTGGTAGTTGGCTGATCAGCTTCATGAGCTAATCTGACATACATCGGCCTAGAGGAGAAAACACTATGGACAATCGGCAACCCGTTCGGCACGGGTTGTCACCCATGTCTCCGGTACATTCTGTTACCCATGTCTCTGGGCTGTACACGGGGCGGACAGGCGGAATTTGGCGCACCCATCAGGATTCGAACCTGAGACCTCTACCTTCGGAGGGTAGCGCTCTATCCAGCTGAGCTATGGGTGCTTGCCGTGTCGCAACTGCTTACGCAGTGCTTACGTGAAGTTTTTGCGAGCTGTAAGATCAGAACGAGGGGCTCGCAAATCCTTGTTCTTACTACTTCTTTTCGTCTCCTCTTTGTCGCCGAGCCCCTTGACATCAGCCTTCGGAGGGCAGCGCTCTATCCAGCTGAGCTACGGGTGCAGGCCGGTTGGCCGGCGGTCGTCGACGACGCGGGATCGAAAGCGCGGCGACGATTGTCGCTTCTTAACCGAAGCCGGGCGGTGCATCAATCAGGAAATCGCCGCCGACCCTCTTCGGGCCGTCCTCGGTCGCTGCCGAACGCGTGGGGCCCGAAGTCGTCTGAACCGCCCCGGGCTTGCCGCAGGCCGATGGATGTAAGCCACGCGGCCATGCCGGACGTTTCCAGAACTGTGTAGAAATTCGCTTCGGCCGCTGCTGGCGGGATGGTGCCGATGGGGTCCAGAAGACGGCGGCGGTCGAACCAGTCGACCGATTGGGATGCGGCATAGCGCACGGCGTCGAAGCCGTGCCATGATCCAAGGCGATGACTGGGCTCTGGCTTGAAGAGGCCGTTGATCGTCTCGGCGAGCGCTTTGTCAAAACTATCGCCGACGCAGCCGACCGACGGGTCGATGCCGGCCTCGGCCAGTCGCCCGGCCTATTTGATCGACAGGTCATGCGCCCCGCGATCAGAGCGATGCACCATCCCGCTCGCGGCCGTCGTTGAGGAACGGCCTCTTGCTGGGCATTCGGGACGAATCCGGCATGGGCCGTGCGGTTGACGCGCCATCCGGCAAGGCGGCGCGCGAAGACGTCGATGACCAACACCACATGGACGCAGCCGACCGGCATGGCGACATAGATGAAACCGCGCCCCCACAGCATGTTCGGGGCCGGCACGCGGACCTGGCGCTTCACCGTCTCCAGCGGGCAGGCTCGGCCTTGTCGGGACGCATGGTCTTGATTTTCTTGCCGCGAAGGACGCTTTCGAGGGCCACGTTGAATCCCTCCCGGCGCATCTGGCGCCAGACCTGGCGCTCGCCGTAGGTTTTGAAATGGGCCTCGAAAACACGCTCGATCTCGGGCCACGGTTCGCCATCACGCCTGGCCCGGTCCGAGAGCCGTTCCGGATCGACCCGCTCGGCCAGATGATCGTAACAGGTGGACGGGGCAAGCGGCAGATGCCTGCTGATCGGCTCGACCCTAAGTTCTCCATGGTGATCGCCGACCAGCGGCTCTCTTGCTGTCCTTGATGATCCAAAACCCTGCGAAGGGCGCGCTTGCGGATTTCGGGAGAACAGGTGTCGGTCGTCCCGCTCACGATGCTCCATCGCACCGGGGAGTTGAAGCCTCCGGCAAAGCCGGGCGGTTCAGGCCGCATGTGGTCCGTGTGTTGCAGTTCTCCTTCCAGGAGCCGATAGCGCGGCGGCGCTATGATCTCCGTTGCCCTTGCCACCGTTATCGCCGTCGGCGTCGGCAGCGACGGCTGGCGCGCGGTTTGGCCGGGCTTTTGTGGTGCCGCCGTGCCCGGCGAGTTGACAGGTCCGCGCCGTGCGAGGCTTGCTGTGCGCGAAACGGTGCTGGAGAGTCATTTTGGGTGCGTTGCTGGACGAAGACCGTCTGTTTCCGATCGAACCGCGCGCCCGCGCGCTGGCGCGGCGGCTTTACGAACTCGTTCGCGCCCTGCCGATCGTCAGCCCGCACGGCCATACCGACCCGCGCTGGTTCGCGCGCGACGAGCCCTTCGCCGATCCCGCCGAACTGCTTGTCATCCCGGACCACTACGTGTTGCGCATGCTCACCAGCCAGGGCGTGCGCCTCGACGCTCTCGGCGTCGCCAGGCTGTCGGGCGAACGGCGCGAAACCGACCGCCGCGCCGTGTGGCGGCTTTTTGCCGAGCATTATCATCTGTTTCGCGCCACCCCGACCCGGCTTTGGCTCGATCATACGTTCGAGACGCTGTTTTCCATGACCGTGCCGCTCGGGCCCGAAACCGCGGATTGCTACTACGACCGCATCGCCGAGCAACTGGCAGGGGCGGAGTTCCGGCCGCGCCGGCTTTTCGAGCGTTTCAACATCGAGGTCCTGGCGACGACGGAGGGCGCGCTCGACGATCTCGCCTGGCACGAGGAGATCGCCGCCTCCGGCTGGGGCGGGCGTGTCGTCACCACCTACCGGCCCGATTCGGTCACCGATCCCGATTTCGAGGGATTTTGCGCCAATCTGCGCCGGTTCGGCGACGTTACCGGCTCTGATACGCAAAACTGGAGCGGATATCTGGAGGCCCATCGCCGCCGCCGCGCCTTTTTTCGCGGCGCCGGAGCCACCGCCACCGACCATGGCCATCCCAGCGCCGATACCGCCGACCTGTCGCCGGCCGAGGCCGCCGCGCTTTACGACTTGGTGGCCGGCGGTCGCGCCGATGCCGGCCAGAAAAAACTGTTCCGGGCGCAGATGCTGACCGAAATGGCGCGCATGAGCGTCGAGGACGGCATGGTCATGCAGATCCATGCCGGTGCGCATCGCAACCATTCGCCGTCGATCCACCGGCTGTTCGGCCGCGACAAGGGTTTCGACATGCCGGCCCGCGCGTCCTATGTCGACGCGCTGAAACCGATGCTCGACGCGGTCGGGTTCGAGCCCGGCCTGGCGGTGATCGTGTTCACCCTCGACGAGACCGCCTATGCGCGCGAACTCGCCCCGCTCGCGGGCGCTTATCCGTGCCTCAAGCTCGGCCCGCCATGGTGGTTTTACGACAGTGCCGAAGGCATGTTGCGCCACCGCCGCGCGACCATCGAAACCGCAGGCTTCTACAACACCGCCGGCTTCAACGACGACACCCGTGCCTTTCCCTCCATACCCGCGCGTCACGACGTCGCCCGCCGCGTCGACTGCGCCTTTCTGGCCGAGCTCGTCCTGACCGGTCGGTTGCGCGAGGACGAGGCCGCCGACCTTGCCGCGGATTTGGCCGTCAATCTGGCCAGGGCCGCCTATCGGCTCTGACCGGCAAACGATGCCGGCCTCAGCTTTTTGGGCGGCCGATACCGATGCTCTCGAGCGCGTCGGAAAGGCTCGCACAATAGGGATCGATGCCGAAATCGGCCGGCGTGACGGCGTGTTCGTAGTCGAGTTCTCGGTGTTGCATGCAATAACGGTCCCACGGCGAAAGCCGGATGCGGAAGATGCGGATCGCCGATTCGGCCATCCAGTCGCGCAGCCGCAGGCGCCGCCCGACCGGGCGGCCGATATGGGCGCAATAGGCCGCGACGAAATCGTCGACGCTCATAGCCGGATTGCCGAGCACCAGCCGCTCGGTGCCGGCGCGTTCGCCTGGCGGCGCGTCGACGAGATGCGTGACGATTCGGGCGATGTCTTCCGCGTGGATGAAATGAAAACGGCCGTCCGCCGAAAGCCGGCGCACGAGACCCGCCCAGCGGCCGGCCTGGATCAAGAGCCTGGCGAAATGCGAATGGGTCTCCGGCCCGCTTCCGCCGATCACCAGCGTGGGAAACAGGCCGACCATGTCGAACCGCTCGGCCATGGCCTCCATGGCGCCGACGAGCTGGAATTTGGAGCGGATATAGTCGGTGCCCAGCGCGTCGGCGGCCGAAAGCAGGGCGCCGTTGCGGGCAAGCACGCTGGCGCTGGAAAAATAGATCACGCGGCCGCCATCGGCGACCAGGGCGGCAGCGGTGCGATTGGCGTCGAGATTGAGCTGAAAAGCTTCCGGTCCGCCCCAGGCGGCGGCAGCGAGCACCGCGGCGTCGATCGCGCCGATCTCGGCGCGAAAGTCGCCGAGCGCGCGCATGTCGGCCGTCACACGTGTGATGCGCGGGTGACCCCGCGTCCACGCCTCCAGCCGGGTGGGATCGCGCACCACCAGCACCTGCTCATGGGGTGTTTGCGCGGCGATGCGCGCCACGATGCGCCGTCCGACACAGCCGGTCGCGCCCGTGATCAGGATACGCTTGTGCGTCACTGTCATCCCCCTGCCGCAAGGCATCGGCGAGGCCCTCGCCCGGGCGTTGCCGCGGCGCCGACGCGCGGCTCGATTGACCTTGCGCCGAAAACCCGTCTATGGCTTGCCGATGGTTGGGCCAGGGGCGCAATAGCCCCGCCGGCTGGCGGATGCAATCGCGTCGCGGGCGCTGCGTCCGAAACCGGATGTCGAGAGGCCCTGGGAGAGGGTGCGTGCTGGCCAAGGTGATGAGGCGAGCCGTCGAGCGGCCGATGCTGGTGCTGACGCCGATCCTCGCGCTCCAGACCCTGCCCACCCTGTGGGCGAAAGAGGTTTGGTTTCCCGACGAACCACGCCATGCCGCCGCCTTCATGCAGATGATGGAAAACGGCCACTGGCTGGTGCTTCACATCGGCCAGATCCCCTATCCAGACAAGCCGCCGCTCTATTTCTGGATGCTGGCGGGGCTGAGCTGGCTGTTCGACAGTCGCGACCCGGCCCTGTTCCAGTTCGCCGCCGCGCTGTCGGCGCTTTTTTTCCTCGCCTCGACGGTTTACGCCGCGCGGGCCTTGTGCCTGCCGCGCAGCATCCCGCTGCTGGCCGGGCTCGTGCTCCTGACGGACCATTTTTTCATCGAGCGTGCGCATTTCCCGCGTATGGACCTGTTGTTTTGCACCTTCATCCTGTTGAGCCATGTCTTTTTCTACCGCGCGGCGACGGGACCGCGGGACCTCACGCCGCGCGCGGCGATGCTCGCCTTCGCCATGGCCGGCCTGGCGACGCTGACGAAGGGACCGATCGGGATCCTGCTGCCGCTGGCCGGCCTCGTTCTCTTTCTCGCCCGCGAACGCCGGCTCGCCGCGCTGCTCGACCGTGGCTACGGGGCGGGCCTAGCCGTCTACGCCGCCATGATGGCGACCTATCTGGCCGGTGTCGTCGCCGTCGAAGGTTTGGGCTTCCTGCACGCCATTCTCGTCGAGCAGACGCTTGCGCGCGCGCTCGATACCTGGATCGCGGCGGAGCCGTTTTATTATTATCTGCGCCGGCTGCCTGAATTCTGGCTGCCCTGGAGCGTGCTGCTTTTTTTCCTGCCCTGGCGCCGGCTGGGCGAAAGCGGGTTCTGGCGTGCGCTCTGGCGGCCGGATCAAACGGGTAGCGAGCACAAGGGGCGCGCCTATCTCTGGATTACGGCGCTCGGCAGCCTGGCGATCATATCGGCCTTCGACTACAAGGTCCGCTTTCTGGTGCTGACCTTCTATCCGCAGACAGCGATGCTGATCGCCTTGTTTCTGGCCGGGCTTCCCCGCGCCCGGCGCGTGGCCGTGTTTTCGCTCGTGCTCGCTTTCCTGGCGCTGCTTGTCGCCGTCCTGCCGGTTCTGCCGCAGGCCTTGCCCTGGCCTGAGCGGATCAGGGGCGAATGGGCGATTTTCGCCACCGGTCTGGTGGCGCTGGCGCCATTGTTCGTGTTGCGTCGGCGCGGCCCGCTGGTGTTTGTCGGCGGTCTGGCGCTTGGGCTGGCGCTGGTGTTCTTGCCTTACTACCTGCTGACGATCCGGGGGCTGAACGACACCATGTCGCCGCGCGAGCAGGGCGAGATCATGGGCCGGCACGCCGAGGCCGGTTACGCGCTCTATTATTACGATCCGCCCTTCAGCGAAGGCATGTTCGACTATTATGCCGGACGCGCCGTGCCGAATATCTGGGGCGAACGGGCGCTCGCGGATGCGGTGGCCGGCAGGCCTTGCGGCGTCGTCGCCATGCGCGATCGTTACTGGCGCTCCTGGGAAAACCGGCCCGAAGGGCTGGAACTGATCGACGAGCGCATTCTCGACCGGCGCAGGATCATGCTGCTGCGCTGGCGCCGTGGCACGGACGGGCAGGGGTCGTGTTCGATCCCGGCGGCGTCTTGAACGCGGCGCCCAACCCGTTCCGTCGCACGGTGGCGAGCACGCTCGCCGACCTCGGCAGCCTTGTCGGCATCGACCCGGTCGCGCCGCCACTGGCCGCGCCGGACGCCGCGGCGAAAATCCGCGTTTTCGTCAGCCTGACGACGATCCCGCCGCGCATCGACGGGCTCGGCCGCTGTCTTGCCTCTCTCTTGGCCCAGACGCATCCCCCCGAGCGCATTTTCGTCAACGTGCCGCGCGCCTATCGCCGTTTTGGCAGGCTGGACATGGTTCCGGCCTGGCTCGCCGACGGCGACGAGCGCATACAACTTGTCCGCTGCGAACGCGATCATGGCCCGGCGACCAAGTTTCTCGGCGCGCTCGATCGCGTGCCGCGCACGCCGGACACGCTGATGGTGATCGTCGACGACGACGTCGCCTATCGCGACTACATGCTGTCGACATTCGCGCGCGCCCACGCTGCCGATCCGCGCCGCGCCCATTCCTTCTTCACGTTCCGTTATCGCGGCGTGACCGTCGGCCAGGGGGTCGACGGGATCGCCGTGCCGGCGGAGGCGCTTGACGGCATTGTCGATTTCTGGGCCCGGATCGCCCACGACAAGGACGCCTTCTTCGTCGACGATCTGTGGCTCTCCTATTATCTGCAACGTGCCGGATACCCGGTCGCCAGCCTGGCGCGCCACCGGCCGGATCGCGACCCCGTCTACACGATCTACAACGATGCCGGCGCCTTGCTCGGCCTGACCGGCGCGCACCGGCGCTGGAAGGCGATGGCGGGAGCCAGGCGTGCGCTGCGGGCCGCCTTCGGCGCCTGAAACGGCTTGCGGTCCGGGCGCGACCGGCGTTTGATGGTTACATTTTCGGTGGTTACAAACGCAACGACTTGACCGCAACGCCGCAAGGAGGCGCGATTGGCCTTTTCCTACATGCCGGGCTTCGGCAACGATTTCGAGACCGAATCGCTTCCCGGCGCGCTGCCGCAGGGCATGAACTCGCCGCAACGGCCCGCCTACGGGCTTTACGCCGAGCAGCTCTCGGGCTCGCCCTTCACCGCGCCGCGCGGCACCAACGAACGGTCCTGGCTCTACCGCATCCGGCCGAGCGTCCGGCATACAGCGCGCTTTTCAGCCTTCGCGCAACCGCACTGGAAAAGCGCGCCCAATGTCGACGATCACCAACTGGCGCTCGGACAGTTGCGCTGGGATCCGGTGCCGATACCTGCTGTCGAGACCGATTTCGTCGCCGGCATCCGTACAGTGACCACGGCCGGCGATGTGCTGACGCAGGTCGGCATGGCCGCGCATGTCTATGTCGCCAATGTCGACATGGTCGACGATCATCTCTTCAACGCCGACGGCGAACTGCTTGTCGTGCCGCAACAAGGCGGCCTGCGCTTCGTCACCGAAATGGGCGTGATCGAGGTCGCGCCCGGCGAAATCTGCGTGCTGCCGCGCGGCCTGGTGTTCAAGGTCGAGCTGATCGACGGTCCGGCGCGCGGCTATCTGTGCGAGAATTACGGCGCCAAGTTCACCCTGCCCGACCGGGGGCCGATCGGTGCCAATTGCCTTGCCAATCCGCGCGATTTCAAGACGCCCGTCGCCTGGTTCGAGGAAAAGGACATGCCGTGCCGGCTGATCGTCAAATGGTGCGGTCGCTTCCATGTCACCGACATCGGCCATTCGCCGCTCGACGTGATCGCCTGGCACGGCAACTACGCGCCCTACAAATACGATCTGTCGACCTTTTCGCCGGTGGGCGCGATCCTGTTCGACCATCCCGACCCGTCGATCTTCACCGTCCTGACCGCGCCGTCGGGCGAGGAGGGCACGGCCAATATCGATTTCGTCATCTTCCCGCCGCGCTGGCTGGTGGCGGAAAACACGTTCCGTCCCCCCTGGTATCACCGCAACATCATGAGCGAGTTCATGGGCCTGATCCGGGGCCAGTACGACGCCAAGGAAGAGGGTTTCGTGCCCGGCGGCATGAGCCTGCACAACATGATGCTCGCGCACGGGCCCGACGCGACCGGTTTCGAAAAGGCCTCGCGCGCCGATTTGAAGCCGGTGAAGCTCGACGACACCATGGCCTTCATGTTCGAGACCCGCTTTCCGCAGATGCTGACGCGTTTCGCCGCCGAGCTCGAGACCTTGCAGGACAACTATATCGATTGCTGGAGCGACCTGAAAAAGCGTTTCAACGGCACCAAGGAAGGTGACTGGAGCTGAGCTAAAACGCTGTCATGATACCCATTTTCTTCGTGACGCTCCCCTAATAGGCGGAATAACTTATCGTTGGCGCTATCGAACAAGCGCCGGAGAGTTCACATGGAATCAGAGACGATAGGTTGGCTTGTCTTTATCGAGCGCGTCGTCGGTCACATCGCATGGCCCGCGGCTATATTAGCTTCTGGCATTTTGTTCAAATCGCAGATTGTTAGGGCATTGGGCCGGCTCAAGTCGATCAGGCATAAAGATACAGAAGTCACATTTTCAGATTTGCTTGACGAGGCATCTCAGGAGGCAGCATTGCTCCCTGCTCCGACGAATCCACCCGAGCTTCCAGTCCTTCTAGAACAAAAACTCATCTCTGATTTTCCCCACCTTGCTATCTCGGAAGCATGGCGTCGAATAGAGAACAGAATTGCTATGATTGTTTCTTCGGAGTGGCCAAGATTGCCTGAGCGAGAATTTCATGGGATGGCAGGTATCAAGAATTTACAACGCCTTGAGGTCGTTGAGAGTGGAGTTCTACGATTGCTCAATGATCTAAGGCGCGTGCGAAATGAGGCGGTTCACAGTTGGGATGGAGATATTACTGAAGGTCAAGCTCAAGAATTCGTCGCACTCGCCGCTCGAGTTGAGAGCGAATTAGAAAAAGCCAAGCAGAAGGTACCGAAAATTGACTAAGCAATTCGCCTCCGCCGGCGACCTGGCCGAAAAGAAGATCTCCTTCACCGAGATCGGCCGCGATCTGTGGGCTTTCACCGCTGAGGGCGATCCCAATACCGGCGTCATCATCGGCGACGATTGCGTGATGATCGTCGACGCCCAGGCCACGCCGCGTCTCGCCAACAAGGTGATCGAGAAGGTGCGCTCGGTCACCGACAAGCCGATCAAATATGTCGTGCTGACCCATTATCACGCCGTACGCGTGCTCGGCGCTTCGGCCTATGGCGCGTCGGAGACGATCATGTCCGACACGGCGCGGGCGATGGTGGCCGAACGCGGCCAGGAGGACTGGGAGTCCGAGTTCGGCCGTTTCCCGCGCCTGTTCGAGGGTCATGAATCGATTCCGGGTCTGACCTGGCCGAGCCTGACTTTCTCCAAGAGCGCGACCTTCTTCCTTGGCAAGCGCCGGGTCGATCTGCGTTTCCTCGGCCGCGCCCACACCGCCGGCGACATTGTGGCGTTCGTGCCGGACGCCAATGTCATGTTTACCGGCGATATCGTGGAGTACCACTCAGCCTGCTATTGCGGCGACGGCCATTTCGGCGACTGGCCGGCGACGCTGGAGGCGATCCGGGCCTATCGCCTCGACGCGATTGCGCCAGGGCGCGGCGACGCGCTGGTCGGCGAGAAGATGGTCAACGCCGCGCTCGACAACACCGCCGATTTCGTGACCTCGACTTTTCGGCCGATCATGCGCATCGCCCAGGGCGGCGGCTCCTTGAAACAGGCATGGGACGCCTGTCGCGCCGCCTGCGACCCGAAATTCGCCGATTACGCGATCTACGAACATTGCCTGCCGTTCAACGTGGCGCGCGCCTATGACGAGGCGCTCGGCATCGACACGCCGCGCATCTGGACGGCCGAACGCGACCGCGAGATGTGGGCAAGGCTGCAGGGATGAAGACGGCCGACGCCGACAGCGACGCGAAATCCGGCGAGGAAGGAGCCGCAATGCAGCCCTATCGCCTGATGGCGCTGAACAATGCCTGGGCCAATGCGCGGCTATACGGCGCGCTGCGCGGCCTCTCGGCCGCGGCCTTCACCGCCGCGCGTCCGGGGTTTTTCCCGTCGCTGGCCGCAACGCTCAACCATATCCACGAGGTCGATCTCTATTATCTCGACGCGCTCGAGCGTGGCGGCGCCGGGCGCGCGGTCTACGACCGGCCCGAGATCGACGATCCGGCCGCGCTCGGTGCCCTGCAGGCCGACGCCGATCTGCGTCTGGCGCAGTTTTGCCGGGCGCTCGACCCGGCCGCGCTCGCCGAGACCCGCAAGACCGAGCGCGCGGACGGCGCGGTGACGGAACGGGTCGACGCACTGCTGCTGCATCTTTTCCAGCACCAGATCCACCATCGCGGCCAGGCGCATGTGCAAGTGCAGCATGCCGGGATCGCACCGCCGCAGCTCGACGAATTCTATCTCGATTACGACCGCCATCCCACGGCCGCGCCCTATCACGGATAGCGCGTAAGGCAGGAACCGGGGTCGGGTCGATGGGAGGACGACCAGCATCATGAACCGCATCTTCGAAACCCCGCTCTATCCCTATGCGCGCTCGCCCGATCAGGACGCGGCCGGGCCCGTGCGCCATCCGGTCGTCGTGGTCGGTGCCGGGCCGGTCGGGCTTGCCGCGGCGATCGACCTGGCGCTGCACGACGTGCCCGTCGTCGTGCTCGACGACAACGAAAAGGTCTCGTTCGGCTCGCGCGCGATCTGCTTTGCCAAGCGACCGCTGGAAATCCTCGACCGGCTCGGTTGCGGGGCGCCGATGGTCGAGAAGGGCGTGACCTGGAACCTCGGCAAGGTCTATTTCGGCGAGCGTCGGGTCTACGGGTTCAACCTGTTGCCGGAGGCGGGCCACAAGCGGCCGGCCTTCATCAACCTGCAGCAATATCATTTCGAAAAATATCTGGTTGACCGGGTTCGCGAACTCGAGGCCGAGGGCAGGCCGATCGAGATCCGGGGTCGAAACCGGGTGACGGCGGTGGAACCTAGCGCGGATGGGGTGCGCATTGACGTGGAAACCCCCGAGGGCCCCTACCGGCTCGCCGCCGACTGGCTGATCGCCTGCGATGGCGCCGGCTCGCCGGTGCGCGCCATGATGGGGCTCGATTTCGTCGGCCGCGTCTTCGAGGACAATTTCCTGATCGCCGACGTGCGCATGGAGGCCGATTTCCCCACCGAGCGCTGGTTCTGGTTCGACCCGCCCTTCAACAAGGGCCAGTCCGCGCTGCTGCACAAGCAGCCGGACGGGGTCTGGCGGATCGACCTGCAACTGGGCTGGGATATCGACAAGGAACGCGAGAAGAAACCGGAAAACGTCATTCCGCGGCTGAAGGCGATGCTCGGCGAGGACGCACGCTTCGAACTGGAATGGGTTTCGATCTACACCTTCCAGTGCCGGCGCATGGAGCGCTTCCGGCACGGGCGGGTGGTGTTTGCCGGCGACGCCGCCCATCAGGTTTCGCCGTTCGGCGCGCGCGGCGCCAATTCGGGCCTGCAGGATACCGACAATCTGGTCTGGAAGCTGAAACTGGTGCTCGACGGGCTGGCGCCCGAAAGCCTGCTCGACAGCTATGACGACGAACGCCTCCATGGTGCCGACGAGAATATCCGCAACTCGACCCGGTCGACCGACTTCATCACGCCGAAATCCGAGGCCAGCCGGCTGTTTCGCGACGCGGTTCTCGACCTGTCGGAAAGCTTCGCGTTCGCCCGGCCGCTGGTCAATTCGGGCCGGCTGTCGGTGCCGTGCACCTATGACGGGTCGCCGCTCAACGGAGCCGATGCCGACGACATGCCTGCGCGTACCCGGCCCGGCTCGCCGGCAGCCGACGCGCCGGTGGCCGACGGATGGCTGCTCGACCGGCTCGGTGCCGGCTTCCGGCTTCTGACGATCGATCGCGACGCGCCCGACCGGCTCGATGTTGACGGCGTCGAGATCGCACGGGTCGCGCTGTCGGCGAGCGACGACCCGTCCGGCGCGCTCGCAGAGCGTTATCTCGGCGCGACTTCGGGCGCGGTCTATCTGATGCGGCCCGACCAGCACGTGGCCGCGCGCTGGCTGGCCTTTGACGAAGAGGCCGTGCGCGCCGCCCTCAAACGCGCGGTCGGGCGTGAGACATGACGATGGCGAAACTCATTACACAGCCCAACATTGCCGGTCCGGACGACTTCTATGCCGAGTTGCTGGCGCTGCATGACGGGCGCGACAAGGCTGAAAGCGACGCCATCAACGCGCGACTGATCCTGTTGCTGGCCAACCATATCGGCGACCGGGACGTGCTGCGCGAAGCATTCGAGGCGGCGGCCGGCGCGAAAAAATAAGCCGGCTATCGATCCTGGCATTGTTATGCCGACAATGCCTCCCGCGGCTCGAACGGACGTGTGCACACCACCAGCATGCGGGCGCCGTCGGGCCCGGCTGCGGCATAGAGATGGCCGCGGCCCGAATCGAAATAGGCGCTCTCGCCCGTGGCCAGCGTGACGGGCTCCAGGTCCTGGAAATGAATGGTCACGCTGCCGTCGATGACGAAGGCGAATTCTTCGCCGGCATGGCTGATGAAGCGGTCGAAGCGCATCGTCTCCAGCGGCCGCAAGGTACCCAGCATCGGCGTCATGCCCTTGTGCCACAGATCGGGAAACAGCATCTCGTAGGAATAGTTTTCCGTCTCATGCAGCCGGAACTCGCCGATGCGCGACACCGCGACCTCGCCCGGGCGGAAGCGTTCGCCATGTTCGGAAAACAGCGCCGACACGTCGACGCCGAGACCGTCGGCGAGCTGGCTGAAACGGTCATAGGTCAGCGCCATCAGGCCGCGCTCGACCTTCGACACGGTTGAGACGGCAAGCCGCGAGCTTTTCGCCACCTCCGCGAGGGTCAGGCCGCGCTCGTGGCGGATTTCGCGCAGCCGCTCGCCCATTCTGACACGGCGGTCGGCCGGCTCCATCCGTTTCGGGGTGCGTCGATCGGTGGGTTTGTCCATCGGCGAACTCTATGCGCGGGAGGAGGCCGCGTCCACAGATTTTCCGATGGGAAAATTTCGATTTTCTTATCGGAAATTTCTTGTTACGGTTTCGACATGCGCCGGGCGATAGCCCGCGACAGGGCTTTTGGGAGGAGGCTTGCGTGTCGGACCGTTTGCCGCAAGACGTCGACATTGCCGTGATCGGCGCGGGCATCGCCGGCGCCTCGGTCGCCGCCGAACTGGCGACAAGCGCGCGCGTGGCCTTGCTCGAGCGCGAGGCCCAGCCCGGTTATCACACCACCGGCCGCTCGGCGGCGTTGTTTTCGACCATTTACGGTCCCGCCCCGATCCGCGCCCTGTCGCGCGCCTCGGCCCCATTCTTCGATGCGCCGCCGGACGGTTTCGCCGCCGGGCCGTTGCTGTCGCCGCGCGGCGTGATCATGATCGCCCGCCAGGACCAGCTCGGTTCCGTCGAGGCGATGTTGGCCGAATTGGCGCAGGGCAGCGCGGTCGACCGGCTCGACGCCGCCGCGATCGCGGCGATGGTGCCGATGCTGCGCCCCGGCTATGCCGTGGCCGCCGTGCATGAGCCGGGCGCGCGCGACATTGACGTTGATGCGCTGCACCAGGGATATCTGCGCCGCTTTCGTGCCCGTGGCGGTCGGCTTGTAACCGACGGCGGCGTCGACGCGCTGGCGCATGACGGCCGTGGCTGGCGCATCGACACTCCTCGCGGCGCCATTCGCGCCGGCACGGTGGTCAATGCCGCCGGCGCCTGGGCGGACGAGATCGCCGTCCTGGCCGGCGCGACCCCGGTCGGGCTGGTGCCCAAGCGCCGGACCGCGATGATCGTTTCGGCTCCGGAAGGAGTTTCGGTATCCGGCTATCCGACCGTCGTCGACATCGACGAGCAATTCTATTTGAAGCCCGACTCCGGCCGCCTGCTGATTTCGCCGGCCGACGAGACGCCGTCGCCGCCCTGCGACGCCCAGCCGGAAGAGATCGACATCGCGGTCTGTGTCGACCGCATCGAGCGGGCCTTCGACCTCAAGGTGGCGCGCATCGACAACAAATGGGCGGGGCTGCGCAGTTTCGTCGCCGACAAGGTGCCGGTCGCCGGTTACGACCCGTCGGTGCCCGGCTTCTTCTGGCTGGCCGGGCAGGGCGGCTACGGCATCCAGTCCGCGCCGGCGTTGGCGCGTTTCGCGGCGGCGCTGGTGCTGCGCGCCGACCCGCCGGCCGACATTGTCGAGCACGGTCTCGATGTGCGCGATCTGGCGCCCGAACGCCCGGCGTGCCGCCGATGATCTGGCTCGTTCCGCTCGCCGCACTGGGGCTTTTGGCGTCGGGCCTGGCGCTCGCTTATGTGATCGGCGCCTCGGCGGTGCTTGCCTTCCTGGTGACGGACAATGCGCGCTATCTCGCCATTCTGCCGCAAAAAGTGTTTTCCCAGATCAGCGTCTTCGCGCTTTTGGCAATGCCGCTGTTCATCCTCGCCGGCGAGATCATGAACCGGGCCGGCGTCACCCGGGCCCTGATCGACCTGTCGATGGCGCTGGTCGGGCGCCTGCGTGGCGGGCTCGGCCACGTCAACATCATGACCAGCGTGTTTTTCGCCGGCATTTCCGGTTCGGCGGTGGCCGACGCGGCCGCGCTCTCCAACACGCTGGTGCCGGCGATGCGCGAGCGCGGCTACTCGGCCACCTATGCCGGCGCCATCACCGCGGCCTCCTCGATCATCGGGCCGATCGTGCCGCCCTCCATCATCCTGATCTTTTACGGCGCGCTGATGCAGACCTCGGTGGCGGCGCTGTTCATGGCCGGCATTCTGCCGGGGCTGCTTTTGACCGGGGCCTTGTTCGCGCTCAACGCCTGGTATGCCTGGCGCGACGACCATCCGCGCCTGGAGCGTGGCGAGGCGCCCGCCTTCGGCCCGACCCTGGTCGGGGCCCTGCCGGCGCTCAGCCTGCCGCTGATCATTGTCGGCGGCATCGTTTTCGGCTGGATGACGCCAACGGAAGCCGCCGCCGTCGCCGTGGTAGCCGCACTTGCCGCCGGCACCTTCTACACAGGCATCACCCGTCAGGGGCTTCTGGAGGCGCTGCGGCGCACGGCAACGCTCACCGGTTCGATCTTCATCATCCTGTGCGCCGTCGCGGCCCTCGGCCACCTGGCCGCGCTGGAGCGCATTCCCGAGGCGATCGCCGCGCTGGTCGCCGATCTCGGCCTCGGACCGATCGGTTTCATGCTGGCCATGAACATCATTTTCATCGTTGCCGGCATGGTGCTCGACATCACCGTGGCGCTGGCGCTGCTGGTGCCGCTGCTCGCCCCGGTCGCGCTCGCCGGCGGCGCCGACCCGGTCCATCTCGGCATCGTGATCTGCTTCAATCTGTGTATCGGGCTGGTCTCGCCGCCCCTCGGCGGTTGCCTGCTGATCGTCTCGGCCGTCACCCGCGTCGGCTACTGGCAACTCGCGCGCGCGGTCATTCCCTTCGTCGTTCTGGAGATGGCGGTGCTTGGCGTCATCATCGTCTTTCCGCAGATCAGTCTTGTCCTGCCCCGCGCCATGGGGTTGTGACGCAACAGGGCCGAACCGACAATAACGGCCAGAAAGGGAGGAGAACATGAAACTTCGACTTTGGATCGGAAGCCTCGCGCTCGCTGCCGCCGTCGGCCTCGCGCCGCCGGTGCTGGCGCAGACGGTCAAGGTGGCGCTCGACAGCCCGCCGGACCTCGAGCAGTCCGGCACCTATGTGTGGGCGCATGCCTTCGCGACCTATCTCAACGAGAACGGCATCGAGGCGGAGGAGTTCCAGCGCGGTGCGCTCGGCGAGGAGGCCGAGCGCCTCGATCAGGTCAGCCAGGGCCTGCTTGAAGTGTCGATGTCGGACGTGAAATCGGCCGGCACGCTCGATACGCTGATCTACGGCGTCTATCTGCCCTATTTCTTCGACGACCTCGGCGAGGTCGACGAGGCGCTTTACGCGGGCGGTATGCTCGAGAAGATCAATGCCGGCACGACACCCAAGGGCGTGCGGGTGCTCGGCGTCGCCCATCTCGGCCTCCCGGCCGGCATCTTCAACACCAAGAAGCCGGTTGCCGGCGTGGCCGACATGACCGGGCTGCGCATGCGCGCGCTCGACGAGATCCAGATCTCGCTGTTCGAGGCCTGGGGTTCGACCGGCACCATCGTGAGCTGGGCCGAAGTGCCGAACGCGCTCCAGACCGGGGTCGCCGACGGCTATATCAACCCGCCTTTCGTGCCGCTTCTGTTCGGCCATACCGGCTTCATCAAGCACTTCACCGATGCCGGGACTTCGCCCTCCGTCCGCCTCGCGATCGCGTCCGAGGACTGGTATCAGGGCCTGTCCGAGGAAGAGCGCCAGACGGTCGACGATGCCGTCAAGGCGGCCGACAAGGCCAATCGCGCATGGCTTGAAAAGCGTTCCGGCATTCTCGACGCGCTCGAGGAGGCCGGCATCGCCGTCACCCGCCTGACGCCGGAGGCCCGTGCCGAGTTCCGCGAAAAATCCCGGGCGGTCTACACCGCCGGTCCGGTCAACGCCGATCAGCTCGCCACCTGGTCGGCCTCTCTGGGACGCTGAGCGGATGCGGGCCGTGGCCGCGATCCTCGACCGGCTTTCGGCATCGCTCAACGCGGCCGCGCTATGGGGCGCGGTCGCGGCGGTGGTGGTGATGGTGCTGGCGGCGAGCTGGCAGGTCGTGGCCCGCTACATCCTTGCCGCGCCGCCGATCTGGACCGAGGAACTCGCCCGTTACGCCATGGTGTGGGCCGGCATGCTGGGCGCATCCTGCGCCTTTCGAGCCCATGCCGACCCGAACCTGTTTCCCACAATGCGCGACAAGGCCGGCCCGGTCGGCGCCTTGATGGCGCTGGCGCGGCTTGCCGGCGTGGCCGTCTTTGCCGCGCCGGTTCTTTATTATTCGCTCTTGAGCGCTTCCGGCGACCCGACACGCGGCTATCTCGCCCGTCTGGCCGGCCGCAATTCCGAGACGCTGGGCATCTCCATGGCCTGGTTCGGCCTCGCCATTCCGATCGCCTTCGCGCTGATCTTTCTACATCTCCTGGCCGATTTCGCCGCCCGGCTGTCGGCCTTTGATCCCGACGAACAGCAGGACAGCACGCCGTGAAAAAAGTCTTCATCGCCGGCCTCGCCACCGAGACCAACACGTTTTCGCCGATTCCGACCGGCCTGGCCTCGTTCGAGGAAACCTTTCTGAGCCGTGAGGCGACGCGGGAAACGCCGAACCTGTTTTCTGCGCCGCTGCATGTGTGGCGCCGCCGCGCCGAGGAACGCGGCTGGCAGGTGGTCGAAAGCCTCGCCGCCTTCGCCCAGCCGGCCGGACCCACGATCGGCTCTGTCTACGAGGCCTTCCGCGCCGAAATCCTCGCCGACCTGCGCAAGGCGATGCCGGTCGACATCGTGCTCTTGTCGATGCACGGCGCGATGATCGCCCAGGGCTGCGACGATTGCGAAGGCGATCTGATGGCGCATATCCGCGAGCTCGTCGGCACGGAAACGGTGCTCGGGCTCGAGATCGACCCGCACAACCATCTCACCCCGCTGATGCTCGAAGCCGCCGATCTGATCGTTTGCTACAAGGAATATCCGCATACCGATTCGCCGGACCGGGCCGAGGAACTGTTCACGCTCGCCGCCGATACAGCCGACGGCAAGATCCGACCGGTCATGCGCGATTATGACTGCCGCATGATGGGCTCCTATCAGACGCCGAAGGAGCCGATGCGCGGTTTTGTCGACGCGATGATGGCCCGCGAGGGACACGGCGGCATCCTGTCCTTGTCGCTCGCGCACGGTTTTCCCTGGGGCGACCACCCGCTGGTCGGCACGCGCATGCTTGCGATCGCCGACGGCGACGCCGACCTCGCCGCCGCAACCGCGCGCGAATTCGGCGAGAAATTGTGGTCGATCCGGGAAGGGTTGCGCTCGGACTTCCCGTCGATCGACGCGGCGCTGGACCGGGCGAGCGCGTCCAACGGCAACCCGGTCGTGCTGGCCGACTATGCCGACAATGCCGGCGGCGGCGCGCCGAGCGATGCCACCTTCGTCCTCCAGGAAGTGCTTAAGCGCGGGCTCAAGGACATCGTGCTCGGACTTTTCTGGGACCCGGGCGTGGTGCGCATGTGCCAGGAAGCCGGCGAGGGCGCGGTGATGCCGATCCGCCTCGGCGGCAAGGTCGGGCCGATGTCCGGCGACCCGGTCGACATCACCGTCACCGTCCGCAAGGCGGCCAGGAACCTTTCCCAGCATATGGGCGAGACGCTGATGCCGATGGGCAATATGGTCTGGCTGGAGGCAGACGGCGTGCATCTGGTCGTCAACGATCTGCGCACCCAGACCTTCCACCCCGAAGCCTTCACCCAGCTCGGTATCGATCTCGAGGCGATGCGCATCGTGGTGGTCAAATCCTCGCAGCATTTTTATGCCGGCTTCGCCCCGATCGCCGCCGAGGTGATCCATATGGCGACCCCCGGCGCGATCGCGCCCGATTTCGCCGCCATTCCCTTCACCCGCAGAAAGGGCGACTATTGGCCCAAAGTGGAGGATCCGTTCGTATGACCAACCCGCTGATAGCCGCCCGCGACCGTTTCGCCGCGTGCCACCCCGAACAGCGCGTGAGCCTGCGCGGGCGAGAATGGGGCGTGGTTGCGGCCGGCACCGACGGCCCGGCTCTCGTCCTGATTCCGGGCACGCTGGGCCGCGCCGATATTTTCTGGCAGCAGATCGAGGCGCTGGCCGGGCGCGCCCGGGTAATTGCCGTCACCTATCCCGACAGCGGCGGCGTGCGCGAGTGGGCGGGCGACCTGGCCGAACTCCTGCGGCAGCGCGGCGTGCGGGCGGCGACGGTGCTCGGTTCCTCGCTCGGCGGCTATCTCGCGCAATATTTCGCCGCCATTCATCCGGAGCTGGTCAAGCGGCTGCTCGCCGCCAACACGCTCGGTTCGGTGGACGAGATCAGGCAGTTTCCCCCCTACAATTCCGATCTCGACCAGGCGCCGATCGCCGAGCTGAGGGACGGTTTCGGACGCGGCTTGACCGCGTGGGGAAAAACCCATCCGGACCAGGCCGATCTGGTCGCGCTGCTGATGGCCGAGCAGGGCGGTCGTATCCGCGAAGCGGAATTGCGAACCCGGTTGAAGGCGCTTCGCGACGGACCCGATCTGCCGCCCGTTTCCCTGCCGCATGAGCGCATCGTCGCCATCGAGAGTGAAGACGACCCGCTGCTGCCGCAGCCGATGCGCGAGGCGCTGCGTGCGCGGCTCGACCCGGGCGTGTGCTACCGGTTCGCCTGGGGCGGCCATTTTCCCTACGTGGTCCGCCCGGCCGCCTATACCGGGCTCTTGGAAGAACAGCTCGATCTGGAGGTCACCGGCCAGGGCTGGGGCGAGGGGGCGGTGCGCCGGCAATGATCGTACTTTCCAATCTGGACGTCGCCGCCTGTCTGCCGATGCGCGATGCGATCGAGGTGGTGGAAACCGCGATGAAGGCGGTCTCCGCCGGTCAGGCCAATCTGCCGCTGCGCTCGCTCGTCGAAGTCGGCGGCGACAACCGCATGGGCGTCATGCCCGGCGCGCTCCTGCCCGGCGTTGCCGGCCAGCCGGCCTGTTTCGGCATCAAGCTTCTGAGCCTTTTCCCGCAAAATCCCGACGCCGGCTATTCCTCGCACGAGGGCGCCTATGTGCTGTTCGAGGGCGAACACGGCACGGCGATCGCGATGATGAACGCCGGGCTGATGACGGCGATCCGCACCGCCGCCGCCAGCGCGGTCGCCACCCGTGCACTGGCGCGGTCAAATGCGCGTGTGCTGACCCTCGTCGGCGCCGGCGAGCAGGCCGAGCATCATCTACACGCGATGATGTGTGTGCGCGATATCAGCCAGGTCCGCGTCGTCGGCCGGCGGGCCACGACCCGCGACGCCTTCATCGCCCGTGCCCGGGCGCGCTATGGCGATGTCGCCATCGAGCCGGCCGACGACGTCAGAACCGCCGTGGCCGGCGCCGACATCGTCTGCACCGTCACCTCCTCGGCGGAGCCGGTCCTGCAAGGCGGGTGGGTCGATCCGGGCACCCATCTCAACGTCGCCGGCGCGTCGGTGCCGTCGAGCCGCGAGATCGACGAGGACATGGTCGCGCGCGCGGCGCTGTTCGTCGACTACCGCGCCTCGACCTTCGCCCAGGCCGGCGAGGTCATCGCCGCGCTCGAAAGCGGCCGCATCGACCAGGACCACGTGCGCGCCGAGATCGGCGAGGTGCTGGCCGGTGCGCATGGCGGCCGCGGTACTGACGACGAGATCACCCTCTACCGCTCGCTCGGCGTCGCCGCGCAGGACCTCGCCGCCGCCTGGCACTGCCTGACCCAGGCGCGCGAGCGTGGTCTGGGCGTGAGTGCGACGCTCTGATACCGACCCGTGGCCGCGAACGGCCGAGCATGGGCGAATCGTCGCGCTTTGCCTTCGCGCCGAAACCGATTATGAAGCGGCGCAAGGACGCCATCTTCGGATGGCGCGGTTTCGGCTGCCGACGGAGAAGTTTGCGCCATGACGACAATCGTATCCAACCCCAAGCGCATCACGGTGTTCGGCGGGTCCGGCTTTCTCGGCCGCCATGTCGTGCGCGCGCTCGCCCGGCGCGGCTATCTCGTGCGCGTCGCCTGCCGCCGGCCCGACCTCGCCGGCCATTTGCAGCCGCTCGGCAATGTCGGCCAGATCCAGGCGGTCCAGGCCAATCTGCGCTATCGTTGGTCGGTGGACCGCGCGCTCGAGGGCTCCGACTACGCCGTCAACGCGGTCGGCATCCTGTTTGAATCGGGGCGCCAGCGCTTTTCGGCCGTCCAGGATTTCGGCGCACGCGCGGTGGCCGAGGCCGCCCGTGCCGCCGGCGTCGGCATGACCCAGGTTTCAGCCATCGGCGCCGACTCACAAGCCGAATCTACCTACGCCCGCTCCAAGGCGCTGGGCGAGCAGGCGGTGCGCGAGACCCTGCCCGACGCGGTCATCGTGCGCCCCTCGATCCTGTTCGGTCCCGAGGACGATTTCTTCAACCGTTTTGCCGGCATGGCCCGTTTTTCGCCGGTCCTGCCCCTGGTCGGCGGCGGACACACCCGCTTCCAGCCGGTTTATGTCGCCGACGTTGCGGAAGTCGTGGCGCGTGCCGTCGACGGCAATCTGGCCGCCGGCACGACCTACGAGCTCGGCGGGCCGGAAGTGCTCAGCTTCCGCGAATGCATGGAAAAGATGCTGGAGGTGGTTGAGCGCAAGCGCATGTTCGTCGATTTGCCCTGGTCGCTGGCGCGTCTGCAGGCCTGGTTCCTCGAATTCCTGCCAACCCCCCTCTTGACCCGCGATCAGGTCACGCTGCTCCAGTCCGACAATGTCGTCTCCGAGGCCGCGATCCAGGACGGCCGCACGCTGGACGGGCTCGGCATCCGGCCGCAGGCGCTCGAGACCATTCTGCCCACCTATCTGTGGCGCTACCGCAAGACCGGCCAGTTCGTCACCGGCAAGGTGGCCTGACCGGTCTTGGATCTGCCCTTCACCCTGCTGCCGGACGGGTTTGGCGTCGCGGCGGCGGCGATATTGGTGAGTGCCAGTTTCTTCACCTCGGCGCTGACGGCCACTTTCGGTGTCGGCGGCGGCGTGGCCATGCTCGCGCTGATGGGCCTGTTCATCCCCGTCGCCGCGCTGATACCCGTCCACGGCGCGGTCCAGCTTGGCTCCAACACCGGTCGGGCCTGGCATCAGCGGGCCAATGTGTACTGGGCAATCGCCGCCCCCTTTCTGATCGGCAGCGTGATCGGGGCGGCCGGCGGCGCCTTCTTCGTCGTGCAACTGCCCGACGCGCTGCTCAAGCTCGCGCTCGGCCTGTTCGTCATCGTCGTCACCTGGAGCCGCATTCCCGGCATCGGCCGGCTCGGGGCGGCCGGCTTGACGCTGGGCAGCGCGGTGCTCGCCTTCGTCACCATGTTCATGGGCGCGACCGGGCCGTTGCTGTCGGCCTTCTTCGCCCAGCTTTTCCCTGACGACCGCAAGGCGCTGGTGGCCACCCACGCGGCCGGCATGACGGTTCAGCACGCGCTCAAGCTCGTCGTCTTCGGGCTCGCCGGGTTCGCCTTCTGGCACTGGCTGCCGCTGATCGCGGCGATGATCGCCTCCGGCTATCTCGGTACGGTTTACGGTACGCGGCTGTTGGAGGCGCTGCCGGAGACGGCGTTCCGCCAAGGTTTCCGTATCGGCATCACCCTTCTGGCACTCGACATGATGCGGCGCGGTGCGATGGCGCTGTTGTAAACCACTTGAGGGTCTGAAAAGCGGTCCCCGCAGACGGGCCGGACCGTTCTGCCGCGATCGCCGTCGCGCGGTCTACCCCCAGACCAGAAGCGCGACCAGGCCGACGGAGCCCACGACCAGCCGCCACCAGCCGAACAGCCGGTAGCCGTGCCGGGAGACGTAGTCGAGCAGGTAGCGCACGACGATCACCGCCATGATGAAGGCCGTGACGAAGCCGACGGCGATGATCGGCAGGTCGGATGCCGACAACACGTCACGGTTTTTGTACAGATCGAAGACGAAGGCGCCGGCCATGGTCGGCATCGCCAGAAAGAAGGAAAACTCCGCCGCCGAGCGCTTGTCGGCGCCCATCAGCAACGCGCCGACGATTGTCGCGCCGGAGCGCGAGGTGCCCGGAATCATCGCCAGGCACTGGAAAAGGCCGATCTTGAAACAGAGGCTCGGCGGATAGTCCATCACGTCCGCATAGCGCGGTTCGAGCGCCAGGCGGTCGACCCACAGCAGGATCACGCCGCCGACGATCAGCATGATGCAGATCAGCATCGGCGTCTCGAACAGCACCGTCTTGATGAAGCCGTGTGCGGCCGCGCCCACGACGGCCGCCGGCAGGAATGCGATCAGGATGCCGGCGACGAAGCGCCTCGTGCGCGCGTCGCTCGGAAAGTCCACGAGCAGCCGCAGCAGCCGGGTGAAATAGACGCTGAGAATGGCCAGTATGGCGCCGAGCTGGATCAGAACCTCGAAGGCCTTGCCGGTCGACTCGAAGCCCATAAAATGGCCGGCAAGCAGGATATGGCCGGTCGAGGAGACGGGTATGAACTCGGTCAGCCCTTCCAGAAGGCCGAGCATCGCCGCGTCCACAATCGTCTGCTGTGCCATCAAATTCTCCGGCTCGTCTTCTGGGCGTCGCCTTGCGTGTCCTGATATGTGCCCCTAAGAGACTGGCCCTTGACGCGACCCTGCCGGAGGCGCGGGAGATTTAGCGCGCCGGTCTTTAAAAGGCCAGAGGCTTGGGCCAGTCGTCATGCGGGATGTGGAGCGCGGCATGAGGAACGATCACATAGTTGCAGGCTGGAGAAGGCGGTCGGGGCCGGTCCCGTCCGCGCCGCCGCGGATCCGGGATGGCCGATTTCCGCCACATCCTTGCGCGATGCGTTAGCGTCCCGCTTGCGCCGAGCCCGTCCAGGGCTTGCCGATGGCAAGTTCCGGGCGCAAACCTGCACTGTCGATTGGCTCCAAACCCACAGTCCGAATCATGCTGACACTGTTTCATCACCCGCTGGTCGCCTCCTGCCGCTACGTGCGCCTGTCCTGCGCCGAATATGGCGAGGACCTGCAGCTCATCGACGAGAAGCCGTGGTTGCGGCGCCCCGAACTGCTTGAAATGAACCCGGCGGGAACCCTGCCGGTGCTGCTCGCCGAGGGTGACACGCCGATCGTCGGCGCCGGCGTGATCGCCGAATATCTTGACGAGACGCGCGGCGCGCTGATGCGCGAGCGCCGGCTTTACGGCGACGATCCGTTCATGCGCGCCGAGATCCGCCGCCTGGTCGACTGGTATTTGGTCAAGACTGACAACGAAGTGACCCGCCATCTGGTGCGCGAGCGCGCCTTCAAGCCGCTGATGACCAGCATGCAGGGCGGAGGCTCGCCGGATTCGGCGGCGATCCGCGCTGCGCGCGCCAATGTGAAGCCGCACCTGAAATACACCAACTGGCTGGCCGGCACGCGCGACTGGCTGGCCGGCGACCGGCTCTCCTATGCCGACCTTGCCGCCGCCGCGGCGCTGTCGGTGCTCGATTATCTCGGCGAGGTGCCGTGGGAGGACTATCGCGCCGCGCGCGACTGGTACGGGCGCATCAAGTCCAGACCGTCGTTCCGTTCGCTGCTCGCCGACCGCGCGCCGGGCCTGTCGCCGGTGTCGCACTACGCCGATCTGGATTTTTGACCATGAGCCAGTCCGCGCGGCCGACAACGAGCCCCCTGCGGACCTTCCTCGATCGCGAGGCGGCCGCCGTTGGGTTCGACCTCGTGCGCGTGGTGCGGCCCGATGCCGTGCCGGATCTGCCGCAGCGGCTGCGGCAATTCGTCGATGACGGCTATCACGCCACGATGGGCTGGCTCGCCGAACGCATGGAGGCGCGCGCCGCCCCGCACCGGCTCTGGCCGGAGGTCCGCTCGGTGATCATGCTGGCGATGAATTACGGGCCGGACCACAACCCGCTCGCGGATCTCGCGCGCACCTCGTGCGGGGTGATTTCCGTCTATGCGCAAAACCGCGACTATCACGACGTGGTCAAGGGCAAGCTCAAGCAGCTTGCCGGCAAGCTGGCCGCGCGCGCCGGCGCCGACGTCAAAGTGTTCGTCGACACGGCCCCGGTGATGGAAAAGCCGCTGGCCGCCGCCGCCGGTCTCGGCTGGCAGGGCAAGCACACCAATCTGGTCAGCCGCGGCCACGGGTCCTGGCTTTTCCTCGGCTCGATCTTCACCACGGCCTTTCTGGAGGCCGATAGCGCCGAGGCCGATCATTGCGGACGCTGTCGCGCCTGCCTCGACATCTGCCCCACCAACGCCTTTCCCGCGCCCTACCGGCTCGATGCGGGCCGCTGCATCTCCTACCTTACCATCGAGCATCACGGCCCGATCCCGCGCGCGCTGCGTCCGGCGATCGGCAACCGCATCTATGGCTGCGACGATTGCCTGGCGGTCTGTCCGTGGAACAAGTTCGCCAGGCGCGCTTCCGAGGCCAAGCTGGCCGGCCGGGCCGACCGGCGCGCGCCAGCCTTGCGCGACTTGCTGACGCTCAACGACGCGGCCTTTCGCAGCCTGTTCTCCGGTTCGCCGGTCAAGCGCACCGGGCGCGACCGTTTCGTGCGCAACGCGCTGGTTGCGGCCGGCAATTCGGGCGACGCCGCGCTGGTGCCGGCCTGCCGAAGCCTGCTCGACGACACCGCGCCGGTGGTGCGCGGCGCCGCTGTGTGGGCGTTGTCGCGGCTTCTGCCGGCGCGGGATTTTCTCGTTCTCGACGCCGCACGCGGCGCCGATCCCGACGAGAGCGTGTACGAGGAATGGCAGGCGGCGAGCGCGGCCGCGCGCACCGGAAACGACAGGGAGTTCGCATGAGGCTGATGATCTTCGGCGCCGGCTATTCCGGCCGCGCCATTGCACGACATATGCGCGCCGAAGCCGAGTGGATCACCGGCACAACCCGCTCGCCGGAGAATTTCGGCCGTCTCCGCGCTGCGGGGATCGAGCCGTTGGTCTTCGACGGGGAAACGTCCGATCCGGAGCTGCGCGAACGCCTGTCACAGGCAACGCATCTCGTCGTTTCGATCGCGCCGAAGAGCGAGGCCGATCCGGTTCTGGCCGCTTTCGCCGGTCTTATCCGGCGCGACATGCCGGAACTCGCCTGGATCGGCTACCTGTCGACCATCGGCGTCTATGGCGACCATGACGGTGCGTGGGTCGACGAGGACACCGCGCCGCGTCCGGTCTCGCCGCGTTCGATCGCGCGCGTGGCGGCCGAAGAGGCCTGGCTGGCGCTCGGCCGCGAACGGGGCGTTCCGGCCGCCATATTGCGGCTTTCGGGCATTTACGGCCCCGGCCGCAACGCGCTCTTGAACCTGTCGAAGGGCACGGCCCGGCGCCTGGTCAAGCGCGGCCAGGTCTTCAACCGCATCCATGTCGCCGACATCGCCGGCGCCACCGCCCATCTCGCGCGCGCTGCGAAGGGCGGCATCTTCAACGTCACCGACGACGAGCCGGCGCCGCCGCAGGACGTGGTCGAGTTCGCCGCCGAAACGATGGGCGTGGCTCCGCCGCCGGAAATCCCGTTCGCGGAAGCCGAGCTGTCGCCGATGGCGCGCTCCTTCTGGGCCGAGACCAAGCGGGTGTCGAATGCGCGCATCAAGGCGGCGGGCTATCGCTTCGCCTATCCCGACTACCGCGCCGCGCTGAGCGGCCTGTGGCGGGACGGGGCCTGGGAGATCGAACCGGGCGCCTGAGCGTCGTCGCGTCGGCGGCACCGGCATGGTATGATTCGGGCAAGGTCGGGCGGCGAGAGCGGGAGCGCATCATGACTTTGAAGGCTTTTTTGCACGCAGGCGCGGTAGCGGCGCTGGTCGCCCTTGGCGGCGCCGCGACGATGCCGGCACAGGCCGGCGAGCCGCTCGCCAAGTCCCTGTTCGGCGCCAAGCGCCTGCCGGCCGCGACCACGCCGCGGGCCTGGGGCTTTTATTCCAAGGGGTGTTTTTCCGGCGGGATGGCGATTGCGGTCGACGGCCCCAACTGGCAGGCCATGCGCGTGTCGCGCAACCGCCGCTGGGGTCATCCGCAGATGATCCGGCTGATCGAAAGACTGTCGCGCGAGGCGGTGGCCGATGGCTGGCCGGGCCTGCTCGTCGGCGACATCTCGCAGCCGCGCGGCGGACCGATGCTGACCGGGCACGCCTCGCACCAGATCGGGCTCGACGCCGATATCTGGCTGACGCCGATGCCGGATCGGCGCCTTACCGCCTCCGAGCGCGAAAATCTGAGCGCGACCTCGGTGCTGCAGCAAGGCTCGCTCTACGTCGACGACCGCATCTGGACGCCGGCCCATGCGGCTCTGCTCAAGCGCGCCGCCGGCTACGCGGAGGTCGAGCGCATCCTGGTCCATCCCGGTATCAAGAAGAAGCTCTGCGACACGGTGACGGGCAACCGAGCCTGGCTCTCCAAGATCAGGCCGTTCTGGGGCCATCACTATCATTTCCATGTCCGGATTGGCTGTCCCGACGGCTCGACCGGCTGCCGTAGCCAGAAGCCGCCGCCGTCGAGCGACGGTTGCGACAAGTCGCTGGCCTGGTGGTTCACGGAGGAGCCCTGGCGTCCGGCCAAGGGGCCGGCCAAACCCAAGGCGCGCGACGTCATGGTGATGAAGGACCTGCCGGCCGCGTGCCGCCAGGTGCTCGAGGCGCCGGCGCCGGTGTCCGAGGCCGCCGTGACCATCGGCGGCGATGCCGTCGCCGCGCCGCCGATCGCAGCCAGCGCCTTTGCCGCCACGCCGCGCCGCGAAATTCCCTTGCCCGAGCCGCGTCCGCGGCGCTGAACCGGCCAATGCCCGGCTTTTCGGCGGCAGGGGCTTGCCCTAAACTTTTTAAACCGGTTTAAGAGCCGAAACGGACCGGCGGGAAGGGATCAGGCGTGTCGGAAAGGCTGCGTCTTGCGCTGATCGCGCATGACAAGAAAAAGGACGATTTGGTTGCCTTTGCGCGCCGGCACCGCGCGCGGCTGGCCGGCTGCACGCTCTACGCCACCGGCACCACCGGCGGGCGCATCGTGGAGGCCTGCCCGGAGCTGACGGTTACCCGCATGAAGAGCGGTCCGCTCGGCGGCGACCAGCAGATCGCCGCGCTGATCGCGGAAGGCGGCATCGAGGCGCTGGTGTTTTTCGTCGATCCGCTGACGGCGATGCCGCACGATGTCGACGTCAAGGCGCTGATGCGGCTCGCAATCGTCTATGATATCCCCATGGCGCTCAACCGGTCGACCGCCGAAGCGGTTCTCGGCCGTATCCGGGCGCCCGGTAAAAGCGATCCAGCTTCAGAAACGGACGGCAGGTAGGACGACATGCCCATGGCGGAGGATGCCGACACGGTTCTCAAATTCCCGATCCTGATCGGCGACATCGGCGGCACCAATGCCCGCTTCGCCATCCTGGTCGATTCCTATGCCGAGCCGAAACAGTTCCCGATCGTGCAGACGGCCGATTTCGCCACGATCGACGAGGCCATCCAGGCTTCGATCCTCGACCGCACCTCGATCATCCCGCGCTCGGCCGTGCTGGCCGTCGCCGGTCCGATCGACGGCGACGAGATCGCGCTGACCAATTGCGACTGGGTGGTGCGGCCGAAGGCGATGGCCGCCGCGCTCGGTCTCGAGGACATCGTGCTGCTGAACGATTTCGAGGCCCAGGCGCTGGCTGTGATCGCGCTCGGGGAGGAGCATATGGTCAAGATCGGCGGGGGAGAGGTCGAGCCCAATGCCGGCCGGATCGTGCTCGGCCCGGGTACCGGTCTCGGCGTCGCCGGCCTGGTCCATGCCTGCCATACCTGGATTCCGGTGCCCGGCGAGGGCGGGCATGTCGACATGGGCCCGCGCACCGCGCGCGATCTCGCCGTCTTTCCGCATCTGGAGCCGATCGAGGGACGGATTTCGGCCGAGCAGCTTTTGTGCGGTCGCGGCCTGGTCAATCTCTACCGCGCCATCGCGGCGGCGGACGGCAGCGAAGCGCCATTGTCCACGCCGGCAGAGATCACCGCCGCCGCTCTCGACAAGAGCGATCCCGTCGCCGAGGAGGCGCTGGCCATGTTCGTGGTTGGCCTGGGCCGGCTGGCGGGCGACCTGGCGCTGGTGTTCATGGGGCGCGGCGGTGTTTACCTGACCGGCGGCATTGCCCAGAAGATCGTGCCGGCGCTGAAGGAACCGGCTTTCCGTGCGGCATTCGAGGACAAGGCGCCGCACAGCGACCTGCTCGGGCAGGTCCCGGTCTTCGTCATCACCCATCCTTTGGCTGCACTGACCGGGCTGGCCGCCTATGCGCGCACGCCCGCCCGGTTCGGCGTCGAGATCGACAGCCGTCACTGGCATATCCGGTGAGGCCATGGCTGCGCCGGCTTGACGCCGGTGTTGCAGCGAAGGCATAGGCATTGCCCGGCGATGACGCTAAGAGGGGCATTCCCGTCGGCCGGCGGGTTGCCGCTACCGACCGCGTTGATGCGGCCGGACGGCGGCGCGCTTTTCTCCCGGGCGGCCGAAGGGTCTTCGACCCGCCCGCAACGATCGGAATAGCACGTGACGCCACAGGGATTGCACAGGCCATCGATCGATCCCGGCGAAGTCGTCGCGATCCTGCGCCGCGTGATACGCGAGAACGGGCGCGAATACCTGCCGCATTATGGTTTCGCCGTGCTCTGCCTGATCGCGGTGGCCGGCACCACCGCCTTCGTCGCCTGGATCATGAAGGATGTCGTCGACAGCATCTTCAATGACCGCCGCTACGACCTGATCGTACTGATCTGCGGCAGCATCGCCGCCGCCTTCGTGCTGCGCGGGCTGGCCACCTACGGCCAGGCCGTGCTGCTGGCCAAGATCGGCAACAATCTCGTGGCGCGGTACCAGAGGCGGCTCTTCGATCATCTGATGCACCTCGGGGTCGATTTCTTCGCCGATACGCGCTCTGGCCAGCTCGCCGCGCGCATCAACGAAAACGTCAACGGCATTCGCGATCTTCTGTCGATGACGCTCACCTCGATCGCCCGCGACGCGGTCTCGCTGGTGGCGCTGGTCATCGTCATGATCATCCAGGATCCGGTTCTGTCGCTGGTGGCGTTCCTCATCGGTCCGCCGCTGATCTACACCGTCAACCGGCTGATGCGCCGGCTGCGGCGCGTGACGCGCGAATCGGTCGAGATCAACGCCCATCTGATCGGCGCCATGCAGGAGGCCGTTCAGGGCATCGCCATCGTCAAGGCCTTCACGATGGAAGGTCAGCTCTCGGACCGGCTGTCGCGGCTGATCGACGATGCCGAATACCGCGCCAACAAGATCGCCCGGGTGTCGGAGCGCACCACGCCGATCGCCGAGATCCTGGCCGGTTTCGCGGTCGCCGGCGTCATCGCCTATGCCGGGTATCGTACCGCCTTCGCGCAGGAGCCGCCTGGCGCGGTGATCTCCTTCATCACCGCGTTGCTGCTCGCCTACGATCCGGCGCGCCGGTTGGCCCGGGTCCAGGTCAATCTCGAAAAGTCGCTCGTCAATGCGCGCATGATCTACGAGATTCTCGACATCGAGCCGCGCCAGCGCGATCGCGAGGGCGCGCCGGCGCTGGCGGTTGCGGGCGGCGAGGTACGGTTCGACAAGGTCACTTTCGGCTACACACCCGACATGCCGGTGCTGAGCGATGTCAGTTTCGTCGCCGCTCCCGGCCGCAAAACTGCGATTATCGGCGCCTCGGGCGCCGGCAAGACCACGGTGATCGCGCTGCTGCAGCGCTTCTACGACGTGTGGGACGGCACGATTTCGATCGACGGCCAGGACATTGCCGGCGTGACCAAGCAGTCATTGCGCCAGTCGATCGCCTATGTCTCGCAACAGCCTTACCTGTTCGAAGGCACGATCCGCGACAATATCCGCTACGGCCGCCCGGATGCCAGCGATGCCGAGATCGAGGCGGCGGCGCGCCAGGCTCATGCCGACACCTTCATCGCCGCTCTGCCATTGGGTTACGACACACAGGTGGGCGAAAACGGCATGACCTTGTCGGGCGGTCAGCGCCAGCGGCTGTCGATCGCGCGCGCGATCGTGCGCAACGCGCCGATCCTGCTGCTCGACGAGGCGACGTCGGCGCTCGACAGCGAATCGGAGGCGCGTGTCCAGCAAGCGCTCGAAACCGTGATGGAAGGCCGCACCACCATCGTGATCGCCCACCGGCTGTCGACCGTGATCGACGCCGATCATATCATCGTGCTCGAGGCCGGGCGCCTGGTCGAGGAAGGCACGCACAAGCAGTTGATGCGCGACCGGGATGGGCTTTATTACCGCTTTAACCAGATGCAGGGCGCCAGCACTCTGGAACTCGTGCGCGACGTTGCCGGCAAGCCCGGCACAGCGGCCGCGCGCAGGAAATCGGCAGGGAGCAAATCGTGAGCGCGATGAAACTGGTCGTTGTCGGCGCCGCCGGCCGCATGGGGCAGACCCTGATCCGCGTCATTCGCCAGACCGAGGGCGTCTGCCTTTCCGGCGCGGTGGAGAGGACCGGATCGCCCTTTGTCGGTCGCGATGCCGGCGAACTGGCCGGCATCGGCATGCTCAACGTCGCAATCAGCGATGACCCGCTGCCGGTATTCGCCGAGGCGGACGGTGTCCTGGATTTCACCGTGCCGGCAGCCACGGTCGAGTTTGCCGGCTATGCCGCGCAGGCCCGCATCGCCCATGTCATCGGCACCACGGGCTGCGCGCCGGAGGACGAGGCCGCGATCACGGCCGCCGCCCGCCACGCCACGATCGTGAAGTCGGGCAATATGAGCCTGGGCGTCAATCTGCTCGGCGTGCTGGTACGCCAGGCGGCGGCGGCGCTGGACGAGGATTTCGACATCGAGATCGTCGAGATGCATCACCGCCACAAGGTGGACGCACCCTCGGGCACGGCATTGCTGCTCGGCGAGGAGGCGGCCGCCGGACGCGGCATTTCGCTGGGCGAGCACAGCGTGCGGGTGCGCGACGGCCATACCGGCCCGCGCCCCAACGGTGCGATTGGGTTCGCCACCTTGCGCGGCGGCTCCGTCGTCGGCGAACATCAGGTCATGCTGGCCGGCGAGGGCGAGCGCCTCGTGCTGTCGCATCAGGCCGAGGATCGCACCATCTTCGCCCGCGGCGCGGTCAAGGCGGCGCTTTGGGCGCATGGTCGCAAGCCCGGGCTTTATTCGATGCTCGACGTCCTGGGTCTGGAAGGGCGATGACCCGCCACTGGGGCATGTATTTCCGTAAATCGCTGTTTTCGGTCGACGCGGTCGATTTCGCCGAAATCGTCGCGGCCATGCGGGTCGGAGATCAGTTTTCGCAATCGGCAAGCCAATAGGGAGACCCCATGTCAGGCACACTCGTCCTCGTTCGCCACGGCCAGAGCGAATGGAACCTCAAGAACCTTTTCACCGGCTGGCGCGACGTCGACCTGACGGAAAAGGGCCATGCCGAGGCCAAAGCGGCCGGAGCGCTGTTGAAGGCGCGCGGCACGACGTTCGACATCGCCTTCACCTCGGTGCTGATGCGCGCGCAGAAGACCTGCCAGCATATTCTCGACGCACTTGGCCAGAGCGATCTGAAGACCGAGCGCGATCTGGCGCTCAACGAGCGCGACTATGGCGATCTGGCCGGGCTCAACAAGGACGACGCGCGCGCCAAATGGGGCGAGGAACAAGTGCATATCTGGCGCCGTTCCTATGATGTCCAGCCGCCCGGCGGCGAAAGCCTGCGCGACACCGGCGCGCGCGTATGGCCCTATTACCTGCACGTTATCCAGCCGCACGTGCTGCGCGGCGAGACCGTTCTGGTCGCCGCCCACGGCAATTCGCTGCGCGCGCTGATCATGGCGCTCGACGGGCTGAAGCCCGATGAGGTGGTGAAGCTCGAACTGGGCACCGGCGTTCCGATCGTCTACCGGCTGAATGCCGATTCGACCGTGGCGTCGAAGGATATTCTGAAATAGCAGGGGCGACGGGCCGCCACGGTGCGGGCCCGGCGCCATCCGGGCCCTTTGGCGTCGGGCCTGCTTAGCGACGCGGGGCCTCTTTTGCCTCGGCGGCCCCGCCGAGGACCGCCCCGCCCATGGCTGCGACCTGGAAATCGACAACGGCCTTGGTCAGGCCCGAAACCGCAGTTGCAAGATCGGGTGCCGCCGGTGTCTGGCTGGTCGAGGCCGGCGTGGAGAAGGCGCGCGCCTTTTGGCGTTGCGCCAGCCGCCGCTTGAGGTCGATTTTGCCCGCGGCCTCCAGATTTTCGAAACGCAAGCCGGCATCGAACTTGCGCGCCAGCGCCTTCATTGCCTGGTTCTGCGGATGGGTGGTCACGTAAAGGCTGACATGGCCGAGCGCCACCGCGCGCTCGATAAGGCGCTCGAACAGCCGGCTGCCGATGCCCCGATGCTGCCAGGCGCGTTCGACGCTGAACGCGATTTCGGCCGATTTTTCCGGCATGTCGGCGCGCTCGTGCAATTCGGCTGCGCCGCGCAGGGCGTCGTCCTCGAAATAACCGACCACCAGTGTCCGCCCGTCAAAGCAGCGTGCGGCGTAGGCGGTCACGAAACGGTCGTCGGTTACGCCATTGAAGCGGTCGCGCCGGCTCGACGCGTCGAGCCGCAACAAATGCTCGCGGAAAAGCGGCAGGTCGCGCGGCGGCAGCACGCGGATCGTACCGGACAGAGACGGAAGCGGGTGGCGCCTGGCCATGTGTCAAACATCCTCGCGGTATTCCTCCCCGAGTCGTCGACTCTTTGCATGCCATGCATATTGTGCACCGCACACAAAAGAACAAGCCGCTGGTGGCGGCGTTCGCGAATGGCAGATACCTGCCTGGCGCATGGCTGTGGGCGGCGGGCCAAACCGCGTGGTCGGCCGCCGCGTTGCAATCAGAATTTGTAGCCGATCCGTGCGGTTACGGTGTCGAGGCGTGCGTCGATCAGCGTGTTGTCGAATTCCTCGAAATCGAAATGCGTGTATTGCAAGCCGAGCAGCAAATTGTCCGTCAGCGCGTAGTCGACATTGGCGCCGAGGGTCCAGCCCCAATCCTGCAATCTGATATTGGTGGTGGCGTAGACGGCGCCGCCATGTGCCGACACCAGAAGCCTGTCCATGGCGTAGCCGGCACGCAACTTGGCCGCCACCGCGTCATTGGCGTAGATTTTGATCGGCGCGCGTTCGAAGCGGATGTCGAGATTGGTGTATTCGACCTCCGCGCCCACGACCACGGAGCCGAACTGGTGCAGGTAGCCGGCATGGGCGCCGACGACCCAGTCCTCGCCGTGATCCGGGAAAGGCGGGACGAAGGACCGGTCGACATCGTTCATCCACGAATAGCCGACGCTGGCGCCGACATAGGCGCCCGTCCACCCGAAGCGTTCGGGAGCGATTTCAGGGGCTTCGATGATGTCGATATCGGCTGCCGAGGCAGTGCCGGCGGCTGCCAGCAGAAAAAGGCATGAAAGCGCCTTGCGCATCGAAAGGCTCCCTAACGATCCATAAACCATGTTGGGAAAATTACGCGCTTATGGTTTCCGATTGCTTAACGGGTGCCGGGCACGCGAAACCTTGTTTACGTTCTCTCAAAATTTGCGGCGCAAAATTGCAGATCAATCGGGACGAGGGCCGAAAAAATGGAAATTCTGCGCCGGCTTGACGCGCTGTTGGAATGGCTGACGCCGCCGCAATACCGCAACGACCTGCATGTGCAGAAACGCGTGCGCATGTTTTTGATCAGTCACATGTTCGGCCCGATCATGGGCGCGCCGATCCCGGTCTTCCTGGCCGTCGTCGACCCCAGCCCGTGGCCGCACGTGCCCCTGCTCGCCGCTTCGATCGCGGCGTTCTGGCTGTTTCCCGTCGCGCTGAAACTGCTGCCGAACCATTATACCGGGCTGGCGCTTTTGTCGGTCTTCAACCTGAATTTCGCAATTCTCTGGGGCTCGTATCACTATGGCGGGGCAAGTTCGCCCTTCCTGATGTGGCTTCTGGTCATGCCGCTGCTGGCGTTTTTCTATCTCGGCTCGAACATGAACACGCGCATCATCATCTTTGCGCAGATCGCCTTCGGGCTTGCTTCGTTCTATGCCGCTTTCCTGTTGGAAAACTCCTTTCCCGCGCATATCCCCGTCCAGGACATGGTGGAGATCGGCGTCATCTCCGCCTTCTGCGCGGCGACCTATGTGTTCTTCATGGCGAGCTACTATTCGCGGGTGGTCGATTCCCAGTCCGAACTGCTGAAGGAGATCGATCGCCACCAGGACACGATGAAGATGCTCAGGGCCTCCAAGGAGGAAGCCGAGCGCGCCAACGGTGCCAAGTCGGAGTTCCTGGCCAAGATGAGCCACGAACTGCGCACGCCGCTCAATGCCGTACTCGGCTATTCAGAAATCCTGCTGGAAGACGCCGAGCTCGAGGGGCGCGGCGAGGACATCGCCGACCTGCAGAAGATCAGCGCCGCAGGCAAGCATCTGCTCGCGATGGTCAACGACATCCTCGACATCTCCAAGATCGAGGCCGGCAAGATGGAACTCAACGTCGAACCCATCGATCTCGCCGGTCTCATCGACGAAATCGAGGCGACGGGCCGGCCGCTGGCCGCCAAGAACACCAACGCCTTCATCGTCGATCGCGCGCCTGATCTGGGCACGATGAACGCCGATGCCACCAAGTTGCGCCAAACGATTTTCAACCTTCTGAGCAATGCGGCCAAATTTACCCAGAACGGCGAGATCACGTTCTCGGCTCGTCGCGAGCGGCGCGGCGGGGCCGACTGGGTGGTGATCGCGGTCCGAGACACCGGCGCGGGCATCGCGCGCGAGCAGCAGGCCAATTTGTTCTCCAATTTCGCCCAGGCAAATCCCGCGATCGCCGCCAAATATGGCGGTACCGGGCTGGGGCTGTCGCTGAGCCAGAATCTATGTCGCCTGATGGGCGGTTGGATTTCGGTTGAAAGCGAACTCGGCAAGGGGTCGTGCTTCACCGTGCACCTTCCCGCCGGAACCGAGGCCAATGCCGAGGCCGGCGAGCGCGAGATGCTTGCCGATGCGATGGCCGAAACCCGCGAACGCAAGACCGGTTTCGCCGGCCTGTCGACCGGCGAGGGCAGCGAGCGGCAAAAGATCCTGATCGTCGACGACGACGTGGTGTTTCTCGAACTGGCCGAGCGCATGCTGATCAAGGAGGGCTTCAGTCCGGTTTGCACCGACGCGCCCGAATCGGTCCTGCAGATCGCACGCACCGTCATGCCGACCGCGATCCTGATCGACATCCAGATGCCGGGCCTCAACGGTTGGGACGTGCTCGACACGCTGCGCTCGGACCCCGTGACGGCGTCGATCCCGGTCTTCATGCTGTCGATCTACGAGGAGCGCCACAAGGCGCGCGAAAACGGCGCCTCGGGCCTGATCTCCAAGCCGCTCGACATCAACAAGCTGAAATCCGCCATGCGCGCCGTGCAAAAGCAGGAAGCCGACGCCGCGCCCGCACGCGCGACGGGCTAGCCAATCGAGGCGATCATGACTGTGGTTCTCATTGTCGAAGACAATCCGATCAATCGCGATGTTCTCGGGCGCCGGCTGGAACGCCGGGGCTATAACATACGCTTCGCCGAGGACGGGCCGGCCGGCGTTCGTGCCGCGGGCGAGGTGATGCCCGATGTCATCTTGATGGATATCGGGCTGGGCGAGATGGATGGCTGGGAGGCGACGCGGCGTATCAAGGCCGACCCCCGCACCGAGGCGATCCCAATCATCGCGCTGACGGCGAGCGCGTTCGAATCCGACCGGGTCAAGAGCCTCGAGGCGGGCTGTTGCGATTTCGACACCAAGCCCGTGGACCTGCAGCGTCTGCTGGGAAAGATCGAGGGCAGCCTGCAGGCCCGCCCGTGATCGAAGGGGGGCGGCGGGCAACCGCGCCCGATCCCGGCATCCCGCTGCCGGCTCCAATCTTGGCCGCCGAGCGCGCGCCAGCCTGACCGTGTGATCGATACGGCTCGGGGCGGCCGAGCCGCTTTCACGCCGGTCGGTGTTGTGGGGACTCGGGATTTCGAAAAGGGCAGCCCCGCCGCGCGCACGGGGCCGGCGCCGGCGATCGTTGCCGTCGGCGTTGCGCGCTGCTCAGGCGGCGGCCACGACGTCCCGCGCCAACAGCATGGCGCGCAGTTTCTGGAAATCGAGCGGCTTCTGCAGCACGTAGGGCACGGTCAAGCCGAGCGCCTCGGCCCTGGCCTGGGTCTGCTGGAGAACCGTCTCCTGCTCGCCGCTGACGATCAGGATCCGTCCCGCAAAACCGGCTTCGGCCAAAAGCCGCATCAGGTCGAACGCGTCCAGGTTCGGCATGTTGATGTCGAGCGCCATGATGTCGGGCGAGAGCGCTCGCGCGATGTTCAACACACCGCGCGAGTCGGAGGTCGCGAACGCCTCGAACCCGCAACGCTCGGCCACGCGCACGACGAGTTCGGCCGAGGCCGCGTCGTCGTCGACGGCAAGCAGGCGAAGGGCGCGCGAAGTCCGGCCGTTCATGGAACGATGTCCTCAGGCCGCGTTCGATGCGGCTTCCCAGCCGCGAACGGAACCGGGCGAGGGATCGTTTTCGCGATAGGAGCGAAATTCGAGATCGGCATGGCGCATGGCCTCGCGCATCAGCCGCACCAGCATGTCGACGTCCTCGGCAGAGTGATCGGCCATCACCTGCACCCTGAACCGCGCTCCTCCTTGCGGCACGGCCGGATACTCGACCAGATTGGCGATCGCGCCGACCGAGGCCAGTTCGCGCGAGGCGATCCGCGCCAGGCCCTCCGCCCCCACGCGCACCGGCACGATCGGCGACGGGTCGCCGAGCGTTTCCATGCCGGCTTTGGCCATTTCGTTGCGCATGTAGAGGATGTTGTCCATCAGCCTGCGGCGGCGCTCGCGCCCCTCCTGCGAGCGCACGATCTCGAACGCGGCCAGCACGGTTGCCGCCTGAACCGGCGACAGCGCGTTGGAAAAGGTCTGCGTGGCGCTGTAATATTTCAGATATTCGGCGGTTGCCCGGCTCTTGACGGCAACGAAGCCGCCATTCGAGGCAAACGTCTTCGAAAAGCTGCCGATAATGATGTCGACATTGTCGATCATGTTCTGCAGCCCGAGATGGCCGAGGCCGTCATCGCCGATGCAGCCGAAATCATGCGCGCAGTCGACCAGAAGCGTGGCGCCGTATTCGTCGCATGTCGCGCGCAGCGCGGCGATGTCAGGCGTGTCGGAATGCATGGAAAACAGGCTTTCGGTCACCACCAGGATGCCGTTTTCCCGATCGGTGTTGCGGATGCGCTGAAGCCGCCGCGCCAAGCCTTCGACGTTGAGATGACCGTGGAAATGGATGTTCTGCGTTGCGGCCCGGGCGCCTTCCTGAAGACAGGAATGGGCAAGCACGTCGAGCACGACATGGTCGTTGGGCCGCACCAGGCCCTGCACCGAGGCGAAGCCGGCCGACCATCCCGTCGGATAGAGCACGATCTCGCGCTCGTTCAGATAGTCGGAGATGGTCCGCTCCAGCTGCAGCGATTGGCGAGTATTGCCCAAAAGCGCCGCCGAGCCGGCACTGTGCACGCCGTATTCCTCGATCGCCTCGATCGCCGCTTCTTTGATCTGCGGGTGTGAGGCCAGGCTAAGATAGTCCTGCGAGGCGAAATTCACCCCGGATACCTCCTCGCCGCAGTCGGTGCGTGCCGAACAATGCGTTTTCGGCGCCGAGGCGGTGGATTTGGCGTAGGGCCACAACCCGTGTTCGCGCCGTTCATCCTGCCAGGCGAAAAACCCGTCGCCGCGTCTGATCAGTTCCGCGCCCGCCGGCTGGCGAAAGTCGCGCAGGCTGCCTTTCAGGGCTGTTTCCGGAATGGCCCGGCCTTGCTTGTTTGCGCTCATATCGAAGTCCCCGTGTTCCATGCTCGCATTTTTCTTTGACGAGACAATACCCGGGACACTTCAATTTCCGATTAAGTGGAATGGTTTATTTTGATTTACAGATTTTCGGAGAGAAAAAATTAACCAAGAGGCAAATGTATGAAAGAATATGTTTATATAAGAAATGCAAAATTTTAATTGAAATAACAATTAATTTCTTTTGAGTTGCGTTGGATTTTCAAATTCATAAAAGTATCAAGTGAAGAACGCCGTCTTTTTTCATGGAAACTGAAACTTAAGCAGGGAGCCCTAGTGTTTCTCGACACAAACCGTGGGGGTTGAGTTGTGCCGATAATGGGGGTCGTGCGCCGGTTGAGCGCCAGTTTCGAGCGCGCGGTGGGGGTGAGTGAACTCGATCCGTCGATCCGCGCGGGTTTGCATCGCCAGCAGATCAGGGCCATCGTAGAGGTTCTGCCGATCGCCGCGGCCGGGGCGATCGTCGCGGCACTGTCGCTGGTATGGGTCGCCGCCGGTACGTCGGCATTTCCGGCGGTCCTGATTTGGGCCGCGGCACTTCTGGTTTCGCTGCGAAGAGGACTGACCTTGTGGCGCGGCAGCGTGCACGACGGCGCCCCAGGCGACGGGACGCTGCGCGCCATCGTTACCGACACGCTGATTGCCGGAACGCTTTGGGGGCTCGTGCCGATCTTGCTGATAGGGCAGGATCAGGCGACGGTCACCCTGATCACGGCTGTGGCGATCGCCGGCATGTTGAGCGCCGGCGGCCTTATCCTGGTCACCCTTCCGCAGGCGGCACTGGCGTTTCTGGTGCCGATTTTCCTCGGCTCCCTCGTTGCGCTTACCCAGATGCAGGACGGTGCCACAGCGCTTGTTCTGGCCGTACTGCTGGTCTGCTTCATGGCCGTCATCATATTGGCGAGCCAGCGCCATGTGCGCGACTTCGTCGTGCACCGGGTGTCGGAAATGAAGATCAGCGAGCAGAACGAGATCATTTCCCTGTTGCTCAAGGAGTTTGAGGAAAACTCCTCCGACTGGCTGTGGGAATTTGATTGCGACGGACGGATCGATCGGGTTTCGGAGCGCTTCGAGGCCGCGGCCGGCCGCACGCGGGCGGCGCTTGTCGGTGTCGATTTCCTCGCCTTTCTGCAAGGCTTGGGCGATGGAAACGATCCCGTCATCCGCGGCATTAAGACCGCGATCGCCGACGGTGCGCCGTTTTCCGATGTCGAGATCCGGATCGGCGAGGCCCCCGGCGAAACCTGGTGGCGGATGACCGGCAAGCCGGCGCGCGACGAGTTCGGGGCCTATCGCGGCTATATCGGCACGGCGTCCGACGTGACCGCCGAAAAGCAGGCGGAACGGCGCATCAGTTTCCTGGCCCACAACGACGCGCTGACCGGGCTGGTCAATCGCGCCCGTTTCACCGAGCTCTTGAAACAGAACGTTGCCAGGTTGGAGCGCTACGGCTCGCCGTTCGCGGTGCTTTATCTCGATCTCGACCAGTTCAAGGCCGTCAATGACAGCATGGGCCACATGGTCGGCGACAGGCTTTTGGAAATGGTTGCGCGGCGTATCAAGAACATCGTGCGCGAAACCGACATCGCCGCGCGCCTGGGCGGCGACGAATTCGCGCTGATCCTGGCCAATGAATGCGAGACGGCGACGGTCGCCGGCCTGGCGGCGCGGCTGGTCGAGGACCTGTCCAGCCCTTACCAGATCGAGGGCGAATTCGTTTCCATCGGCGTCAGCATCGGCATCGCCGTCGCGCCGATCAACGGCATCCGCCCGGACCAGATTCTGCGCAACGCCGACCTTGCGCTTTATCGCGCCAAGGCCGAGGGGCGCGGCGCCTATCGATTTTTCGAAGCGCAGATGGATTCGGATCTGCGCGAACGCCGCATGCTGGAGGCCGAACTGCGTCAGGCGATCGCGGAAAACGAACTCGTCCTGCATTATCAGCCGCTGGTCTCGGCCGAGGACAATCGCCCCAGCGGCTTCGAGGCGCTGGTGCGCTGGAACCACCCGATCCGCGGTCTCGTTCCGCCGTCGGAATTCATTCCGCTGGCCGAGCAATCGGGGCTCATCAAGCAGATCGGCGATTGGACGATCGAGGCGGCCTGCGCCGCGGCCACGGTATGGCCGGGCGATCTCAACGTCGCGGTCAATCTGTCGGCGCGGCATTTCCAGCTTTCCGACATCGTGTCCGTCGTTCGCGACGCGCTGGACAAGACCGGCCTGCCGCCGCATCGTCTGGAACTCGAGATCACCGAAAGCCTGCTGATCGAAAACCCGGACGAGGTGATCGAGAAGCTCAACCGCATCCAGGCTCTGGGCGTGACGGTGGCGATGGACGATTTCGGCACCGGTTATTCCAGCCTCGCCTATCTGCTGAAATTTCCCTTCGACAAGATCAAGATCGACAAATCCTTCGTCACGGCCTCGTCCGAGGACGCGGTGGCGCGCGATATTCTGCGCTCGATCGTGTCGCTGGGACGCACGCTCAAGATCCACATCACGGCCGAAGGGGTCGAGACGCTCGAGCAGGTCGAGTTCCTGCGCGAGATCGCCTGCAACCAGTTGCAGGGTTTCTATTTCGCCAAGCCGCTGGAGGAACTGGATTTGGCCGGATATGTGCTGGCCAATGCGGCGACGCGGTTTGACGCGCGTGCGGACGATGCTGCCGGAGCGCAGCCCAGAACAGGTGCGACCGGTTGATCAGGCCGTGAAGGGAGGAGGGATGAGGCGGCGGTTCGTCGAATTGCCGCCCACGCCGGCCTGCTCAAGAGCGTTTGCAGGCGAAGTGGAAACCGGTTCGCCGTTCAAAAACGCGTCAAAACGATAAGTCGGAGCCGATCTGCGATCCTGTGAACAGCGGAACGGTTCTAGAATTCGAACGTCTGGCGGCTGTCGCCGAAAAGATCCCGGAACGGATCGTGCGGATGCGCCGCATGGGGATCGCCGTTGAACGGAGAGTCCTGTTCCTGCGATGGGTTCACGCTATCCCGCAACGCCGTTTCAGTGCCGGAACGGTCGCCGCGCGGCTGTTGTTTGTCTTCCCCGACCATAGTCCCCTCGATCACGCTACGCGTTGCCAAAAAATCAGATCTGCCCCGGAAGTGCGCCTGTATACGCCAAAACCGGCGGTAGCGCTCTCACAAATCCTTACGGGGTGTTACCTAATTGTGGCGTGTTACTTAATCGTTGCCGTGCATGGCGGCGCGGATCAGCGTCTTGGCATCGTCGGTGTGCCATTCGGCGGGGCCGTTCATATGCGCCAGCAGACAGCCTTCCGCGTCGATCAGCAGCGTGACCGGCAGGCCGAGCGCGAGCGAACGGGTTTTCAGCTCGTTGAACAGGCCGAGCGTGTTGTCGCGGTAGAAGCGCAGCGACCCGATGCCGATCTCGTCCAGGAACTTAAGCGGTTTCTCGTCGCTGCCGGTATCGACATTGACCGCCACCACTTCGAAATCCGGGTCGCCCATCTCCTTTTGCAGGGCGTCTAGCGCCGGCATTTCGGCCCGGCACGGCGCGCACCACGTCGCCCACAGATTCATCAGCACCGTCTTGCCCGAAAGCGCGGCCAGCGTGATCGGCTTGCCGTCCGGGTCGTTGAAGGCAAGGTCGGCCAGCGATTGCGGCGGGTCGGCGGCCAGCATCGCCGCGACCGCGCCCTTGGCCGCCGCGCCCACGGCCGTCGCTTGCCCCGTCTTGGCCTCGCAGCTTGCCGCGGCGACGTCGGCGCCCGGGCGGTCCGTGTTGCCATCGGCGGCCGACCTCACGTATACGGCGATCGCGCCGGCCAGAACCCCGGCGACCGCGGCGGCCAGGATCAGGCGCGTGGCGGGCATGTTCAGCATCTTCCAGTCCATAGGGCCTAACTCCGGCGTCCGGTTAGCATCATGAGCGACAAAAAGACCAGCAACGAAATGTGGGGCGGACGTTTTGCCTCGGGGCCGGCGGCCATCATGGAGGCGATCAACGCATCCATCGACTTCGACCGCAAGCTCTACGCCCAGGACATTCGCGGCTCGCTCGCCCATAGCGTGATGCTCGCCGAAACAGGCATAATCTCGGCCGAAGATCAAAGCCGTATCGCTCACGGCCTGAACACGATCCTGGAAGAAATCGAGGCCGGCACCTTCACCTTTTCGGCCGCGCGCGAAGATATCCATATGAATATCGAAGCCCGTCTGGCCGAACTGATCGGGCCGTCGGCCGGGCGTCTACATACGGCGCGCTCGCGCAACGACCAGGTCGCCGTCGATTTCCGGCTTTGGGTGAAGGAGGAGCTTACCCGCACCGCCGAGGCGCTCAAGGGGCTGATCGGCGCCTTCCTGGCGCGGGCCGAGGACCATGCCGGCACCATCATGCCGGGCTTCACCCATTTGCAGTCGGCGCAGCCGGTCACCTTCGGCCATCATTGCATGGCCTATGTGGAGATGTTCGGTCGGGACCTGTCGCGGGTGCGCGACGCGCTCGAGCGCCTCGACGAAAGCCCGCTCGGCGCCGCCGCGCTGGCCGGCACCGGCTTCCCGATCGATCGCACCATGACCGCTGAGGCGCTCGGCTTCCGCGGCCCGACCCGCAACTCGATCGACAGCGTGTCGGATCGCGACTTCGCGCTCGAGTTCCTGTCGACGGCGGCGATCTGCGCCACCCATCTGTCGCGCCTGGCCGAGGAGATCGTCATCTGGTCGACGCCGCAATTCGGGTTCGTGCGCCTGTCGGATTCCTTTTCCACCGGCTCCTCGATCATGCCGCAGAAGAAGAACCCCGACGCCGCCGAACTCGTTCGCGCCAAGACCGGGCGCATCAATGGCGACCTGCTTGCCCTGCTGACGGTGATGAAGGGCCTGCCGCTCGCCTATTCCAAGGACATGCAGGAAGACAAGGAAGCCGTCTTCGACGCCGCCGAGGCGCTCGAACTCATGCTGGCGGCGATGACCGGCATGGTCGCCGACATGACGGTCGACAAGACCGCCATGCGCAAGGCGGCCGGCGCCGGCTATGCCACCGCGACCGACCTCGCCGACTGGCTGGTGCGGGTGGCCGGCCTACCGTTCCGCGAGGCGCACCATGTCACCGGCCGCGCCGTGGCGCTGGCCGAGGACAAGAAGACCGCGCTCGAAAAACTCACCCTGGAAGAATTGCAGGCGATCCATGCCGGCATTACCGAGGACGTCTATTCGGTGCTGTCGGTGCGCAATTCGGTACGCAGCCGCACCTCGTTCGGCGGCACCGCGCCCGCCGAGGTGCGCCGCCAGATTCGCTACTGGAAAAAACGGCTGGCGCGCGCCTGACGCGGCGCCGCAAAAGGGGTGCATCGCAAAACGATCTCCGCTAAACACAGTGCTTCGTCATGACGAGGATTGCCATGTGCCTCCGCCGAACCGCCCTGCTGCTTGCCTTGCTGGCCGTCGCCGGCTCCCTGGCCGCGTGCGGACGCCGCAGCCCGCCGATCACGCCCTACGAGGCCGCGCTGGAAAAACGCGCCGAGGCCGAGAAGAAGGGCGAGGAACTGCCGCCGGCGCCCGAGCCGCCCGCAGCCGACAAGCCGTTCATCCTCGACGGTCTGATCGACTGACATGCAAGCTGCCCGGCGCCTTGCGGCCGGACTGATGAACATCTTTCTTTGCTGGACGTGACGTGAACCATTTCGATTATCGCGACGGCGTCCTGTTCGCCGAAGACGTGCCGGTGCCGCAGATCGCGGCTGCCGTCGGAACGCCGTTCTACTGCTATTCGACCGCCACGTTGAGCCGGCATTATAACGTGTTTTCGAACGCCTTCGCCGACCTCGACGCGCTGGTGTGCTACGCGATGAAGGCGAATTCCAACCAGGCGGTGCTGAAAACGCTCGCCGGTCTCGGCGCCGGCGCCGACGTGGTCTCGGAAGGCGAATTGCGCCGCGCGCTGGCGGCCGGTTTCGATCCCGGCAAGATCCTGTTTTCGGGCGTCGGCAAAACCGCCGCGGAGATGGATTTCGCGCTCCAGGCCGGCATTTTTTGCTTCAACGTGGAATCCGAGCCCGAACTGGAGTTGTTGTCGGCACGCGCGGTCGCGGCCGGGCGGGTCGCGCCGGTCTCGCTGCGCATCAACCCGGACGTCGATGCCAGGACGCACCGTAAGATTTCCACCGGCAAGGCGGAAAACAAGTTCGGCATCGCCTGGCAGCATGCGCGCGACGCCTATCGTCGCGCCGCCGCCCTGCCGGGGCTCCGCGTCAGCGGCGTCGACATGCATATCGGCAGCCAGATCACCGAGTTGCAGCCCTTCGACGACGCTTTCGCCCTGCTGACCGAGCTGACCCAGGCGCTGCGGGCCGACGGCCACGCCATCGAACATGTCGATCTCGGCGGGGGGCTCGGCATTCCCTACCGTTTCGACGACGATCCGCCGCCCTTGCCGGACGCCTATGCGGCGATGGTGCGCAAGCGCATGGCCGGGCTCGGCGTCAAGGTGATCTTCGAACCGGGACGCATGATCGTCGGCAATGCCGGCATCCTGGTGGCGAGCGTCATCTTCCTGAAGGAGGGCGATGCCCGCAATTTCCTGATCGTCGACGCGGCCATGAACGATTTGATCCGCCCGACGCTCTACGACGCCTATCACGACATCCGCCCGGTCGCGCAGCCGGGCCGCGATACGCAGACCCTGACAGTCGATGTCGTCGGCCCTGTCTGCGAGACCGGCGATTATCTCGGCCTGGAACGATCCCTGCCGCGGATGGGGTCGGGCGACCTGATCGCCGTCGGGACGGCCGGTGCTTACGGCGCGGTGCAGTCGGGCACCTACAACACCCGCCTGCTCGTGCCCGAGGTGTTGGTCAGCGGCGATCGCTGTCACGTCGTGCGCCCGCGCCCGACCTATGACGCGCTGATCGGCCTGGATTCCGTTCCCGACTGGCTTTAGAGCCGGCAGGCGGGTTTCGCGCGCCACTCAGCGCGATCACGATTGCGGGAATTGCCTCGTCTTCGCCGTCATTTGCGATATCTTGTGACTCGTGACGCGGCGCCGATCGGCGGCCGCGAGCCGAACAGGACGACGCAATGGCCACAGACATGGCGGGCCGTACCGGCGCAAACCGCTCCCTGAAGATCGGCCGGACACGCTTTTCGGCCGGCGTGGCGATGCTCGCCGAGCGAGGCTGGCCGCTTGTCCTGCCGCTCGTTCTGGTTGTTGGGCTCTTCCTCGCCGCCTCGTGGTTCGGCCTGTTTCGTCTCCTGCCGGACTGGGCGCGCATTGCCGCCGTGATCGGCTTCGGTCTTGCCGCGCTCGCCGCGCTCTATCCTCTGCGGTCCTTCCGCTGGCCGACACCGGCCGAGATCGATCGGCGCATCGAGCGCGCCAACCGGCTGCGCCACCGTCCGGTCACGGCCCAGGCCGATCGGCCGGCCGGCGTGGCGGACGACTTTTCCGATGCGCTGTGGCGCGAGCACCAGCGCCGTCTCGCCGAAGGGCTGGGCGCGCTTTCGGGCGACCTGCCGCGCCCGCGAGTGCCCGAGCGCGATCCCTGGGCCCTGCGTGCCCTGGTTCCGCTGCTGCTCGTGGTCGGTTTTGCCTTTTCGGCCAGTCCCTATGGCGGGCGCCTTGGCGACGCGTTTCGTCCGCATGCCGCGGCCGGCGCGGTGCCGGCGCGCATCGACGCCTGGGTGACGCCGCCCTCTTATACCGGCAAGCCGCCGGTTTTCCTGACAGCCGAGGCCAATCGCGAGCAGGAGGGGTTCGAAGTGCCGGCTGGAAGCGAGGTGTCGTTGCGCGTCACCGGCGGGTCGGGCGAGGAACGGCTTGCCTTCCGCGCGGCCGCCTTGCCGGAAGGGAGCGACGCCGCCATTGCCGTTGCCGCCGCGGTCGATGGCGAAGCGGCCCGGCCGGGCGTCTCCCGGTTTGTCTACCGCCTGGCCGAGGCCGGGTCGCTCGCCTTGATGGCGGGCACGCGCGAGCTTGACAGCTGGGCCTTCACCGTGATCGCGGACCGGCCGCCGCGGATCGCCTTCGTCGAAGAGCCGAAACGTGCGGTCAACGGCACGCTCGAACTCGTCTACGAAATCGAGGACGACTACGGCGCGGCTTCGGCGCGTGCGATCATCACGCAGCGGATGCCGCCGCCCGAAGGCGCTCGGCCGCTCTACGAGGCGCCGGACCTGCCGCTTTCGCTGCCGCGCCGGGGCGCGGACGAAAACCGCGCCAAGACCGCCCGCGACTTGACCGAGCATCCCTGGGCGGGCGTCGCGGTTGGCATGCGGCTGGCCGCGGTCGACGATGCCGGCCAGGAGGCGACGAGCGAAGACAAGACGCTCGTTCTGCCCGAGCGTCCCTTCACCAATCCGCTGGCGCGCGCGGTGATCGAGCAGCGCCGGCTTTTGGCGCTCGACGCCAACCGCAAGTCGCGGGTTCTGGCGCTGATGGACGCCGTCACGTTGAGGCCCGAGGATACGTTCGACACCATGGCGCATTATCTGGGCCTGGTGAGCGCGCGCGAACGCCTGGCGCTGGCCGAGGACGACGAGGCGTTGCGCGGCGTGGTCGATTATCTGTGGGAGATCGCACTCGGCATCGAGGACGGCGACCTGACGGCTGCCGAAAAACGCCTGCGCGCCGCGCAGCAGGCCCTGCGCGACGCGTTGGAGAACGGGGCTTCGGACGAGGAGATCGAGCGGCTGATGGCCGAATTGCGCGAGGCCATGCAGGATTTTCTGCGCGAATTCGCAGAGCGAGCGGCGCGCGATCCCAACATGGCCATGCAGATGCCGCAAGACGGCGAGCAACTGCGCCGCAACGACATCGACCGGATGCTTGACCAGATCGAGGATCTCGCGCGTTCGGGTGCCCGCGACAAGGCGCAGGAACTCCTGTCGCAACTGCAAAACATGATGAACAATCTGCAGGCCGGCCGTCACCAGCGCCAGCAGGGCGACGGCCAGCAGAGCGAGATGCGCCAGCAGATGGACAGGCTCGGCGAGATCATGCGCCGGCAGCAGGAGATGATGAACGAGACCCACCGGCTCGATCAGATGCAGCGCGGCCAGCGCGGTCAGCAACCCGGGCAGCAGCGCGGCGACAATGGCGAGCAGGGTCAGCAGGGTCAGGGCGGCATGAGCGCGGAGGAATTCGCCGAGGCGCTGCGCCAGTTGCAGGAAGGCCAGGGTCAACTGCGCGGCGAGCTTGGGGAATTGACCGATCGCCTCGAAGGCATGGGCATTCAGCCCGGCCAGGGTTTCGGCGAAGCCGGCGAGGCGATGGGCGAGGCCGGCGAGGCCCTCGGCGAGGGCCAGGGCGATCGTGCCGTTGGCGAGCAGGGCCGCGCGCTCGAGGCGCTGCGCCGCGGCGCGCAGGACATGATGCAGCAAATGCGCCAGGCCATGCAGGGCGAGCAGGGCGGTTCGGAGGAAGGCGGCCGCCAGCAGAACGCCGACCGCGATCCGCTGGGCCGACCGCGCGCCACGACCGGCCCCGATTTTGGCGATACGGTCGAGGTGCCCGACGAGATCGACGTACAGCGCGCCCGGCGCATTCTCGAGGCGATCCGCCGCCGGCTCGGCGATGCGCTGAGCCCCGAGCTGGAGAAGGACTATCTCGAACGCCTGTTGCAGCTCGAATAGTGCGGCCACGGCACCCTGCGCGGCCACGCAGGCCCGGTCGAGGCCGGCGGGGCTGGCAACGCTATGCCCCAATACCCATTTCACGTGCGGCAGGATGTGGAGCAGACCATGACCGGAAAGATCTACCGAAAGACTCCCGAGGCGCTTGAGCGGCTGAGCGCGGAGCAGTTTCGCGTCACCCAGCAAAACGGCACCGAACGGCCGTTTTCGGGCGCCTATGTCGACAATAAGGATGCGGGCCTCTATGTCGATATCGTCAGCGGCGAGCCGCTTTTCGCGTCGACCGACAAGTTCGAGTCGGGCTGCGGCTGGCCGAGCTTCACCCGTCCGCTCGCCGCCGCCGAGATCGTCGAGCATCTGGACGAGAGCCACGGCATGCGACGCGTCGAGGTGCGCTCGGGCCATGCCGACAGCCATCTCGGCCATGTCTTCGAGGACGGGCCGCGCGAGGCCACCGGCCTGCGCTATTGCATCAATTCCGCCGCCTTGCGTTTCGTTCCCGTCGCGGAAATGGAGGCCGAGGGGTATGGCGAGTTCCTGCACCTGTTCGCCGAGAAGGAGAACGCCGATGAGCGCTGATGTCGAACGCGCCGTGCTTGCCGGGGGCTGTTTTTGGGGCATGCAGGACCTGCTGCGCCGGCACCCGGGTGTGGTCGCGACCCGTGTCGGCTATACGGGCGGCGACACCGATCGGCCGGTCTACGAGACCGTGAAGACGGGAAAGACCGGTCATGCCGAGGCGATCGAGATCGAATTCGATCCCGGCAAGACCGATTATCGGGCGATTCTGGAGCTGTTTTTCCAGATCCACGATCCCACGACCCTGGACCGTCAGGGCAACGATGTCGGCAGCCAGTACCGCTCGGCGATCTTTTACACCACCGACGAACAGCGCCGTATCGCCGAGGACACGATCGCCGATGTCGAGGCGTCGGGCCTGTGGCCGGGCAGGGTGGCAACCGAAATCGTGCCGGCCGGCGCGTTCTGGCAGGCAGAGCCCGTCCACCAGGACTATCTGGAAAAATACCCGAACGGCTATACCTGCCACTTCCCGCGCCCGAACTGGACGCTGCCGGCCCGCGACAAACAAACGGCCTGACCGCCGGCGTCGCGGACCGCGACCGCACGCATGGGCGCGGCTGCCTGTCGCGCGTCGGCGGTTGCATCGTGCCATCCCGAACCGTTCTGTAGTAGGCTTCGCCATTCCGCCGCGGGCGCGAAGCCCCGGCCGCCGCAGACCGGCCGTACGGGAATGTTGAGAGGGAGCCGCGATGTCGCCGGAACTGGTTGTCGGGCTGTTGTCGCTGGTGGCCGTCTACGCCGTTCTGTCGCATGCGCTCGAGGTCCGGCTGGTCACCCTGCCGATGGTGTTCACCGCCACCGGACTCGCGATCGGGCTGGCGGGCGCGGATATCGTGCCGATACATGGCGCGCGCGAAGTCGTGCATCTGGTCGCCGAGGTGACGCTGGTGCTGGTGCTGTTTTCCGATGCCTCGCGCATCAGCCTGCGCGCGCTGTCGGGCGGCTTCGTCATACCGCTGCGCATGCTTTTGATCGGCATGCCGCTAACCGTGCTGTTCGGCACGCTGATCGCCAAATGGGTCTCGCCGGACCAGTCCTGGGCGCTTGCCATGCTGGTCGCCGCCATTCTCACCCCCACCGATGCCGCGCTCAGCCAGCCGGTCGTCACCAGCGATGCGGTGCCGGGTCCGATCAGTCGCGGCATCAATGTCGAAAGCGGGCTCAATGATGGCCTGGCCCTGCCGATCGTTCTGGTCGCGGCCACGCTCGCCGCCGGCGCGGGCACCATCGACGCGGCCCAGCAGCCCGGCGGCCTGGCCGCCTTCGCGCTGAAGCAGATCGTGCTCGGCCCGCTGGTCGGCGTGGCGATCGGTTTCGGCGCGGCGCGCCTGCTCGATGTCGCCATCCGGGCCGGCACGTTGACGGAGGTCTATCAGGGTATCTTTTTTCTCAGCATCGCCTTCATCGCCTATTTCGGGGCCGAACTGGTCGGCGGCAACGGTTTCATCGCCGCCTTCACCGGCGGGCTCGCCTTCGGCAACAGTCTGCGTGCCTCCGCGCGCTTCATCGAGGAGTTCATGGAAGGCGAAGGGCAACTGCTGACCATGCTGACCTTCCTGATCTTCGGCGCGGTGCTGGCGCCGCTCGGCTTCCAGCATGCCAGCCTCAAGACACTGGCGCTCGCGGTTCTGTTCCTGACCGTCGTGCGCATGCTGCCGATCTGGCTGTCCTTGGCCGGTTCGGGGCTCGGCAGCTACGAAAAGCTGTTTCTGGGCTGGTTCGGGCCGCGTGGACTGGCTTCGATCCTGTTCGTGCTTTTCGTGCTGGAGCGCTTCGAGGTGCCGGGGCGCGACGAATTGATCGCCTGCGTGGTTTTGACCGTGCTGATCAGCATCGTCGCTCACGGGCTGACCGCCAGCCCGCTGGCCGCCCGCTTCGCCGGCCGTGCCCCGGCCGGCAGGGGCGGCGGCCAACCGGTCGCGGAGACGCCCGACGATCCTTGAGCGCCATGTGTTCGGTCCTTCTACCCGGGCCAGACCCGGCGGCGCCGGGCTGTCAGCCGGCGACGAGCGCGATGTGGCGCTGGGCTTGGCGCAGCGCCGAGATCAGGCGGTTTTGACCGCGCACGAGCTGGGTCCTGGCGAAGCCGAGCGTGGTGTCGTCGAACCGGTCGAGTTCGGCGGCCGCCGCGATCGACGGCAGTGGCGGAATGGTCAGCGCCGGATCGTGGCGAAACCGGTTGACGCGGGTGAAGTTGATCGGCACCAGGATGCGCGCCAGATCCTGGATCACCCGGTTGGCCCTGCCGGCGTCGATCGATTTCGAGGCGACGCGATTGTAGAAATTCTCGAGCGCGGCGGCGAGGTCCGCGATCGCCTTTTTCGACGGCGTCAGGTCGAAACGATCTCCGGCCTTGACCTGGTACTGCGCCACCGTCTCGGCGAATTCTTGGTCGTGGCGCGCCAGTCGAACGGCAGGATGTCGGCATTGGCGTTGCGCAGCACGGCGAGAAGATAGACCTTGATGTCGCGCAAGAGAATGTCCTTGTCGGCGATCTCCAAGGTGTCGTTTTCGGTATGCCAGGCGATGTTGCCGCCGCAGCCGCCGACCGTGTAGTCCCCCTTTTCCTCGCGCAGCACGTCCGGCATGGTCGACGACAGCATCAGATAGCTGGAAATGCCGATAGTGTTGAAGGAATAGTCGCCCGCCCGGTGCGGTCGCTCGCCCTCGATCGCCTTGCCGGCGACTTCATCGAACTCGGCTATCCGGTGCGGCTCCTGCGCTACTGCGTCGTGCCCGATTCCGGCGGACCCGGCCGCTACCGAGGCGGCTGTGGAATCGTGCGTGAATACGAGATCCTCGCCGAGGAGGCCGTGCTCGCCGTGCGCATCGACAGCGTCAAGAACCCGCCCTGGGGCATCGATGGCGGGATGGGCGATGGCGTCGGACGCCCCACGGTCAATCCCGGCACCGGGCGCGAGCGGGTTCTTGCGCCGTTGTCGGACGGCAACCGTCTGGTGCGCGGCGACATTTTACGCATGGAGACCGTCGGCGGCAGCCTGCCCGGCTATGTCTTCACCAAGATCCTCGGCCAGCCCTCCTTCGTCATCCCCTACGCCAATGCCGATGAAGCCAACCACGCGCCGAACGAGAATTTGAAGGTCGCGTGTTTCATCGACGGCATCAAGGCGGGCGCCGCGCTGCTGGCCGAGCTGGGCATGCTAAAGCGCTGACGGCTTTGCCGTGTCGCGGAGGCCCGAGTCGCGCGACGCGGCCGGGGCCTTGCCAAGCGGCCGGCCTATCGCCGATGATCGGCATGAGCCGGCGCGGTGGGCGGACAATCTCCCGTCCGCGCCGGCCTGTTTTCGTCACGGCAGCGCGCTGCCCGCCCCTCTGTTCGGTCCCGATACGGTGATGCCACGATGACGCCGCCTCTTGCCGATCCGCGCGGGTTTCTCGCCGGCCTGTTTGCAACCGCCGTCGAGGCCGCCGATCCGCTGGCGGCGCTGCGCAACCACCTTCCGCAACGCCCCGTCGGCCGCACCGTCGTGGTCGGCGCCGGCAAGGCGGCGAGCCAGATGGCGGCCGCCTTCGAGCGCCTGTGGGACGGACCGCTCTCCGGTGTCGTGGTCGCGCGCGCCGGCCCGGTTGAGGCCTGCGCGCGGATCGAGGTGCTGCAGGCGTCCCACCCCGTGCCCGACGAGAACGGGCTTGCCGCCTCGGCGCGGCTGCTCGACGCGGTCGGCGGGCTGACCGGCGACGATCTGGTCGTGGCGCTTATCTCGGGCGGCGGGTCGGCTCTGCTCGCCGCACCGGCCGACGGCCTGACGCTTGCCGACGAGATCGCGGTCAACCGCGCGCTGCTTTCCTCGGGCGCGCCGATTTCGGCCATGAACGTGGTGCGCAAGCATATGTCCCGCATCAAGGGCGGGCGCCTCGCCGCCGCGGCGGCGCCGGCCAGGGTGGTGAGCCTGATCGTCTCCGACGTGCCGGGCGACGATCCCGCGCTCGTGGCCTCCGGGCCGACCGTTCCCGATTCCGCCACCGCCGAGGAAGCGCTTGCAATCGTGCGCGACTATCGCATCGAGCTGCCCGAGCGCGTTCTCGCCCATATCCGCTCCGCCGGGGCGAGAGCGCCGTCGCCCACAGATCCCGCCTTCCGCGACAATGTGGTTGAGGTGATTGCCTCGGCGCGGCTTTCGCTCGACAGCGCGGCTGACGCGGCGCGCGCGGCCGGTGTGGAGGCCGCGATCCTGTCCGACCGGATCGAGGGCGAGGCGCGCGAGATCGGCCGTATGCACGCCGCGCTGGCGCGCGAGCACGCCGAGCGGGCGCGGACACCGACCCGACCGGTTCTGCTGCTGTCCGGCGGCGAAACCACCGTCACCATCGGCGATGCTGCGTTCGGTAAGGGCGGCCGCAATACGGAATTCCTGCTTGCCTTCGCGCTCGAGATTGACGGGGTTGGCGGCATTCACGCGCTTGCCGCCGATACCGATGGCATCGACGGCTCGCAAGATAATGCCGGTGCGTTTTGCGACGGCGCGACGGCGGCCCGCATCCGCGCGGCGGGCGGCGATCCGCGTCGTTTGCTGCTCGCGCACGATGCCTGGTCGGCCTTCGATCTTGCCGGGGATCTGTTCGTTCCGGGCCCGACCGGCACCAATGTCAACGACTTTCGCGCCATTCTCGTCAGGTGAGAGCGGCCGTTTCGCCCATCAGCCGTTGGCCGCTGCCGGCAGCTCGAGTACAGCCCGCAGGCCGGGTAGGCCGTTTTCCAGGCTGAGCGTGCCCCCGGCCGCCGTCGCGATCTCGGCGGCGATCGACAGCCCGAGCCCGGCGCCATGTCGGTCTTCGTCGAGGCGCCGACCGCGCCCGGCGATCGAGGCGAGTGCGTCGTCCGGTATCCCCGGTCCGTCGTCGCGGATCTCGATGCGCACGCGCCCGTTGCTTTGCCGCGCCGTCATCGCGACCCGGGAGGCGGCGTGGCGCGCGGCGTTTTCGGCGAGCGCGCCGAGCGCTTCCGACAGGTCGGCCGGGTCGAGCGCCACGGCGAGCTCCGCCGGCGCGTCGATCGCCCAGTCGAGCCGCTCGCCGTTGGGCGTACGGCGCAGGACCGAGGCGATCCGCGCGACCATTTCGGCGACCGGTGCCGCTGCCTGCGCCGCGCGCGCGGCGGCCCGGGCGCGGATCAGTTCGCGATTGACATGGGTCTGCATGGCGCTGGCGACCTCTTCGATGGCGCTGGCGGCCTGATCCTCGCCGCGCGCGCGCAGCCGTCCGGCTTCGCCGAGCAGGGCCTGCAGCGGTGTCTTCAGCCCATGCGCCAGATCGCCGGCGCGGGCCCGGGCGCGTTCGACATCGGCCTGGCGTGCCTCCAGCAGGGCATCGATCTCCCCGGCGAGCGGACGCATCTCGCGCGGCCAGTCGCCGCCCATGCGCCTCACCCCGCCGTCGCGCAGGGCCGCCACCCGCGCGCCGATCCGCCCGAGCGGACGCAGCCCGAAAACGAGTTGCGCGCCCTGAGCGGCGATCAGGATCAGGGCGAGCAGCAGCAGATAGGGCGACAGATCGGCGGCGAAGGCGCGCCGCGCGGCTGAAAGTTCGGCGGCGTCCATCGCCACCGTCGCTCGCGCTGCGCCGCCGCCGAGCGAGGCCGGAAGCTCGACGATGCGTTCGAGCGCCAGCAGCGTCGTGTCGTCGGGGCCGGCGATCTCGTGGCTGTGCACCTGGCCGTCGGCCAGCTCGTCGGCCGGCAAGTCGAGCGCCGCGTCCCACAGCGAGCGCGAGCGCAGCGTCTGGTCGGTCGTCTCGATCTGCCAGTAGAGCCCGCCATAGGGCCGGCGAAACCGAGGGTCGGCGGGCGGCGTGATAAGCCGCAATGCTTGTCCCTGCCGCGCCAGGCCCGCCAGCACCTGGTCGAGTTGGACCGCCATTTCGGCTTCGGCGCGGCGTTGCACATGGGTGCCGAACAAGGCTGTCAGGCCGAGACCGGCCAGGCTGAGCGCCACGATAACCGCTGCCGCGCCGGCGAGCGCGAGCCGCAGCCGCAGCGACATGCCGCTCATGCCGTTCCACCTTCCAGGAAATACCCGAAACCGCGGCGCGTGCCGATCACGCCGGTACCGAGCTTACGCCGCAGACGGGTCATGACGGCTTCGAGCGCGTTGGCTTCCCGCGCGTCGTCATCGCCGTAAAGATGCTCGAGCAGTTCGCTCGGCGGCACCACGCGGTCTCCGTGCAGGGCGAGATAGGCAATCAGACGGTATTCCAGCGCGGTCAGCGAGACCGGCACGCCGTTCACCGACACCGTCATGCGGTTGGTGTCGATGGCGAGCGGGCCGGCCTGCTGGAGCGCGCTACCGCGCCCGGCGGCGCGGCGCACCAGCGCCCGGGCCCGCGCCACCAGCTCCTCCATCCGGAACGGCTTGGGCAGATAGTCGTCGGCACCGGCCTCGATGCCCTCGACGCGTTCCTGCCAGGACCCGCGCGCCGTCAGCACCAGCACCGGCATCTCGCGCCCGGCGGCGCGCCACTTCTTCAGCACGGCAAGCCCGTCCATGCTGGGCAGGCCGAGATCGAGCACGACGAGGTCGTATTCCTCGGTGTCGCCGAGAAACCAGGCGTCCTCGCCGTCGGCCGTCGTTTCGACCCGGAAACCGGCGTCGGTAAGTGTGGTCTTGATATCGCGCGCGATCCGCGCGTCGTCCTCGACCGCCAGGATCCGCATCAATCGTCCTCGTAATCGCTTTCGATGAGGTCGCCCGTGGCCGCGTCGATCTCGGCCTCCAGCAACCGTCCCGCCGGCGTCACGATCTCGATCTCGTAGACGAAACGTCCGTCGTCGCGACCGAGATCGACCTCGATCACCCGCCCGCCCCATGTTTTCTCGACTATCGCGAGGATCCTCGACAGGGGCAGAATGTCGCCGCGCTCGAGCGCGGCGCGGGCCCGGTCGTGGTCGTCGCCGTCGGCGATCGCCGGCGCCGACAGCATCAACAGGATGGCTAAGCAGATGGAGCGCATCATGCGCCATCTTTTACCGTCGGCAAGCTGACGGCAAGCTGACAAAACGCGTCAGGTAGGCGTCAGGCGCTATGGGGCAGAACGTGCCTTGTCAGCGCGGCAATCCCGCCGCGTCCAACAAGGAGAAACCCGATGAAACGCACCGTTTTGCTCGCCGCCGCGCTCGCGACCGCCGTTGCCCTGGCCACCGCCGGAGCCCGTGCCTCGGACGACGACGGCCGTCGCTTCGCCGACATGCCGCCGCGCGCTCAGTGGATGAGCATCGCCGACCTCGCCGCCAAGCTCGAAGCGCAAGGCTACACCGTGCGCGAGATCGATACCGAAGACGGCGTCTACGAGGTGGAGATGACCGACGCCAACGGGATGCGCGTGGAAGCCTATCTGCATCCCGTGACGGGCGAGCCGCTCCGCAGACAGAGCTCCGACGACTGATGGTCGCGGATGTCCAGGATCGAAGCACCGGGATGGAGCGGGTCTGGGACCCGCTCGTCCGCACCGGTCACTGGGTGCTGGTGGCGGGGTTCGCCACCGCCTACCTGTCCGAGGGCGAGCCCGAATGGCTGCACTCCTGGGCGGGTTACGCCATCGCCTTCGTGGTGGCTTTTCGTATCCTTTGGGGTTTTGTCGGGCCGCGGCGGGCGCGGTTTTCCGACTTCGTCACAGGGCCTGCCCGCGTGCTCGGCTATCTGCGGGACCTGGCGACTGGCCGGGCGCCGCGCCATCTCGGGCACAGCCCGGCGGGCGGGGCGATGACGCTCGCTTTGCTCGCCGCGCTGGCGCTGACGGCCGCTTCCGGCATGGCGACGCTGGCGATGGAGGAAGGGCGCGGACCGCTTGCCGGCATCGTCGCGCATGAAAGGACCGTTGAGGACGGTTCCGGCGCCTTGCGTGAAGGTGACGAGACCGGCGAGATCTGGGAGGAGGTGCACGAGATCGCGGCGAACCTGACGCTGGTGCTTATTGTCCTGCATGTCGCCGGCGTCGCGCTTGCCAGCTACGCCCATCGGGAGAACCTCGTTCGGGCTATGGTCACGGGCGCCAAACGTGCGTTGCCCGGTTCGGCTGCCGGCGGCGAACCGGATGCCGGCGGGCAGGCTAGCGGCGTGCGCGACGGATAAAAGCCCTCCCGCATTGGGCTCGGAAAGGACGGTCGCAGCCACCGGTCGGATCACGCGGGTGAGGCGCCGGCCTTGCCCGCGTTTTTCCGTCTTGCCCGTTTGCTCGGGCAAACCCTTCCCTAAGCAAAGTACCCGCGAAACCCGGCCGTCTAATCGCGCCAGGACGGATCGCGGGCGTCGAGGGTCGATTTCAAATAGTCGAAATGGCGTTGCGCCATGCCGCGATAGGCGGCCCAGCCGGCCGCGGTCGCGCGCGCGACGTCATCCGACAATACCGAAAGCGGTTGGCCGGTGGAACGTGCCAGCACCAGTGTCTGCGCGGCCTTTTCGAAAAAATAGAGGTCCTCGAAGGCATCGGCGACGGTCGCGCCGGCGATCGAGACGCCGTGATTGGCCATCACAAGCACGGTGTTGCCTTTCATCGTCTCCGCCAGGCGCCGGCCTTCCTCTGCCGCATCGGCGATGCCGCCAAAGGCAAGGTCGTAGCCGATGCGCCCGAAGAACCGGGCGGTGTTGTTGTCGAGCGGCAGCAGCGTCGGGTCCTTCAAACAGGCCAGCGCGACGGCATGGGGCGCGTGGCAATGTAGGATTACCCGTGCCTGCGGCAGCAGCCGGTGCATGGCGCCATGGATCGTCCAGGCCGACGGGTCGGGCGCGTCGGGCCGCGCCATCACGTCTGGATCGTCGGCGTCGAGCATAAGCAGATCGCTGGCCCTGATCGTGGCGAAATGCTGCCAGCGCGGATTGAGCAGGAAGCGCCGTCCGTCCGGCGACACCGCGGCGCTGAAATGATTGCCCACCGATTCGCTCCATCCGAATTGGTGGCAAAGCCGAAAGGCGGCGGCCATGTCGCGGCGCAGGGCGGCGACGTCGTCGTCAGGGTTCGCAACGGCTTTCAGGCTGCGCGTCGTCATGTCTTGAACCGCCCTTCGCCGACCAGCGCGCGATAGGTCGAGCGCATCTCGGCGCGGTCGGTATAGCAGCCGCGCAGGTGCCGGTCGCCGCTGGTTGCCGAATAGGCTGCGCGGCCATGCACGATGCGGTGATTGTCGAAGGTGATGCATTCGCCCGGCTGAAGTCTGAAATTCATCACGTAGCGCGGATCCTGCAGCATCTTCCCGAACCGGCAGAACGCCGGATAGTAGTCGTCGAGCACCTCTTGGCGCAGGTCGAAAATGTCGGCCATGTGCTGGCTGATCGTCAGGCCGGAGACCTCGCCCTTGTCGTCGAGTTCGATCACCCTTTGGCGCGACCGCATGTCGTAGCTGTCGTGCTCGCAATAAAACGGAATGTCGATGCTGGACAGGAGGTGAAAACCATGCGGGTCGGCGGCGCGGAAATCGTTGGCCACCGCCACGCCGTCGGCGAACAGGCTGCCGCCGCCCTCGACGGAATTGGCGCGGCAATGCAGGAACTGGACCCCCGGCGCCGCCTCCTCGGCCGGCGTGTCTGTATGCAGCTCCAGCGCCTTGGCCGTATAGGCGAGATTCGTCGGTTTGATATGCGTGCGCACGTCGAAATAGGCGCCGAAGAAGGTCGGGCGAACCTGGCCGATCAATTGGGCGGTCTCCGTCAGCCCCTGGTCGCTGTCGGGCATGTCGGTGACGACCGCCACGCCTTCGACGATGAGGGCCTCGATCCAGGCGGCGACCTTGCTGCGGTCTGCGATGAGGTCGGGCTGCGAGAAGCGCGCGACATCGCGGTAGTGGTCGCCATGCCAGGCCCGTCGCGGCAAGTCGGCCGGGTCGGGGCGCCGATGTCCATCGGCATAAAGCGCAAGCGTCGTGACCGGCATGCGCGTGACATGGTTCTCTCCCTGCCAGCCTACGACCAGCGCATCGCCGTCGAGTGCGGCCGTTTCGGCGCGCGGCGGCCGCTCGAGATGGAAGATGTCGAACACCCGCTCGCGCGTTGCCGGGTCGAACGAGCTCGGGCAATTGTCGCGCAGCCAGTAATAGTTGAAATAGGCTTGCCGGCCATCGGCAAGGACAACATGCAGGCCCTTTTCCGACAGGCTGACGGCTGGCTGCGCGCTGTGTACGATGTTCATGGCATGTCCTTAACTTAAGACCGGTGTCGGCTTGCGATGGCCCCAGCATCGCCTTACTCTCCGTGCCGGGAAAAGGCGGATAAAGCTGATCTCAACTTAAGTCCTGGGTTAAGTCATGGATCGCCTGCCGCCGCTTCGTCTCCTGACCGCCTTCGATCTGGTCGCACGGCTCGGCTCGATGCGCCTCGCGGCGGCCCGGCTCAACGTGTCCCAGCCGGCTGTCACCCAGGCGCTGAAGGCGCTCGAGGACCATGTCGGAACAACGCTGCTCGACCGCGGCACGCGCCCGGCGCGCCTGACGGAGGCCGGCCAGCAACTCGCCCGCGCAACCGGCGAAGGGCTCGACATGATCGCGACCGCCATCGCCGAAATCCGCGCCTCCGCCGATGTCCAGCACCAGCGGATCACCGTCGCCTGCACGCTCGGCATGGCAACCTACTGGCTGATGCCGCGTCTGCCCGACTTTTATGCCGCCCATCCCGACCTGCTGGTCAATGTGCAGGCACCGCCGACCGATCTGCCGGCGGTGTCGGCCGGCATCGACGTCGTGCTGCGCTACGGTTGGGGCGGGTGGACGGACGGGGAGACGCAAAAACTCTTCGACGAGCGCGTCTGCCCGGTCGGCCATCCCGCGTTGGTGGAGCGGCTGCTGGTCTCCGGCGCCGGCCTGGAGGGCGCGCCGCTCATCCATGTCCGCAATGCCGAGACGCGGCATTGGGCCGACTGGCCGGACTATCTGGCGCGGCGCGGCGCCGGCAGGCATGCCGGCTCCAGCCAGATCTTCGACAATTACGTCCAGGCCGTGCAGGCCGCCGTCGGCGGCAGCGGTCTGGTGCTCGGCTGGCGCTCGATCACCCAGGGGCTGGTCGACGAGGGCGCGCTGGTTGCCTGGCCGGACGCCGAGATCGATCTCGGCACCGGCTATTACGCCACGTTGTCGCCGGGTGGTGCGGTCAAGCCGGCCGCGCGCGGCTTCGCCGCCTGGCTCGGGCTGGTCTACGCGGAGCAAGGATCGAAAGAGGTCGCCCGCGCCGTCGTCGACCGCAACGGCAAACGCGAATGAGCCCACCGTCCGGCGACTTTGCCGCGGAACGGTGGGCCCGGTTTGCCCTCACATGCACGGCCGCATGGCCTTCGCGCCTCGGTCTTAGAGCTTGCAGTCCTTGGCGTAGGCGTCCTGGTGATCCTCGAAGGCGACGCCGACCACCTCGTTGGTGAGTTCGCCGTCGTCGGTCTTGACCACCTTGCGCACATAGATGTCCTGGATCGGATGATTGTTCGACCCGAAACGGAACTCGCCGCGCGTGGAGGCGAAATCGGCCGCCTTCAGGGCCGCGCGAAAGGCCTCCTTGTCCTTCACGTCCGCTTTGGCCGCGGCCGACAGGATCAGCTTGGCGGTGTCGTAGCCCTGGCTGGCGAAGATCGAGGGAATGCGGCCATATTTGGCCTTGAAGGCTTCCACGAAAGCCTTGTTGGCGTCGTTGTCGAGATCCGGCGACCATTGTGCGGTGTTGAACACGCCGAGTGCGGACTCGCCGATCGCGCCCAGCACGTCCTGGTCCATCGCGAAACCCGGCGCCATGACGGGAATGTCGACGGCCGACTGGGCATATTGTTTCATGAAGGCAATCCCCATGCCGCCCGGCAGGAAGAAATAGACCGCGTCGGCGCCCGAGGCCCGGATCTGGGCGATCTCGGAGGCATAGTCACTCTGGCCGAGCTTGGTGTAGAGCTCACCCGCCAGTTCGCCCTCGTAAAAGCGCTTGAAGCCGGTCAGCGCGTCGGTGCCGGCCGGATAGTTCGGCGCCAGGATGAAGGTTTTCTTGTAGCCCGACGTGTTGGCGTGCTTGCCCATTGCCTCGTGCAGATTGTCGTTCTGCCAGGCGGCGTTGAAATAGTTCTCGTTGCACAGCTTGCCGGCCAGCGCCGAGGGGCCGGCATTGAGCGAGACGTAGAACAGGTCCTGATTGACCGCGCCCGGCACGACGGCCATGGCGAGGTTCGACCAGATGATACCGGTCAAAACGTCGACCTTGTCGCTCTGAATCATCTTGTCGGCGATCTGCACGGCAAGGTCGGGCTTCATTGCATCGTCCTCAATGACGACCTCGACGTCCTTGTTGCCGGCTTCCTCGATCGCCAGCATGAAACCGTCGCGGGCGCCGATGCCCAGGCCGGAGCCGCCGCCCGACAATGTGGTGATCATCCCGATCTTCAGCGGTTCGGCCAAGGCCGTCGTGCTCGCCAGCGAGGCGCCGAGGAGCGCCGCGATTGCAGTGATCTTTTTCATGCCATTCCTCCCAAAAATGGTGTGTGGTGGTTTCGTGATCGCCGGCCGCGCCGGGTGTCAGTCCTCTTGTCGCTGCCCCGACATCAGCCTGCTGCCGTGATCGTAGACCCCGGTCAGCAGTCCGAGCGCCCGGGTCAGGGCCTCGAGCTGGTTGTCGCCATCGCTGAGCTCGCCGATCGAGGCGGTCAGATATTCGCGCCGCATGGCGACCAGCCGGGCGGAAATGCGCGCGCCCTCGGCGGTCACCTCGTAGGCCGTGCCGCGCTTCGACGCGCCCCGGACCTGACGCGCGAGTCCTGCCTTCATCAGCTTGCGCAGCGAATACTGGACGTTGGAGGCGTCGTCGCGATTGGCAAAGCGCAGCAGGTCGCCGACCTTGCGTGGCGAGCCCGCGACCACGAGCTGCTGCAGAATGACGCAATCCTGGCCGGTGAGATTGTTGTCGCGCGCCACCGGACCGAGCAGCGAGCTGGCGAAACGGTAGAAGGCCTCGGCAGCGCAGATCAGCGCCTGTTCGAAGGCGGTGATGGCCGCCTCGCGGCTCGTGGCCGACAAATGCGGTGCGATGCGAGGTGCGGACACACCATCGGCCTCAAGTGGACCATCACTGGATTTGGCCGATTGTTTCAATGTAATTTCACCATTAAATTCATGATGAATTATGCCGATCGCGCACGAAAGGTCAACAACGATGTCGATGGTCCTCTACGAACTCGCGGGACGCAACGGCGTGCGCTACAGCCAGTTTTCCTGGCGTTCACGCCTGGCTTTGGCCCATAAGGGCATACCGATCGCCTTGCGGGCGGTCGCCGTCAGCGACAAGGCCGCGCTCGCTTTCAGCGGCCAGGACAAGGTGCCGGTCCTGGTGGACGGCGAACGCGTCATCCCCGATTCCTGGGCGATCGCCACCTATCTCGAAGAACATTATCCCGACCGGCCGTCCCTGTTCGGCGACGCGACCGCGCGGGCGCTGGCGGCGTTTGCCGCGCAATGGGTCGACCGGCAGGTCGTGCCGGTTCTGGTGCCGCTGCTGGCGGTCGACGTGGTCGCATGCGTCGATGCGGCCGATGCGGCCCATCTGCGCGGCCAGTTCGAGCACGCCTTCGGCGCCACCCTCGAAGAGCTCGCCGCCGATCGCCAGCGGCGCATCAAGGCCTTCCGACGGGCGATCGCGCCGGCGCGCGCGGTGCTGCGCACGACACCGTTCCTGTCGGGCGCGCGGCCGGCCTATGCCGACTATGCGCTGTTCAGCGTCTTGCAGTGGGCCAGGCTGGTCAGCCCGTTCGAGCCGCTCGAGGACGGTGACCCGGTCGGCGCGTGGCGCGAGGCGATGCTGGACCTGTTCGACGGTCTCGCCCGCTCCCATCCTGCGCGGCGGGAGCGGGCCGAAGGCTAGCGCGCCTTACACCCGGTCGTTGCCGTCCCAGGCCATGCGCGACAGGAAGTCGTCGAGCGGCGTTTCGGCCAGTCGCGAGAAATAGTTGGACAGCGTCTTCATGGCCAGGGCGACCAGGAGTTCGGCCGCCTGCTGCTGGGTGAACCCCGCCTCGAGAAAGGTCTTGATCGCCGCTTCGTCGGCCTTGCCGCGCCGTTCCAGCATGTGTTCGGTGAACCCGCGCAGCGCCTGCAGCCGGGCGTCGTTGGCCGGCGCGCCGGCCCGTACCGCCTCGATCGCCTCCTTGTCGAGCTTGGCCATGCGCCCGCCCGAGGAATGCGCCGCAACGCAATAGCGGCAGCCGTTGCGGGTGCTTGCCGTCAACAGGACGAGCTGCTGTTCGGCCGGCGTGAAGGACGACCGGGACAGGATCTCCGTCAGCGTCAGATAGGCTTCCAGCACGACCGGCGCGCCGGCCATCTGGCGGTAGAGATTGGGCAGCAGCCCGCCCATCTTCTCTTGCACGCCCGAAAGTTGCGCGCCGGCATTGCCCGGCGCGGACGCGGGGTCGAAAAGTTCGTATTGCATTGTCTATCCTTGTTGGGGGTTGGGGGTGACCAGCATTGCCGCCAGCGCGCCGCGCATGACCTTGCGGGTCGGCGTCATCGGCAGTTTCGCAAGCGTTTCCAGCCTCTCGGGCCATTTATATTTGGCGACGCCGCGCGCCTCCAGCAGAGCACGGATGTCGTCGAGCGTGATCGACTGGCCGGGCCTGGCTTCCACGCACAGACAGGCGCGCTCGCCCAGGACGGCGTCGGGATAGGCGACCACGGCGCAGTGCAGCACGGCCGGGTGCGTGATCGCGATTAACTCGACCTCGACGGGATTGTATTTGACGCCGCCGCGATTGATCAGTTCCTTGGTCCGGCCGGTGAGCGTCAGATAGCCGGCCTGGTCGATGCGCGCGAGGTCGCCGGTGCGGAACCAGCCATCGGGGGTGAAAGCGCGTTCGGTTTCGGCCGGGTTGTTGAGATAGCCGGCAAAAACCGACGGACCGCGTACTTCCAGCTCGCCTTCTACGCCGGCTGCCGCCGTTTCGCCGGTCTCCGCCACGATCCGCAATTCGGTGCGCGGCGACACCCGGCCGGCCGTGCCGGTGCGCGTTTCGAGCGGGTCTTGCGGACGGCCGAACGTGCCGGCCTGCAATTCGCTCATCCCCCAAAGCTGGATCACCGCGCCGTGGCTAAGCAGCGCGTCGACCGCCGCGGCGAGCGTGGGCGGAACGGTCGTGCCAGAAAGGCAAAGCACCTCCACCGAACGCAGATGCGCCGCCGTCAGGGTGCCCTCGGCGACCAGGGGGGCGAAATGCGCCGGCGCGGCAAACACATGGGTTGGCGCGAGCGCCTCGAGGTCCTGGGCGAATGAGGCTGGCTGGAAAACCGGCAGCAGCGTGATCGTTGCCCCGGCAGCCAGCGCCAGATGGACGGTGAACAGCCCGTAGAGATGCGACAGGGCCGCGACCGACAAGACCCGCGAGTTTGGCCCGATTCCGAGTTCGGCGACGGAGCGGAACGCGTTGCCGAGAAAGGCGCGCGCGGGGTGCGGCACGCCTTTTGGTTCGGCTGTGGTGCCGGAGGTATAAAGCAGAAGATAGGTGTCGTCGGGGCCAGCCGCGCTTGTGGACCCGATCGGTTCTGAGCGCAGCAGCGCCGCGTAGGACAGGGTGCCGTCCACGGTTCCGCCGACGCTGATGACGTGCTCGAGTGTCGGCAGCTCGGCTTGCAGCGCCAGGATTTCGCTTGCCGGCGAGGTCCCGCCGGCGGCCGCGAGCGCGAACACCGCCTTGGCGCGGGCATGGCCGATGAGATAGCGCAATTCCTTGCTGCGATAGGGCATGTGCAGCGTCTGGAAGCTCGCGCCGAGCGCGGCCGTGGCCAGAAACGCGGTCACGAACGCGCGGCCATTGGGCAATTGCGCGGCCACGACGTCGCCCGTGCCGATGCCTGAAGCCGCCAGGCCCGCCGCGAGCCTGGCAACGTCGTCGGCCAGCTCGGCGTAGCTGACGTCGGCGCCGTCGCCGCTGATCGCGACGGCGCTCGGGCGCTCGCGCCGGTGGACCTCCAGCCAGTCCGGCAGCGTCGCCAATTCGGTTGTCGGCATTGATGGACCTCCCTCCTCGTGAACTCGCGGTCAGGCGAGATTATGCCGTCCGGGCGCGGCCTTCTTTTGCAGGTCGACGAGTTTTTCACGCGTCTTTTCCTGCTCACGGAAGGCCTGCATGGCGCCGGACAGATATTGTTTCGGCCACATCGCCTCGTTGCGGGTCCCGTACCAGGCGGCGGCCTGATGGGTGAAAAACGGGTTCCACAGATGCGGCCGCGCCAGCGCGACCAGATCGGCGCGTCTGGTGTGCAGAATGGTGTTGATCTGCGCCGGTTCGGTGATCGCCCCGACCGCCATCGTGGCGATTTTCGGCACGTTGCGAACGGCTTCGGCCAGATGGGTCTGGAACATGCGCCCGTAAACAGGCTCTTGGTCGGCGACCGTTTGGCCGGCCGACACGTCGATCAGGTCGCAGCCGGCCTCGTGAAAGGCCGTCGCGATGGCGAGCAGATCCGCCTCCGACAGGCCGCCCTCCTTCCAGTCGGTGCCGGAGACCCGCACCGACATCGGCCGTTCGGACGGCCATTCCGCGCGCATGGCCGAAAACACCTCAAGCGGCCAGCGCAGCCGGTTTTCGATCGGCCCGCCATAGGCGTCGCTGCGCGTGTTGGTCAGCGGCGACAGGAAGCTGGCCAGCAGATAGCCGTGTGCGCAATGCAGTTCGAGCATGTCGAAACCCGCGCGCGCGGCGCGCCGCGTCGAGGCCACGAACTGGTCGCGGATGCGCTCCATGCCGGCCCGGTCGAGCGCGGCCGGCACCGCGTTGACGCCGTCGACGAACGGGATCGGCGAGGCGGAGACGAGCGGCCAGTTGCGGCTTTCCTCGGCGATCGGCACGTCGGCCTTTTGCCAGCCGAGCTGGGTCGAGCCCTTGCGGCCGGCATGGCCGAGCTGCATGCAGATCTTGGCCCCCGAATGGGAATGCACGAAATCGACGATCTCGCGCCAGCGTCGCTCGTGCTCGTCGCTCCACAGGCCGGTGCAGCCTTCGGTGATGCGCGCCTCCGGCGACGGGCAGGTCATCTCGGTGAACAACAATCCCATGCCGCCCATCGCGTGCGAGCCGTAATGCACCTTGTGCCAGTCGGTCGGATTGCCGTTTTCGTCGGCGCTGTACTGCGCCATCGCGCTCATCACGACCCGGTTGGACAACTCCATGTCGCGCAGGCGAAAGCGGGTGAACATCGGCGTCGGGCGGATGTCGCGCACGTCCTCGCCGGTTTCACGCCAATGGCGCTCATACCAGGCGTCGTCGGCCCGTTGCACGAAGCCGGGATCGCGCAGCAGCAGATTGTCGTAGGTCACCGATTTCGCGCGACACATCACCACCATGGCGAATTGCAGCGGATCGAGATCCCATGAGCGGTCCATGTGCTCGAACCAGGCAAGCGAGACGTCGGCATTGTGCTGGGTGATCTGGCAGGGCGTGCGGCGTTCGCGGTCGTAGGCTTCGAAGGCGGCCTCGACGCCGTCTCGCTCATGCGCCACCAGCGCGTCCGACAGGGCGATGGCGCATTCCATCGCCAGCTTGGTGCCCGAGCCGATGGAAAAATGCGCCGACGCCTTGGCGTCGCCGAGGATGGCGATTTTTCCGGACCGCCAGGTCTCGCAGAACACGCGCGGGAAGCGGCGCCAGAACGAGCGGTTGAGCAGCAGCGGATGTCCCTCGAGCTCCTCGGCGAAGATGGCTTCGAGACGGCGTCGGGAATCCTCCTCGTCGAACTCGGAAAATCCGTGCCCCTGCCAGCACGCCTCGTCCATCTCGAACACCCAGGTCGAGCGGTCGGGCTGGTACTGGTAGCAATGCGCGCAGATGATGCCGTGTTCGGTCTCGCGGAAAAAATAGTTGAACGCGTCCATCGGACGCGACGATCCCATCCAGCAGAAGCGGTTCTGCTTGAGCTCGGTCTTCGGGCGGAAATCCTCGGCGAAAGTCTCGCGAATGCGCGAATTGATGCCGTCGCTGGCTACGATCACGTCGCTGTCGGCGAAACGTTCGGCGATCGTGTCCGGGTCGATTGTCGTCCCGAAGCTCAGCGCGACGCCCAGTTGCGCGCAGCGTTCCTGCAGGATGGTCAGCAATGTCTGGCGCGATACGCCGCAAAAGCCGTTGCCGCCGATGCGGATTTCCTCGCCTTTGAAATGAATGGCGACATCCTGCCAGTAGGCGAGTTCCTCGCGCATGCGCTCGAAGACCGGCTTGTCGCGGCTCAGGAATTCGTCGAGCGTCTCGTCGGAAAAGACGACGCCGAAGCCGAACGTGTCGTCGGCCTGGTTCTGCTCGAACACTTCCACCGTCCAGTCCGGCCGGGCCTTTTTGGTCAAGAGCGCGAGATAGAGGCCCCCCGGGCCGCCTCCGACGACGGTGATCTTCATGAATGGCGCTCCAGGCGGTCAATGAAATTATGTGTGAAAGCACGTATCATACACATAATTGCCAATCAAGACACGACCGTGGTAGTTGGACCCCGGGCGTGGACAGCCGGAAAGGAACGGGCCTTGGCAACGGACGAGATGCTGGAGATCGACGGCGAGGCGTGCGTGCCGCGGCCCGATGAGCCGCTGGTCGACGCGCCGGAATATCTGATCTCCTTCCTGCAGCGTCTCAACCGCGATCAGATGGAAAGCGCGCTCAGGCCCTCGGGGCTGAAGCTCACCGGCTGGCGCATCCTGTCGTGCCTCGACGAGCGCGGCCCGATGTCGCTGCTGGACCTGGCCGAACTTTCGGTGATCGAGCGCACGGTGACGAGCCGTCTCGTCGATCGCCTGATCGCCGACGGCCTGGTCAGCAAGCAGGCATTCTCGCACGACAAGCGCATTTCGATCGTCGCGATAACCGGCAAGGGGCGGGGCCTGCTGGAGGCGAGCAATCTCGGCGTGCGCACGTTGCGCGCCCAGTTGTTCCGGGATTTTTCCGACGACGACTACCGTCAGCTCTGCCGTCTCCTGCAGCGCATGAAGGCGAATGCGCAGTCGCTGCGGCGCTGAGCATGGCTTTGGATCGGGATCCGACCTTTTCGACCGTGGCCGGGCATCGCATCCGGCCTGCGCGGAACCTGATGCGCGACCCGCGCGCCACGGGCTTTATCGAGCCCTCCGCTTCCGCCGGACCGGAGATTCGGCGGACGCAACAAAGGCCGCGCCGCGCTGCCAGCCCGGCTTCGACGGGCGCCGCGCCGCTAGCTGGCATTAATCCATCCGCCGGATGGCGTTGCTTTCATCTAAGTGATTGAAAAATATAAAGAAAAAGAGATGGCGGAGAGAGAGGGATTCGAACCCTCGATACGGTTGCCCGTATACACGCGTTCCAGGCGTGCGCCTTCAACCACTCGGCCACCTCTCCGCAGGCGACGCGTCCGCGCGGGCGGACCGGTCATCCGCGCTCATCTAGTCGATATGGCCGCGAATGCCAAGCCGTCGCGACACGGAATTTGGCGCCGGCCGGCCGACGCCCGCCGCGCGCATGCCCGGGCGGGGCGCAACCGGCTCGGTTCTACGACGACCAAGCAAGAATCACCACCGCTTGCCCCGCGCGGCCGGCGGCGTGGGATGTCACATTCATGTGTGGCGATTGAAGCGCCGCGCGGTTGGCCATAAAAGGGGGCGGCGTCGAGGCCCGGGCGCGGGCGAAGGGGACGTCTCATGGCGGACACAACACGATGATCAGGTTTGTTTTCCGGCTTCTGGCAACGATCGCGCTGGCCGTTGCCGTCATCATGGCCGTGCTCGACGCCACCCGTTCGGTCGCCTCCTCGGCGCTGGTCTTCACCCCGCTCGGCACGAGCTGGTATGCGGTCTCGCCCGACACGCTCAACCTCGCCCAGGCACTCACCCAGCGATATGTCCATCCGCTGCTGTGGGATCCGGTGATGATCCGCATTCTCACCCTGCCGGGTTTTGCGGTGTTTTTCGGCCTCGCTTTGCTGCTTTATCTGATCGGCAGGCGGCCGCGCCGGCGCGGTGGTCCGCTCGGCCGCGCCAGTCGCAGCCTGTCCTGAACCGCCGGTGCGGAAGCGGAGCAAACAACGATGTTCTTTTTAAGCGATATGCTGAACAAGAAACTCACCTTGCCGACCGCCGACGAGGCGTTGCCAGGCCGCGCCAAGCCGATCGCCACTGCGGCCCGCCACGCCGTGTCGAAAAGGCCGTTGCGCGGGCCTTATCCGCAGGGTTTGGAACGCGCCTATTTCGGCATGGGCTGTTTCTGGGGCGCGGAGCGGCTGTTCTGGCAGACGCCGGGCGTGTGGGTCACCGCGGTCGGTTATGCCGGCGGTTTCACCCCCAACCCGACCTATCAGGAAACCTGTACCGGGCTGACCGGCCATGCCGAAATCGTGCTCGTGGTGTTCGATCCGACCGCGATCTCCTACCACGATCTGCTGAAACTGTTCTGGGAAAGCCACGACCCGACCCAGCGCATGCGCCAGGGCAACGATGTCGGCACCGCCTACCGTTCGGCGATCTATACGGCAAACGAGGCCCAGTCGCAGGCCGCGCTGGCCGCACGCGATGTCTATCAGGCGGTCTTGACCGGCGCCGGGCGCGGCCGCATCACCACCGAGATTGTCCCCGCCCCGGCCTTTTATTTCGCCGAGGCCGAGCACCAGCAATATCTGGCCAAGAACCCGTCCGGCTATTGCGGCTTGAAGGGCACCGGCCTGTCCTGCCCGCCGCCGGCCGCCGCGGCGGGCTAGAAAGCCGGTGCCGGTCTCCTGTGCCGAGGCCCTTGTCCGGAAGGTCAAATTTCCGCGTGAATTTTGCGCGACGCCATGCAACAGTAAAAGGCCGAGCGGGCGACGAACCCGCGGGGCCAAGCGCGGCCGCGCGCCGGCGCGCGAAGCCAGACAAGAACCGTACGCAAGACCAACAGGGTGTGGATCACATGAAGCGTTTCGTATTCGGCCTCCTGGCCGCAACCGTTTTCACCGTCCCGGCCTTGGCCGCGGACATCAAGCCCGGCCTGCTGTTCGACCTGGGCGGCAAGTTCGACAAATCCTTCAACGAGGCCTCGTTCAACGGCGCGGAGAAGTTCAAGCAGGAGACCGGCATCGAATATGTCGAGTTCGAGATCTCCAACGACGCCCAGCGCGAGCAGGCGCTGCGCCGCTTCGCCGAGGACGGTCGCGACCCGATCGTGATGGCGGGCTTTTCCTGGGCCGCGGCGCTGGAAAAGGTGGCGGCGGAATATCCCGACACCGATTTCGCCATTATCGACATGGTGGTCGATGCGCCGAACGTGCGCTCGGTCGTCTATAACGAGCACGAAGGCTCCTATCTGGTCGGCATGATGGCGGCGATGGCCTCCGACAGCAAGAAGGTCGGTTTCGTCGGCGGCATGGACATCCCGCTGATCCGCAAGTTCGGCTGCGGCTATGTCGGCGGCGCCAAGGCGGCCGGGGCCACCGACGTCATCCAGAACATGACCGGCGACACGCCGGCGGCCTGGAACGACCCGACCAAGGGCGGCGAGATCGCCAAGTCGCAGATGGACCAGGGCGCCGACGTCATCTACGCCGCGGCCGGCGGCACCGGCGTGGGTGTCCTGCAGGCGGCGGCCGACGCCGGCAAGCTCGGCATCGGTGTCGATTCCAACCAGAACCACCTGCAGCCGGGCCATGTGCTGACCTCGATGCTCAAGCGCGTCGATGTGGCGGTCTACGACGCCTTCACGGACGCCATGAACGACGAATTCGAAACCGGCATCAATGTGCTCGGCCTGGCCGAGAACGGCGTCGGTTACGCCATGGACGAAAACAACAAGGACCTCGTCAGCCAGGAAATGATCGACGCGGTCGAAAAGGCCAAGGCCGAGATCATCGCCGGCGATATCAAGGTCCACGACTACATGTCCGACAATTCCTGCCCGTACTGATCGGCACGGGCCGTTCGAGCCAAAAAAGCCGCCGGGCCCGTGCTCGGCGGCTTTTCGTTGGGCGCAGGCGACCGCATCCGATGACGGTCCGCTTCGGCTTGTATGGTCGCGGGGCGACGCCAGGCCCGATCCGCCCATGGCAGGTGGTCTTCCCGGCCGGGTGCTGTGGGCCATTTTGCAGCGCGCGCCGACGCGCTATTCAGGCCGCCGGCCGGATCGGCGGCAGACCATGGAGCGCGCATGAGGCAGGACCCGACCCCCGCAGCCGCAGGACCGCGCCGCATCGCCGCCCTCGTCTTCCTGCTTCTTGCCGGTATCCTGGCGGGAACCCAGCTGGGCAAGATCGCGCCGCTGGTCGCCTGGTATCGCGCCGAAGCCGGCTTTTCGCTGGTCATGGTCGGTTGGCTGACCTCAACGCTCGGCCTGTTCGTGGCGCTCGCCGCCCTGCCGGCCGCCTTCGCCATCGACCGGGCCGGGCTCTACCGCTCCTATCTGGTGTCGGCGATCGCGCTTGGCGCCGGCGGTGTCGGCCTGGCGCTTTTCGACGGCCCGCTCGCCGCGCTTGCCGCGCGGCTGGTCGAGGCGTTCGGCTATCTCATCCTGGTGATCGCGATCCCCGCGCTGCTCGCCACGCTCGCGCCAGAGCGGCTGAAGGCGCCGGCGCTCGCCATCTGGGGCGGCTTCGTGCCGCTCGGTTACGCGGTGGCCGATTTCCTGTCCGCCGCCATGTTGCCGGCCCATGAGCCGCAATCATTCCTGCTGGTCAGCGTGGTGTCGTTCATCGTCCTGGCCGCGCTCGCCGCGTGGCTGGCGCGCGGCCTCGAGCCGATCGCCGACACGACGCGACAGGTCGCCGATACACCGGGCGCCGCGCGCATGGCGTCGTCGTTTTCGGCGTCGGTCGCGCTCTCCGCGCTCGCCTTCGGCATCTACGTCATCCTGTCGATCGGCTTTTTCACCTTTCTGCCGAGCTTCGTCGCCGAGGGGCCGGCGGTGGCGCTGTCTGCCGGCATGATCGCGCTGCTGGTTCCGCTCGGCAACGTGCTTGCCGGCGTCCTGCTCAAGGGCGGCGACGCCCGGTTCGCCGCCCTTGTCGTCATGGCCGGGTTCCTGGCCAGCGCGGCGAGTGCGGTGCCGTTTTTCGGCGCTGCCGACCCGATTGTGGCGACGGTCTCGGCGATGGTCTTCGCGGTTGCCGGCGGGGTCGTTGCCGCCGCCATTTTCGCCAGCGTGCCCTTCATCGTGCCGCCGGGCGGGTCGTCGGCGATCGTCATCGGCCTGATCGCCCAGTCGGGCGGGCTCGGCACGCTCGCCGGGCCGCCGCTGGCCGGCTATATTATCGGACAATTCGGCTGGGCGGGTTTCGGCTGGACGCTGGCCGCCTTCAGCCTGCTCGGTTTTGCGTGCATGGCGCCGCTTCTGGCGCGGCGCCGGAGGCTGGCATGACCAAGGTGACAGGCATTGGCGGATTTTTCTTTCGCGCCCGCGATCCCCGGGCGCTGGCGGCCTGGTACGAAACCCATCTCGGCGTGAACGACATCACCATGTCGGTCTGGCGCCAGGAGGCCGGCGCGACGGTGTTTGCCCCGTTCGCGCACGATACGGACTATTTCGGCCGCCCCGACCAGGCCTGGATGATCAATTTCCGCGTCGATGACCTCGACGCGATGATGGCGAAGCTCAAACAGGCCGGCATCGCGGTCGAAACGCGCGCCGAGTGGGATTCCGAGGTCGGACGCTTCTGCCGTATTCACGACCCGGAGGGCAATCCGGTCGAATTGTGGGAGCCGGCAGGCCCTGCTGCCTGATCCGGCCGGCGGCGGGGCGGTGGCGTGCGTGTCAACGGCCCGGAACGGTCTCGTTGCGCGGACCTTGCGCGAGCGCCGTTCCCGGGCTGCCGTCCGTTTCCGCATCTGCCAGCGTGAGGCGATAGCCGCGTGCGGTCCAGGCGATGCCGCCGCTCGGCACGCTGAGCCGCGTCGACCCGGCGGCGGCAACCGTGCCCAGCGCCACCGCGCCCTCCGACGCGTCGCCGATCGCCCAAAGCCGCAACACCGCACCCACGGGAAGGTCGGCCAGGGCGAGCGGCTGAAAGTGCAATGTCCCGTCGGTGAAGTCTTCCACCAGCGCCCGTGGCATGCCCTGGGCATCGTCGAGCAGGGCGACGGCGCGTCTGTCCTGGCTGGCGCCGATCGTGCCCGCCACCATGCCGATGCCGAAGGCGGCGGCAAGGCAGACCGCGACCGCCGCGCCGCGCCAGCCGCCGAGCGCCTGCGCGGAGGCGTTAGGCTGCGGGTGCGCATCGCCGCTCGCCCGCCTCGAACGCGCGGGCGGGGCGGGGTTCATGTGCGGCAGCGCGGCAATGCCGGTCTGCACCGTCCGCCATACCTCGCCACGCGGCGTGGCGCCGTCGGCGGCGGGACCGCGCAGCCTTTGGGCAAGCCGCATCACCGCCTCGCGAAACGCGGGATCGCGCTCCAGATCCTTTTCCGCGCGCTCGCGCTCGGCCTCGTTCATCCGGCCCATGACGAAATCGTCCGCGCGCGCCATGCGCTCCCTGTCGCTAGTCATCGAAAACACCCGCGACCCGTCCGTTCCCCTGAAATCCTAGAGCCAATGGCTTGCCAAGGAAACCGAATTGCGTTGCGCCAGTCTCCCGGGCCGGACGTCACCAGTGCGGCGGTTTCGTGACCGGAACCTCGGGTGCGGTCTGTTCCTCAAGTGCCAGAAAGCGCTGGGTCAGCCGGTCGAGTTGCGCTTGCAGGCGTTCGATCGTCGTCCATTGCGCGGCGATCTCGCCCGACAGGTCCTCGATCGTGCGTTCCTGCTCGGCGACGATCATTTCCAAGGTCGCGATGCGGTCCTGTTTCATGCGATTATGCCTTCAAGTGCGGAGCGCAGCGCATCGGCGAGCGGTTCGGGACGTCGTGTTGCGCGATCCACGTAGACATGTACGAAAAACCCTTCGGCCGCCGCGTGGTCGTCCCGGTTGCGAAACAGTCCCACCTCGTAGCGCACGGAAGACCTGCCGAGCCGCGCGACCCGCAGACCGGCGGTGACGGTGTCGGGAAAGGCGAGTTCGCTGAAATAGCGGCAGCCCGTTTCCACCACAAGCCCGATCCGGTCGCCGCCGTGAATGTCGAGCACACCCTGGTCGATCAGCCAGCCGTTCACCGCCGTGTCGAACAGCGAATAATGCACCACGTTGTTCATGTGGCCGTAGATGTCGTTGTCCATCCAGCGGGTCGTGATCGGGCGGAAGGCGCGATAGGCCGCGCGCGTGGCGGGGGCCGGACGATCAGCCATCGGTTTTCTCCCCTGAGCCGCCGCCGGACCTCACCACGCCGCCCGGTAGATCGCCAGCGCGTCGGCCTCGCGCAGTTCGCGGGGATTGTTGACCAGAAGCCGCGTCTGCTTCATCGCGTCGGCCGCCATCTTGGCAAGGTGCTCCTCGCCGATGCCGACTTCGCGCAATTGGGCGGGCAGTCCGAGCTTTTTCGACAGTGCGGCCAGGGCTTCGATGAAGCTGCCGCACCGTCCCTGCGTGCCGTCTTCATGTGCCAGTTCGGGAAAGGCGTCGGCGGCGATCTCCGCGTAGAGCCCGGCTGCCTCCGGCGCATTGAAGCGCAGCACATGCGGCAACACCAGCGCGTTCGACAGGCCGTGGGGGACGTGGAACGTGCCGCCGATCGGATAGGCCAGCGCATGCACGGCCGCGACCGGCGAATTGGCGAAGGCCTGTCCGGCCAGCATCGAGCCGAGCAGCATCGCGCTGCGCGCGGCCATATCGTGGCCTGCGAAGACGGCGGTTTCGATATGCGCGCCCAGAAGCTGCAGGGCCTGGCGTGCCAGCATTTTCGACAGCGGATTGTTGTTGGCGCTTTTGGAGGCGTAGGCCTCGATGGCGTGCACCATGGCGTCGATGCCGGTCGCCGCGGTGATCGCCGGCGGCAGGCCCAGCGTCAGCTCCGGGTCGAGCACGGCGATGTCGGGCAGGATGAGCGGGCTCGAAACGCCGCGCTTTTCCTCCTCGCCGACGGTAATGATCGAGACCGGTGTCACTTCGGAGCCCGTGCCGGCCGTGGTCGGCACCAGCGCCAGCGGCAGGCGCGGTCCCTTGGCATTGCCCACGCCCCAGGCCGCGTCGAGGTCTTCGCCTGAGCCGGTGAGCAGCGCGGCGAGCTTGGCGACGTCAAGCGACGAACCGCCACCGAAGCCGGCGACGCCGGTAACGCCGGCGGCCCGGCCGGTCTCGACCGCGGCCGTCAGCGTGGCCAGCGACGGATCGGCCTCGACCCGATCGAAGATCGTCACCGCGATTCCGGCTTCTTCGAGCGAGGCCAGAGCGGCATCGCAAAGGCCGAGGGCGCGCAGGCCGGGGTCGGTGACGAACAAAATCCTCGCGCCGAGGATAGGCCCGGCGATCGCACCGAAGCGGCGGGCCGCCCCTGCCTCGAACCGGACCGATGGCGTGGTATTGAACGCAAAAGGCGGGAAAGCATCATTTGTCATGCCGGGAAAATTGACAAGCCGCCGCGCTTTTGTCGAGAGTGCTTGCCACGACGGCGCGGATTGGCAAGAGGCTTGCCGCCATGCTAGGTTTTTTACCAAACGATAAAAAACAGAGGGGTAGGCGGTTGCATGGCGCAGTCTGCAATCGAGCTTAAGGGGATCGACAAGAGTTTCGGTGCCGTGCGCGCCAATCGCGACATCGATCTCGAAATCGCGCCTGGCACCATTCACGGCATCATCGGGGAAAACGGTGCCGGCAAGTCGACGCTGATGTCGATTCTCTACGGTTTCTACCAGGCTGACCGCGGGGAAATCTTCGTCAACGGCCGTAAGATCGCCATCGATTCGCCCAATGACGCGATCGCCGCCGGTATCGGCATGGTGCATCAGCATTTCATGCTCGTGCACAATTTCACCGTGCTGGAAAACATCATTCTGGGCGCGGAGGGGGCCTCGCTGCTCAATACGGGCATCGCTCGCGCGCGCTCCGAGCTGCAGCGGCTTGAGCAGGAATACAGTCTCGAAGTCGATCCCGACGCGATTATCGAGCAATTGCCCGTCGGCCTGCAGCAGCGCGTCGAAATTCTCAAAGCGCTTTATCGCGGCGCCGAAATCCTCATCCTTGACGAACCGACCGGCGTGCTAACGCCGGCCGAGGCCGATCATCTGTTTCGCATCCTGCGCAAGCTGAAGGACGAGGGCAAGACGATCGTCCTGATCACCCATAAGCTGCGCGAGATCATGGCGGTGACCGACAACGTGTCGGTCATGCGCCAGGGCGCCATGGTTGCCACCCGCAAGACCGCGGCGACCACGGTCGAGGAACTGGCCGAACTGATGGTCGGTCGCCGCGTGCTCCTGCGTGTCGAAAAGGGCGAGGCGCGGCCGGGCGAGGTCAAGCTTTCGGTGAAGAACCTGTCCGTCCGCGATTCGCGCGGCGTTCTCATGGTCGACGACGTGTCCTTCGACGTGCGCGGCGGCGAGATCGTCGGCATCGCCGGGGTCGCGGGCAACGGCCAGTCGGAACTGATCGAGGCGATCGCGGGAACCCGCCGGGCCGAGACGGGCACCGTCCTGCTCGACGGCGCGCCGATCGACGTCGTCGGCGCGGCCGATCCCGGCGAGTTGCGCACGCGCGGCCTCGCCCATGTGCCCGAGGACCGCCACCATGTCGGCCTGGTTCTGCCCTTCGAGGAAAACGAGAACTCGATCCTCGGTTATCACGGCATGGATTTCTATCTGAACGGCCCGTTCCTCAATATCGAGGCGATCCGCTCCGATGCGCGCGACAAGATCGAGAAATACGACATCCGTCCCGCCGATTGCCGGCTGAAGACGGCCAATTTCTCCGGCGGCAACCAGCAGAAGATCGTGCTTGCCCGCGAGATGGAAAAGGATCCCGGCGTGCTCGTCGTCGGCCAGCCGACGCGCGGTGTCGACGTCGGCGCCATCGAATTCATCCACAAGCAGCTCATCGCCATGCGCGACCAGGGCAAGGCCGTGCTTCTGATTTCCGTCGAACTCGACGAGATCCGCTCCCTGTCCGACCGCATCCTGGTCATGTTCGACGGTCGCATCGTCGGCGAGCGCGGCCCGGACGCCACCGAGGGTGAGCTTGGCCTGTTGATGGCCGGTGTCGAGGCGCAGGAGGCAGCCGAATGAGCGCACCCTATGCAAAACTGCCCGCCTGGGCCGATTTCGGGCTGATCCCGCTGATCAACCTGATCGTGGCTTTTCTGGTCGCCGGGCTGGTGGTGCTTCTGGTCGGCGAAAGCCCGATCGAAGCCGCCGGCCTGTTGCTGAAGGGAGCCTTCGGCTCCGGCTCCGGGATCGGCTACACACTCTACTACGCCACCAGCTTCATCTTCACCGGGCTGGCGGTGGCGGTTGCGTTCCATTGCGGCTTGTTCAACATCGGCGGCGAAGGCCAGGCCTATGTCGGTGGGCTCGGCGTGGCGCTTGTGTGTCTGACCTTCGACGGTCTCCTGCCCTGGTGGCTCAACTTCCTGCTCGCCATTGCCGGCTGCGCGGCGATCGGCGCCATCTGGGCCATGATACCCGGCTGGCTCCAGGCCAAGCGCGGCAGCCATATCGTCATCACCACCATCATGTTCAACTTCATCGCCGCGAGCCTGATGGTCTATCTGCTCGTCGGCGCGCTGAAGCCGCCGGGCTCGATGGCGCCGCAGACCCGCACCTTTTTGCCGGACGCGCACCTGCCCAAGCTCAATTGGCTGATCGAGATGTTCGGCTTTTCCGTCCGTTCGACACCGCTCAACCTGTCCTTCATCCTGGCGCTGGTCATGGCGGTCGTGGTCTGGGCGCTGATCTGGCGCACCAAGCTCGGCTACGAGATCCGCACGATGGGCTTTTCGCCCAAGGCGGCGCGTTATGCCGGCATCAAGGAAGCCAGGATCATCGTCATCACCATGGCCATTTCCGGCGCGCTCGCCGGCATGATGGCGCTCAACCCGGTCATGGGCGACCAGCATCGCCTCCAGCTCGATTTCGTCACCGGCGCCGGCTTCGTCGGCATCGCCGTCGCGCTGATGGGGCGCTCCCACCCGGCCGGCATCGTGCCGGCGGCGATCCTGTTCGGCATGCTCTACCAGGGTGGTGCCGAGATCTCCTTCGTCATGCCGCATATCAGCCGCGACATGATCGTCATCATCCAGGGCCTGGTGATCCTGTTTGCAGGCGCGCTCGAGCACATGTTCCGCCCGGCGGTACAGGCCGCGTTCGCCAGCCTCAGTCCGCGCGCCGTCGGCATCGACGCCGAAGCCAAGGGGGAGGGTGCCTGAGATGGATGTCGTCAATCTCGTCCTGCAGCTCTTCGACGCCACCATCCGCGTCTCCGTGCCGCTGCTTCTGGCCGCGCTCGCCGGGCTCTATTCGGAGCGGTCCGGCGTGTTCGACATCGGCCTGGAAGGCAAGATGCTGGCTGGCGCCTTCGCCGGCGCTTCCACCGCCGCCGTCACCGGGTCGGCATGGCTCGGCATGCTGGCCGCCGTCGCCATTTCGGTGTTTTTCGCGCTGGTGCACGGCTTCGCCTCCATCACCCATCGCGGCAACCAGATCGTGTCGGGCGTGGCGATCAACTTCATCGCCGCCGGCTCGACCGTCATTCTCGGCCAGGCCTGGTTCAGCCAGGGCGGGCGCACGCCCTCGCTGGTCGCGGATGCGCGCTTCAACGCCATAACCCTGCCGTTCGCCGACACGCTGCGCGAGGTGCCGCTGGTCGGGCCGATCTATTCCGAGCTCGTTTCCGGCCATTCGCTGATTGCCTATGTCGCTTTCTTGATGGTGCCCTTCACCTGGTGGGTGCTGTTTCGCACCCGCTTCGGTCTGCGGCTGCGCGCCGTTGGCGAGAACCCGGCCGCCGTCGACACCGCCGGTATCTCCGTTGCCTGGCTGCGCTATCGCGCCGTCATCTGCACCGGCGTTCTGACCGGGCTTGCCGGCACCTATCTCGCCGTGTCGCAGAATGCCGGTTTCGTGAAGGACATGACCGCCGGCAAGGGGTTCATCGCGCTCGCCGCGCTGATCTTCGCCAAATGGCGGCCGGTGCCGGCGATGTTCGCCTGTCTGCTGTTCGGTTTCCTCGACGCCTTCGCCATCCGCTTCCAGGGCATCGCCCTGCCGATGATCGGCAAGGTGCCGGTGCAGTTGATGCAGGCATTGCCCTATATCCTCACCGTCATCCTGCTGGCCGGTTTCATCGGCAAGGCGATCCCGCCCAAGGCCGGCGGCGTCGCCTATGTGAAGGAACGCTGAGCATGCGCACCGCTCCTGCAGTCGCCGCCAACCGGGTGCCGGGATAATGTCGCACGATCTGTTCGAGGCCGCGGTCGCGGCGATGGCGAAAGCGCACGCGCCCTATTCGAAATTTCCGGTCGGCGCTGCGATCCGCACGGTCGACGGCCGCATTCATTCCGGCGCCAATATCGAAAACGCCTCCTACCCCGAGGGCTGGTGCGCCGAAACCACCGCCTTGGCGCATTTCGTCATGGCCGGCGGCGGGGAGATTGCCGAGATCGCCGTGGTCGCCGAGCGCATGGCCAGGATCACGCCGTGCGGCGGCTGCCGGCAAAGGCTGGCCGAATTCGCCGCCGCCGACACCAGGCTGCATTTGTGCGACGACACGGGTATAGTCGAGACCACCACCTTGGGCGCGTTGCTTCCGCTCGGATTTCGCGGAGATGGGTTGAAATGAAGGCTGCCGTGGATCTGCTTGTCGAGAGGCTGGGCGGCCTCGTCCCCGAAACCGCGATCGTCCTCGGTTCCGGTCTGGGCGGGCTGGTCGACGAGGTCTCCGATCCGGTGCGCCTGTCTTATGCCGATTTGCCCGGCTTCCCGCAAAGCGGGGTCACCGGCCATGCCGGCGAACTGGTGGCCGGCCGCTTTTCCGGCACGCCGGTCTTGATGCTGGCCGGCCGTGCCCATTATTACGAACACGGCAACGCCGCCGCCATGCGTCCCGCGCTCGAAACCCTGGCCGGCATCGGCATCAAGCGTCTCGTCCTGACCAACGCCGCCGGCTCGCTCGATCCCGACATGCCGCCCGGTTCGGTGATGCTGATCACCGACCACATCAATTTTTCCGGCACCAATCCACTGTTCGGCGAGCCGAGCGACCGCCGTTTCGTCGGCTTGACCGAGGCCTATGACGCCGCCATGCGCGCCGCGCTCGAAAACGCCGCCGAGGCGACCGGCACGCCGCTGAAAAGGGGCGTTTATATGTGGTTTTCCGGCCCGTCCTTCGAAACGCCGGCCGAAATCCGCATGGCCCGTGTTCTCGGCGCCGACGCCGTCGGCATGTCGACCGTGCCGGAGGTGATCCTGGCCCGTTTTCTGGGCATGCGGGTCGCCGCCTGTTCGGTCATCACCAATCTTGCCGCCGGCATGACCGGCGAGGAACTCTCGCACCAGGAAACCAAGGACATGGCGCCGCTCGGCGGTGCGCGCCTGGCCGCCGTGCTGCGCCGCGCGATCGGAGAGTTCCAATGAATGTCGACCCGCAAAAGACGATGGCCGACGCCGTCGGTGCGGGCGCGACCCGCGATCTCGTCCGCGTCGCGCAGCCGCATGCCCGCAATGACGGCGTCGCCTTCGACGCCGCCTGGTTCGACGCCGCCGACATCAATCTGTCGGCCGTCGAGCGCCGCACCGCCACCTTGACCACGCGCCGCACCGTCAAGAAGGAGTGGCAGGCCGCCTGGCTGGTCAAGGCGATCGAGGCGATCGACCTGACGACGCTTGCCGGCGACGACACGCCCGGACGCGTGGCGCGGCTGTGCGCCAAGGCGCGCAATCCGCTGCGCGCCGATCTGGTCGCCGCGCTCGGCCTGGAAGAGCGTCGCCTGACAACCGGCGCGGTCTGCGTCTACCCCACCATGGTGGCCGGCGCCGTGAAGGCTCTGGACGGGTCCGGCATTCCCGTCGCCTCGGTCGCCACCGGCTTTCCCGCCGGGTTGACGCCGATGGCCGAGCGGCTTGCCGAAATCCGCTACGCGGTCGGCGAGGGCGCGGCCGAGATCGACATCGTCATCACCCGCGCGCATGTTCTGACCGGCAATTGGGCCGCGCTCTACGACGAGATCGCGGCCATGCGCGCGGCCTGCGGCGACGCGCACATGAAGGCGATCCTGGCGACCGGAGACCTGAAGACCCTGACCAACGTCTATCGCGCCTCCATGGTGGCCATGCAGGCCGGCGCCGACTTCATCAAGACCTCCACCGGCATGGAGGGCGTCAACGCAACCTTGCCGGTCAGCCTGGTGATGGCGCGCGCCATTCGCGACTATCTCGAGCGCACCGGACACAAGGTCGGGTTCAAGCCGGCCGGCGGCATCCGCACCGCCAAGGACGCGCTCGCCTGGCTGATCCTGATGCGCGAGGAACTGGGGCGGGAATGGATGGAACCGGTTCTGTTCCGCTTCGGCGCCTCGGGCCTGCTTGCCGACATCGAGCGCCAGATCGAGCATTTCGTCACCGGCCGCTATTCGGCCAACGACCGCCACGGCGTGGCGTGAGGGTTTCATGAACAAGATCGTCTCAATCCTAGACAGCATGGAATACGGCCCCGCGCCGGAGGACGATGCCGTCGTGCGCGCCTGGCTGGCGCGCCACAAGGCCCGCTTCGGCCATTTCATCGCCGGCGCCTTCACCCGGCCGGGCAAGGCCAACAGTTTCGCGGCTGTCAATCCGGCCACCGGCGAGACGCTGGCCGAGGTGGCCGAGGGCGGCGAAAAGGACGTCGACGCCGCGGTCGAGGCCGCGACCAAGGCCTTCAAATCCTGGTCGGCCCTGTCCGGCACGGCGCGCGCGCGCCATCTCTACGCGCTTGCCCGCCAGGTCCAGAAACATGCCCGTTTCCTTGCGGTCCTGGAGACGCTCGACAACGGCAAGCCGATCCGCGAGACGCGCGATATCGACGTGCCGCTGGTCGCGCGCCATTTCTATCACCACGCCGGCTGGGCCGAATTGCGCGACCAGGAATTCCCGGACCACGCGCCTGTGGGCGTGTGCGGCCAGATCATTCCTTGGAATTTTCCGCTTCTGATGCTGGCCTGGAAGGTCGCGCCCGCGCTCGCCGCCGGCTGCACGGTGGTGTTGAAATCGGCCGAGCACACGCCGCTCTCCGCGCTCGCCTTTGCCGAGATCTGCCGCGAGGCGGGATTGCCGGCCGGCGTCTTCAATCTCGTCAATGGCGGCGGGGCGACGGGGGCGGCCCTTGCCGCCCATGACGGGCTCGCCAAGCTCGCCTTCACCGGTTCGACCGAGGTTGGCCGCGTCCTGCGCCGCCAGTCGGCGGGCACCGGCAAGAAATTGTCGCTCGAACTCGGCGGCAAGTCGCCGTTCATCGTCTTCGACAATGCCGACCTCGACGCCGCGATCGAAGGCGTGGTCGACGCGATCTGGTTCAACCAGGGCGAGGTCTGCTGCGCCGGCTCGCGCGCGATCGTCCAGGAAGGTGTGGCGGAAAAATTCCACGCCCGGCTCAAGGCGCGCATGGAGACGCTGCGTGTCGGCGCGCCGCTCGACAAATCGACCGATATCGGCGCCGTCGTCGCGCCGGTTCAGATCGAGCAGATCCGCGCCCGCGTCGAGGCCGGCCTGCGCGAAGGCGCCGTCCTGCATCAGCCGAGCTGGGCCGGCGAGCATTTCGCGCGTGCGACGAAGGGCGGCTGCTTCTTCCCGCCGAGCCTGTTCACCGATGTCTCGCCGGCCTCGCCGCTGGTCCAGGAGGAGATTTTCGGCCCGGTGCTGGTGTCGATGACCTTCCGCACTCCCGGCGAGGCGGTCGCGCTTGCCAACAACAGCCGCTACGGGCTTGCCGCCTCGATCTGGTCGCAGAACCTCGATACCGCCTTCGACGCGGCCCGCAAGGTCAAGGCCGGCGTGGTCTGGATCAACTCCACCAATATGTTCGACGCCGCGGTCGGCTTCGGCGGTTACAAGGAAAGCGGCTTCGGGCGCGAGGGCGGCCGCGAAGGCATGTTCGAATATTTGCTGCCCGCCTGGCAGAAAAAGGCGCGGGCGCTCCCCGAAAGCCCGCCTCTTGCCGCACCCGTGCCGGTCGACGACGAGGCCGGCCCGGGCGCCGCGCCGGCCGGGCTCGACCGCACCGTCAAGCTTTATGTCGGCGGCAAGCAGGCGCGGCCGGATTCGGGCTATTCCTACCCGGTCCTCGACGGCCGGGGGCGCCTCATCACCGAGGCCGGCCACGGCAATCGCAAGGATATCCGCAACGCGGTCGAGGCCGCCCGCAAGGCCGAGGCCTGGTCGGCGATGACCGGCCACGCCCGCGCCCAGGTGCTGTATTTCCTGGCCGAGAATCTCGAGCTGCGCGCAGCCGAGTTCGCCGCCCGCATCGCCCGCATGACCGGTGTTGCGGCAAAGAAGGCCGCGGCCGAGGTGGAGGCGTCCGTCGCCCGTCTCATCCACTATGCCGCCCGCGCCGACAAATATGACGGTCGCGTACGCGCGCCGCAGCCGCGTATGCTGGCGCTCGCCCTGCCCGAACCCTACGAGGTGATCGGCATATCCTGTCCCGACGAGGCGCCGCTGCTGGCCTTCGTTTCGCTGGTCGCGCCGGCGATCGCCATGGGCAATCGCGTCGTCGTCACGCCCTCGCAGCACCATCCGCTCGCTGCCTGCGACCTCTACCAGGTGCTCGACACCTCCGACGTGCCGGGCGGCGTGGTCAACATCGTCACCGGCGACCGCGACCAGCTCGCTTCGGTGATGGCCAAGCACAACGACATCGCCGCGTGCTGGTATGTCGGCTCGGCCAAAGGCAGCGCCATGGTGGAGGCCGAATCGGCCGGCAACCTCAAGGCTACCTGGGTCAGTGACGGCAAGGCGCGTGACTGGTTCGATGCGGGCCAGGGCCAGGGCGAGGAGTTTCTGTTCCACGCCACCCGCATCAAGTCGATCTGGACGCCGTTCGGTGTTTGATATGAGGAGCCGCGAAAGCAGGGTGGGCGGCGGAGCAGGGCGCGGGGCATGATGCTCCCCCAGGAGTTCATCCGCCTGAAGCGCGACGGCAAGCCGTTGCCGGGCGACGCGATCGCCGCCTTCGTCGCCGGCATCACCGACGGGCGCGTCACCGAGGGCCAGTTGGCGGCTTTCGCCATGGCCGTCTTCTTCAACGGCATGAGCCGCGACGAGGCGGTGTCGCTGACGCTCGCCATGCGCGATTCGGGCGACGTTTTGTCGTGGGCCGAGCTCGACGGTCCCGTCGTCGACAAACATTCCACCGGCGGGGTCGGCGACAACGTTTCCTTGATGCTGGCGCCGATCGTGGCCGCCTGCGGCGCCTATGTGCCGATGATCTCCGGCCGCGGCCTCGGCCATACCGGCGGCACGCTCGATAAGATGGACGCGATCCCGGGCTATCGCAGCCAGCCCGACAATGACGATTTCCGCCGCGCGGTGCGCGCGGCCGGCTGCGCCATCATCGGCCAGACCGGTGATTTGGCGCCGGCCGACAAGCGGTTTTATGCCGTGCGCGACATCACGGCGACTGTGGAATCGGTCCCGCTGATCACCGCCTCGATCCTGTCCAAGAAACTCGCCGCCGGGCTTGGGGCGCTGGTGCTCGACGTGAAGTCGGGCAACGGCGCCTTCATGCAAAAAAGCCGGGACGCCGCCGTGCTGGCCAAGAGCCTGGTCGAGGTGGCCAATGGCGCCGGGCTGAAGGCTTCGGCGCTGATGACCGACATGAACGAGCCGCTCGCCTCGGCGGCTGGCAACGCGGTCGAGGTCGTCAACGCGGTCGACTTTCTGACCGGCCGTTTGCGCGACCCGCGGCTGGAAGAGGTCACGCTTGCGCTTGCCGCCGAGATGCTGATGTCGGCCGCGCTGGCCTCGTCTCACCGCGAGGCCGACGCGATGGCGCGCGATGCGCTCGTCTCCGGTGCTGCGGCTGACCGTTTCGCGCGCATGGTTGCAGCGTTGGGCGGCCCTGCCGATTTCGTCGACGACTGCCGGGCGCATTTGCCGGTCGCTCCGCTTATCCGCGCGGTGCCGGCGCCAGCCGACGGGTTCGTGACGGCGATCGACACGCGCGGCCTGGGGGTTGCCGTGGTCGCGCTCGGCGGCGGGCGCGTCCGCCCCGACGATCCGGTCGATCACGCAGTCGGGCTGAGCGGTCTCGCTCCGGTCTGCGCCGAGGCGGTCAGGGGCGAGCCGTTGGCGATGGTCCATGCAAGGAGCGAGGCTGACGCCGAGGCAGCCGCGCGTGCCGTGCTTGCCGCCTACGATATCGGGCCGGCGCGTCCCTCACCCCGCAAGCCCGTCTCGCGCCGCATCGGGCCATCGACGTAAAGAGCGCTATTGTTCCATCAGCATGGTGCCGTCCTCGACGCGGAAGGCCGCCAGCTTTTTCATAAAACTCATGCCGATCAGCGTACTCGACAGCGCCTTGTCTTCGAGCACCAGCGCCTCGACGTCCTCGACATGGATGCGGCCGATCTGCAGGCTGTCTATCCGGGCCGCCGCTGCCGAAACCGTGCCGTTGGCCGTGTCGACCTCGTAGCGGAAGTCGGATTGGCTGAGCTTGATGCCGATTCGGCGCGCCGTCGTTTCGTTGAAGGCCACCAGCGTCGCGCCGGTGTCGATCATGGCTGCCACGCGATGGCCGTTGAGCTTGAATTCGGCCATGAAATGCCCGCGCGCATCCATCGGCACCTGGACCCGGCGGCCGCTCAGCTGCTTGCGCACGGGGGCCGGCTGGCTGGCCTTGGCGAGCTGCGGCTGGGCGTTTTGGGCCGGCTTTTCGGTGAGACGATCCCGCACCATCGTCTCGAACAAATCCGGATTTGCCTGATAAAGCAGCGGCACCGACGCCGCGCTGCCGACAATAATGCTGAGGGCGATCAGTTTGTGCATAATCGTTCCCTGGGGCGTAGACGCGAGGCCGGGATCCGGCCTTCGAAAGCGCTCACGCCCGAACCAAACAGGAGGATCGTGCCGGCGCTTCGCGAAGCGCGGTCATGATCCAGGCTTGGCGACAAGCATAGATTCGATTGATTGACCGGCCTTTAACCGTTCGAAATTGTGCAAAAACGGCGAGCCGGAACCCCGTTTTTGCGTTAATTCGCGGTAAAAATGCGGAAAAATACGTCTTATTTGGTGCCGTACATGCGGTCGCCCGCGTCTCCCAGCCCCGGTACGATATAGCCTTTCTCGTTCAGGCGCTCGTCGATCGCGGCGGTGAAGATCGGCACATCGGGGTGGGCGGCGGTGAAGCGCTCGATGCCCTCGGGAGCGGCCAGAAGGCACAGGAACCGCAGATTGGTGGCGCCGCGCTCCTTCAACTTGTCGATGGCGGCGATAGCGGAATTGGCCGTCGCCAGCATCGGATCGACCACGATCACCAGCCGGTCGGCAAGGTCGCTCGGCGCCTTGAAGAAATATTCCACCGCCTCCAGCGTGTCGTGGTCGCGGTAAAGCCCGACATGGGCGACACGGGCGGCCGGCACCAGGTCGAGCAGCCCTTCCAGAAGACCGTTGCCGGCGCGCAGCACGGAGGCGAAGACCAGCTTCTTGCCTTCCAGTGTGGGCGCGTCCATCGGCTGGAGCGGCGTGTCGATCCGCGTCGAGGTCAGTTCCAGCTCGCGCGTCACCTCGTAGCCCAGGAGCAGCGATATCTCGCGCAGCAGGCGTCGAAAGCCGGCCGTCGAGGTCTGCTTGTTGCGCATGATGGTCAGCTTGTGCTGGACGAGCGGGTGGTCGATGACGGTTACGCCCTTCATGACACCGGTTTCCCCTGTTCTTGTCGGCCGCGCTGACGATCAGCTTTAGCCCCTCGACGCCTCCGGCGAAACGATCCTCGCCTCCAAACCACAATTAATTGTCGATCGCCGGCGCCTATGTCTTTCGCGCCAGCCGGGAGAGCAGCGCCACTTTGGTGGCCTTGTCGACAAAGGCGGCCGTGATCGCGGTGCGCGTGATCCCGGTCAACGCCTTGTCGTCGAGCCCGAAATGCTGGCGCGCGATCTCGTATTCGCGGCCGATCGAGGTGGCGAAATAGGGCGGATCGTCCGAAGACAGCGTGACCTTGCAGCCGGCTGCGCGCAACTGCGGAAACGGATGCTCGTCGAAACTCTCGAAAACCCGCAGCGCCACATTCGATCCCGGACAGCATTCCAGCACGATCCCCTCCGCCACGATCCGACGCACGAGGTCCGCATTCTCGATCGCCCGCACCCCGTGGCCGATCCTCGACGGCCGCAAATGGTCGAGTGCGTCCTTCACGCTTTCCCAGCCGCCGAATTCGCCCGCATGCACGGTGATCCCGAGCCCTGCCTCGCGCGCGATCTCGAAGGCGCGTACATAATCCTCCGCCTGGCCGAAACGCTCGTCGCCGCCCATGCCGAAACCGGTGACAAGCGGTTCGCCGCAGCGCGCGGCGAACCGGGCCGCCGCCTCGACAGCCTCGACGCCGAAATGGCGCACGCCGGTCACGATCATGCGCGCTTCGATCCCGGTTTTGGCCTTGGCCCGCCGCATGCCCTCGGCGAGTGCCGCCGTATAGGCCGCCGGCGACAGGCCGGCACGTTCGGCATGATCGGGAGAGGTGAAGAACTCCGAATAGATCGCACCCTCGCGCGCCAGGCTGGACAGGTAGTGCTCGGCCAGCCGGGCATAGTCCCCCTCGTCGCGAAAAAGGCTCGATGCGGCGTCGTAGGCCGTCAGGAAGCTGGTGAAATCGTGCCAGACGAACGCGTCGTCGCGTATGAAGCCGGAGATGTCGGCGCCGTATTTCCGTGCCTGGCTCAGCACGAGATCCGGCGCCGCCGCGCCCTCGATATGGCAGTGGATCTCGGCTTTCAGGACCATGGTTCCTCGCCAGGCTGGAGTGATTCGGGCGCGGCGGATCACCGCGCTCGCGACAATAGCGCCACGCGGGATCATCGGCTATGGTCCGGCCGGTTTCTATGGATCGGGATTGATGTCCGAAAAGCGAACGACCGCCGCGGGCGGTATGGAACATTCCTTCGGCTTTCGCGCCGTCGCGGCGGCGGACAAGCAGCCCATGGTCAACGAGGTGTTCGACAAGGTCGCGCGCCGCTACGACGTCATGAACGATTTCATGTCGGCGGGCCTGCACAGGGTCTGGAAGGACGCCATGGTCACCTGGCTCAACCCGCCGAAGCGGGCGGACTACCGGGTGCTCGACGTGGCCGGCGGCACCGGCGACATCGCCTTTCGCATCGTCGAGGCGTCGGGGCGCCAGGCCCACGCCACGGTGCTCGACATCAATGGCGAGATGCTGGCCGTCGGCAGAGAGCGCGCGGCCAAGCGCGGCTATGACGACAATGTCGATTTCATCGAGGCCGATGCGCAGGATCTGCCGTTTGCGGACGACAGTTTCGACGCCTATACGATCGCCTTCGGCATCCGCAACGTGCCGGTGATCGACAAGGCCCTTTCGGAGGCTTTTCGCGTGCTCAAGCCGGGCGGCCGTTTTCTGTGCCTGGAATTTTCCGACGTCGAGATGCCGCTGCTCGACCGTGCCTACGAATTCTGGTCGTTCGAGGCGATCCCGCGCATCGGCCGCGCGGTCGCCGGCGAGGCGGAGCCCTATCGCTACCTGGTCGAATCGATCCGCAAATTCCCCAACCAGCGCGACTTCGCCGCCATGATCGCGGCGGCCGGCTTCGACCGGGTCACCTACCGCAACTATACCGGCGGCATCGCGGCGCTGCATTCCGGCTGGAAACTTTGAGGACGGATCCGCAATGAGCACGGCCGGGGCTTATTTCCGGCTCGCACGCGCGGGCTGGGTCATGGTGCGCGAGGGCGTTTTCGCCGCCCTGCCCGGCGACCAGCTCGTCGGCCTGCCGAAACTGGGTTGGCGGCTGTCGCGGATCCTCGCCCGGCGTCGTGCGGCGGGGCGCGATCGCTCGGAGAACCTGTCCAAGGCCGCGGCGCGGCTGGGGCCGTCCTATGTCAAGCTCGGCCAGTTCCTGGCAACCCGTCCCGACGTTGTCGGCGCGGATGTCGCGCTCGACCTCGCCAGTCTCCAGGACCGTATGGAAACCTTTCCGCGCGCGCAGGCCGTGGCGACCGTCGAGGCCTCGCTCGGCAGGCCGGTCGACCAACTCTACGGCACGTTCGGCGATCCGGTGGCCGCCGCCTCGATCGCCCAGGTCCATCGCGCCACCAGCGTCGAGACCGGCGCTCCGGTCGCCGTCAAGGTGATCCGTCCCGGCGTTCGGCGCCGCTTCTTCCACGACCTCGAAAGCTATTTCGTCGCCGCGCGCCTCCAGGAACGGTTCATCCCCGCTTCCCGTCGCCTGCGTCCGGTCGAGGTCACCCAGACCCTGGCCCAGACCACCAAGATCGAGATGGATCTCAGGCTGGAGGCGGCCGCGCTGTCGGAGATCGCGGAAAACACCAAGGACGATCCCGGCTTTCGCGTGCCGACGGTCGACTGGGCGCGCACCGGCCGCGACGTGCTTACGCTCGAATGGATAGACGGCGTCAAGCTTTCCGATATCGAGGGTGTGCGCGCGGCCGGCCACGACCTGGAGGCACTTTCCGTTTCGCTGATCCAGACCTTCCTGCGTCACACGCTCCGCGACGGTTTCTTCCATGCCGACATGCATCCCGGAAATCTGTTCGTCCAGGCCGACGGCACCATCGTGGCGGTCGATTTCGGCATCACCGGCCGCCTCGGCAAGAAGGAACGCCGCTTCCTGGCCGAAATCCTCTATGGTTTCATCACGCGCGACTATCGTCGGGTGGCCGAGGTGCATTTCGAGGCCGGTTACGTGCCGGCCAACCACGACGTTGCCGCCTTTGCCCAGGCGATCCGCGCGATCGGCGAGCCGATCCACGGTCAGCCCGCCGAGACGATCTCCATGGCCCGGCTGTTGACGCTGCTGTTCGAGGTCACCGAGCTTTTCGACATGACCACGCGCACCGAGCTGGTGTTGTTGCAAAAAACCATGGTCGTGGTCGAGGGGGTGTCGCGCTCGCTCGATCCGGCCTTCAACATGTGGAAGGCGGCCGAGCCGGTGGTGCGCGAATGGATTGCCTCGCATCTCGGGCCCCAGGGCATGCTGTCGGATGCGCGCGACGGCGTTGCAGCCGTGCTGTCGTTGGCCCGCCAGGCGCCCGAACTGGCGGCGCGCACCGAAAAACTGTCGCGCGAGATCGACCATATGGCCGAGCACGGCCTGCGTTTCGACGACGCGACAGCCAAGGCGATCGGCAAGGCCGAGGCGCGCGCCGCCCGCTCCGGCCGCATCGCGCTTTGGGTGATCGCGGCGACGCTGGTGTGGATCGCCTGGGCGCTGGATTGATTGCAATGATTGCGATGCATACATTGCAATCAAACGGAGCCGGACCATGGCGTCACTAACGATCCGCAACATCGAGACCGAGGTGAAGAGCGGCCTGAGGCTCAGGGCGGCAAGGCGTGGCGCGTCGATGGAAGAGGAGGCCCGGTCGATCCTGCGCGCTGTCGTCACTTCAGATATCGCTCTGGACGATCTTTCCGCTGCCGGCCCGCCCGCCCGCCAAAGTGCCTGGGAGGGTATCCGAAAGCTACGGGAAGAATATGGTACGTTCGACCTCGATGTCCCGGAGCGCAAGGCGATTGCGGGTGATCGACCAGTCTTCGATTGATAGTGGGGATGTTCCTCATCGACACCAATCTGGTCTCGGAAATGTTCAGGCCGAAGCCTGACGCGGGTGTCGTGCGCTTTCTTGAAGAAACGCCGCGCTCGGCGCTGTTGCTTTCATCGATCGTCGTCGGCGAGCTTTATCTAGGGCTGGCCCTTATGCCCGAGGGGCGTCGACGAGAGGCGCTCACGGTGATGATCGACGCGTTCGTCGACGCCGGCGGCGCGGCGGCCATACTGTCCTTTGGCAAGGAGGAGGCATTGCATTATGCCGGTATCGCGGCACGGCGGCGCCGAATGGGGCGGCCAATCACGGAACCCGATGCACAGATCGCCGCGATAGCGGCGGCACATCGGCTCCCTCTTGTCACCCGCAATGTCCGCGATTTCGAGGATTGTGGGATCGATCTCATTAATCCATGGGAGGCGGCCCTATGGCCTTTTCCGGCACGCGCATCCTGTTGATCATTTCCGGCGGTATAGCGGCCTACAAGTCGCTCGACCTGATCCGCCGCCTGCGCGAGCGCGGCGCGCATGTGCGCTGCGTGATGACCGAGGCCGCGCATCAGTTCGTCACGCCGCTTTCGGTCGGCGCGCTCACCGCCGATCACGTCTTCACCGATCTGTTCGACCGCCAGGCCGAGCACGATGTCGGCCATATCCGGCTGTCGCGCGAGGCCGACCTGATCGTGATCGCGCCGGCAAGCGCCGATCTCCTGGCCAGGATGGCGCACGGGCTGGCGAACGATCTGGCAACCGCCGTGCTGCTTGCCAGCGACAAGAAGGTGCTCGCCGCGCCGGCGATGAACCCGGCGATGTGGAACCATCCGGCCACGCGGCGCAACATCGAGACGCTGCGCGGCGACGGCGTTGTCTTTGTCGGCCCGGCCACCGGCGAGATGGCCGAGAGCGGCGAGGCCGGCGAGGGCCGCATGGCCGAACCGCTGGAGATCGTCGCAGCGATCGAGGCGAGCCTCGACGGCGGTTCGAAGCCGCTCGCCGGCAAGAAGATCGTCATGACCTCTGGTCCGACCCATGAGCCGATCGATCCGGTGCGCTATATCGCCAACCGCTCGTCCGGCAAGCAGGGCCATGCGATCGCCGCGGCGCTGGCGCGGCTGGGAGCCGATGTTCGTCTCGTCTCCGGTCCGGTGGCGATCCCCGACCCGGCAGGGGTCGATACCCTTCATGTCGAGAGCGCGCGCCAGATGCACGACGCCGTGCTTGCGCTCTTGCCGGCCGATGCCGGCATCTTCGTCGCCGCCGTTGCCGACTGGCGCACGCAGGATGCCGCGGGCGAGAAGATCAAAAAAGTCGCCGGCGAAGGGCCGCCGGCGCTGCAGATGGTGGAAAATCCCGATATTCTGGCCACGATCGGCCATCATCGGCAACGGCCGGGCCTGGTGATCGGGTTCGCCGCCGAAACCGCCGACGTGGAGACCAACGCGGCCGCCAAGCTTGCCAGGAAAGGCGCCGATCTGATCGTGGCCAACGACGTGTCGCATGACAGCGGCATCGGGGCGTCTGGCGTGATGGGCGGTGACCGCAACCGGGTACGCATCGTGTCGGGCGACGGATCCGACGCCTGGCCGGAAATGACCAAGGACGAGGTCGCCGCGCGACTGGCCGCGCTGGTCGCGGCGCGGCTGGCGTGAACAAGCGCGTCGTCGACGGCGTGCTCGAGGCGCCAACGCTCGAGACGGAGCGGCTGGTGCTGCGCGCCCATCGGCCGGAGGATTTCGACGCCTACGCGGCAATGTGGGGCGATCCGGAAATGGCGCGTTACGTTGGCGGAAAACCATTCAGCCGCGAAGAGGCTTGGGCGCGCATGCTGCGCCATCGCGGTCTGTGGGCGATGCTCGGCTTCGGCTTTTGGGTGGTGACCGATCGCGCCGACGGCACGCTGATCGGCGAGGCCGGCGTGCAGGAACTCAACCGCGACATCGACCCGCCGATCGCCGGCATGCTGGAGGCCGGGTGGGGCGTGATGCCGCGCGTCCAGGGGCGCGGTCTCGCCCGCGAGGCGGCGCGCGCGGCTATAGGCTGGGCGGAGACGCGGTTTCCCAGCCGGCCGTTCGCCTGCCTGATCGACGCCGGTCACGTCCGCTCGATACGGCTTGCCCGCGATCTCGGCTTCCACGATTTCGCCGTGACCCGATACGCCGGCGAGCAGGTGGTCGTGATGCGCCGCTGACTGCTGCGCGATCGAACCCGCCCGGCGATGATTGCGGATGTTGAACACTATGTCACCGCTGCCGCCGCTGCGCGACCCGGCCGGTATCGCCATATTGAGCGGGACCGCAACCACGGAGGCAGAGAAAATGTCCATTCGTCCCGTGAAGCAGCTCAGCCAGGCCCAGCCGACCGTCGAGGGCGCCGGCGTCAGGCTTGATCGCGCTTTCGGCTTCGGCGATCCCAAGCTCGCCGATCCGTTCCTGCTGTTCGACGATTTCCGCAACGAGCGGCCGGAGGACTACCGGGCCGGTTTCCCCTGGCATCCGCATCGCGGCATCGAGACCATCACCTATGTGCTGGCCGGTTCCGTGGACCATGCCGACAGCCTCGGCAATGCCGGCTCGCTCGGCGCCGGCGACGTGCAATGGATGACGGCCGGCAGCGGCATCCTGCACCAGGAAATGCCGCAGGGCGACCAGGCCGGACGCATGCACGGCTTCCAGCTCTGGGCCAATCTGCCGTCGAGCCACAAGATGACGCAGCCGCGCTACCAGGACGTCAAGGCAGCCGAGATACCCGAGATCGTCGACGATGACGGCACCCGGGTGCGTGTGGTGGTCGGCGAGTTCTGGGGCAAGAGCGGCCCGGTCGACGGCATCGCGGCCGATCCGCAATATCTCGATGTGTGGGTGCCGCCGGGCCGGCGCAAGGTGCTGCCCGTCGACACCTATCGCAGCGCCTTCGCCTATATTTTCGAGGGTTCGGGAACCTTTCGCGACGCTTCGAGGCCGTTTGGCGTGCTGCTCGAGAAGGAGGTCGACGGCCGCGAGGTGCATCTGCGCGACATGAGCGGCGACTGCACGCTGGTCGTGTTCGACACCGGCGACGAGGTGGTGGTGCAGGCCGGCGAAAACGGCATCCGTTTCCTGCTGGTTTCCGGCAAGCCGATCCGTGAGCCGGTCGCCTGGCACGGACCGATCGTGATGAATACGCGCGCCGAACTGATGCAGGCCTTTTCGGAACTTAACGCCGGCACCTTCATTCGCGAAGGCGCGGCGCGCTGACCGGGCCCGTCGTGAGGCGGCGCATGACGCGCCGCCTTACCGGGTTTCGAAGATCTGGATGAGATTGCCGCACGTGTCCTCGAAAAGCGCGATTGCGGGCAAGCCTTCCATCGCGGTCGGCTCGCCGCGAAATCTGACGCCCTTGGCGCAGAGCCGTTTGTGGTCCGCTTGAATGTCGTCGCTGGCAAAGGAGGCGGCGGCAATCCCGGCTTCAAAGAGCGCCTTTTGGTAGTCGCGCGCGAAATCGTAACCGACCGGTTCCAGAAGCAGCTCCGTTCCTTCGGTCTCTGCGGACGTTGCCACCGTCAGCCAGCGTGCGCCGCCGACCGCGAAATCCTGTTTCTTTTCGAAACCCAGAATGTCGGTATAGAATTTTTCGGCCTTGTCCTGATCGTCGACCAGCACGCTTGTCAGTGCGATTTTCAGCATGTTCTGCCTCCATTGGCATCGAAGGGTCGCCGTACGGGAGCGGGCAATGCCTGCCCCGCCGACGCGGCTCCGGCATCCTAAGTCCGGGCGAAGCGCTCCTTGTAGTCCGCCTCCAGCGCGGTGATGCGCGACCAGAAGGGCGGTGTCGCCGTGCCTGCGAGAGCGGCCTCCAGGACGGCGAGATGGGCATGCCAGCCGCTGGAAACATTGGCCATTGCGTCGGCATCGGCGAGCCGCGTGTGGGTCACCACCAGCAAGACTTCGTCTCCGTCCGGGAAAAGCTCGAACCGCACCACACTGTCCTCGCCGTCGCCCGGCCAGGTCATGGCAAGCACGCGCGGCGGATCGCATTCCAGAATGCGGGCTTCGGCGACAACGCCGTTCTCGTTCATCTCGCAATAGCGTGCCGGCGGGGCCTCGTCGGTGAAATTGGCGTGGCGGAACACGAGCCGCACCGCGCCGCCGGCGCGCAGCTCCATGTCGCCGTCGGCGAGCCATTGCCGGCGCTTGTCGGCCTGTGTCAGATAGGCCCAGATCCGTTCGGCCGGGCCCGGCAGGCGGCGCTCCAGGCGTACCGTGTCGGCCGCCGTCGCGACGCCGTAGCTCTCATCAAACATCGCCCTTCCTTTCTTGATTGCGCGACGGGGTGGGGCGGGACGAATTTGCCGGCCCGGTTTGCCGCGCCTGTGCGTCCTCGGCCTTGAGCAGGGTTTCGAGACGGTCGAGCCCGCGGGTCCAGAAGCGTTCGTAATGGTTGAGCCAGGCCTGCGCCTCGGCGAGCCGCGCCGCCTCGAGACGGCACAGATGCGTGCGTCCGCGCACCTCGCGCCGCACCAGGCCGGCGCGTTCCAGTACCTTCACGTGCTTGGCCGCGCCGGCGAAGCTCATCGCATAGGGGGCGGCCAGCTCGCCGACGCTGAGTGCGCCGTCGCGAAGCCGGGCCAGCATGCCGCGCCGCGTGCGATCCGACAGGGCATGAAAGACAATATCCAGGGAGCCGTTTGCTTGTTCAACCATTAGGTTGAATTAATGCGAGGCCGGATAATTGTCAACCGTTCGGTATAATAACGGGTCCGAAAAAAGGCCGGTGCGGGACCGGCCTTTCGTCAAATATAGGCGAGCGCTCGCTCAGGCGGCCGGCTGCTTGGTCTTGCGCAGATAGGGCAGCACCGTATCGAAGGCGCCGAACTTCTGCTTCGCCGCCTCGTCGCCGACCGAGGTCGGGATGATGACGTCGTCGCCGACATTCCAGTTGGCCGGCGTGGCGATGGTGTGCTTGGCCGCCGTCTGCAGCGCGTCCAGTGCCCGCAGCACCTCGGCGAAGTTGCGGCCGACATTCATCGGATAGGTCATCGACAGCTTGAGCTGCTTGTCGGGACCGATGATGAACACCGAGCGCACGGTGGCGCTGTCGTTGGGCGTGCGACCGTCCGGCAGGTAGGCTTCGGCCGGCAGCATGTCGAACGCCTTGGAAACCGCGAGCCCCTCGTCGGCGATGATCGGAAACTTGGCCTGCGCGCCGCCGACCTTCTCGATGTCGCCCTTCCATTTCTTGTGGTCCTCGACACCGTCGACCGAAATGCCGATCACCTTGGTGCCGCGCTTGGTCCATTCGTCGTCGAGCTGCGCGACCGCGCCGAATTCCGTGGTGCAGACCGGCGTGAAGTCCTTCGGGTGGGAAAACAGGATCGCCCAGCTGTCGCCGATCCAGTCATGCAGCTTGAACGTGCCCTGATCGGTTTCGACGGTGAGATTGGGGATCGTGTCGTTGATGCGCAAACCCATGGCGGTCTCCTTGCTGTTCGTCCGGATCGCATGTCCGGGTGTTTATGTCGGTGCGATCATAGCCGAATTCAAAGACGATTCGAGGAAATGGACCGCGCATTTCGTCGCGGTCGGGAATGAAACCGTTCCGAACGAGACGAAAACGGAATTCCGTTCCCGCGCGTCGCCGAACGCTGCCGCTACGCCGCGTCCCGGGCCTGGTAATCCTTGACGGCGTCGAAGCGAACCGCTTTCCAGCGCTCGGCCTCGTAGGTGAGGCCGAATTCGTGTGGCGCGAGAAACACCGGGTCGCCGTCGAGGTCGCGGGCGATGTCGCCGCGATGCGCATCGATGAAGCGCTGCAATTCGTCCTTGTCGGCGGTGATCCACCGGCAGACCGAAAACCGCGCCGTCTCGAAATCCACCGGCAGCGAATATTCCACCTCGAGCCGGACCTTCAAGACGTCGAGCTGCAGCGCGCCGACGACGCCGACGATCGCCGGCGAGCCGTCCTCGGGCAGGAAAAGCTGCACCACGCCTTCCTCGGCCATCTGCTGCAGCGCTTCCCGCAGCTTCTTGGCCTTCATCGGGTCGCCGAGCCGCACCCGGCGCAGGATTTCGGGCGCGAAGTTGGGCACGCCGCGGAAATAGAGTTCTTCGCCTTCCGTCAGCGTATCGCCGATCCTCAGCGTGCCGTGATTGGGAATGCCGACCACGTCGCCGGCATAGGCCTCGTCGGCGGTGACGCGCGTCTTGGCGAAGAAGAACTGCGGCGCCGACAGGCTCATCGGCTTGCCGGTCCTGACCAACTTGGCCTTCATGCCGCGCGCGAGCTTGCCCGAACAGACCCGCACGAAGGCGATCCGGTCGCGATGGTTGGGGTCCATATTGGCTTGGATCTTGAACACGAACGAGGTCATTTTCGGTTCGCTCGCCTCGACCCTGCGTGCATCGGCCTCCTGGGCGCGCGGCTGCGGGGCAAACGCCCCCAGCGCGTCGATCAGGTCGCGCACGCCGAAATTTCTGAGCGCGGAACCGAAATAGACCGGCGTCAGGTGCCCCTCGCGAAAAGCCTGCAGGTCGAACGGTCGGCACGCGCCGCGCGCAAGCTCCAGCTCCTCAATGAAATCGGCACGCTCGTTTTCCGGCAAAAGCCCGGCCACGCGGTTGGAGTCAGGCCCGTTGACCGGCAGGCGCTCGACCTGGTCGTCGCCGCGCCGGACCGCATTGTCGGCGAGATGGTAGGTGCCGGCAAACGTCTTGCCGCGCCCGATCGGCCAGGTCACCGGCGCCGTGTCGAGCGCTAGCTTGGCCTCGATCTCGTCGAGGATCTCGAACGGGTCGCGGGTTTCGCGGTCCATCTTGTTGACGAACGTGACGATCGGGATGTCGCGCAGCCGGCATACTTCGAACAGTTTCAGCGTGCGCGGCTCGATGCCCTTGGCCGCGTCGATCACCATGACCGCCGAATCCACCGCCGTCAGCGTGCGGTAGGTGTCGTCGGCGAAATCCTCATGGCCCGGTGTGTCGAGCAGGTTGAAGACATGGTCGCCATATTCGAACGTCATCACCGAGGTGACGACCGAAATGCCGCGCTCGCGCTCGATCTTCATCCAGTCCGAACGTGTCTGGATCTTGTCCTTCTTGGCCTTTACCTCGCCGGCGAGCTGGATCGCGCCGCCAAACAAAAGCAGCTTTTCCGTCAGCGTGGTCTTGCCCGCGTCCGGGTGAGAAATGATCGCGAAGGTCCGGCGGCGCGCAACAGCCTTGTCGAGTGTCTCTGCCATGTCGAGGATGTCCGTTGAATGGCGCGCTTATAACCGCGCCGGTCGTGCCTGTCGAACGGGAATTGTCCGGCCGCGGCGGCTCTGCCGGACAGGCGGCCTTGGATTATTCGAAGGCGCAAGGCCAGTTCCGCGGCGCCGTCAATCCCCGCGGCAGCTTGGTTGCCGCGTCGCCGCAGGCAATCTCGATCTGCTCCTGCCGCAATCCGGTCGCCGCCCCGAGATCGACGCCCTCGAACCGGGTCAGGAACAGGAAGGCGCCGGCGAAGTCGACCGGGCCTTCCAGCGTCGTGCCGCGAAAATCCGCCCGCGACAGGTTGGCGAGCGCGAAACTGTTGTTTGCCAGTGCCGATCCGGAAAACTCGGCCCGGCCGAGTTCGGCTTTCTGGAAATCCGCGCCTTTCAGCCAGGCATCGATGAACCGGCTGCGCTGCAACTCGGCGCTGGCAAAGGACGCGTTTTCGGCCGACAGGCCCGACAGGTCGCTGCGATAGGCCTCCACCTTGCCGAAATTGGCTTTTTCGGCGCTGGCGCCGGCAAGCGAGGCGCGCAACAGTGTCGCCTTTTCCAGATTGGCTGAATTCAGGCGCGCGCCGCGCAGATCGGTTTCGCTGAAATCCGTGTCGACGAGCGTGGCCCCTTCCAGATTGGCATCCTTCAGGATCAGCCTGCTCTTGTTGCAGTCGCGCCAGTCGATGCCGGGAACGGGCGCGCTGCGGCAGTTGGCGGCCTCGGCAGCCCCAGCAACGCACGCGAGCGCGACAGCCAATCCGACCAGCGGCACCGGTTTGCGGCGGGGTCGCGTCGTTGGGATGGTGGGTTTTGTTGGCGCCAAGGTTCGAACCTGCCCCGGGTCGATGCTGCGCTCCCTTACTACAGCAAGCGTCGGGCGGTCGCAAAGCGTATCGGCTCTTCGTCGGCAAACATCCTGGGGAGGCCTGCCTATTGTTTGTACACTGACGGTTGACAGTATCACTATATGTCAGTTGGATGACAGCAGTGGGGACAGCAATCATATCGGGAGGATGATGGCTGAGGGGGGAGCCCGGCTTGTCGTCGTTGGAGGCGGGACAGCCGGATGGATCGCGGCGCTGATGCTTCAGCGTCACGCCGCGAGCGCCGACATGGCACTCGACATCGTGGTGGTCGAATCGAGCCGCATTCCGACGATCGGCGTGGGGGAGGGCACGACCGCCGTGTTCCGTCAGGTGCTGATGGATCTGGGCATCGACGAGACCGATTTCGTGCGCAGGACCGGCGCGACCGTCAAGTTCGGCATCCGACACAAGGATTGGCGCCGCAAGGGCCACTGCTATGACGGGCCGATCGACGACCCCAATCTTTTGGCGTTGTCGCGGCAGTTCATGCCCGGCGAACAGCAGTCGATGCTACACATCTATGCCGTGTCGACCGGCCGCAGCGTTGCCGATATCCATTTGTTCGGCGAACTTATGCAGCGCCGCAAATCGCCCTTCGGCCTCGATGGCGACGAGCTCGTCCCGGCCGGACCGTTCCAGCACGCTTTCCATTTCGACCAAGCTAAGGTGGGCGCCTATCTGCGCGAGATCACCGCCGGTGTGCAACTGATCGACGCCGAGGTCGCCGATCTGCGCCGCGATGCCGAGACCGGTACTATCGAGGCTCTGGTGATGACCGACGGCACCGAACTCGCCGGCGATTTTTTCGTCGACTGTACCGGTTTCCGGCGCAAGCTGATCGGCGAGGGCATGGGCGCGAAATGGATGTCTTACCAGGACCACCTGCCGGTGAACCGCGCCATGCCGTTCTGGCTCGACCATGACGAGACGGAAGACATCGCCCCCTTCACCCTGGCCTGGGCGCAGGAGGCTGGCTGGATGTGGGCGGTCCCCACCCGGGAGCGTATCGGCTGCGGCTACGTCTATTCCGACGCGTTTACCACGCCTGACGAGGCCAAGTGTGAGATCGAACGCGCACTCGGCCGCGAGATCGAGCCGCGTGCCGATTTGCGCTTCGACAGCGGCCGCCTCGACCGCGCCTGGATCGGCAATTGCCTGGCGCTCGGCCTGTCGTCGAGTTTTCTGGAGCCGCTGGAGGCGACCTCGATTCACGGCACGATCGTGCAGTTGATGCTGTTCACCCGCTTCTTTTTCGACAAGGCTGGCCATGCCGACGACACAATGCGGCAACGTTACAATGACGCCGTGTCACGCCAGCTCGGCGATTTCCGCGACTTCATCAACCTGCATTATGTCGGCGAGCGCGACGAACCGTTCTGGCGGCATGCCCGTGGCGAATGCATGAACGAGGCCACCCGCGACATGCTCGCCTTTTGCACCGAAAACATGCCGCGCCGCGCCGATTTTCAGCCTTTTCCGGGCGACCTGCCGCACATCAACGAACAGCTTTTTTATCCGGTGCTCGACGGGCTCGGTCATTTGCAGCGCACCGTGGCCAAGACCGAGATGGCCGCCAGTCCGAAAGTGCGCGCCCATGCCCGCAAGGCGGTCGACGCCCATGTGCGCGACTACAAGAAGGCGGCCGGCGACTGCCTCGGCCACCGGCATTATCTCGACCTCGTGGCGGAAGGGGCCGTCAGCTTCCGCTGGCAATAGCCCTGTCTTCTTGGCACGCCCGAGACCGGCCGACCTCCGGCCCGTTCGCGCCTCTGCGGTGCGTGTGCTCGAACAGGTCGCGTACGATCCGGCTGGCCGTGGTTTGAAAGGCGAAAGGCAGGAAGGCATGTCCCAGCGCGGCGAGCGCCGCCAGGGCCAGGCGCCCGCCAAACCACAACGCGAACGCCATATGGCCGAAATAGGTTTCGTCGACCGAAGCCGGATGGTCGGTAAACAGCTTTGCCAGTCGTGTCTGCATGCGCGTCCTCCTGCCTATGCCGCCGCGAACGGCGGGCGTCCGAATTTCGCAAACAGAATAGTTCCTCTATGCGATAAGAAATTCCCAAAATTGTATTGAAAAACGCCCCTCTATGAGACAATTGTCCTTTCATGAAGATTGATCTCGATACGATTGATCGACGAATTCTGGCCGAACTTCAGCTCGACGCCACTTTGTCGGCCGAGCAGCTCTCGCAGCGTGTCGGCCTGTCGCGCAACGCCTGTTGGCGGCGGGTGCGCATGCTGGAGGAAAGCGGCGTCATTACGGGACGGGTCGCGCTGCTCGATCCCGAAAAGCTTGGTTATGGCCTTTCCGTCTTCATGCTGATCCGCACGTCCAGCCACGAGCCCGGCTGGCTGGAGAAATTCCGCGCCGCGGCGGCCTCTCTGCCGGAGATTACCGGCATTTACCGCATGTCGGGCGATCTCGACTATGTTCTGCGCGCGCGCGTTGCCGATATGAAGGCCTATGACAGGCTCTATCAACGCCTGATCGCCAAGGTGCCGCTGTCGGACTGCTCGGCGTCCTTCGTCATGGAGGAAATTCGCGAGACCACCACGCTCCCGATCCAGCACCGCTGAGGCTGCGCGGACGCGCTGGCACTTGCCTGCCTCTCGACCAGCGCGCACAGTTCATTCTGGGGCAGGGGGGATGCATGGGCTCTGGCGCCAAGGCCGTTTCGGTCCTGATACTCGTCGCTGCCGAGATGGCCGGGATGAGCCTGTGGTTCGTCTCCGCCGCCATCCTGCCCGAGATGGCGCGCGACGGGGCGATTTCCGACACCCGCCAGGCATTGTTGTCGAGCGGCGTGCAGGCCGGGTTCGTGCTCGGCGCGCTCGCCATCGCGATTTCGGGCCTTGCCGACCGGCTCGACCCGCGACGGGTTTTCGCGGCCTGCGCGCTCGCCGCCGCGCTTGCCAATCTGGCCCTTCTCGTCCTGCCGCCCGGCGGCAACGGTGCGATCGCCGCGCGCGTCGTTACCGGCGCGCTGCTGGCCGGCGTCTACCCGGTCGGCATGAAGATCGCCGTCGGCTGGGGCCTGCGCGATCGGGGCCTGCTCGTTGGGTTGCTGGTCGGCGCGCTCACCGTCGGCAAGGCGATGCCCTATCTCGCCGCCTATCTCGGCGGGACCGCGTGGCGGCCGACGGTGGCGCTGATCTCCGTTATTGCCGCTGCCGGTGGGCTTCTTGTGCTGGCGGCCGGTCTCGGGCCGCACCATGCCCGCGCACCGCGCTTCGATCCTTTCGCCATCCGGATCGCCTGGACGCATCCGCGTATCCGGCGGGCCTATCTGGGCTATTTCGGCCATATGTGGGAGCTGTTCGCGATGTGGGCCTGGGTCGGCGCGGCGCTGACCGTCTCCTATGCCGTGTCGATGGACACGCTCGCCGCCGAGAGCCTGGCCAAGCTGAGCACGTTCGCGGCGATCGCGCTCGGAGCTTTGTTCTGCGTGCCGGCCGGCTGGTACGCCGACCGCGTCGGCAAGGCCGAAATCACCATAGTCGCGATGGCGGTCAGCGGTGCCGCCGCTTTGTTGACCGCCTTGACCTTCGGCGGTCCGCCTTGGCTTACCTTCGCGCTGGTCGCGCTCTGGGGCATCGCCGTCATCCCCGATTCGGCGCAGTTTTCTGCCATCGTCGCCGACAATGCGCCGCCCGAACTCGTCGGCAGCCTGATGACCTTCCAGACCGCGCTCGGCTTCACCTTGACGATCGCCACCGTCCAGCTCACGCCGCTGGCGGCCGAGGCGTTCGGCTGGCCGGCGGTGCTGGCCGGGCTTGCCCTTGGACCCGCGGTCGGGATCGTGGCGATGCTGCCGCTGCGTCGGCGCGGCACGAGCGACATGTCTTAAGCCGGTTTTTTGCCGCGCCGCGCCCGTATGCGGAAACCGGGCCGTTGACCGCGCGCGCGGCGTCCGGCAAAGGAACGCCATGACCACCGCTCTCGGCATTATCCGCCTGCCGCACGCCGCCGGCCTCGACCGACCCGCCTATGCCAGTGCCGGCGCCGCCGGGCTGGATCTGCGCGCGGCCGTTCCCGAGGATCGCCAGATCATCGTGCTGCCGGGGCGGCGCGCCCTGGTGCCGACCGGCTTTATCTTCGAGATCCCCGACGGCTACGAGGGCCAGGTGCGGCCGCGCTCGGGCCTGGCGCTGAAGAACGGCATCACCTGCTTGAATGCCCCCGGCACCATCGACAGCGACTATCGCGGCGAGGTGAAGGTCCTGCTCGTCAATCTCGGCGAGGAGGATTTTGCGGTCACGCGCGGCCTGCGTATTGCCCAACTGGTGCTGGCGCCGGTTTCGCGCCTGCCGCTCGAGGAGCGCGAGCAGGCGACGGCGACCGGGCGCGGCGCCGGCGGGTTCGGTTCCACGGGCACGGCGTGACGATGCCGCCCCGGCTCGTGCTGTTCGATTGCGACGGGGTGCTGGTCGACACCGAGACCATCGCCAATCGCCGTCTGGTCGAATTGTTCAATGAGGCGGGTTTCGCCACCGATTACGCCTATTGCCGGCGCCATTTTTCCGGCCGCTCGCTGACATCGGTTCAAGAAGAGATCGAGGCTTCCGGAGTCAGGCTCGGTGCCGATTTCGTCGATCGCTGGAACGAGGGCCTGCCGGCGCTGTTTGCGGACCGGGTCGAGCCGATCCCGCATGTCAGGCAGGCCGTCGAGGCGGTTCGCGACGCCGGCATTGCCTATTGCGTGGCGACCTCGGCGCGCATTTCCAAGATGCACATCACGCTCGGCGCGACCGGGCTTCTGCCGCTGTTCGAACACGCCTTGTTTTCCGCCACCATGGTCGCGCGCGGCAAGCCCGCCCCCGATCTGTTCCTGCATGCGGCCGCGGCGATGGGGCATCCGCCCGAGGCCGCGATCGTCGTGGAAGATTCCGTGCCCGGCACCCGGGCCGGCAAGGCGGCGGGCATGACGGTGCTGTCATATGCCGGCGATCCGATGGCCGATCGCGACGGGCTGGTGGAAGCCGGCGGCATCCTGTTCGACGACATGCGCGACCTGCCCGCCCTGATCGGCCTTTGAACGACGGCGCCGGGCGCCGCCTTCGTGCCGTCCGGGTTTGTCAGCAGGTTCGGCCTGGACCAAGCGTCTCGACTTTGCAGGCGGCGGGTCGTCGACATAGCATTTCGCCGCGCCATATCCCACGGGAGGAAGAATGATGGACAAGGGCAGAATTTTTCGCGCGCTGCACGAGGCGCCCGCGCCATTTATCATCCCCAACCCGTGGGATGTTGGGACGGCACGGTTTTTAGCCTCGCTCGGCTTTACCGCGCTCGCCACCACCAGCGCGGGCTATGCGTTTTCGCGCGGCCGGCCGGATGGGGCGATCCCCTTCGACGACATGATCGGCCATTGTCGCGAGATCGTCGCCTCGAGCGACCTGCCCGTCTCCGCCGATCTCGAGCACGGCAAGGGCGACAGTCCCGACAGCGCGGCCGAAACGATCTTCGCCGCCGATGCCGCGGGACTTGCCGGCTGCTCGATCGAGGATTCGACCGGCGATCCCGACCGGCCGATCTACGAGTTCTCGCTGGCCGTTGAGCGTGTCGCAGCCGCCGTCGAGGCGGCGCGCTCGCTCGGCCACGATTTCGTCTTCACCGCCCGGGCTGAGAATTTCTTGTGGGGCATCCGCGATCTCGACGACACGATCAGGCGGTTGCAAGCCTTCGAAAAGGCCGGTGCGGACGTGCTCTATGCGCCGGCTCTGGCCGATATCGAAACGGTTCGCACCGTGTGCGCGGCGGTGTCGCGGCCGGTCAATGTTCTCGCCGTGCCGGGCCTGTCGGTCGCCGAACTGGCCGCGGCGGGCGTGAAGCGCATTTCGCTCGGCTCCAAACTCACCATCGCCGCCTTCGGGGCGGTCGAGGCCGCCGCGCGCGAAATGCTGGACGAGGGCAGTTTCGAATTCTCCCGCGGCGGACCGTCATTCGCGACACTGCAGAACCTGTTTTCCGCCGCCTGATCGCGCGCCGTCGCCTGGCGGGCGAACGCGGTGCGTCTCCGGCAGCGGGAACCGGCACCGACGTTGCCGCCTCCCGCCGGTCCCGTTGCGGCCGGTCAGAGCCTGCGCAGCACCAGCACGGTGTCGCCGCCCCGGTTCTTCAGCGTCAGCCGCGATCCGCGCTTCGTCACCCGGCTTGCCGCGGTCAGCGCCTGCGTGAAGGAGCGCTCGACATTCATCGCCGCCCGGTCCGGGCACATCATCTTGGTCTGCATCGGCGCGCTCGAGCGCCAGGCATCGCCATGCTGGGCGATCATTGCGGTGATGGTGTTGCAGCCGGCCTTGGCGCGCATGCCGCCATCGGCACCGATGTCGATGCGGGTGGCCTGCGACAGGGTCGGATCGAGCCTCACCAGATGGCCGGTCTGCGCCGCGGCTACCTGCTCGATGCGCCAGGCGCCGCGCACCGCCTCCGAGACACCCGTACGGGCTTGTTGGCCCTGCGGCTGAATCGCGCGCGCCGGCACGATATCAAAGATCTCCCAGCCGCGCGGCTTGCCCGTCGATACCGCGGCAAGCCGCGAGCCCGGGCCGACGCCCGCGCGTACCAGCTTGCCGTTCTGCACCGATTTAAGCGCGTGCGCGCTTCCGCCGAGCGCCAGCAGATGAAAACGTTCCCATCCGCGTGCATGCGGGCTGCCGGTTGCCAGAAACGTGCCGCCGCCCACGCCGGCGCGTATATAGGAATTGTCGGCCACGACGCGAAACGCCACCGTCCGGCCGTCGAGGCGCTGCATGTCGAGCCTCAAGGCCCGGCTGGCACTGTTTGCGGACGCGGCAAGCAGCCCATTGGCGACAGTGACGTATTTGCCGCTTTGTTTGGAGCGCAGCAGCACTTCCTCGGCACTGGCGGTCTGGCCGCCGAAGGCAAGAAACGCCGCGGCAATCGCGACAAGGCCGGTCAATTTCGTCAACATAAAGATCCCCCTGGATTGGCAATCGTTGCTTGATGATGCACGGATACTGACGTTGTTGATCTGAACGTCTATTGAAGCCGGCGTTCAGCCGCGGTTCACGATCCGGCTGGCCGGCGGCTTTATGCGATGGAGTTTTAATGACCGAACCGCTGAGGGTTGTCGATATGCATACCGGCGGCGAGCCGGTGCGCATCGTCACCGCTGGATATCCGCCTTTGCCTGCCGGCACGATCCTGCACAAGCGCGCTTATGTGCGCGACAATCTCGATCATCTGCGCCGGATCCTGATGTTCGAGCCGCGCGGCCATATCGACATGTACGGCGCGCTGCTGGTCGAGCCGGACCTGCCGGGTGCGGACCTGGCGGTGCTTTTTATGCACAATCAGGGATATTCGACCATGTGCGGCCATGCCGTCATCGCGCTGGGACGGTATGCTGTCGACGAGGGGCTGGTGCCGGCCGACGCGCCCGTCGCCACCGTCAACATTGAATGCCCTTGCGGCATGGTCGAGGCCACGGTTGAGATCATCGACGGCCGGGCGGGCGCGGTGTCGTTCAGGAGCGTGCCCTCCTTTGCCTTTGCCGCCGGCCGGTCGGTCGACCTGCCCGGATTCGGCCCGGTCGGCTTCGACATCGCCTATGGCGGTGCCTTCTACGCCCTGGCGGAGGCGGACCGGTTCGGTCTCGCATTCGGCCGCGATCCCGTGCGTGCCTTCGTCGATGCCGCGAGCGCGCTGACGGCAGCGGTCAAGCGCGCGTATCCGCTCGCCCATCCCGACCACGACGATCTCGCCTTTCTCTACGGGTCGATCCTGACCGATGGCGGCGACGGGGCGGGCGCTGCGACGAAAAATATCTGCGTTTTCGCCGATGCCCAGGTCGACCGCTCGCCGACCGGCTCGGGCGTTACCGCGCGGATGGCGGCCATGCATGCCGCCGGCGCAGTTGGTCTCGGCGAGCCCCGGTCGTTCGAAAGCATCACCGGTGCCGTTTTTACCGCCTGCGTCGAGCGGCAGGTCGACATCGGCGCCCGCCGCGGCGTCGAGGTCCGGGTCTCTGGTCGTGCCTATTATTGCGGCCGCGCCGAGTTCTCCGTCGAGCCGGACGATCCGCTCGGCGGTGGTTTTTTGGTGCGCTGAGCCGGCGGCAGCCAGCGGCCGGGCGACGGCGCTGGCCCATAGAAAAATCCGCCGTTCGCCGAGGCAAGTGTGATATCGGCTCGCGCAGCACAACGGAGCCGACCCATGACGATCGCGGGTTTCATCGCTTACGCCGGCGCGCTTGCCATCGCCGCATCCATTCCCGGCCCGGGCATCACCGCCCTGGTCGCCCGGGCGCTCGGTTCGGGTTTTCGTCCGGCATTGTTCATGAGCTTCGGGCTGATCCTGGGCGATCTGACCTATCTGACCGCCGTCGTGCTCGGCCTTGCCGTGGTCGCGCAGAGTTTCGGGCTGGTCTTCCTAGTCGTCAAATGGGCCGGTGTGGCCTATCTCGCCTGGCTGGCCTATCGTTTCTGGACGGCTGGCATCGTGGCGGAGACGGTGACGGCAGAGACGGGGCGGGGCGGCCTGATGGCGAGTTTCGTCTCCGGCGTCACGATCACGCTCGGCAATCCCAAGACCATGATCTTTTACCTCGCCATCACGCCGACCGTCATCGATCTCGCCGCGGTTTCGGCAAGCGACTACGCAGCTCTGGCGGGGTTGACGGCGCTGGTGCTGATCGTCGTGCTGGTGCCCTATCTGGCACTCGCCGCCCATGCCCGTACGCTTTTCGCGCGCCCGGCCGCCTTGCGGCTTCTCAACCGGACGGCCGCGACCTTTCTCGGCGGGGCCGCCGCGGCGATCGCCATACGCGGCTGACCGGTCGCAGGGCGTTCCGTTTCCAATATCGGGTCTCTGAACGGCGCGGTGCGGGCGCTTCGCGCAATGGTTGAAAATCGTGCTTGACCGGACGCTCGAGCAGGCGCACAAGCGAATCCTCTCCGATGACAAAAAAGGGTGGTCGCGGGCATGAGCGCGTGGGGCTTCCTCCAACTATGTGTGTCAACGGCGGTCTTCCTCGCCGCCGCGAGTGTCGCCAAGACCTGGACAATGACGCCGTCGACCGGCCGGCTGGTGTTGACCCTTGCGCTCTATACGCTCGGCAATCTGATCATGCTGCGCCTGATCCGCGATTTCGGGATGGGCGTGGCGCTCAGCCTGTCGGCCGTGATCCAGCTCGTGGCCGTCAATCTCGTCGCCTTCGCCTGGTTCGGCGAACGCCTGAACGCCGTTCAGGGAAGCGGCATCGCCTTTGCGGTGCTGGCCGTGACGCTGGTTTCCCTGGGACCCTATTTCACCGGCCGCTGAGCCATTTTGCTCCTGCGTTACGGTATCGCCGTCGTTGATGCCGTGGCGACTGCAGGCACCGGCCCCGCAGCGCCTTGGCGCATCGGTCCGTCCCGGTTTCCATGCATATTGATGTTTTAAACATGACTATATATAGAATAATGATTATCAATGAGGGATAAGAGCGAAGCGTGATCACCGCAGCTCAAATGAAGGCCGCGCGGGCGCTTGCCGGTATCGACCAGAAAACGCTCGCCGAGCGGGCCGGCGTTTCGCTGCCGACCATTCAGCGCATGGAGGCCTCCGAAGGGGTGGTGCGCGGGGTGGTCGACACGCTGGTCAAGGTGATCCAGGCCCTGAACGAGGCCGGCGTCGAGTTGATCGGCGATCACCAGCCCAGCACGGAGGGCGGTCGCGGCGTGCGCCTGAAGGAGCCGGGTAGCTAGGGTGTGACGGCGGCCGTCTGCCGCGACGGCGGCATGATCCGGTTTCGCCGATGTTTTGCCTTGTCCGTATGTGGTGCGGCCGGTTGCGGCGTGCCCGAACCGGAGTGGTGTGACCGTGCAGTCGTCGATTTCCCATAGCGCCCGTCCGGCCGCGGCCGGGTTTCGCGAGCTCTTCACGCCCAAGCTGGTCACGGTGTTGCGCGAGGGATACGGCCTTGCAGCGCTGCGCGCCGACGCCGTTGCCGGTCTGACCGTTGCGATCGTCGCACTGCCGCTATCGATGGCGATCGCCATCGCCTCCGGCGTTTCCCCCGAACGGGGCCTGTTCACCGCGATTGTCGGCGGTTTCCTGGTGTCGGCGCTCGGCGGCAGCCGCTTTCAGGTCGGTGGCCCGGCCGGCGCCTTCATCGTGCTGGTGGCCGCCACGGTTGAGCGCCACGGCATTGACGGGCTTTTGCTGGCGACGCTGCTGGCCGGCCTGTTCCTGATCGCGATCGGCTTGCTGCGGCTCGGCACCTACATCAAGTTCATCCCCTATCCGGTCACGGTCGGCTTCACCGCCGGCATCGCCGTCATCATTTTCGCCAGTCAGTTGCGCGACCTGTTCGGGCTCGCTCTGCCCGGCAAGGAGCCGGGGCCGCTGATCGAGAAGCTGCCGGTGCTGTGGACCGCGGCCGAAACGGCCAGTCCCGCGGCGTTCGTCGTTGCCGTTGCGACCGTCGCCGTGATCGCCGCGGCCAAGCATTTGCGGCCCGGCTGGCCCGGCATGCTGATCGCCATCGTTTTGGCGGCTGTGGCGGTGGCCGTGTTTTCCTTGCCGGTCGAGACGGTCGGCGACCGTTTCGGCGACATCCCGCGCATGCCGCCGGCGCCGGCAATGCCTGGCTTCAGTTCCGACAAGCTCATCGCCGTGCTGCCTGACGCCGCCGCCTTCGCACTGCTTGGAGCGATCGAATCGCTGTTGTCGGCCGTCGTCGCCGACGGCATGACCGGCCGGCGGCATCGCTCCAATTGCGAACTCGTCGCGCAAGGCGTCGCCAATATCGGCTCGGCCCTGTTCGGCGGCATCTGCGTCACCGGGACGATCGCGCGCACCGCCACCAATGTACGCGCCGGGGCGCGCGGTCCGGTCGCGGGCATGCTGCACGCTCTGTTCCTGCTTGCCTTCATGCTGCTTGCCGCGCCGCTCGCGCGCTACATTCCGCTGGCCGCGCTTGCCGGGTTGCTCGCTTTCGTGGCCTGGAACATGGTCGAGCGTCACGCGATCGCCGCCATCGTGCGCTCGTCGCGCGGCGAGGCACTGGTCCTCGGCGTGACCTTCCTTCTCGTGGTGTTCCGCGACCTGAGCGAGGGCATTCTCGTCGGCTTCGCGCTTGGCGCGCTCTTGTTCTTGAACCGCATGGCCAAGTCGATCGCGGTCGAGACGCACGTGCCGTTTGTCGAGGAGGATGTCGCAGACAGCGTCAATGGCGACCGTGCCGCCTACGATGCTGCCGAGGGCAGTTCGCCCGAGACCGTGGTCTATCGCATTTCCGGCGCCTTCTTCTTCGGGTCGGCCGCCACCGTCGGTGCGGTTCTCGACCGTATCGCCGACCAGCGCCGGAACTTCATCCTCGACTGTTCGGCCGTGCCCGTTCTCGACACCACGGCGGCCAATGTGATCGCCGGCGTTGCGCGCAAGGCGCATCGTGCCGGGATTCGTTTCGTCATCGCCGGTGCCGCGCCGCCCGTGCGCCGCATGCTGCAGCGCCAGGGCGCGCGTCGGCCGCATGCCGTGTTCGCGGCGAGCCTGAAGGAGGCGCGTGCGCTTTTGTCAAACGGCTGACGGTGTCGGCGCCTCGGCGTTGACGCAGGCGGCAAGCTCGTTGCGGAAGCGGTCGATCATCCAAGCGGTCGCCGGTCCGGGCAGGCGCGCGACATGGTGGAGTGCGATCAGGGTAAAGGCGCGTTCGGGATAGGCGTCGATGGACAGCCGCACCAGCCGTCCTGCTTCCAGATCGGCGCGCACCGTCGAAATCGGCAATCCGCCCCAGCCGAGCCCGGCCAGGATCAGCGCGTGCTTGACCCCCATGTCCGTCATGCGCCAGTTGCGAAACGACAAGACGCCGAAATCCCGGCCGCGCGTATGGTCGGTCGGATCGGTGATGACGAGCTGCGTCTGTTCGCGCACCAGCTCGATCGGCACGGGTGGCACGGCTCGTGCCAGCGGGTGGCCTGGTGCCGCGACCGGGATCATCGAGGTTGCGCCGACGCCGGCGCGCACCACCCGCGCGTCGATGTCGGTCACCTGGCCGCCGGCGATGCCCAGCGTCGCTTCCTGCCGCAGGATCTGGTCGTGCACCATGCCGAGCGCGCCGACATTGAGCCGCACGCCGACGGTCGGGAACCGGTCGCCAAAGGCGCCGAGCACGCGGGCAAGCGCCTGGGTCGGCACGGTGGCGTCGACGGCGAGAGCGATTTCGGGCTCCAGCCCGCTTTTGAGGCCGCCCGCCCTGGCGCGCATCCCCTCCAGCCCGGCAATGATGCGCCGCGCGTCTTCCAGCAGCACCGCGCCCGCTTCCGTCAGGCTCGGCAGGCGCGTGCCGGCACGTTCGAACAGCTTGACCTCGAGCTGGGCTTCCAGATTGGCGATCGCGTAGCTGACCACCGATTGCGAGCGGTTGAGCCGGCGTGCGGCGGCGGAGAAGCCGCCGGTTTCGGCCACGGCCATGAAAATTTCGATCTGATCGAGCGTCGGATGTGCTTCCATCTGAAAATCCGATGGTTTTTATGGATATTTTCTGTGTTTTCTTGATGAGTATAACGGGCCATCTGAGGACCGAGCAACAAGCGGCGCAAAACCGCCTTTTATCCGAACCAAAGGAGAGCTCCATGTCCTCGATATTGCTGGTCACCGCCAGCCCGCGCGGTGCAACATCCCTGTCCACCCGCGCCGCCAGGACGGTTGCCGACGCGCTGGCGCGCCGGACGCCGGGCGCGCGCATCGTTCATCGCGACCTCGCCGCCGCGCCGCTGCCGCATATCGATCAGGATTTCGCCGTCGCGGTGAAAACCCCGGCCGAAAAGCTGACCGCCGCCCAGGCCGACCTCCTCGCCGTCTCCGATGCGGCGACCGACGAACTGCTTGCCGCCGACGCCGTCGTGATCGCCACCGGCATGATCAATTTCTCGATCGCCTCGACGCTGAAATCCTGGTTCGACCATGTCGCGCGGGCGCACCGGACCTTTCGCTATACGGCGGACGGGCCGCAGGGGCTGGCCGGCGGCAAGAAGGCCTATGTCGTGATCGCCTCGTCGGGCACCTATACGGATGGCGGCCCGGCCGCCTCGATGGACCATGCCCGCCCCTATCTGAGGTCGATGCTCGGCTTTTTCGGTATTACCGATATCGAATTCGTCGATATCGAGGGTGTCGGTCTGGGCATCGAGCCGGACGCGGCCATTCTTGAGCGCGCACTCGGCAAGCTTGGTGCAGCCGACTTGGCCGCCGCCGCCTGACGCGGCACCGGCCGAACGGTGGAGGGCGCGAGCCTAAGCCTAAGCCGGCCGGCACAACCGGTCTGGCGGACATGCTTCCGCCCCGGTGTTTTTCGCCTCGTTGCGATCAAGCCGCCTTGCCGTTTGCGGGGCGGCCTTGCCGCGATCGGCGATGCGCGGGCGCCGCCGGTCAGCCTGTGCCCGTCGCCGGCTTCGCCTGGCCGGTGTCGTTCGAAGCGGTGGGGGCACCGTCTTTGGCCGCTTCATTTTTCGACTTTGTGTCCAGCCAGCGCAGGCGCTTGTAGTCGAAGCCGAAGACGAGCGTCGGCTTGACGATCTCGAAATAGGGCGACAGGTCGAAATCGCGCGGCGTGAACAGCGAATGATGTCGGATCGACATGATCTCGCGGCGCGAAAACCGCGATTGCGCCGTCATCTGGCCGGGCGCGCGGGTAATGCGCGGCAGGATCGGGTAGCGCACCTGCTGATAGGCCTGGGCGATCAGCGACGAGCAGATGGCGCGCGTCGGTTCGCCAGAGCCGAAGGCGATCATGCGCCGGCGCCAGCGTACCGGCACCGGCGGTGTCGGGAAGAAATAGCGCAACAGGTCGAAAATGTTCTTGGTGTCGTATTTGAGACCGATACGCTCGACCATGAAGGCCACGACCGCGTCGCGATCCTCCGGCGTCAGCCCGCTCGGCCGGCAGATGCGCGTGTTGTAGGTGCGGTATTTCGACAGCGGCACCGCCACGCAGCCTTCGCCGAGATTGACCTCGATCAGCCGTGGTCGCTCGGCGCCGTCCTGGGGTTCGGGCAGGGCGTCGCCGATATAAAGCGCGGCGTGGCTCCAGGTCGACTGGGTCAGATATTTGATCGCCGCCGAAATGCGCTGATTGCCTTCCACCAGCAAGATGTCGCCGGCCCTGAGCGTGCGCCTGAGCGTTTCGGGATCGGACGGGGTGTAGGGCTCGTAGCCCGAGGATTCGGTGCGCAGCCGGTCGGCGAGAAACCGTCCGATCCGGTCGAGCATCGTGTCGGGGGCTTCGCTCATGGCTCCTCCTTGCCGGGAATATGGACCGCGCGGCCGCCGAGTTGAAGAACCCCTGCTTACGCTTTCGATACGAGGAGGGACGGGGCCTGATAGCAGGGACATGGGCGGTCGCAAAGAGCATCGCATCGCACCTTGAAATTAATCAATCGATTGATTAAAGTCATTTTCCATGACCGAGACATTCGACCCGCGCGGCCAGACCGCCGCACCGCCCGCTTCCGCAGAACAGACACGGCTTGCGCTTGTGCGCGCGGGCCTGGCTCTGTTCGGGGCCAAGGGTTTCGACGGCACCTCGACGCGCGAGATCGCCGCCTTGGCCGAGGCCAATATCGGCTCCATCGCCTATCATTTCGGCAGCAAGGAGGGCTTGCGCGCCGCCTGCGCCGACCACATCGTTGCCGCGATCGAGCACATGGCCGCCGAGGCGCTCGACCGGTTTTCGGCCGATATGGAGGACATGGTGTCGCCTGCGGTCGCCCAAGAAGCCTTCGCCGAGGCCTTGGAGCGCATGGTGAATTTTGTCGTCGCGCGGCCCGAAGCCGGCGAGATCGTGCAGTTCGTGCTGCGTGAACTCGCCCATCCTACCGCCGCGCTCGACCGCATCTATTCCGGCGTGTTCGAGCCGACCCATCGCCGGCTGTGCCAGCTCTGGCAGCATGCCACCGGCGAGCCGGCCGAAAGCGACCGCACCAAGATCACCGTCTTCACCCTGATCGGACAGGTGGTCTATTTCCGCATCGGCCGTGAAGCGGTGATGCGGCGCATGGGCTGGGCCGAGATCGGCCCCGCCGAGGCCGGCGCGATCACCACCGTCTCGCGCGCCAATCTCGACGCCATTCTCGCAGCGCACGGAAAGCCGTCATGATGGACCTCGTCTGCGCGATCCCCTACGCGGCGCTGCTGTTTGCCGCCTGCGCCGCGCCGCCGCCGCTAGCTGTCGGTTATGTCGAAGGCGAATATGTGCTGCTCGCCCCGATCGAGACGGCGCAATTGCGTAGTGTGCCGGTGCGGCGCGGCGAGCGTGTGAGCCCGGGCCAGCCCGTCGCGCTGCTGGAGGACGCCGACGCCGAAAGCGCCGTTGCCGAGGCCGAGGCGGCGCTTGCTCGTGCCGAGGCCCAGCTTGCCGATCTGAAACGGGGAAAACGACCGCAAGAAATCGCCGTGCTGGAGGCGGCGGTGCGCTCCGCCGAGGCCCAGCGCCGCGAGGCCGAGCGGGTTCTCGTCCGCATCGAGGATCTGTTCGAGCGTGGCATCGCCACCCAGTCGCGGCTCGACGAGGCGCGCACCGCGGTCGAGGTGGCCGAGGCCGCCCTCAACCAGGCGCAGGCCAATCTCGAGGTCGCCCGCCTGCCGGCGCGCGCCGAGGCGATCCGGGCCGCCGAACATGCCGTCAGCCAGGCGCGCGCCATGCTGCTCACCGCGCGCTGGCGGCTTTCCGAACGCACGCTTGCCGCTCCGGCCGTGGGCCGCGTCGACGATATTATCCGGTTCCCCGGCGACATGGCCGGCCCGGCCGCGCCGGTGCTCTCGTTCCTGCCCGACGGCGCCACCAAGCTGAAGCTCTATCTGCCCGAACCCGCCTTCGCCGCGCTTGCCGTCGGCGATCGGCTTTCGGTCCATTGCGACGGCTGCCCCGACGGGCTGGCGGCGCGCGTCTCCTATGTCTCGCCGGAGCCGGAATTCACGCCGCCGGTGATCTACTCGCTCGAGACCCGTCAGAAGCTCGTCTATCTGGTCGAGGCACGGCCGGAGGCCGGCGCCACGCGGCTCAAGCCGGGCCAGATCGTCGATGTCTCGCTGCCGGAAACCGGCGCCGGGGATTGAGATGAACGCGATCGACGTCCACGGCCTGGTCAAACGCTTCGGTGACAAGACGGTGGTCGACAATGTCAGCATGCAGGTCGCGCCGGGCGAGATCGTCGGCTTTCTCGGTCCGAACGGGTCGGGCAAGACCACCACCATCCGCATCATGTGCGGGCTGTTGACGCCCGACGCCGGCTCCGGGCGCGTGCTCGGCTACGACCTTCTGACCGAAAGCCTGAAGATCAAGCGCGAGGTCGGCTACATGACGCAGAAATTCTCGTTCTACGAGGATCTGACCATCGCCGAGAACCTCGAATTCGTCGCCCGGCTCTACCGGCTGAAGCCGGTCGCGACCCATGTCGCCGACACGCTCGCCGATCTCGGCATGACCTCGCGCCGCAACCAGCTTGCCGGCACGCTGTCGGGCGGTTGGAAGCAGCGCCTGGCGCTCGCGGCCTGCATCATGCATCAACCTAAGCTGCTTTTGCTCGACGAGCCGACCGCCGGTGTCGATCCCAAGGCCCGTCGCGAGTTCTGGGACGAGATCCACCGGCTCGCCCGCGACGGTCTGACCGTACTCGTTTCCACCCATTATATGGACGAGGCCGAGCGTTGCCACCGCATCGCCTATATCTCCTATGGCCGGATGCTGACGACGGGCTCGGTCGCCGACGTCGTCGCCAATGCCGGCCTTGTGACCTACATCGTGTCCGGCCCCGGGCTGGCCGGCATCGCGGCTATTCTTGAGAACCGCGACGGCGTCGAGCAAGTCGCGCCCTTCGGCGCCACGCTGCATGTCGTGGGCTCCGACCGGCAAAAACTCGAGGCGGCACTCTCCGACATCGCCGCACGCGACGGCGTTGCCGTGGCGCCGGGCGAGACCAGCCTGGAGGACGTTTTCATCCAGTTCATGGCCGGCTCGAAGGACAATATGGCATGAACGCCGGGACGACCCCTGCCTGTCAAAATATAGGAGGCCGGGTCCTCGGCGGAGCGGGCCGATGAACCGGTTTTTCTCCCTCGGTCGGCTCGGCGCGCTGTTGGTGAAGGAATTCATCCAGATGCGGCGCGACCGCGTCACCTTCGCCATGATGCTCGGCGTGCCGCTGATGCAGTTGCTGTTGTTCGGCTACGCCATCAACACCGATCCCAAGAGCCTGCCGGCCGCGCTGGTCGCCACCGGCAACGACCATTACACCCGCGCCATCGTGTCCGCGCTCCAGACCACGAATTATTACCGCTTCGACCACGTCGCCGACAGCGCGACCGAGGCCGAGCGGCTGATGGCCCGCGGCGCGGTCTCCTTCGTCGTCACCATCCCATCCGATTTCGCCCGCCGGGTCGACCGCGGCGAGGCGCCGCAAATCCTGATCGAGGCCGACGCCACCGACCCGTCGGCCTCCTCGGGCGCTGTCTCGACGCTGTCGACGCTGGCCGCGCGCGCGCTCGACCGCGAGCGCGGTGTTGCCCCGGGCGCGCGCGGCGGTCCGGCGCTCGATGTCGTCGTCCACCGCCGCTACAATCCCGAGGGTATCTCGCAATACAACATCGTTCCCGGCCTGCTCGGCGTCATCCTGCAAATGACCATGGTGATGATGACGTCGATTGCGCTGACCCGCGAGATCGAGCGCGGCACGATGGAAAACCTGCTCGCCATGCCGGCCAGCCCGGCCGAGATCATGCTCGGCAAGGTTTTGCCCTATCTGGTCGTCGGCGGGGTGCAGGTGGCTGTCGTTCTGGTCACCGCCAAGCTGCTGTTTTCCGTTCCCTTCGTCGGCTCTTTGCCGCTTTTGCTCGGCGCGATCCTGATCTTCGTGCTGGCGCTGGTGCTGCTCGGCTACACGATTTCCACCATCGCCCGTACCCAGATGCAGGCCCTCCAGCTCGCCTTCTTCTTCTTCCTTCCCTCGATCCTGGTGTCGGGGTTCATGTTTCCCTATCGCGGCATGCCCGGGTGGGCGCAGCTTTTCGGCGAGATCCTGCCGCTGACCCATTTTCTGCGCGTCGTGCGCGCCGTCATGCTGAAAGGCGCCGACCTTGCCGCCATCGGCACCGAGATCGCTTGGTTGATCGGGTTCGTGGTCTTCTTTTCCGTCCTCGCCCTGCTGCGTTTTCGCCGCACGCTGGACTGACGCGCTTCGGGGGTCCGAAATCGAGGCGCTGCCAGAGGCATGTCGCGCCAGCTTGCTTCGCAGCATGCCGCCTTCGCGCGTTCAATCGAAAGCGCTCTGGCCTATTCGCACCCGGCCCCGCCCAGCGCCCGCGCCAGAAGCGCCGGTTCCACATTGCCGCCCGACAGCACCACCGCGACCGTCTTGCCGGCAATGTCGAGCCCGGGCGAGGCCAGCGCGGCCAGGCCGACCGCGCCGCCCGGCTCCGCCACAAGCTTGAGATGCTCGGCGGCGATACGCATCGCGGCCAGGGCCGCGTCGTCGGTGACGGTCAGCGCGCCGGCGAGCCGGCCGCGATTGACGGCGAAGGGGAGCCCGCCGGGCGCGGCGGTCAGGATCGCGTCGCAGAGCGATGCGTGGCCGGGTCGGTTGGCGACGATCCCGCCCGCCGCCAGCGAACGGGCCCAGTCGTCGAAATTCTCCGGCTCGACCGCCCAGACCCGCGCCTGCGGGGCCATCGCCTCCAGCGCGAGCGCGATCCCGGCCGTCAGCCCGCCGCCGCCGCATGGCACCAGCACCATGTCCAGTCTGGCATTGGCGGCCTCAGCCTGTTCGGCCAGTTCCAGCCCGACCGTGCCCTGGCCGGTTATGATCGCCGGGTCGTCGAAGGGCGGCACCAGCACCATGCCGTCGTCGACGAAGGGCTGCACCACCGCCGTCCGGTCGTCGCGAAACCGGTCGAAGGCGACGATCTCCGCACCCAGCGCCTTGACGTTGCCGGTCTTGATCGCTGGCGTATCGGCCGGCATGGCGATCACCGCGCGCATGCCGAAGATTTTCGCTGCGGCGGCCACGCCCTGGGCATGGTTTCCGGATGAAAACGCCACCACGCCGCGCGCCCGTTGCGCCGGGTCGAGCTGTGCGATGCGGTTATAGGCGCCGCGCAGTTTGAAGGAGCCGGTGCGCTGCAGCGTCTCGGCCTTCACCAGGATTCGCGCGCCGTAGCGGGCGTTGAGCGACGCCGATTCCAACAGCGGTGTTTCGACCGCCACGCCGTGCAACCTGGCGCGCGCGGCGCGAATCTCCGCGAAGCTCGGCAGGGCGGTGTCGGTTGTAGTCATGGCGGAATCCTTGTTGCCAGCCGGCGATCATCGTAACTTTCGTGCCCGCGTGCCAGCGCCATTTTGTCACCCGGTCAATCGACGATTGAAACGCGATACGCGACGCGTTAGTTTGGAATCATTCTAAACTGGAACGTGTCTCTCATGCTTTCCCGTGTCTTCGGCCTCGGCCGCCGCTCCTTCGACACGCTCTCCGAGCAGGAAATCCTGGCGCTCGCCATCTCCTCGGAGGAGGACGACGCCCGCATCTATCGCGCCTACGCCGACGGGCTGCGCCAGGAATTTCCGCAGTCGGCGAAGATTTTCGACGAGATGGCCGACGAAGAGGACGATCATCGCGCCGCCTTGATCGACATGCATCGCAAGCGGTTCGGCGAGCGGATTCCGCTGATCCGGCGCGAGCATGTGCGCGGCTATTACGAGCGCAAGCCCGACTGGCTGGTGCGTCCGCTCGGCGTGGATCACGTACGCCGGATGGCCGAAGAGATGGAACGCCAAGCGCAGCGTTATTACGCCGAGGCGGCCAAGCGCACCACGGATGCCGCCACCCGCAAGCTGCTCGGCGACCTGGCGGCTGCCGAGCAGTCGCACGAGGATCTCGCCCATAGGCTCGGCCTCAAGCACACGCCGGGCGACGTGCGCGAGCAAGAGCATCAAACCGAGCGTCGCCAGTTCATCCTCACCTACGTTCAGCCGGGGCTGGCCGGGCTGATGGACGGTTCGGTATCGACCCTGGCGCCGATCTTCGCCGCCGCGTTTGCCACCCACGACACCTGGCAGACTTTTCTGGTCGGGCTCGCCGCCTCGGTCGGCGCCGGCATCTCGATGGGCTTCACCGAAGTCGCCTCCGACGACGGGCGGCTGTCGGGTCGCGGTTCCCCGATCAAGCGCGGCCTCGCAACCGGCATCATGACCACGGTCGGCGGGCTCGGCCACGCCCTGCCTTATCTGATCCCGCATTTTACCACCGCCACCGCGGTGGCGATCGCCATCGTGTTCGTCGAATTGTGGGCGATCGCCTGGATCCAGAACCGTTTCATGGACACGCCGTTCTGGCGCGCGTCCTTCCAGGTGGTGCTCGGCGGCGCGCTGGTCTTCGCCGCCGGCGTTTTGATCGGCAGCGGCTGAGACCGGCCCGCCTGAGCGCCGCGCTGAGCGACCTGCCCGGCGCGATTGCCTGACCTCGGAGCATGGGTCTATTGTCGGAGACCGACCCGAAAGGCAGGAGGCGACGATGGCGAGCAGGACGACCGAGGGCGAGGCAATCGATATCGGCTTCGACGGCAGGCGCTGCATCCACGCGCGCAATTGCGTGCTCGGGCGTCCCGACGTGTTCGAGCCCAACGCGCCCGGCGGCTGGATCCGTCCGCAACGGGCCGCGGTCGAACGCATCGTCCAGGTGATCGAAAGCTGCCCGTCCGGCGCGCTCACCTACCGGCGCAAGGATGGCGGTGCCCAGGAACAGCCGCCGGCGGTCAACACGCTCAGGCTGCGTGAGGATGGACCGCTCGCGCTCCATGCCGACATCAGGCTCGGCGAGGAGGCGCTGTTGCGCGCTGTGTTGTGCCGGTGCGGCGCCTCGCAAAACAAGCCGTTCTGCGACGGCAGCCACGCCAAGGCCGGCTTTCGGGCAACCGGAGAGCCGGCTGCCAAGGACAGCGCCGCGCTCGAGGCCCGCGACGGGCCGCTCACCGTGACGCCGCAGCCGAATGGTTGTCTCAAGATCGAGGGCAATCTGGAGATCGTCTCGGGCACCGGCCGCATGGTCGAGCGCACGCAGCGCGCCTTTTTGTGTCGCTGCGGACATTCCGCCAAAAAACCCTGGTGCGACGGCACCCACAAGAAAATCGGCTTCACCGCCTGACGGCTGCCGCGGGCCCGAGACCCTGCCGCCAGAAGCCGCGGGCCTGATGCCGATGCTCGAGCGCGAAGCGGTGTTGCGTTCGCGCATCACGCGGCGTCGAAAACCAACCCGTCGCCCGCATTTTTCGTTTTTCCACTTTTTGGGCACGATTCGGCCGCTTCCGCGGCCCGATTGCCGTGCATCGGCCGCATGTGTTGACGCCGGCATTCACCAGGAATTCATGACTTGGCAGTAAGCTTGCGACTCATTCGGGAGGGATAACCGAAGGGACGGGAGTCTGAACCAAAATGGCGTTCTGGAGCACGATGCTGCGTTGCGCGACCACGATCCGCGAATTTCTCGCGCCGCGTTATCGGCCTGAGCAGCATTATATGCGCGGGCCGGGCCCGGCGTGCGCGCGGCGTTTGCCCGCCGGCGGAGATGTCGCTCAGCATTGATGGGTTGCGCATTTGCGTTCAACCGCTAGATTTTCTCCCATAACTACAAAAAATGGGAGAAACACCAATGGGTATGTCCTTCAAATTCGCATTGCTTCCTGCAGTGGCCATGTCGTTCGTGGCCGGCGAGGCGTTTGCCGCGACCGAGTGGAACGTTTCGACTTGGGGAAAACGCCGCGCTTTCACGGAACATCTGCATAAGATCGCCGAATTGGTCGAGCAGAAGACCAATGGCGACTTCACCATGAACATTTCCTATGGCGGTCTGTCCAAGAACCGGGAGAATCTCGACGGCATCTCCGTCGGCGCCTTCGAGATGGCGCAGTTCTGTGCCGGCTACCATCCCGATAAGAACCCGACCATCACCGTTCTCGAACTGCCCTTCCTGGGCGTCAATACGTTGGAGGAGGAAGTGGCGGTCTCCCATGCCGTTTATGGGCACGCCGCCACGCAAAAGGACCTGGCGCGCTGGAACGCCAAGCTGTTGATGACCTCGCCCATGCCGCAATACAATGTCGTGGGCACCGGACCGGCGCCGCGCGCGCTGGAGGATTTCCAGGGCAAGCGCATCCGCGCCACCGGCGGCCTCGGCAAGGCCTTCGAGACCGTCGGCGCAACGCCGACCTCCGTCACCGCCACCGAAGCCTACAACGCGATGGAGGCCGGCGTGGTCGATTCGGTCGCCTTCGCCCAGCACGCCCATCTGTCGTTCCGCACCATCGACCTTGCCGACTGGTGGACTGCGAACCTCAATCCCGGCACGGTCAATTGTCCGATCGTTGTCAACACCGATGCCTATGAGGCTTTGTCGGACGAGAACCGCGCCGCGCTCGATTCCTCGGTCGACGAGGCGATCCAGCATTACCTCGCCAATTACGGCAAGCTGCTGGAAAAATGGGAGGCGATTCTGGCCGAAAAGGAGGTCGAGAAAGTCGCCTTTCCGCCCGAGGAGATCGCCAAGTTCGAGGACAAGGCCGCCACGGGCACCCGTGAGCAATGGATCAAGGACATGGAAGCCCAGGGCATTCCCGGCCAGGAACTCTATGACCTCGTCCAGGCGACCTTGAAGGACATGCGCGGCTCCAACTGACGCGACCCCGGTCCCGCGCCCGACAGGCGCGCGGGACCGGGCGCTCTCCGGGAGGGCCCATGTCCGCTCAAACCATCCCGCAAGACGGGTCGCTGCTGTCGCGGCTCGACCTTGCCCTGTTCCGGCTGGAAAAGCTGCTGGCGCTGCTTGCCGGCATGACGATCCTGATCGTGATGCTGATTTCGGTCGCCAATATTCTCGGCCGCAAGATCGTCAACATCCCCGTCCCCGGTTTCGTCGACTGGATGGAACAATCGGTTCCGCTGATCGCCTTTCTCGGCATCGCCTACTGCCAGCGCCTCGGCGGCCATATCCGCATGGACATCCTCGTCGGCAGGTTGCAGGGTCGCGTGCTTTACGCCGCCGAATGGATCGGCGTGCTCGCGCTGCTGGCGCTGTCGGTGACGCTGATCTGGGGTTCGTGGCTGCATTTCGACCGCAGCTTCGACTTCTCCGCCCCGTGGTGGAGCCGCGATTCCACGNACCCCGGTTGCCGTGCCGCTGATCGAGACGCCCGCCCAGCAGGCCGAGCGCGAGGCCGGCACCGTCTCGGGCCTTGCCGATGACGGGGACGATACCGGCAGCGGTGGAGGGCGCCCGTGAGTCCGATCGAAGTCTCCGTCCTGTTGTCGCTTTTGTTGATCGTGCTGGTGCTGATCGGGGTGCGCGTTGCTTTCGCCACCGCGCTGATTGGCCTGTTCGGCCTGTTCCTGATCTTCGCCATCGACAAGGGCCAGGGCGTGGAACGCGGGTTCATGACGGCGCTCAAGATCGCCGGCCAGGTGCCGCATTCCAAAATGTCGAGCCACGTCCTGTCGCTGATTCCCACCTTCATCCTGATCGGCTATCTCGCCTATTATGCCGGCCTCACGCGTGCGCTGTTCGAGGCGGCCAAGCGCTGGGTCGGCTGGCTGCCGGGCGGGCTCGGCGTTTCCACCGTGTTTGCCACCGCCGGTTTCGCCGCCGTCTCCGGCGCCTCGGTCGCCACATCGGCGGTGTTCGCCCGCATCGCCATTCCCGAAATGCTCAAGCTCGGCTACGACAAGCGCTTCGCCGCCGGCGTCGTGGCGGCCGGCGGTACGCTCGCCTCGTTGATCCCGCCCTCGGCCATCCTTGTCATCTACGCCATCATCACCGAGAGCTCGGTCGGCGCCCTGCTTCTGGCCGGCTTCCTGCCCGGCATGGTCTCGGCGCTGATCTATGGTGCTCTGGTCGTCGGTCTCGCCTCCGTGCGCGACGATCTCGGTCCGCCCGTGCGCGGCTTCACCTGGGGCCAGCGCCTGCAGGCGCTGCCCGGCGCGTTCCCGATCCTGTTCGTGGTCTTCATCATCATCTTCTGCATTTATGGCGGCTGGGGCACGCCGACGGAGGCCGGCGCGCTCGGCGCCTTCGTCGTCCTGGTGATGGCGCTCTGGCGCGGCATGCGCTGGCAGCAGCTCAAGAGTGCGCTGCTGGAATCGGCCAAGCTCACCGCCATGATCTTCACCATGATCTGGGGTGTCCTGATCTATGTGCGCTATCTGGGGTTTGCCGACCTGCCCGGCACCTTCGCCGACTGGATCGCGGGGCTCGAACAGTCGGCCTTCATCACCCTCATGCTGATCCTGCTCGCCTATGTGGTGCTGGGCATGTTCATGGACGCGATCGGCATGCTGATCCTCACATTGCCGATCGCCTTTCCGGCCGTCATCGCGCTCAATGGCGGCGCCGAGGTGACGGCGTCCGCCTCCGCGCTCGGCATGTCGGGCACCGAGGTCGCGATCTGGTTCGGCATCATCGTCGTCAAGATGTGCGAACTGTGCCTGATCACGCCGCCGATCGGGCTCAATTGCTACGTCGTGGCCGGCGTGGCGTCCGAGCGCCACCCGATCTCGGTCCAGGACGTCTTTCGCGGTGCCTCGCCGTTTTTCGTCGCCGACGTCGTCACGGTCGGGGTCCTGATCGCCTTCCCCGACATCGTCCTGTGGCTGCCGCGCCTGCTGCTTGGGTAGGGCGGGTGGTTCAGCCGCCGAGCCCTTCGAACAGCGCCGTCGACAGGTACCGTTCGGCGAACGAGGGGATCACCACCACCATCAGCCTGCCGGCGTTTTCCGGGCGCGTGCCGACAGTGATCGCCGCATCGAGAGCCGCGCCCGAGGAGATGCCGGCCGGCACACCCTCGAGCCGGGCAAGAAGGCGGGCATGGGCGAAGGCGGCCTCGTTGGACACCGTCAGCACCTCGTCATAGATCGACGTGTCGAGGATCTTCGGCGCGAAGCCGGCGCCGATGCCCTGGATCTTGTGCGGGCCGGGATCGCCGCCCGAAAGCACCGGCGAGGCCTCCGGCTCGACCGCGATCACCGTGAGCGAGGGCTTGCGCTGCTTGAGCACCTGGCCGACGCCGGTGATCGTGCCGCCGGTGCCGATGCCGGAGACGAGGATGTCGACACCGCCCTGCGTGTCGTTCCAGATCTCCTCCGCCGTCGTTTTGCGGTGGATTTCGGGATTGGCCGGATTCTCGAATTGTTGCGGCATCACCGCGCCGTCGGTCTCGGCCACCAATTCCTCGGCTCGCGCGATCGCGCCCTTCATGCCCTTGGCGCCTTCCGTCAGCACCAGTTCCGCGCCCAGAAAAGCCAGCATGCGCCGGCGCTCCACAGACATCGTCTCCGGCATGGTCAGGATCAGCCGGTAGCCCTTGGCAGCCGCCGCGAAGGCGAGCGCGATGCCGGTATTGCCCGAGGTCGGCTCCACCAGCGTGGTTCTTTCCGGCGCGATGCGGCCGTCTGCTTCCATCGCCTCGATCATGGCGACGCCGATGCGGTCCTTGACGCTGGCGAGCGGGTTGAAGAATTCCAACTTGCCGACAAGCTGGGCGACGATGCCCGTCTCCTTGGCGAACCTGTCGAGGCGTACCAGCGGCGTGTCGCCGATCGTCTCGGTGATCGAGCCGTAGATACGGCCGCGTCCTGGTTTCTTGGCGCCCGCGCTCATGGTGAACCTCATGCCTCTTCGGGGATTTGCAGTTTGTGCCCGCAGGATTTGCAGAACACGGCGTCGGGGTCGTGGCGCTGCAGCGCGCATTCGGGACAAGGGTAGAAGACCTTGCTTGGCCGGAAGATCGACTGCGCCAGCTTCACGAACAGCGAAATGCCGATGATCATCGTCACGATCGCGGTCAGCTTGCCCCAGACGCCCGGCAGCACGATGTCGCCGAAACCGGTCGTCGTCACCGTTGCCACGGTGAAATACAACGCATCGACATAACCCTCGATCCCGCTGCCGTTGCGGAAGAAGCTCGCATAGACGAAGCCGGTGACCACGAACAGGAAGGTCATCAGATTGACGATCGCCTGCATCGTCTCGCGCCATTCGCCGCGTCCGCGCCGCTCGAGCGGTCTCCAGATGAAGCCGCTGCGCGACAGCGACCACAGCCTGAGCACGCGCAGGAAGCCAAGATTGGCGAACGTGTAGGGAAAAAGCAGCGTCACCAGGATGAAGATGTCTACCCACACCGTCGGCTGCCGCAGCCAGCGCAGCACGTTGGAGGCGGCGAGCCCGCGTGCCAGCGTGTCGGCAAACAGAAAGCCGGCGATGGTGTAGTCGACCCACAGGAAGGACGGACGGTCGCGCAGCACCGGCGAGGCGACGAAGAACGCGATCACCGCCAGATCGAGCACGATCACGGCGAACTGGAAACGCAGCGCCGTCTGCGTGCGGCCGTGATAGAGGCGCCGCAGCGTCCCGCGCAGCCTGTCGAGCCGGCTGTCCTCGGTCGTCTTGGCGGCGTTGTCGCTATCCATCCGCACCGAGATAGTCGGCCATGCCGGTCCCGTCCAGTCCTGCGCCGTTATCGCCGTTGCCGGCATATCTGCCCTGCACAAATGACCCATTGTCACATACGGCGAATCGGTGCTAGCTGTGCGTCACACGACAGGGGTGCTCCGTATCGCCGGGGCTGAGATTGAAGGTGCGAAACCTTCTGACCCTCAAGCTGATCTGGGTAATGCCAGCGGAGCGAGACGAGCATGTTTTCCGGCGCGCAGATTTCCATCTATCCCATGTCCGACGATTTCGTCGGTGTCATCCTCGGCGTCTTGTCGGCGCTCGATCCCTATCGCGACCGGCTCAGGCTGGAGACCGACGACATCTCCACCTTGATGGTCGGACCGCCCGAACTGCTTTTTCCGGCCATGCGCGATCTGTTCGTGGCCGCGTCCCGCGGCGGGGTCCACTGCGTGCTATCGGCTGCCGTCTCGCGCGGCTGTCCCGGCGAGCCCGACGACCCGGCCTGCACGCCGCTTGACGCTTCAAGCGGCGATGACCGGCCGCTGGCCGCGCGTATCGACGCCGCCCGCCAGGCTGTGATGCGGGCCGACAATACCGGCTGCCCGGTCGCGGCGCAGTTTTCCCTCTACCCGCTCGGCGCCGGTCACCACATGGACGAGATCTACGGCTGCATCGATTTCGTCAAAGCGTCGGGCGTGTTCGAGCGCTCCAAAAATTTCTGCACCAAGCTGCGCGGCGATGCCGGCCCGGTCTTCGCCGCGGTCGAGGAGGCCTTTTTGCGCTTCGGCGCCGCAGACGGCCATGTCGCGCTCGACCTGACCGTATCGGCCAACAGCCCGACCCCGGTCTGAGCCCTGTTTGCGCCGCAAAGCCGGCGGCGCCATCCCGAAAGGACAAGCCATGACTTCCCCACGCTGGACTCAGCGCGAAATTCTCATTCTCGCCGTGATCGGCGCCGTCTTCGCCGTGCTCTATCTGGGCTGGGTGCAGGTATGGCTGATTTCCCAGGCGGTGTTCGGCCCGGTGACAATGGATATCGCGATGGGTTTCTGGTTCATCGCCTCCATCGTCGCCGCCGCGATCATCCGCAAGCCCGGCGCGGCCTTCCTGGCCGAGGTGCTGGCCGCCGCGATCGAGCTTCTGCTCGGCAGCCCGGCCGGACTGATGCTGGTGGTGTCGGCCGCGATCCAGGGCGCGGGCGCGGAAGCCGTGTTCGCGGCCACGCGCTGGCGCAATTACTCGCTTCCCGTTCTGATGGCGGCCGGCGTCGGCGCCGCGCTCGCCTCCTTCGCCTATACCTGGGTGCGCTTCGACTATGGCGCGCTTGAGCCCGGCCTGCTGGTGCTGATGTTCGCGCTGCGCTGCCTTTCGGGTGCCCTGCTCGGCGGCCTGCTCGGCCACGTCGTGGTGGAGGCGCTCTATCGCACCGGCGTTCTCTCCGGCTTGAAGATCGACCATGACCGTCGCGCTGCCGCAGCCTGACGCCGCGCCGGTGCCGATGCGGGAACCGTCGCCGGCGCTTGCCTTCGACGACTTCGCCGCGCGCTATCCATTCGCGCGCTCTCCCGCCGTCGGCCCGGTCGGCTTTACCATGCGCGCCGGGGAGCGGGTTTTGCTGCTGGGTCCGTCGGGTTCGGGCAAGTCGACGCTGTTGCTCGCGCTGACCGGCCTGGTGCCGCAGGCCGTGCCGGCGGAAACGACGGGCGCGGTTCGGCTGTTCGGCGCCTCGGTGGCCGGGTGCCGGCCCTCGGACTGGGCCGGCCGGGTCGGGCAGTTCTTCCAGGACGCCGACCAGACCCTGTGCGGCATGCGGGTTGAGGACGAAATCGCCTTCGCGCTCGAAAACCTGGCCTGGCTCGAACCGCAGATCCACGCGGCGGTGAAAAGGGCGCTTGCCGCCGTCGGCCTGCCGGAAACAATCCGTCGGCGTCGTACCGCCACGCTTTCGGGCGGCGAAAAGCAGCTCGTCGCGCTTGCGGCCACCATCGCCGTGGAACCGGTTCTGCTGGTCGCCGACGAGCCGACGGCCAGCCTGTCGCCGCGCGCGGCGCATCGGTTCCGGGCCCTTCTGGCCAACTGGTCGGCGGAGCGCGCCGCGCTGGTTGTCGATCACCGTCTCGACGGGCTGGTCGACGTGGTCGAGCGCGTGGTCGTGCTCGGCGATGACGGCCTCGTTCTCGCAGATGGCCCGCCACATGTCGTTTTCCGCCGCCACCACGCGACGCTCGACGCGCGCGGCATCTGGACCCCGCTCGCGGCCGACCTCGACCGCGAACTCGCCGCCGTCGGCCTCGCCGCCGACACCATGCCGCTGACCGTCGCCGCGGCGTTGGACGAGCTTGACGCGCTTGACCTTCGCGGCCGGGACCGCGCCAGGGCGCGCCGCGCGCTTGCCGCCTTCGTTGCCCGCCACGCGCCGTCGTCCGCCCACGCTGCAGGCGATGCCCCGCCTGTCGTGCGCCTCGAAGCCGCCGCCTGCGCGCCGTTTCTCGGTCCCACGGTCGTGTCGGATATTGAGCTCGAGATTCGCGCGGGCGAGGTTGTCGGTATCCTGGGCGCCAACGGCGCCGGCAAATCCACGCTCGGCTTCGCCCTGGCCGGCCTGCTGCGCCTGAAGGCGGGGCGGCGCGTCGGCGCCATGGGGTCGATTTCCTTCCAAAATCCCGAGGCGCAGTTTTCGGCCGGCTCTGTCGCCGCCGAAATCGAGGCGGCGCTGGCGAGTGCCGGCGACGCCGAGGCGCGCGCATCGCGGACGGCCCGCATCCTGCGCGACTGGGATCTGGAGCGCCTGGCCGCGCGCCATCCGTTCGAACTCTCCCAGGGCGAAAAGCGCCGTCTGGCGCTCGCCTGCCTAGCCGCCGACGAGCGGGCGCGGCTGGTGGTGCTGGACGAGCCGCTCGCCGGGCTCGACCGGCGCGGCGCGGCGATGGTGGAGGCGGCCGTCGCCGGTTATGTGCGGGCCGGGCGTGCGGTCGCCATCGTCACCCATGACATGGATTTCGCGCTGCGCCTGTGCCCGCGCTGTCTGGTGCTGGGTCAGGGCCGCGTGCTGGCCGATGGCTCCTCGGCAACGCTCATGCGCGACCGGCCATTGTTGCAGCGCGCGGGGCTGGAACCGCCGCAGATCGCCCCGGCGCTGGACTGGCTCGAAAGGCACGCGTGATGTTGTCCTGGCTGCACCCGCTGCCCAAGCTCGTGGTCGCCCTGGCGTTCCTGTTGGCCTCGATCCTGGTCTTCGATCTCGTCTTCCAGATTGCGCTGAGCCTCGGCATCGTCCTGGTGCTGATCGTGTTCGAGCGAGTGCCTGCCTGGAAGGTATTGCTGTTGTGCGTGCCGTTCGCGCTGTTCGGCTTCGGATTTTTGACCACCAGCCTGCTGTTTCGACAAGAGGCCGGCGCCGCGCTCGACAATACCGGGCAATCGCTCTGGCACGCATTGCCGTTTTCCGCCGGCCTGACCCTGTTTTTCCGCGCCATTGCCGGCGGTCTCGTTTCGATGGCGTTCGCCTTGACCACCGATCCAGGACAATTGGTGCGCGCGCTGATGGCCTGCCGAGTGCTGCCGCCGCGTTTTGCCTATGCGCTGTTCTCCGCGCTCGAACTGGTGCCGGATCTTGCCGGTGCGGCCAATGAGATCCGGCTGGCCCGTGCCATGCGCACCGGCCGTCCGCCGCGTCGCGTCCCCGGTCCGGTGGAGATCGGCGCGCTGGTGGTACCGCTGCTCGCTTTCGCCGTGCGCCGGGCCGGGCGCGCGGCGATCGCCATGGAGGCGCGCGGACTGGCCGCCGGCGGCGCGCGCACCATCATCAACCTGCCGCGGCTTTCCTGGCGCGACGGTGCCTTTGTTGGCATGGCCGGCTTGGTTCTTGCTATGCTGGTCGCCGGTGCCCGTATGGGCTGGAGCCTGCCGAGCATCGCCGGTGCGGCGTGACGGGCCGCGACAACGCGCCCCATGTGCGTTTCGGTCACTTTGACCCCGCGCCCGCGCGGCCTATGTTTGCCGGCGGGAGGGCATGAAAGCCGAGGTTGTGATGGACCCGCTTATCCTCTCGCGTATCCAGTTCGGTGCGAATGTTTCCTTCCACATCCTGTTTCCGACGATCACCATCGCGCTCGGCTGGGTGCTGCTTTTCTTCAAATTCGCCTATAACCGCACCGGCAACGACGCCTGGATGCAGGCCTATTTCACCTGGGTGAAAGTGTTCGCGCTTTCCTTCGCGCTCGGTGTGGTGTCCGGCGTGACCATGAGTTTTCAATTCGGCACCAACTGGCCGGGTTACATGGAAACGGTCGGCAACATTGCCGGTCCGCTGCTCGCCTACGAGATCCTGACCGCGTTTTTCCTCGAGGCGGTGTTTTTGGGCATCATGCTGTTCGGCTTCCGTCGCGTGTCCAACGGCATGCACACGCTGGCGACCTTCCTGGTTGCCTTCGGCACCACCATGTCGGCCTTCTGGATCCTGGCGCTGAATTCGTGGATGCAGACGCCGGCCGGTTTCGAGATGCGCGACGGCGTCGCCCACGCCACCGACTGGTGGGCGGTGGTTTTCAATCCCTCCTTTCCCTGGCGGCTGATCCATATGCTGATCGCCTCCGGCCTCACCGTCGCCTTCCTGATCGCCGCGTTTTCGGCCCTGCGCTATCTGCTCGGCGATCGCGCGGCCTCGATGCGCAAGGCGCTCGCCACCGGCGTCGTCATCGGCGCGGTGCTGATTCCGGTGCAGATCTTCGTCGGCGACCTTCATGGGCTCAACACGCTCGAGCACCAGCCGCAGAAGGTCGCGGCGATGGAGGCCAACTGGCAGACCCGGGCCAACGTGCCGCTCGTCCTGTTCGCCATCCCCGACGAGGAGGCGCGCGAAAACCGTTTCGAAGTCGCCATTCCAGGCGGCGCCAGCCTGATCCTCAAGCACAGCCTGGACGGGGTCGTGCCCGGTCTCGACGACTATATCGGCGATCATCCGCCGGTTTTCGCCGTCTTCTGGGCGTTCCGCATCATGGTCGGGACCGGCCTTTTGATGCTCGTCGTCTCGTGGGCCGCGGCCTGGTGCCTGTGGCGCGGACGCGAACTGCCCAGGCCGCTCTTGTGGCTGATGGTCCCAATGGGCCTGTCGGGCTGGGTCGCCACGCTCGCCGGCTGGTACACGACCGAGATCGGCCGTCAGCCCTGGTTGGTCACCGGCGTGCTGAAGACGGCCGACGCCGTCGGCCCCGTTTCCGGCTCGCATGTCGGCTTCACGCTCGCCGCCTATCTGGCGCTCTATGCCGTGCTTTTGGTGGTCTATCTCGGCGTCCTTGTCCATCTCGCCCGCAAGGCGGTGGCCGAGGGCGATCCCGAGCCGGCGCCCGCGGCCGCCGACAGGGCACTGTCGCAGCCGGCCCAGCCGGCGGAATGAGGGAGGCGTCGATGATCGACGATTGCCGCCATATGGCCGCACCACAGACATGCGAAAGGGACGACCGTCATGGGTTTTGACTGGCCGAGCGCATTGCCGTTGATCTTCGCCGGCCTGATGGGGCTGTCGATCCTGATTTATGTCGTTCTCGATGGGTTCGATCTCGGCGTCGGCATCCTGTTCGCCGCCGCCGCCGACCACGAGAAAGACACCATGATCGGCACCATCGGTCCGTTCTGGGACGCAAACGAGACCTGGCTGGTGCTGGCCGCCGGCCTGTTGCTGGTTGCCTTCCCGCTCGCGCACGGCGTCATCCTGACCGCGCTTTACATGCCGGTTTTCGCCATGCTGGTCGGGCTGATCCTGCGCGGCGTCGCCTTCGATTTCCGCGCCAAGGTGCCGGTTCACCGCAAGGGCCGATGGAACGTGCTTTTCTTCGCCGGCTCGCTGATCGCCGCGCTGTCCCAGGGCTACATGCTGGGCGTCTATGTGCTGGGCCTGCGCGAGGGGGTCGGCGCCATCGGCTTCGGTTTCCTGGTCGCGCTCTGTCTTGCCGCGGCCTACACGGCCATGGGCGCGGCCTGGTTGATCTACAAGACCGAGGGCGCCCTGCAGGAAAAGGCGGTCGGCTGGCTGCGTTCGGCACTGGTTTTGACCGTGCTCGGCATGGGCGCCGTGTCACTCGCCACGCCGCTCGCCAGTCCGCGCATCTTCGACAAATGGTTCGCGTTTCCGGCCATGCTGTGGCTGGCGCCGCTGCCGCTGGTCACGGCGGGCTTGTTCCTTCTTCTGTGGCGGCGCAGCGCGGTCCTGCCGCACCCGCAGGACCGCTACGCGCTGCTGCCCTTCTGCACGCTGACCGTGATCTTTGCGCTCGGCTTTGCCGGACTGGCCTATTCCTTCTATCCCTATGTGGTGCCCGAAAAGCTGACCATCTGGCAGGCGGCCGCCGCGCCGGAGAGCCTGGCGATCATCCTGGCCGGAACGCTGTTCGTGCTGCCGGTGATCATTTTCTACAGCATCTATGCCTATCGCGTCTTCGGCGGCAAGGCGACCGACCTCTCTTATGATTGACCGCCCGGCCTGTGACGGCCGCGCGCGCGGGACGAGGTTTCTGCCCGCGCGCGCTTGATCCGCCCGCCCTGCGCCCCTTAAGCTTCACACGGGTTGAACTTAGGGTGCGCGCATCCGGCGAAAGCCGGATAGGGTAATGGGCGTATGGGGAAAAATGCAGGAAGGCGGATCACCGCGCTTCTGGCTGCGTCTTGGGTGGTGCTGCTTGTGGCCGATCTGGCCGCACTGGTGGGCGCCGCTCGGCTCGATTTCGACGACGGCCTCAAAGACGCCTTCGTCTCCGACAGTTCGTGGTACGCCGATTATGGCCGTTTTTCCGAGCGGTTCACCCAGACCGACGGCGATATCGTGGTTCTGTTCGAAAGCGGGGATTTCGCGCACCCGCGCGCGTTGACCGGCCTGTCGGATTTCATGCTCGAGGCAAGCCTGATCGACGGCGTCGCCTCCACCGTCTCGATCCTGACCCTGCGCGGCCCGCCCGGCCCGGACGGGACGACCGATCCGCTGGTACCGGCCGTGCTGCCCGACGAGGAGGCGCTCGCCGTTCTGCTGGACGATGTCCGCGTCGGGGCACCGGGTGCCGAGGCCCTCCTATCGCCGGACCGCCGGCTGGCGGCGGTGCTCGTCAGTCTCGCCGATGGCGGCCGCAGCCTCGAAGGCGCGCGCGCCGTGATTGCCGAGCTGGACGCTCTCGCCGGCGCGATCGCGCGCGATCGCGGGCTTGGCTTTTCCGTAACCGGCATTACGCCTCTGCGCGCCGCGATCGTCGACGGTCTTTACCGCGACATCGTCGTTTTGACCGGCGTTGGCATCGTCGCCGGCTTCCTCGTCTGCCTGGTGGCGTTGCGTTCCCTGCCGCTGGCGCTCCTGACCACAATGCCGTCGGCGACCGCGATGATGTGGGCGCTCGGCGTGTTCGGCGCGTTCGGCTTCCGTGTCAACGTCGTCACCGTCGCCCTGCCGGTGTTGATCCTCGTGCTTTCCTTCACCGACAGCCTGCATTTGACCTTCGAAGCCGGCCGCCGGCTCCATGCCGGCCGGCCGCCTTTAGCCGCGCTGGCGGACGCGGTGCGCCGGGTCGGACCGGCCTGCGCGCTCGCCTCCATCACCACCGCGATCGCCTTCGCTGGGCTGACCTTTTCCGGCTCGCTGATCATTCGCGATCTCGGCTTCGCCGGCGTCATCGCCGGCCTGGCTTCGCTGTTGGCGGTGCTTTTCGCGCATCCGCTTCTGTTTGCGACCGCCGGCCGGTTTGTCGACCTTGCCGGGCTCTTCGCCGGCAATCGCGGTACGCCGCTGGCGCTGTTCGACTGGCAGGCGCTGCCGCGCCTGGCGCTTGCCCGTCCGCTGCCGGTCGCCGCCGGCGGGCTCGCGTTGCTTGCCGCCGCGATCGCGGTCTATCCGACCATCGAGCCGGTGCATTCGCTGCGCGAGAACGTCGCCGTCGGCAATCCCGTCATCGTCGCCCTCGACCGTGCCGATGTCCGGCTCGCGCCGGCCAACGCGGTCGACATTCCCGTGCGTCTTGCCGCCGGCGCGCAGGGCGGTCTCGACGCGGCCGCGCTGGCGCGCGTGGACCAGGTCCACGGCGTCGTCGAGCGCACCGTTACCGACGGACTGGTTTTGTCGCTGGCCTCGCTCGCCCGCCAGATCGGCGATGTGCCGGCGGCTGAGAAGGCCGCCCGGCTGTGGGCGCTTCTCGCCCGTATGAACGACAATCAGCGCGCCCGGTTCGTGTCGGACGACGCGCAATGGGCGCTGGTGCGTCTCCACATCGCCGACGATGGTGCGCGCGCCACCCGCGATCTGGTCGCCCGGCTCGAAACCGCCTTGGTGCAGGCCGGTCTGGCGAGCGGGACGCAGCATGCGCGTCCGACCGGCTTCCTCGCGATGTCGGCCTTCGTCAGCGCCGAGATGATCACCGACCTGAACTATTGTTTCCTGATCGCCGTCGGCGCGTCGGGACTGCTGACCGTTCTGTGGTTTCGCAACTGGCGCTACGGCCTGATCGCGCTGGTTCCCAACCTGTTGCCGATCGCCCTGGTCGGCGCCTGGCTCGCGCTCTCCGGCCGGGGCCTGCAATTCGCCTCCGGCGTCGCGCTCACCGTCGCCTTCGGCATCGCAGTGGACGATACTGTCCACGTGCTGAACCGGCTCCGCCTGAACGCGCCCGCCGGCGCGCCGTTCGACCCGCGCGCCATCCGCCGGGCGATGGAGGAGGCGACGCCGATTTTGGTCGTCACCACGGCTGTGCTGTCGTTCGGCCTGATCGGCACCTTCCTGTCGACCGTGCCGACGGCGGCCTATTTCGGAGTCTTGTCGATCGTGGTGTTGGTGCTGGCAGTCCTCTCCGACCTTTTCGTGCTGCCCGCCTGTCTCACGCTGTTCCATCCGCGCCGGCTGGCCATGGGCGAGGAGCGGCCGGCATGAGGGGGCTTTGGCCGATGGCGGGGGCGCTCGTGCTGCTGCAGGCGACGCCCGCCGCCGCGTCGCCGCTCGACACGCTGATCGGCGACTGGCGTGGCAAGGGCATGGTTCGCGAGCGCCCCGGTTCGCCCCCGGAGCGCGCGGCCTGCCGACTGACGGCGCAAACCGTAGACGCCACGCGGATTTCGGTCACCGGACGATGCGGCACGGCCGGCGGAACGGCACGGTTTTCGATTACGCTTCGCCGGCGGCCCGGCGGACGCGTCGACGCCGTCGTATCCTCGCCGACCCTGCCCGAAGACATCGACTATGCCGGCACGGTGTCCGGCAATCGTCTCAGCTTTGGCGCGACCGCGCCGCTCGACATTGACGGCGCGCAATATTCCTCACACGTGGTGTTCGCCTTCGACGGCGATGACCGCTTCGTCATGGTCGAAAGCGCGACGCGCCTGGCCGACGGCGAAAAACAGATATTCTTCGACATGCGCTACAAGCGCGAGGGGGGCGCCCGACCGTGAAAGCCGCAGCGACCGCCACGATCTGCCTGGTGCTGGCCTTCGCCGCCTGGGCCGGAAACGCGTTTTACGCCGCCGGAGTGCCGGGCGGCGAACTGAAATACTGGTCGCCCGCTCTGGTGGCCGGCGCGATGATCGCGTTTTTCGTCGTCCATGGGCGCCAGCTCTATTCCGGCCGCCAGTTGCTCGCCTTCGCGGTCACCGTCTTCCTGGTCGGCTGGTTCTTCGAAACCGTCAGCGTGCTGACCGGCTTTCCGTTCGGCAATTATCACTACACCGAGCTGATGGCGCCGTTTCTCGGCCATGTGCCGGTCTCCGTCATGCCGGCCTATTGCGTGATGGGATATGTCTCGTTCTCGATGGCGCGCATTCTGTTGAACCGCCTCGGCGGCAGGCCCGACGCGGTGCTGCGTTTCGGCGTGCCGATAGCGGCCTCGCTGCTGATGGTGGTGTGGGACCTGTCGATGGATCCCTTGCGCGCCACGATCGAGCGGCGCTGGGTTTGGCTCGATGGCGGTCCGCATTTCGGTGTGCCGATCGAAAACTATTTCGGCTGGGCTTTCGTTACCTGGATCATGTTCCAGGCTTTCACGCTTCTTCTCGGTCGAGGCAGGGCGAAAACCCTCGCCCTGACGCCGGCCGAAACCGCGCGCTACTGGCTGTCCGTGCCGATCATCTATCTCGCCTTCGCGGTCGAATATGTACTCAATCCCGTTTTCGCCGCGTCCGGCGCGCAAGCGGTGTCGGTCAACGGCCTGGAGATGGCGGCCGGCGAGATCGAGGCGCAGGTCGCCTTGCTGACCGCCACGACCATGCTCCCGCTCGCCGTACTGGCCATTGCCAGGCTGCGGCGCATACTGGTCCGCTCACGCCTCGGGTTTCGCGACGGCGCCGTTGCGGAGACGAAAAACCGGGGGCAAACGATCCCACTTGGAGATGAACGGCTTTAGCGGATGTTGAAATACGGATCCGAGCGCCCCGATTTCGATATCGAAACGCATTGGCGGCTTGAGGCGCGGCCGGAGGAACTGACTGCGATCGTGCTCGACCCCGAGCTGATCCATCGTTGGTGCCCGGCGGTTTTCATGGGCTCCGAACTGGTCGCGCGCGGCGGTGCCGACGGCCTCGGCATGGCCATCAGGCTCTACACCAAGGGTTTTCTGCCACATGCCTTCTTTTTCGTGGCCCGGATCGTCGATCTTGTTCCACACCGGTCGATGACGATCGCGGTCAGCGGCGATTTCGACGGCGCGGGGTTTTTGACGGTCGAGCCAGGGCCCGGCGGCATCTGCGCGGCCAGCCTGCGCTGGCGCGTTCGCGTCGCTCACCCCTATGTCCGGCGCTTCGTGCCCGTCTTCCGTCCCGTGCTGACAGCCAACCATAAATGGGCGGCGCGCCGCGCCCACCGCCTGCTGCAGGAAGAGGTCTTTCGTCGCCGTCGCCTGTCAAACGCCTTCGTGGAGGCGAAGCCGACCTTTCCGCACAATCTCGCCCCGTTCCGGGCCTGGCAGCGGCGCCGTGCCGCCCATCGCGGATGGCGCGTGTCGAACATGGAATGATCCGCGTGCCTGTTCGCGGCGCCTCGGCCGTCTGCGCAATCAGAAATACTGGCGCGGTTTCATCACCGGCACGTCGAGGCGCGCCGGCGGGGTGGTCGCCTCCTTGCGGCGCTCCAGGTTGAAGCGCTGTCGCTTTTCTTCGAAGGCACGCCGTTTGCGTTCGGCCTCCAACACGTCGATTTCGGCGTGGCGACCTTGTTGCTCGAGACGTTGCCGCTCGGCCCTGAGATGCGCGTCGCCGTCGATGGCGAGCGCGGGGCTGTGACCGCCGCAAGCCAGGACCGCCGCGACCAGCGCGATTGCCAGAGATGCCGGGAGCCTGCGTGCGGCCATCCGCAAATTGAGGACCATCCCGTTCATATAGGTCTCTGGTGGGACGTCGCCAGTCGGGGCGCTCGGCCGGCCGCGTCCAACCGAATGCGCGGCCTGTCTTCCGCACCGCCCGGCTATGTAAAAAGAAAACGGGCCCGAGGACCCGTTTTCCATGGCGATGACGTGAGAACCGGCGGCTTACGAGCCGTTGCGCGCGGCCTCGAGCCAGCCGTCGACCATGTCGCGGTTCTGTTCGATCCACTCGGCCGCATGCGCGGTGATGTCTTCCGGGTCGCCTTCGCCCTCATTCATGCGCGCGTTCTGCGCAAAGATGGCTTCGAGCGGGATGCTGACCTCGCCGAGCAACGCGCGCACGGCGGGGTTTTCCTCCAGGAACGCGGTGTTGGCGACCGGCACGATGTCGTTGGCCGGGAAGCCGAGCGTGCACGGATCGTCGACGCAGCCGTTCACGCCCTCGAGCGTGGCGGCCTCTTCCAGATCGGCCATGTCGTCGGGCAGGTCGACTTGCGGCACTTCGATCCACATCACGTCCTTGCCCGGCGCGAGTTCGTTGACCGTCCAGTTCGGCGTCCAGGTGTAGAACAGGATCGGCTCGCCCTGTTCGTGGGCGGCGACCGCATCGGCCATCGAGGCGGCGTAGCTGGCCTTGATCGCATTCACGTGGTCGCGCAGTTCGTAGGCGTCCATGTGATGCTCGATATTGACCTCGCAGCCCCAGCCGGGCGGGCAGGCGACCAGATCGGCGCGGCCGTCGCCGTCACGGTCGAAGGCTTCCTTGACCTCGTCGCGCTTGAAGTCGTCGAGCGTCTTGATGTCGAATTTCTCGACCGCCGCCTTGGAGACCAGATAGCCTTCCAGCGCGCCGCCTTTGGCGACCGCGCCGACGATTTCGGCCGAACCCTCGAAAGTCGGCTTGTAGGTGTTGTGCAGCGGGAACCAGCCATTCACCCAAAGATCGACGTCGCCCTGCGAGACCGCCTGGTAGAAAGGCGGATTGTCGAGCGTTGTCGGACCTTCGACCGTGTAGCCGAGCTCTTCCAGCAGCTGCTTGTAGACCGCCGCGTGGAACCAGCCCGTGTCCCAGGTTGCCTGGGCGAAACGCACGGTCGTGCCTTCGCCCGGCATGTCCTGGGCCGAGGCGGCCAGCGGCGCGCCAAAGATCGCGACGGCGGACACGCCGCCGATGAGCAGTTTTCTGAATGTGGATGTCTTCATGTCGAAGCCTCCTTGGTCGTTTGCATGAGCCTGCTTGGGCAGGACTTTCCGGTTCGGTCCTTGCGACCGACCGTCAGGCTTCGCCCACGCGCTGGGAGCGTTTGGGCGAAAACAGGGCGGCGAGCGTGGCTCTGAGCGACGTCTTGCGCATGCGCGACGGCTCGCCGAGGGATTGCGTGATCCGGTCGAGAATGATGGCCAGCAGCACGATGCCGACGCCGCCGGCCGTCGCGTTGCCGACGTCGAGGCGGCCGAGCCCGGTGAACACTGTCAGGCCGAGCCCGCCGGCGCCGATCAGGGCTGCGATCACCACCATCGACAAGGCCAGCATCAAGGTCTGGTTGAGGCCGGCCATGACCGTCCTCAGCGCCAGCGGGAACTGCACGTCCCAGAGCATTTGCCAGCGCGTCGAGCCGAACGACTGTGCCGCCTCGACCAGATCGGAACGCACGTTGCGGATGCCGAGATTGGTCAGGCGCACGATCGGCGGCAGGGCGAAGATGATCGTGGCGATGATGCCGGGCACCATGCCGACGCCGAACAGCATGACGATCGGCACCAGATAGACGAAGGACGGGATCGTCTGCATGATGTCGAGGATCGGCCGCAACACCGCCTGGAAGCGGTTGCTGCTTGCCGCCATGATGCCGATCGGGATGCCGATCACGGTGCAGAAAAGCACCGCCGTGACCACCATCGACAAGGTCGTCATCGTCTCCGGCCACAGGCCGATCATGTCGATGAAGGCGAGCGCGATCAGCGTGAACAGCGCGACCCCGCGACCGGCGGTGCGCCATGCGATCAGCGCCAGCACCAGCGTGAAGACGATCATCGGCACGGCGTTGAGAAAGCCGTCGAGCCCGTTCAGAACCTGGGTGACCGGCCATTGCAGCGAGCGGAAGAAGGGCCGGAAATTGGGAACCAGCCAGTCGCGTACGAAGCTGTTGACCCAGTCGGCGAGCGGAATTGTAAGAATGTCGGAAGGGCTGAACATACGCGCCTCCTCGATTGGTCGGACGGAAGAAAAGGACGCTTAGGCGGCGGCCGGCGTGGCGAGCTTGCCGAACACGTCCTGCGGCGCCACGACCCCGGCAAGGTCGCCCTGGCGGTCGGTAATGGCGATCGGCAGGCCAGCTTCGGCGAGCGGGTAAAGCTCGAACAGCGGCGTCGTACGCCGGGCCTTCGGAAAATCGGCGACGATCGCCTCGCGCAGCGCACCGCCATTGTCACGCACCGAGGCGGCCAGATCGCGATAGGCGACCACGCCCAGGATCGCCTTGCCGTCGAGCACGTAGAGCGCGTCGCGCCCCAGCGCCTCCATCCGCGCGAGCGCGGTCTCGGCCGTATCGCGTTCGACGTCCAGCGCTTCCGCCGGCGCTGCCACGGACCCCGCCGTGAAGACCCGCGACCGGTCGATGTCGGCGGTGAAGGCGGCGACATACTCGTCGGCCGGATTGTCGACGATCTGTTCGGCTGTCCCGACCTGCACAAAGCGGCCATCCTTCATGATCGCGATGCGGTCGCCGAGGATCATCGCCTCGTTGAGGTCGTGGGTGATGAAGATGATGGTTTTCTTCAGCGAACGCTGCAGCTCGAGCAGTTCTTCCTGCATGTCGCGGCGAATCAATGGGTCGAGCGCGGAGAAGGGTTCGTCCATCAGCAGGATTTCTGCCTCCGAGGCGAGGCCGCGGGCCAGGCCGACGCGCTGCTGCATGCCGCCCGAAAGCTCGTCGGGATAGCTGTCGGCATGGGCCTTGAGCCCAACCTGATCCAGCGCGGCTTCCGCCTTCTTGCGCCGCTGATCGGCGCCGACGCCCTTGACCTTGAGCCCGTAGGCGACATTGTCGGCGACCGTCATATGCGGAAACAGCGCGAAGTGCTGGAACACCATGGCGATCTTGGTACGGCGCACCTCGCGGAGCGTCTTGCCGGAGCAGTTCGCCACGTCGATGCCGTCGATCAGCATTTTTCCGGAAGTCGGCGCGATCAGCCCGTTGATCATGCGCACCAAGGTCGACTTGCCCGAGCCCGAAAGTCCCATCACCACGAAAATCTGGCCTTCGCCGACCTTGAAGCTGGCGTCCTGAACGCCAATCGTGTCGCCGGTCGCCTCGAAGATGGCGTCCTTGCTTTTGCCTTGTTTTAGAAGTTTCAAGGCTTCGTTCGGGCTTCCGCCAAAAACCTTGAAGATCGATTCGGCTTGGACCTTGATATTCGTCTCGTTGGGCAACAAACTTCTTTCCATCGGGCAATCCCGAAGCAGCATAGGACAAAACAAAACAGCCCCGTTCGCAATCGAATACTGATCGCGATGAGGAAATAAACTCTCTGAGGCTTGTCGAGGTCAACCTAGTGCAGCTTGGCCGGCGCGACAACCCCCCACAGCGCGGGAATATATCGAAACTCTAATCCGTGTGGAGACACAGACCCCCTCTGTCGATCCGGCCAGCATGGTCGATGCGCGCGCATCGACCACGGCGCGCACATTGTCGCCTGCGCGCCATATTCCGGCTTTGCCTTTGCGCTTCCCCCTGATAAATGCCCGCTGCATGAGAACGCCCTTGTCCCACATCCGCAATTTTTCGATCGTCGCGCATATCGACCACGGCAAGTCGACGCTCGCCGACCGGCTGATCCAGTCGACCGGCTCACTCGAGCAGCGCGAGATGAAGGATCAGGTGCTCGACGCCATGGACATCGAGCGCGAGCGCGGCATCACGATCAAGGCCAACACGGTTCGGCTCGAATACGACGCCGCCGACGGCGAGCATTACGTTTTGAACCTGATCGACACGCCCGGCCACGTCGATTTCGCCTACGAGGTTTCGCGCTCGCTCGCCGCCTGCGAGGGCTCGCTGCTGGTCGTCGACGCCTCCCAGGGCGTGGAGGCGCAGACGCTGGCCAATGTCTACCAGGCGATCGACAACGACCACGAGATCGTCGTGGTGCTCAACAAGGTCGACCTGCCGGCCGCCGAACCCGAGCGCATCAAGGCCCAGATCGAGGAGGTGATCGGCCTCGACGCCTCCGACGCGCTGGAAATCTCGGCCAAGACCGGTCTCGGCATCGCCGAGGTGCTGGAGGCGATCGTCAAGCGCCTGCCGCCTCCGAAGGAAGGCGACGCGGCCGCACCCTTGAAGGCGATGCTGGTCGACAGCTGGTACGACGCCTATCTCGGCGTCATCGTCCTGGTGCGCGTCATCGACGGCGTGCTGAAGAAGGGCCAGCAGATCCGCATGATCGGCACCGACGCCAAATATCTGGTCGACCGCGTCGGCGTCATCACGCCCAAGCGCGTCATGGTCGACAGTCTCGGCCCCGGCGAGCTCGGCTTCATCACCGCCTCGATCAAGGAAGTGGCCGACACCCGCGTCGGCGACACCATCACCGAGGAAAAGCGCCCGACGGCCAAGCCTTTGCCCGGCTTCAAACCCGCTCAGCCGGTGGTGTTTTGCGGCCTGTTCCCGGTCGACGCCGCCGATTTCGAGGATCTGCGCGCCGCCATGGGCAAGCTGCGCCTCAACGACGCCTCGTTCTCCTTCGAGATGGAGACCTCGGCCGCGCTCGGTTTCGGCTTTCGCTGCGGCTTTCTCGGCCTTTTGCATCTGGAGATCGTCCAGGAGCGGCTCGAGCGCGAATTCGACCTCGACCTGATCGCCACCGCGCCCTCGGTCGTCTACCGGCTACACCTGACCGGCGGCGAGGTGCGCGAACTGCACAATCCCGCCGACATGCCCGACGTGGTCAGGATCGACCATATCGAGGAGCCGTGGATCCGGGCCACCATCCTCACGCCGGACGACTATCTCGGCGCGATCCTGAAACTGTGCCAGGAGCGGCGCGGCATCCAGGTCGATCTCGCCTATGTCGGTTCGCGCGCCATGCTGACCTACGACTTGCCCTTGAACGAGGTGGTGTTCGATTTCTACGACCGGCTGAAATCGATCTCCAAGGGTTATGCCTCGTTCGACTACCAACTGACCGATTACCGCGAGGGCGACCTGGTCAAGATGCAGATCCTCGTCAATGACGAGCCGGTCGACGCGCTCTCGATGCTGGTCCACCGCCAGGCGGCCGAAAAGCGCGGCCGCGCCATGTGCGAAAAGCTCAAGGAGCTGATCCCCAAGCACATGTTCAAGATCCCGATCCAGGCCGCGATCGGCGGCAAGGTGATCGCCCGCGAGACCATTTCGGCGCTGAGGAAGGACGTCACCGCCAAATGTTACGGCGGCGACGTGACGCGCAAGCGCAAGCTGCTGGAAAAGCAGAAAGAGGGCAAGAAGCGCATGCGCCAGTTCGGCAAGGTCGAAATCCCCCAGGCGGCGTTCATCGAAGCGCTGAAGATGGGGGATTGAGCGGTCGGGCAGCAGGCCCGGCGCGACGATCCAGTGATCGTCACGAGCGAAAATCCGGGAGGGAGTCGCCGCAGGCATTGGATCCCGCCCCGGGACGCCAGGTGCTGCCACACGAGGGGCAGGCCGTCGGTCCTGCGATAGGCGACGGGCCTTAAAGGGCCGGAATTGCCCGAGGCTCTATAGAACGATCCAGCGATCCATCCTGGCCGGTGCCGCGATCGAAGGCCTGCGTCCCAACGGCAGAAACACGAGCGCCGGCATCTTCACCAGGTCATCGCGAACTGTAACCTCTCCGTGCCCGCCTATGCCGCCGCCGGTCGGTCAAGGTCGCACGCCCGACCTGCCGCAATCAGCCAATGCCGATCGTGAACGCTGGCTAAACGACGCTTCAGCCGGGGTTCAGTCGAGCGCCGCCATTCTGTCCGACGGGAACCACAGCGTGGTCCCACCCGGAGGAGAACGGAGGAAAAATCATGACCCGCCTGCTTTTGAGAACGAGTGCCGCGACCCTGCTGGCCGTGCTCGCCGTCGGCAGCGCCCAGGCCGGCGCCCGCATCGACAAGATCGGCATCGCGCGCGAGGGCATCGATCTGGCGGCGGCGCATGTTCGCGCGACCCGGGACGGTTATGCCGGCTTCGCGAACAACAGCCATCGTTTCACCGTGCGCCTTTTCGCCAAGGGCAAGGGCAACAACAACATTCACCGCGTCGGTATCGGCAACCGCAACGGCATGGACCTGATCGAGGTTACCGCCGGCCGCTGGCACTACAAACAGCGCACGCCCGACGACGGCTGGGGCGTCTACAAGACCAGCCGCAGCTTCACCGCCGACATGAGGCAGGTCGACTGGGTGGTCACCCCCGGCAAATTGTGCCGCGACAATCTCGACCAGCGCGTGCGCGCCGGCATGGCGCGGTCCCAGGTGCTGAGTCGGGAATGGACGCTGTCGGCCAAGGCGGTGTTGCGGTTTTACGCCGCCGCGTCCTCGCCGTCGAAGATCCGCAACGGCCGCGTCGCCGGCAATTCCGAACAGCGCATGGCGACCCTGTTCTACCCGGTCAAGGTCGTCTGCCGGGCGCGCTGAGCGCGGCAGGCGCCCATGGCCGGCGCCTTTCGGCGCGCTGTTTGCGTCAGCGCAACGAGGCTTGCCGCGCACCGTGCTCTGCTGCCTCATGGGAAGCCGTTCGCTGCGCCAGAGGCCGCGCGGCGGCGGCTTCGGCAGCAAACGGACGCGTAGAATGGCAAGACACCCGCAAATCGATCCCGACATGAGCGTCGACGAGATCATGCGCCGCTGGCCGTCGACGATCGCCGTGATGATCCGCCACGGCATGCTGTGCGTGGGCTGCCCGATCGGCGGCTTCCACACCGTCACCGACGCCTGTCGCGAGCACGACGTCGAGGAAGACCGGTTCGTGCGCGAGCTGGAGGCCGTGATGGGCGCCTGAGGCGCGGCACCGACCACGTGAGGCGCGCCTTCAATCTCAGTCCCGGCGCCGGTGTTCGGCCACCAGCATCAGCCCGTGCGCGTCGGTCACCACCACTTTCTGGCGCCCGCTGCGCACCAGGCCGCGCTGTTCCCAGGCACTCAGAAGACGGCTCACCGTATGCAGCGTGGTGCCGGTCATCTCGGCGATGTCCTGGCGGGTGATCGGAAAGTCGATCTCGATCCCGTCCGCCGTTTTGCGCCCGGCCTGCTTGACCAGCCGCAGAAGGGCGTGGGCGATACGCTGCTCGACCTGTTCGGTCGACATCTCCATCACCTGCGCCTGGGTTTCCTGCAGCCGCGCGCCGATGGTCTGGTAGGCGTTGGCGCCGAAGGCGGGAAACAGCGTCTGCAGTTCGGCCCATTCGCGGTTTGGCCACGCCAGCGCCACGCAGTCGACCGCGGCAACCGCGCTGGCGGGAAAGCTGGTGCGGCCCATGGCGACCGCGATGCCGAACAGTTCGCCCTCGTTGATGTAGCGCGCGATCACCTGATGGCCTTCCGGCGAGGTGCGCACCACGCGAATATGGCCCGACAGCAGGAGATAGAAGTTTTCCGCCGTCTCGCCTTGAGAAAAGATCTCGCTGCCCTTGGGGTGGCGGGCCGAGCGGGCATGCACAAGCACGCGGTCGAGCGCCTGCTCCGAAAGCCCGCGAAAGGTCTCAAGCCCCGCAATCAGCGTCCTGTCGAGTCCCGTCATGCCGACCTCATCTGTCCCGCGGCTTTTCTAGCGCGTGTTTGTCAAAGCGCAAACTCGCCTTGCGCCGCATGGCGTATCTGCTTGGCAACGGCCGCGACAGGCCGTCCACCTCCCAGGAAGAAAGGAAAGACGATGAAAAAGCGGATTGCGATCATGGCCCTGGGCGCCGTCATGGCCATGGCCATGGCCGGCGCGGCCGGCGCGGCCGAATTCGAGGTCAAGATGCTCAACAAGGGTGAAAAGGGCGCCATGGTGTTCGAGCCCGATTTCGTGCGTGCCGCGCCCGGCGACACGGTGCGCTTCGTGCCGACCGACAAGGGCCACAACGCCGAATCGGTCAAGGGCATGCTCCCCGAGGGGGCCGAGGCGTTCAAGGGCAAGTTCAACGAGGAAATCGTGATCACGCTCGATAAGGAAGGCGTCTACGGCATCAAATGCGCGCCACACTACGCGATGGGCATGGTCGCGCTGATCGAGGTCGGCGAGCCGGGCAATCTCGACGAGGCCGAGGCGGTCAAGCATCCCGGCAAGGCCAAGACCGTGTTCGCCGAGCTGTTCGGCCTCACCGTCGCGGCCAAACAGGACTGATCCGGAAAAGCGCCTGTCGTCCCAGCAATAAGGCGGCGCGGCACGCGGGGCCCGCGTGCCGCGCCTTTTTGCGTTGACGATCCGCACGCCGCAGGTGAGCGGAAGCGCAACCGTCTTGTTGGAGATAAGCGGACGCACATCCACCCGTGCCATGCTGGAAGGAGAAATCTGTCCGGAACCTCCGGTCGTTTGCGGCCGCGGCGCAATGGATCCCGGATCAGATCCGGGATGAGGCTGCGAGGGGCGGTTGGCGGTTATTAAGGGGCAGACCATCGCCGCGCCGTTGCGGACGTCGGCATCGCCATGCGCCCCGGCCGAAAAGGCGTCAGCCCTTGCGGGGTTTACACAGGATCGGCCCGTAGCGCAGCGCAAAAAGGAGGAAGGCCAGGCTCCAGAGCGTGCCGCCGGCCGTCAGCAGGGTGAGGTAGTGGGTATCGGAGAACGGGGCGGCGACGCGCAGCAGCGCCCCGGCGCTGACGGCGACGTAGATCGCCAGCGTCCAGCCGTCGGCCTCGATCGCGCGTCCGGTATGGCCGAGGCTGGCGCGTGTCATCACGGCGAGCGTCATCGTGCCGACCGCGCCGGCCGTCAGCGCGTGGATCGCCGCGCTCGCCGGCAGGCCGGGGGCAAGGATCGCCGCGCCGAGGAGAAACACCGCCGCCGCCAGCCAGCCATAACCCAGATGAAGCACCAGCACGATCGGCTCGCGCATGGCGAGATCGCCGCGCCAGCGCGCCAGCCGCACGGCAAGCAGCGTGCCGGCGAGAACCAGCAGGCCGCCGGTCGCCAAAAGATCGGGCACGGCGACCCAGGCCGCGACGGCCGCAACGGTCGCCGCCAGCGCGGCCTTGTCGACGATCCCGAAAGAGGCCGGCAGCCGCCCGTCGCCGTTCCTGGCCAGCCAGTTGCGGGTGAAGCTCGGCACGATCCGCCCGCCGATCAGGGCGATCAGCACGGTCGCGACGCCGAGCGCGAGCCGCATGCCGGGGGCTGCGGCCGAAATCGCGAAGGCGCCGCTGTGATGCAGCCCGTTGGCAAGCGCGAACAGGGTCAGCATCGCCGCCACCGGCGCGTTGCGCCAGTTCCGGCCCGCCACCACCTCGCGCCAGACAGCCGCTGCCAGCACGAGTGGAAAGGCGAGATCGGCCGCCATCGCAAGCAGCGGATCGCCGACGGTCAGGTTGGCGGCGCGTCCCAGAAACCACAACCCGACCAGGCCGGCGAGCGGGCCTCCGCTCAGCGGCAGCCGTCCCGTCCAGTTGGGCACCGCCGTCAGCACGAAGCCGGCGATCACCGCGCCCAGATAGCCGAACAGCATCTCGTGCACGTGCCAGTCGAGCGCGGCGAACGGGCCGGCGGGCGTCCATCCCGTGCGGAACATCAAAAGCCAGGCCGGAATGGCCAGCCCGGCATGCAAGGCGGCCAGCAGGAAGAACGGTCGAAAACCATAATGCAGGATCGGCAGTGTCGAGGGAACGCGGCCGCGTCCGTCGCGACCATCATCGCCCGCCCCGCGCCGGCGCCGCAGCAACGAGCGGTCGGTGGGCCCATGCTGTTCCAAAACCGTCATTGCGTCAGTCCCGGCCTCGCACGTGGCCGGCGCCGCGCGCACAGGCGCGCCGCCGCCGCGCCATGGGCGGCGAAATCGCCGATATCGTCGAACAGATCCGCGATCTCGGAAAAGGCGGACCGGTCCGGCTCGTCCGGCTGCAGGGAATCGAGCTCGTCGAGCAGGGTCGTCACCAGCACGATCGCGTCGCGCATCTTGCGTGCGTCGGTCAGTGCCCCGGCGCGGGTGGCCAGGTCGTCTTCGGCGCCGATGCGCTCCAAAATGGCGTCGGCACGGGCGCGGCAGCGGCAGTCGAGCTCGGCTTCCCGGAGCCCTTGCCGCAGGCGTTCGACGGCGGAACGTTCGCCCGCCAGCGCCTCTGGCGCGACGGGCGGTGTTTGCGTCGGGCGTTTCGGCGTGACCATGGCAGCCTCCTTAGGGGGTGGCCGGACGGCGGGCCCGCCGCCGCGGCGTTGCGCTGCGCCGGCGGTTCGTCAACGCGCCAGCGCCTTCAGGCGGGCGAACCAGCCCGGCGCGTCGTCGCGCACCAGCCGGAAGCCTAGATTGTCGGGCGGCGCGCCGACGGCGCAGCCGCCGCTTTTGCCGTCCCGCACGAAGTCGGACATGTAGGTCCGGTGCCGGCCCTCGGCGACATGAACGCCGCAATTCTCGGTCGTGCGCGCGTTCGTTTCAAGCTCGGAGTCGAGCCGCACGCGGCTGTAACATGTCGACGTCCATTCCCAGACATTGCCGGCCATGTCCCGTACGCCGTGCGTGTTGGGGCCGTAATGGCCTAGCGGCTTGGGTTGCGGGTCGGGTTCGCGCCGCGCTGCGGCTTCTTCCTCGTAGCGGCGAATCCAGGCCACTGCGGGATTTTTTGGATCGTCGGCGACCGCGAACGGATCGCCGGCGAACCGCTCGCCGGCCGCGAACGCCCATTCGGCCGCGCTCGGTAGACGCCAGGTCTCACCGGTGGTCCGGGAATACCAAACGGCATAGGCCTCAGCGTCGAGATAGCTGACCCCCGTCACCGGAATGTCGGCCGCCCGCGCAGAATTTGTACCGTCGGCGGGACGGCACGCGCCCGCCGTCACGCATTCACCGTAGGCGGCGCGGCTGACCTGGTCGGCCATGATGTGCAAGGGGCGGTCGAAACGCACGCTGCGGCTGGGCGCGGCGGCTGGCCGGCCATCTGCGAGGAACTCGCCGGGCAGGGGAAATTCGATCGTGCCGGGAGCGATCGCCACCGTTTCCACGGCGCCAGGCACCGGTCCGGGCGTCGATCCGGCCCAGTCGACCAGACCGATCGCTACCGGCAGGGCCACGGCGGCGACGGCTCCGATAACGGCTTCGGCGACATGATGCGGCATGGTTTCTTCTCCCGAAAGCCATGGCCCGGCGCCTGTGCCGGGCCATGGCGACGCATCCTTGCGTGGCGGCGGGTCAGTTGGTCGGGATCGGACCCGGAGCCTCGACCTGCTTCATCAGATCGTCGTTCCACTCGCCGTCGACCACGAAATGGGCGGTGGCGCCGAGCTCGACGGCTTCGATCAGATTGTGGTTCACATAGGCATAGACGCCCGGCTGCAGGAAGGTGTAGAGCGCAGCACCCGCCGATCCGCCGCGGATGAACCAGGTTTCCAGGTTCTTGGCCGGAGGATTGTCGAACTTGCCCTCTTCCCAAACGTAGTCGCCATGGCCGCCGATCAGGTGTGGCCTTGTGTCCCGGTTGGCCTGGGAGTGAACGATCATGACGGTCTCGCCGACCTTCGAGCGCATGGCGTTGTCGCCGGTGAGCGCGCCCTTGGCGCCGTTGAAGACCACATGGGTGGGCACCAGCCCGCGCATGACCTCGACCGTGTCGGCGTAGGATTCGCCGGGGCTATCGTAGCTCTTGTAGGCTCCGGTTTCGTCGCGCGGCACGTAGAAGTCGTTTTCGCCGACATAGTAGATCCGGTCATAGGCGATGCGCTCGCCCTTTTCGTTCTTCAGCCCGTCGCGCGGCAGCACCATGATCGTGCCGCTCATGCCGGACACCACATGCCAGGGGATCATCGCGCCTTCGGGCGCGCAATGATAGACGAAGGTGCCCGACCGGGTCGCCTTGAAGCGCAGCTTGACCTGCTCGCCGGGCATGATCAGCGTCAGCGCTCCGCCGCCCAGCGCGCCCGTGGCGGCGTGGAAATCGATATTGTGCGGCAGCGAATTGCTGGCCGCGTTGATCAGCGTGAGTTCGACATAGTCGCCCTCATGCACCACCATCATCGGTCCGGGGATGGAGCCATTGAAGGTCATGCCGGGAAAGGTCGTGCCCTCGTCGTCGATAACGACCGGCTTTTCCTCGATCGGCAGCACGAACTCGACCACTTTCGGTCCGCTTGTGGCGACCTGTTCATGGGCATGCACGAACGGCGGCGCGACCAGCGTCACCTTCTCGCGCGGCAGGGTGGCGATGTCGGCTTCGCCTGTGCTGGCGACTGCCGTCATCGGGGGCATGGCGGTCAGCGCCGCCGTGGCGGCTGCGCCCATCAGTGCCTGGCGTCGCGTGAACATGTCTTTATCTCCTTCAGGTCCTTCGGTGTCGATGGCCGAACCCTAGCGGCGCCGGTGCGCGCGCTCTTTGTTCCCGCACAAACAAGTGCGAGAAAGGCGCATTCGCGTCGGAAACACCGATGCGGGAAGAGTGTTTTTCCATTTTGGAAAAAGTCTTTGATACCTATGACGAATTGACGCCTTCCGGCCCGGGGTGTTGAACGCGTTGACTTCGCGCCACGCATCGCGCGGGGACCGCAACGGAGAAGGCTGATGAGCGAGCGCATCGAAATCGAGGGATTGAGGATTGACCGGCTGCTGCACGACTTCGTAGCCCGCGAGGCCTTGCCCGGCACCGGCGTCGAAGCCGGCCAGTTCTGGTCGGCGCTGTCCAAGATCGTTCACGAGCTGTCGCCGAAGAACCGGGCGCTTCTGGACAAGCGCGCGCGCCTGCAGGCCGAGATCGACGCCTGGCACCGCGAGAATGGCGCGCCGTCCGATCTCGGTGCCTACAAGGCCTTTCTCGAGGAGATCGGCTATCTGCTGCCAGAAGGCGGTGATTTTGCCGTCACCACGGCCAATGTCGATGCCGAGATCGCGACCGTCGCCGGCCCGCAGCTCGTCGTGCCGGTCACCAATGCGCGCTACGCGCTCAACGCCGCCAATGCGCGCTGGGGCTCGCTTTACGATGCGCTATACGGCACCGACGCGATCCCCGAGACCGACGGAGCGGAAAAGGGCGAAGGGTACAACCCCGTCCGCGGCGCCAGGGTCGTGGCCTGGGCGCGCGGCTTTCTCGACGACAGCGTGCCGCTTGCCGGCGCGCGCTGGACCGATATTGACGGTCTGAGCATCGAGGCCGGCACGCTGAAGGCGGGCGGTGCGGGGCTCGCCGATCCGGCCCAGTTCGCGGGCTATCGCGGCGATCCGGCGGCCCCCTCGACCGTGCTGTTGCGCAAGAACGGCCTGCATGTCGAGATTTCGGTCGATCGCTACCATCCGATCGGCAAGGACGATCCGGCCGGCATTTGCGACGTGGTGCTGGAATCGGCCGTCACAACCATCATGGATTGCGAGGATTCCGTTGCCACCGTCGACGCCGAGGACAAGGTTTTGGCCTATCGCAACTGGCTCGGCCTGATGAAAGGAGACCTCGCCGAGGAGGTGACCAAGGGCAAGACCTTCGTGCGCCGCCTGAAGGGCGACCGCGACTATACCGCGCCCGACGGCTCCGTCGTCTCACTTCCCGGACGGGCGCTGATGCTGGTCAGGAATGTCGGCCATCTGATGACCAATCCCGCGATCCTCGACCGCGACGGGGCCGAGGTTCCCGAGGGCATCATGGATGCCATGATCACGGGCATGATCGCGCTGCACGATGTCGGAAAGAATGGCCGCCGGGCCAACTCGCGCGCCGGGTCGGTCTACATCGTCAAGCCGAAAATGCACGGCCCCGAGGAGGTCGCGTTCGCCGTCGAGCTGTTCACCTGTGTCGAGGAGGCCCTCGGCATGGCGAAAAACACGCTGAAGATGGGCATCATGGACGAGGAGCGCCGGACCACGGTCAACCTCAAGGAGGCGATCCGCGCCGCCTCCGAACGGGTCGTGTTCATCAATACCGGCTTCCTCGACCGCACCGGGGACGAGATCCACACCTCGATGGAGGCCGGCCCGATGATCCGCAAGGGCGACATGAAACAGGCCGCCTGGATTTCGGCCTACGAGGCCTGGAATGTCGATATCGGGCTTGCATGCGGCCTGGCCGGCCACGCCCAGATCGGCAAGGGCATGTGGGCCATGCCCGACCGCATGGCCGAAATGCTGGAACAGAAGATCGGCCACCCGAAGGCCGGAGCCAACACCGCCTGGGTGCCCTCGCCGACTGCCGCCACCCTGCACGCCACCCACTATCACAAGGTCGACGTCGCCGCGGTGCAGCGGGACCTGAAGAACCGTCCGCGCGCCAAGATCGACGACATCCTGTCGGTTCCGGTCGCGACGCGGCCGAACTGGTCCGATGCGGACAAGCGCCAGGAACTGCGCAACAACGCCCAGGGCATTCTGGGTTACGTGGTGCGTTGGATCGATCAGGGCGTCGGCTGTTCCAAGGTGCCCGACATCAACGATGTCGGCTTGATGGAGGATCGCGCCACGCTGCGCATCTCGTCCCAGCACATGGCCAACTGGCTGCATCACGGCGTGGTCGGCGAGGACGAGGTGATGGCGGTAATGAAGGAGATGGCCGCGATCGTCGACCGCCAGAACGCGGACGATCCGCTCTACAGGCCGATGGCGCCGGATTTCGACAGCTCGATCGCGTTCCAGGCCGCCTGCGATCTCGTCTTCAAGGGGCGCGAGCAGCCCAGCGGCTACACCGAACCGGTGCTCCATCGGCGCCGGCTTGAGCTCAAGGCGCGCGAAGCCGCCGGCTGAGGCGGGTTCCCCGGTCGGGCCGCGTTTCGGATCGGCGCGCCACGCGGCGCTTGTTTGCCGGCCCGGTTTTGCCTATGCGGTTACCGCATGAAGGTCCTGGCCATCGACACCGCCGCCGAACTCTGCGCCGCCTGCGTCTATGACGCCGGCGCGGGCCGCGAACGCGGGCGTTCGGTGCGCGATATCGGCAAGGGCCATGCCGAAGCCCTGATCCCGGTCATGGCCTCGGCGCTCGCCGCCGCCGGCTGCGATTATCCCGATCTGGGCGCGATTGCCGTTGCGGTCGGTCCCGGCTCCTTTACCGGTGTCAGGATCGGGGTAGCGGCTGCGCGCGGACTGGCGCTCGCGCTCGACATTCCCGCCACCGGCGTCACGACGCTGGCCGCCCTGGCCCGCGAGGCCCGCGGCGCATATCCCGCTCGCGCCTGCCTGTCGGTTCTCGACGCCAAGCGCGGTGAACTCTACGTCGCGCTCTATGATGCTGCGGGCGGCGAGATCGAGGCGCCGATGATCGCCGATGCCGCGCGCACGGCGGCGCTGGCGCGCGCGCACGATGCCGTCCTGACCGGCTCCGGCGCCGGCCTGGTCGCCGAAGCGGCCGGCGGCCCGCTGCTCGAGATCGCCGGTGAGGGCCGCACGGCAGACATTGCCGCCTATGCCGCCTGCGCCGTCGATGCTGGGTTTTCGGGGCAAAAACCGAAGCCGGTCTATTTGCGCGGCGCCGACGCGCGGCCGGCTTCCGGTTTCGCCCTGCCGCGCCGGGAGGAATGATGCGTGCGCCGTTTTCCCTGCGCGGCCGCAAGCGCGAATTCCTGACGGAACGCTTGCTGCCCGCCGACGCGGCAGCGCTTTCGCACCTGCATGCGCACGGGTTTTCGCGGCCGTGGAGCGACGGCGAATTCGCCTCGCTGTTGGAACAGGACACCGTATTCGGTTTCGCCGCGCGTGAGGTCGGGCGTCCCCGCGCCGCGCCGGGCGGTTTCGTTCTGGCCCGCCAAGCCGCGGGCGAAGGCGAAATCTTGACCATCATGGTCGCGCCGGCCCTCAGGCGCTGCGGTCTCGGCTGGATGCTCATGGATGCGGTGATGCGCGAACTCTATGCCCAGCGCGCGCAGGCGTTGTTTCTGGAGGTCGACGAGACCAATCGCGCCGCGATCGGTCTTTATCGCAAGCTGGGTTTCAGCCAGGTCGGTGCCCGTCCGGCCTATTATGAGCAGCACGCGGCGCCGCGCACGACCGCGCTTGTCATGCGCCGTGATCTTGGCTAGCGCGTCGGGCAGCGGGGGAAGGGACGCACCGCAATCATGATGGCTTCGATCCGGGCGGCAACCGTGCTGGCCATCCTGTTGCCGGCGACGTTGGTCGCCGTGGGCGCCCAGATGATCACCCTGCGTCTCGGCGTTCCCGGCCCCGGCGTGGTGCCGGCCCGGTGGCACAGGCTGGTGCTGCGCCTGCTCGGCATTCGCATCAGCATCCACGGCGTGCCCGACGCCCGCCGTCCGTTGTTGATCGCGTCCAACCACATTTCCTGGACCGACATTCCCGTGCTCGGCGCGATCATGCCGCTAGGCTTCGTCGCCAAGGCCGACATGGCCGGCTGGCCGGTGTTCGGTGCGCTCGCCAAATTGCAGCGCACCGTGTTCGTCGAGCGCGACCGCGCCCGGACATCGGCCATCCAGGCGGGCGCGCTGGGCGAGCGGCTCGCCACCGGCGAGGTGATGGTGCTGTTTGCCGAAGGCACCACGTCCGACGGCAATTTCGTCGCCCCGTTCAAGAGCACGCTGTTCGCTGCCGCGCAGGCCGCGCTGGATGCGCAACGCGACGATGGCGGCGACGGCGTCCCGCACGTGACGATCCAGCCCGTCGCGGTCGCCTATACCCGCCTGCACGGCATGCCAATGGGCCGGTTCCATCGCCGGCACGCCTCATGGATCGGCGATGCCGAGCTGATACCGCATCTTTTTGCCCTGATCCGCGAGGGTGGCATCGATGTCGAGGTGCATTTCGGAGAACCGGTCCGCTTTGAGCCCGGCGACGACCGCAAGCGGGTGGCGCGACGCATGGAGGCCGAAATCCGCGCGCTGATGGCTCAGGCGCTGCGCAGGCCCGGTGCGTCGTCGCGCTGAGTTCCATCGCGCCCGGTCAGGCGGGAATAGGCGTCGATAGGCGCCGGTCGGCCGGTGAAATAGCCCTGCACCAGGTCGCAGCCCTCGGCGATCAGGAAGTCGAGCTGCTCCTGACGTTCCACGCCCTCGGCGGCGACTTCCAGCCCGAGCGCGTGGCCGAGGCCGACGACGGAGCGGATGATGGCCGCCGACTGCTCGACCCGGCCCAGATTGTCGGTGAAGGAACGGTCGATCTTCAGCGTGCTGAGCGGGAAGGCCTGCAGGTAGGACAGCGAGGAATAGCCGGTTCCGAAATCGTCGAGCGCGATGCGCACGCCGACATCGCGCAGTTTGCGCAGCATCGACATGGCCTGCTCGAAATCCTGGATCATGACGCCTTCGGTGATCTCGAGCTCGAGCCGGTCCGGCGCCAGGCCGGTTTCTTCCAGGATTGCCTGCACCGTGCCTGGCAGATCGCCGCTGCGGAAATGGAGCGGCGACAGATTGACCGCCACGCGCAGCGGGTTTTGCCAGGATGCGGCCTCGCGACAGGCGTCGCGCAGGATCCATTCCGACATCTCAACGATCGCGCCGCCGTCTTCCGCCAGCGGGATGAAATCGGCCGGTGCGATCATGCCGCGCGTGGGATGGCTCCAGCGCACCAGCGCTTCGAAGGCCACGGCCGTCCCGTCGGCCGCCATTTGCGGTTGGAAATGCAGCCTGAGCGCGCCGTCCCCGATTGCGGCGCGCAACTGGCTTTTCAGTAGTTGGCGGTCGCGGGCGGCCAGATCTTCGTTGGCATCGAAGAACGCGAGCGGGTCCGTCGTCGTCCGCCGGGCTCGCGTCAGCGCGCCGGCCGCATTGGCAACCAGGGTCGGGGCGTCCCGCCCGTCGGCGGGAAAAAACGCGCAGCCGATCGCGATCGTCGAGCCGGCTTCGCGCACGCGGCCGGTCCCTGCCGTTCCCGCCGAGCGCAGGGTTTCGGCAAAGCGGCGCAGGCCGTCGCGGCCGGGGGGCTTGGCAAGCACCAGGGCGAACGTGTCGGAAGCGATGTGAAACAGCGGCTTTTCGCCGACGGCCTTTTTCAGGCGTTGCGCGATGGCGCGCAGGGCCTCGTCGCCGGTCGCATGGCCGTACATGTCGCTGATATGGGTGTGGCCGGTCACGTTGATGCGCATCAGCGCGAAGGGCGCCTCGTCGCCGGCGCGGGCGGCGATCAGCTGATCCAGCATCGTGTGGAAGGAGGCACGGTTGGGCAGGCCGGTCAGCGCGTCGTGGCACGCCAGATGGGCCGCTTCCTTTTCGGCGCGCTTGCGCGCGCTGATGTCGAGAAGAACGTTTACCGCGCCCACGATGCGGCCGGAGGGAGCCCGGATCGGCGTTGGAAACGGCGCGAACGGAATCCGGGTTCCATCGGGACGTTCGGCGATCGCCTCGGCGCCGCGCACGGCTCGGTTTTCCCGGATCGCCAGCGCCATCGGGCAATTCTCGTGCTTGAGCGGCGATCCGTCGGGATTGTAAAGGCGCTCGGTGACGCACCAGCGATCGACGCCCAGCACCGGCTCGCGGCCGGCGAAGGTTACGGCGGCCTGGTTGAAATAGGTGAGGAAACCATCGGTATCGGTGGCGTAGACGGGCGCCGGCAGGGCGTCGAGCATCGAACGGACCCACACCTGATCCGCGCCGTCCAGCGGCAACTCTTGAGCCCTGCGCTTGCGCTGCGGGTCCGCCGCATGTGTGACGATCCGCGACAGCGCCGTCGCGATCTGCTCCGCGCTAATCCCCAACCCGCCAAGCGACAGCGGCGGTCCGTCCGCGGCGATATCCTTCGGGGCAGGGGCTTGGCTGTTCACGAGGGCTCCGCACCCGTCGCGCTTTCGGGCCGGCATGATCCGGTCGCCGATGCGGCCGTTTTCATGACGGTTTGCCGGGATCGTCGAGCCTGTGATCGCACGTCACGCGCTCCGCAAGTTCTTTTCGTCGGCGCTGGTACGACGGATGACCAGCCGTTTCAGAGCCCACAATAGGCGCAGAAGCTGAATCAATTTCTACCGCCGCATCCTGAAATTTCAGGGTAGGGCGGATCGCGGCAAGGCCGGCCGAGCGGTCAGGCGTGTTTGCTAGCGGCTGCCGATCACCATCCGGTTGCCTTCCGCGTCGCGGAATTCGGCGACGACGCGCCCCGGTTGCCACGGTGCTTCCTGCGGTTCGGTGATGATCTCGACCCCCCGTGTCCGCAATTTCTCGACGGTGGCGGCGACGTTGTCGGCGACCAGCACCATGACCGGGTCGGTGGACGGCGCATCGTCGTTGCGCCGGATAAAATGCAGCGTGGTTTCCGCGCCGGGAAACCGCAGCTCGATCCAGCGCCAGCCGTCTGGCCCCATCGGCGCGTCCGCTGCGACCTCGCAGCCGAGATTTTCGACATAAAACGCCTTGGCGCGCTCCTGATCGAAGACCGGCAATTCGGCGAACTGTATATGCATGGCGGGAACTCCGTTGGGTGAGGTGAGGCCGGGATCAGCGCCCGTTTCGGCTGAACGCCGCATGCAGGATTTCGGCAAAGGCGTCGGCATGCATGCCGTAACCGCCATGGTCGCCGGGAAAGGCGAGCGGCGCGAGGCCCAGCCTGGCGGCGAGGGCGCGGCCGGGGCCGGCGGCGTCTTGGTTGGATGCGTCGCCAATGCCGATCGCGATCGGCGTTTGGGCGTCGCGCAGCCGATCTATATCGGGTCGGTAGAGCGACAGCGGCATCAGCCCGTGAGCGATGAAATAGTCCATGTTCGCGTCGATCCGGGCGAAGGTTTCCAGGATTTCAGGCGGCAGGTCGGCCGGTCCGCCGGCTTCGTCCAGCCCCGCCATCGCCATGAATTCCCGAACTGCGGCCTGAAGACCGTCGCGCCGGTAGGTGTCCAGGATCGCCCGGTCCTTGGCGATCGCCACCGAGGGGTCGTCCAGCAACAGGACGCAAGGCGGTTCGTGCGCGACCAGGCAGTGCACGCGTTGTGGATGGCGCGCGGTGAGATTGAGCCCGATCTGCGCGCCGCCGCTGGTGCCGAAGACAAAAGCCGGGTCGCCGTCGCCGAACGCGGCGATCAGCCGGGCGGCGTCGTCGGCGTGAACATCCACGTCCTGGTCGGCGGGCGCGTCGTCGAGCGGACTGCGCGAATTGCCGCGCGGATCGTAGGTGGCAACCTTGTAGCGGTCGGCAAGTTGCCGCGCGAGATCGGTGAACACGCCGGCATCGGTCGGCCCGCCGGCAATCATCAAAAGCAACGGTCCCCGGCCGCGAAGCTCATAATAAAGCCGCGCGCCGGGAACCTTGAGTGTCGACGTTTCTGCGGGGTGGGGCATGGAGGGGGCTCCTGTCACGCGGCGCCGTGCGCCGTCAGCGGCTTCGGTGGCTCTGGCCGGCATGCCGGCAGCGGCCAGCATTGCGGCGGCCAGGGCCAGAACGGATCGGCGGTTCGGCATTGGCAGTCCTCCCGGCGGCAGGCAATCGAAAGAGACTGGACGGTCCAGTTCTCCAATTTGCAAAAAACTAGACTGTCTAGTACTTTCCTGTCAACAGGCAGTCGAAGCGTAGGGAAGCAGCATGACCAGGCCGGTATCGGTGCGACCAACGGACGGCGCCGGCGGCGAGACGCGCTCGGCACAAAAGCGCCGTGCCATTCTCGACGCTGCCACCGAGGTCTTTCTGAAATGCGGTTATCCCGGCGCCAGCATGGACGAGATCGCCGCCTTGTCCTCGGTGTCGAAGCAGACGGTCTACAAGCATTTCGAGAGCAAGGAGGCGTTGTTCGTCGACATCGTCACCAGCATGACCGACGCGGCCGGCGATATGGTTCACGACCGAACGCCCGTCTTTGAGGCCGACGACGACCTCGCCGCCTATCTGCAGGACTACGCCTATCGCCAGCTTACCGTGGTGCTGACGCCGCGCATCATGCAATTGCGCCGTTTGGTGATCGCCGAGGTGAACCGGTTTCCCGACCTCGCGCGTGTGCTTTACGAGCGCGGCCCCGCCCGGGCGATGGCCGCTTTGGCCGCCTTGTTCGAGCGTCTGGCCGCGCGCGGCCTTCTGGCACTCGACGATCCCGCCATGGCCGCGGCGCATTTCAACTGGCTGGTTATGTCCGAACCGCTCAACCGCGCCATGCTGTTGGGCGATGCCGCGATACCCGGCCCCGATGAACTGCGCCGCTGCGCGGTCGAGGGCGTGCGTGTCTTTTTGGCGGCCTACGGTACCGATCGCCGAGCCTGAACCGCGTTGCGCGCAGATCAGGCCGGAATCTCCGACGAGCGTCGAACGCAACCGCTTCCATCCGGCCTTGAAACGGTCTAGAAGCCCGGCCATGACCCACACCGACATTGCGGATACCGAAAAAGCAGGCGCGCGCCCGGGCGACGGCGGGCCGAAGAAGGTCTTCGTCAAGACCTATGGCTGCCAGATGAATGTCTACGATTCCCAGCGCATGTCCGATGCGCTGGCGGCTGACGGCTACGTGCCGACCAAGACGCTGGAGGAGGCCGATCTCGTCCTGCTCAACACCTGCCATATTCGCGAGAAGGCGGCCGAAAAGGTCTATTCCGAGCTCGGTCGCATCCGCAAGCTCAAGGACGAGCGGGCCCGCGACGGACGCGAGACGGTGATCGGCGTGGCCGGCTGCGTGGCCCAGGCCGAGGGCGAGGAGATCATTGCGCGCGCGCCCGTCGTCGACATCGTCATCGGACCGCAAACCTATCACCGCCTGCCCGACGCCGTGCGCAAGGCGCGCGCCGGCGGCAAGGTGGTGGAGACCGACTACGCGCTGGAGGATAAGTTCGAGCGCCTGCCGCAACTCCACAAGGGCGAGGTCAGGCGGCGCGGCGTCACCGCGTTTCTGACTGTGCAGGAAGGGTGCGACAAGTTCTGCACATTCTGCGTGGTGCCCTATACGCGCGGCGCCGAGGTGTCGCGTCCGGTGAGCCAGATCGTGGCCGAGGCCGAAAGGCTGGCCGAGGCCGGCGTGCGCGAGATCACCCTTTTGGGCCAGAACGTCAATGCCTGGCACGGCGAGGGCCCGGACGGCAGGCAATGGGGGCTGGGCGAATTGCTGTTCCGGCTGGCCGAGATTCCCGGTATTGCACGACTGCGCTATACGACCAGCCACCCGCGCGACATGGACGATGCGCTGATTGCGGCCCATCGCGACCTCGACGCGCTGATGCCCTATCTGCACCTGCCGGTGCAGACCGGCTCCGACACCATCCTCAAGGCGATGAACCGGCGCCATACCGCCGCCGACTATTTGCGCCTGGTCGACAGGATCAGGGCCGCCAGGCCAGACGTTGCGCTGTCGGGCGATTTCATCGTCGGCTTTCCGGGCGAGAGCGATGCCGATTTCGAGGCGACGATGCAGATCGTGCGCGATGTCACGTTCGTGCAGGCGTTTTCGTTCAAATATTCGCCCCGGCCCGGAACGCCGGGTGCCGAGATGGGCGATCAGGTCGCCGAAGCGGTCAAGGATGAAAGACTGCAGCGTCTGCAGGCCCTCCTCACCACCCAGCAGCGCGCCTTCGCCGACACGCTGGTCGGGCGCAGGACCGACGTGCTGATTGAGAAGCCGGGTCGCGCACCGGGCCAGTGGGCCGGTCGTTCGCCTTGGTTGATGCCGGTGATTCTTGATGAAAAGCCGGGCGAAATCGGCGACATTGTCGATGTGCGAATCACGCGCACGGGCACCAACAGCCTGTTTGCCGTGACCGCTTGACCGTAGACACGCGGCAAGCCAGGGAGACGCGTTTGAACGCCGGCACGACTTTGAAGGCGAGCCCGTCCGGGGCCTCCGACATGGCCCATATCGTCCTGACCTTCGACAACAACAAACACGCCAGCGCGCTCTACGGCCAGTTCGACGAGAACCTGGCCAGGCTGGAGAAGCAGCTTTCCGTCGATATCCGCTCGAAGGGCAACCAACTCTCCATCCGCGGCGCCGCCTCGGCCGCCGAGCAGGCGCGCCGCGCGCTCGATTATCTGTATGACCTGGCGCAGAAGGGTGTCGATCTGACGTCGTCCGAAGTCGACGGCGCGGTGCGCATGGCGGTTGCCGCCGACGACCAGTTGACGCTGCCGACCCTGGAAAAGAAGGGCAAGATGGCCGCCGCCCAGATAACCACCCGCAAGCGCACGATCTACGCGCGCACGCCCAACCAGGACGCCTATATGCGCGCGCTCGACCGCGCCGAGCTCGTCTTCGGCATCGGTCCGGCCGGAACCGGAAAGACCTATCTCGCCGTGGCGCACGCCGCCATGCTGCTCGAGCGCGGTCTCGTCGAGCGCGTCATCCTGTCGCGGCCTGCGGTCGAGGCGGGCGAGCGGCTGGGTTTCCTGCCCGGCGACATGAAGGAGAAGGTCGACCCCTATCTGCGCCCGCTTTACGACGCGCTCTACGACATGATGCCGGCCGACAAGGTCGAGCGCGCGCTCGCCGCCGGCGTGATCGAGATCGCCCCGCTCGCCTTCATGCGCGGGCGCACGCTCGCCCATTCGGCGATCATCCTCGACGAGGCACAGAACACGACGACCATGCAAATGAAGATGTTCCTGACCCGTCTGGGCGAGGGCGGGCGCATGATCGTCACCGGCGATCCGAGCCAGATCGACCTGCCGCACAACGCCAAGTCCGGCCTGGTCGAGGCCCTGCACGTGCTCGACGAGGTGCCGGGCATCGTCATGGTGCGGTTCGAGGACAAGGACGTCGTGCGCCATCCGCTCGTCGCCGAGATCGTGCGCGCCTACGACCGTCACAGCGTCGGGCGCGACCATCGCGGGGGCGACGTGTGAGCAACCTGTTGCCGGGCGGGGCCGCAAGCGACCCGCTCGCTGTCGAGGTGACGGTTGTCGTCGCCGCCGGCGCGTGGGCGTCTCCGGAAAAGCTCGAACCGCTGGTCGGTGCGGCGACGGGGGCGGTGATCGCCGAACTGGATCTGCGTTCCGGCACCAGCGAGCTCGGCGTCACCTTCACCGACGATGAGTCGATCCGTGCGCTCAATCGGCAATGGCGCGGCAAGGATAAGCCCACCAACGTGCTCTCCTTTCCGGCGTTTCCCGATCCGGCTCCGGACCGGATCCCGCCCATGTTGGGCGACATCGTGCTGGCGTTCGAGACGGTGCGTCGCGAGGCGGCACTGGACGAAAAGCCTTTCGATCACCATCTCACTCATCTTCTGGTTCATGGTCTGTTGCATCTTTTGGGGTATGATCATGAAACCGACGACGACGCGGACCATATGGAAGCGGCCGAAAGACGCGTTTTGGCGCGCCTTGGCATTGCCGATCCCTATGCCGCAACTGACCGGAGCGAATGACCGACTGCGATGAACCAGCGTGAACAAGCCGTCGCCGCGCCCGAGGCGGGCGACGATGCGGGCTCGGGCGAACCGCCCGAGGAAAGCTCGAGTACCGAGGCGCCGCCGCAAAATGGCGGCCGGGGCCTGGTCCAGAGATTTGTGAGCCTTATTCGCGGGCGCAACGGGTCGACCTTGCGCGAGGATCTGGCCGACGCGCTTGCCGAGGACCAGCACGACAGTGCTCCGTTTTCGCCGGGCGAACGTGCCATGTTGCACAACATTTTGCGCCTGCGAGAAGTGCGGGTGGAGGATGTCATGGTGCCGCGCGCCGACATCGAGGCGGTCGAACTGTCGACCACGCTTGGCGAGCTTCTGAAATTGTTCGAGGAATCGGGCCATTCGCGTATGCCCGTTTATGCCGACTCGCTCGACGATCCGCGCGGCATGGTCCATATCCGCGATGCCGTCACCCAGTTGACGCGCTCCGCGCGCCCGAAAAAGCCCCGCGGCGCCAAGCGTGTGGCCGCAAAGACGGCCGACCTCGATCTTGGCCAGGTCGACCTGTCGCGTACGATCGGCGATCTGAGCCTGACGCGACCGGTCCTTTTTGTGCCGCCCTCCATGCTCGCCTCCGATCTGATGAACCGCATGCGGGCTGCCCGCACCCAGATGGCGCTGGTCATCGATGAATATGGCGGCACGGACGGGTTGGTTTCGCTGGAGGACATCGTCGAGATGGTCGTCGGCGACATCGAGGACGAGCACGACGACGAAGAGCCGATGATCACCAAGGCCGGCGACGGCGTGTTCGTCGTCGACGCCCGTGCCGAGATCGACGACGTCGCCGAGGCCATCGGCGACGGCTTCGCCGCCGAGGACCACAGCGAGGATGTCGACACGATCGGCGGCATCATCTTCAACACGCTCGGCCGGGTACCGGCGCGCGGCGAGGTCGTCCAGGCCGTTCCCGGTTTCGAGTTTCACGTGCTCGACGCAGACCCGCGCCGTGTGAAACGCGTCCGCATCGTGCAGTTGCGTGTGCCCGGACGCAGGGTGCGCTCCCTCAGGGAACATCCGGCCGACGAAGCCTGACGCAGGTTGCCGCCCGCAACGTGTCCGGCGGATGCGCCGGGCGCGCGGCAGGCTTTCCGCCGGCGCCGGTTTCGGGCAAGCCGCGTTTGGCAGTCTGGGGCCGGATTGCTAAGTCTCGGCCCCCTGATTCGCTGACTGGAAAGCTGGATGACCGACCTTGCCGCGCGTGTGATCTTGCTGTGGGGCTGGCGGCGGGCGGTCGTCGCCCTCCTGGCCGGCGCCTGTGCCGTGCTTGCGCTGCCGCCCTACGACTTCTTCCCGGCCGGCTTCGTCTCTTTCACCGTGCTCGTCTGGCTGCTCGACGGCGTGGCGCCCGACCCCGGAGACCGTCTCCTGCGGCGGTTGCGCGGCGCCTTCGCCGTCGGCTGGTGGTTCGGTTTCGGCTATTTCGTGGCCGGGTTGTGGTGGGTCGGGCGCGCCCTTTTGGTGGATGCCGACAATTTCGCCTGGGCGCTGCCGATCGCCGTGCTTGGCCTGCCTGCCCTGCTCGCGTTCTTCTATGGCCTGGCCGCCGCGCTCGCGCGCCTGGCCTGGGCTGACGGCATCGGGCGCATCGTCGCGCTCGCCGCCGCCTTCGGCATCGCCGAATGGCTGCGCAGCTTCGTCCTGACCGGCTTTCCCTGGAACGCGGTCGGCTACGCGGCCATGCCGTTGCCGGTGCTGATGCAGTCGGTGGCGGTGGTGGGGTTGTTCGGCATGAACGCGCTCGCCGTCCTGGTCTTCGCCATACCGGCGCTCGCCGGCTTTCGGCGCCACCGCCTTGTCGGCGTCGCCGTGGCATTGCTTTTGATCGCAGCCCATATCGGTTACGGCCTCTTTCAGATTTACGGCACGGCGCCGGTCGAGGACGGGCGGCAGCTCCAGGTCCGTGTGGTCCAGCCTTCCGTGTCCCAAAGCGGCAAGTGGGACCCGCAGGAGCGCGCCCGCATCATGAAGTCCTTGCTCGACCTGTCGGCAAGGCCGCCCGCCGAGGGCCGGGAGCGGCCGGAGCTGATCGTATGGCCGGAGACGGCGCTGCCTTTTGTCATCACCGAAAGGCCCGACGCGCTGGCCGCGATCGGCACCATGCTGGAAACCGGTCAGACCTTGTTCCTCGGTGCGGTGCGTTCCGAGGCGGCAGCGTCGGCCCAGGATGCGCCGCGCTACTACAACGCCGTCGTGGCTATCAATGACGGCGGCGAGATCGTCGATGCCGTCGACAAGCTGCATCTGGTCCCCTTCGGCGAATATCTGCCCTTCCAGGAGTTGCTGGAGGGGTTTGGCTTCGAAACCGTGGCCGAGACGATCGGCGGCTTTTCGGCGGGCTCCGCGCGCCGGGCTCTGTCCGCGCCGGGTGGGATCGGCGCGTTGCCGATGATCTGCTACGAGATCATCTTCCCGGACCTGCTGGCCGGCTCGAGCGCACAAGCTGACATCATCGTTAACGTCACCAACGACGCCTGGTTTGGCGACACGGCCGGCCCCTATCAACATTTCCGCCAGGCACAGGTGCGCGCCGTGGAAGCCGGCATGCCGCTGATCAGGGCGGCAAACAACGGAATTTCGGCGATCGTCGACGAAAAAGGCCGGGTCGTCGATGCATTCGCGCTCGATACGGTCGGCGTTCTTGATGCAGCGCTTTTCGTTGCCGACGGGCGACACCAGAACACGATTAATGCCGGGCGCAATGGCTTATTGATTATATTGTTCTTTGCAACCTTAGCTTGTGGTATGAATATCAGTCAGCGGTTACGTTCCAATTGAGGTGCGAAAGTCGCTAAAGGCAGGCATGAATTGCCAAATCGCCCTCTCTCTCGCCGCCCGTGATTCTGGGGCCATGGGCATCTGGCGGGAATTCGTTGGAGCCAACCGAAAAGCCCGTGATAAACGGCGAGGACATCATGCCTGACAACAAGAAGAAGCCGAACCCGATCGATATTCATGTCGGGAGCCGCGTTCGTCTGCGGCGCAACATGCTGGGAATGAGCCAGGAAAAGCTTGGCGAAAGTCTCGGCGTGACATTTCAGCAAATCCAGAAATACGAAAAGGGAACCAACCGGGTCGGCGCCAGCCGGCTTCAAGCGATCGCATCGATCCTGAACGTTCCGGTAGCGTTTTTTTTCGAGGATGCGCCGGTCGAACATCTGCCGGGAAACAAGGGTTTTTCCGAAGATCGCTCGACCAGCTACGTCGTGGATTTTCTCAGCAGCGCGGAAGGGCTTCAGCTCAACCGCTCCTTCGTGAAGATCTCCGACGCCCGCGTGCGCCGCAAAGTGATCGACCTGGTCAAGGCCCTGGCTTCCGAAGACGAAGTGTAGCCACGGAGCAGGCCGAACCGGACGGGGCGACCGCGCCGAAAAGGCGCGGCGAGGCCAGGTATTTTTCCGTTGCGGGCGGCAAAAGCGATTGGTTTCTTGACGATGGCGCGCTCGTTTCGCTAACAGATGCCCCCGCGAAGTAGGCAATCCTGCCCTTCGTGTTCATTCCAGAGGGGACACCCGTGGCACGCCAGAACTATCTCTTTACCAGCGAATCCGTTTCCGAAGGTCACCCGGACAAGGTCTGTGACCGCATCTCGGACGAAATTGTCGATCTCGTCTACCGCGAAGCCAAAAAAGCCGGCATGGACCCGTGGAAGGTCCGCGTGGCCTGCGAAACCCTGGCCACGACCAATCGGGTCGTGATCGCTGGCGAGGTTCGCGTGCCCGAAACCCTGATCAAGAAGGACAAGGCCGGCGATGTTGTGATGGACGCCTCCGGCAATCCGGCCATCAACCCATCCAAATTCCGTTCGGCCGCGCGCCGGGCGATCCGTTCGATCGGTTACGAGCAGGACGGCTTCCATTGGAAGACGGCCAAGATCGATGTGCTGCTGCACGCCCAGTCGCCCGATATCGGCCAGGGCGTCGACAACGCCTCCGACAACCAGGGCCAGGAAGGCGCTGGCGACCAGGGCATCATGTTCGGCTATGCCTGCCGCGAAACGCCCGATCTCATGCCGGCGCCGATCTATTATTCGCACAAGATCCTCGAACTGCTGGCCGAGGCGCGCAAGTCCGGCGAGGGCGACGCCGCCAAACTCGGTCCGGACGCCAAGAGCCAGGTGACCGTGCGCTATATTGACGGCCGTCCCGCCGAGGTTACCCAGATCGTGCTGTCGACCCAGCATCTCGATCCGTCCTGGGACAACAAGAAAGTGCGCCAGGTCGTGGAGCCTTATATCCGCGAGGCGCTGTCGATCGGCGACCTGTCGATCGCCGACGACTGCAACTGGTATATCAACCCGACCGGCAAGTTCGTCATCGGCGGTCCCGACGGCGATGCCGGCCTGACCGGCCGCAAGATCATCGTCGACACCTATGGCGGCGCGGCTGCCCATGGCGGCGGCGCCTTCTCCGGCAAGGACACCACCAAGGTCGATCGTTCGGCGGCCTATGCGGCACGCTATCTGGCCAAGAACGTGGTCGCCGCCAAGCTCGCCGAGCGCTGCTCGATCCAGCTTTCCTACGCGATCGGCGTCGCCCAGCCGCTTTCGGTCTATGTCGATATGCAGGGTGCCGGAAAAGTGCCGGAGGAAGTGGTCGAAAAGGCGATTCGCCAGGTGATGGACTTGTCGCCGGGCGGCATTCGGCGTCATCTCGATTTGAACAAGCCGATCTACGCCAAGACGGCGGCCTATGGCCATTTCGGCCGCAAGGCCGGTCGCGACGGGTCGTTCTCCTGGGAGAAGACGGATCTCGTCAAGGCGTTGAAGGACGCTGTCGCCGACGAGGAACGCAAAGCCAAGATCGCCGCCTGAGGCGATATCGCGATGACGGAAGAGGGGCGCGGCAGCCGGGCCACCGAGGCCTTTTTCGGCCGGCGTCGCGGCAAGACCCTCCGGTCGCGGCAGGCGGCCCTCGTCGACCGCCTGCTGCCGCGTCTGGCCCTCGACCTTTCGGCCGAGGCGCCGCCGCCGGCTGAACTGTTCGACGCCGACATTGCCGAGATCAGGCTGGAGATCGGCTTCGGCGGCGGCGAACATCTCCTGCATGAGAGTGGGCGTTACCCGCAAACCGGCTTCATTGGCGTCGAGCCGTTCGTCAACGGCATGGCCAAATTGCTGTCGGCGCTGGATGAGAACCCACGGCATAATATTCGCGTTCATGACGACGATGCGACCGAATTGCTCGACTGGCTGCCGCCGGCGAGCCTCGCCGGCATCGACCTGCTTTATCCCGACCCGTGGCCCAAGCGCCGCCACTGGAAACGTCGCTTTGTCAGTTCAGCCAACCTCGACCGTTTCGCGCGGGTGCTGCGGCCGGGAGGGCGTTTCCGTTTCGCCTCCGACATCGACAGCTACGTCAACTGGACGCTGCTGCACTGCCGTGCCCATCCCGCCTTCGACTGGCAGGCGGCTTCGGCAGAGGACTGGCGTACGCCCTATGAAGGCTGGCCGGGCACGCGCTACGAGGCCAAGGCCGTGCGCGAGGGCCGCGTTCCGGCCTATCTGACCTTTACGCGGCGTTGAGCGCCGTCAAAGCCGTGCCTTCGTCGAGCGCGGCGTCGCAAGCAACAGGCTGGTCTCGCTGCCGGTGATGCCGGGTATCAGCCGGATGCGCCGCAGCACGGCGTCGAATTCGCTCAGCGTGGCCGTGCCGAGCTCGACCACCAGGTCCCAGCGCCCGTTGGTCGTGTGCACGGTGGCGACTTCGGCAAACCCGCCCAGCACCCGGATCACCCGGTCGGCGGCGTGCCCCTCGATTTCGATCATCATGATGCCGCGAATGCGCTGGTCGACCGCGTCGGCGCGCAGGATCACCGTATAGCCCAGTATTTCGCCGCTCCGCTCCAGGCGTTCTATATGGGCGCGCACGGTCGCCCGCGAGACGCCGAGTTCGATGGCGAGATCGGAGATGCTGCGCCGGGCGTCGTGCCGCAGCAAGGTGATCAATTTCTGATCTAACGTGCCCATATTTTGACCGAAATGAAAAAATTCTCTGCCGAAACGATAAAATATTCTGCAAAATATGCCAAATAAACCTGTTCACTCTGCCGGAATCCCGGGCTTCACTGCCAAGATGAGGCTTAGCGGGAGTTTTGGCGATGCGCTGCAGGATCGTGGGCGCGCCGGTCGAGGACGGCGCCGGCCGCATGGGCTGCGAGATGGGGCCGAGCGCGCTGCGCACGGCCGGCCTGCTGGCGGCGCTGCGCGAACTCGGCCACGAGGTGATTGACATGGGCGCCGCGCGCCGGGCGCCGACAAGGACGCTGCACCACGCCAATGCCGCGCTCAAGGCCCTGCCCGAGATCGCCGCCTGGACCGAAGGCCTCGGCGAGGCCGCCTATCTTGCCAGCGCCGACGCGATGCCGATCTTTCTCGGCGGCGATCATTCGATCTCCGCCGGCACGATGTCGGGCGTGGCGCGGCGGGCGGCCGAAAGCGGGCGCCCGCTCTTCGTGCTGTGGCTCGACGCCCACCCCGATTTCCACACGCTCGACACCACCGCCAGCGGCCATCTGCACGGGGTCCCGCTCGCCTATGCCAGCGGCCAGCCCGGTTTCGAAGGCTATTTCCCCGATTTGCCGGCGCCGGTCGATCCGGCGCGAATCTGCGCCTTCGGCCTGCGCAGTGTCGACCCGGCCGAACGCCGCGCGCTGACGGCCGCCGGCGTCACGGTACACGACATGCGCGCCATCGACGAGCACGGCGCCGCCCCGCTGATGCGCGACTTCATCGCCCGTGTCGCCGCCGGCAACGGTCTTTTGCATGTCAGCCTCGACGTCGATTTCCTCGATCCAGGCATCGCGCCTGCGGTCGGCACGACGGTGCCCGGCGGCGCCACCTTCCGCGAGGCGCATCTGGTGATGGAGATGCTGAGCGACAGCGGCCTGGTCACCAGCCTCGACCTGGTCGAACTCAACCCTTTCCTCGACGAGCGCGGCCGCACCGCCACCTTGCTTGTCGACCTGACCGCCAGCCTGCTCGGCCGCCGGATCATGGACCGGCCCACACGGAGCTTTTGACCATGGGATATGCCCCTTCCGACCTCGCGCTGGTGCCCTTCGTCAGCGTCGAAAACATGATGCGCATCGTGCACGCGACCGGCATCGAGCGCTTTCTGAGCGAACTGGCCGGCTATATCGAGGAGGATTTTCGCCGCTGGGAGCTGTTCGACAAGACCCCGCGCATCGCCTCGCATTCGCGCGAGGGCGTGATCGAGCTGATGCCGACCAGCGACGGCGAGGCCTACGGCTTCAAATATGTCAACGGCCATCCCAAGAACACCAGGGAAGGCCGCCAGACCGTGACGGCGTTCGGCGTCATGGCCGAGGTCGACACCGGCTATCCCGTCCTGATCACCGAAATGACCATCCTCACCGCGCTGCGCACGGCGGCGATGTCGGCGCTGGCCGCCCGTCATCTCGCGCCCGACGGCGCCGCCACCATGGCGCTGATCGGCAATGGCGCCCAGTCGGAGTTCCAGGCGCTCGCCTTCAAGGCGCTGGTCGGGGTCGAGCGGCTTCGGCTCTACGATATCGACAGCCAAGCCAGCCGTCGCTGCGCGCGCAACCTTGCCGGCCGCGGTCTCGACATCGCACTGTGCGGGGGCCCGCAAGAGGCGGTCGAGGGCGCCGACATCATCACCACCGTGACCGCCGACAAGCAATATGCGACCATCCTCACCGACAACATGGTCGGCCCCGGCATCCACATCAACGCGGTCGGCGGCGACTGTCCGGGCAAGACCGAGCTCCACCGCGACATTCTGATGCGCGCCTCGATCTTCGTCGAATATCCGCCGCAGACCCGGGTCGAGGGCGAGATCCAGCAGCTTTCAGCCGACCATCCCGTCACTGAATTGTGGCGGGTGATCGCCAGCCGAACTGCCGGCCGCACCGCGCGCGACGAGATCACGCTGTTCGATTCGGTCGGCTTCGCGGTCGAGGATTTTTCGGCTTTGCGCTACATGCGCGACCGTCTTTCCAGCTTGCCTTATTTCGACAGGCTCGACCTGCTCGCCGATCCCGACGATCCGCGCGACCTGTTCGGCATGCTGATGCGCGCCGAGCCGCAGGCCACCTGAGGCGCCGACCGGGACGGGACGGCGTCGCGGCCGCGCCGCTTGCCCTTGCATTTTGCCCCCGCGGGGACTATATCGGCTTCAAATTCTTGGTCGCGATGACGAAGAGTGGGTCCCGCCGGTCCCGCTCTTTTTTGTTACCGGTGGCCCTGTCGGAGACTTCATGACGCACGAAGAAAGCGCCGCAACACGGGATGATGACCGCCTGATCCGCGAAAGCGGTCTCGAGGCGCGTATTGCCGTGCTGATCTGGCCGCTGCTGCGCTCCATGGGCTTTCGCCTCGTGCGGGTGCGGCTTTCCGGCCAGAACGGCCTGACGCTGCAGATCATGGCCGAGCGCGAGGACGGCACCATGACGGTGGCGGATTGCGAGGAACTGAGCCGCGCGGTCTCGCCGGCGCTCGACGTCGAAGACCTGATCGACAAGGCCTACCACCTCGAAGTGTCCTCGCCCGGTATCGATCGGCCCCTGGTCAGGGTGGACGACTTTGCGGCCTGGCAGGGCCATCTCGCCAAGATCGAGACCGTCGTGATGGTCGCCGAGCGCAAACGGTTCCGTGGCCGCATCGCCGAGGCCGGCGCGGATGGGATCGTGTTGGAGCGCGACCAGGCCAGCTATGGCGACGAGCCCAGCGTGGCCATCCCCTACGACACGATCGCCGACGCCCGACTGATCCTGACCGACGAATTGATCCGCGACGCGCTGGCCAAGGACAAGCAGGCGCGCCAGGCGGCCAAAAAGCTGCGCGGCGACGAGGCCGGCGGCGACAACGACAATGACAACGAACCGCAGACATGACGAAAACGGATCGGCAGGACGCCGGTCCGCGTGAAGGGAGACTGAAATGGCAGTCAGTGCAAACCGTCTCGAACTGCTGCAGATCGCCGACGCTGTGGCGCGCGAGAAGTCGATCGACAAGGAGATCGTGCTCGACGCGATGGCCGACGCGATCCAGAAAGCCGCGCGCTCGCGCTACGGTCAGGAAACCAATATCCGCGCCGACATCAACCCGCAGACCGGCGAGATGAAGTTGCAGCGGCTGATGGAAGTCGTCGAGGCGGTCGAGGAATCGGCCCGCGAGATTTCCATTCAGGAGGCGCGCGAGCGCAATCCCGACGCCCAGGCCGGCGACTTCATCGCCGAGCAGCTGCCGCCGATGGATTTCGGCCGCATCGCCGCCCAGTCGGCCAAGCAGGTCATCGTGCAGAAGGTGCGCGAAGCCGAGCGTGACCGCCAGTACGACGAATACAAGGATCGTATCGGCGAGATCGTCAACGGCTCGGTCAAGCGCGTCGAATACGGCAACGTCATCGTCGATCTCGGCCGCGGCGAGGCCATCATCCGGCGCGACGAGCTGATCCCGCGCGAACTCTTCAAATATGGCGACCGCGTGCGCGCCTATGTCTACGACGTGCGCCGCGAGCAGCGCGGCCCGCAGATTTTCCTGTCGCGCACCCATCCGCAATTCATGGCCAAGCTGTTCACCATGGAAGTGCCGGAAATCTATGACGGCATCATCGAGATCAAGTCGGTGGCGCGCGATCCCGGCTCGCGGGCCAAGATCGCGGTGATCTCGCGCGATTCGTCGATCGACCCGGTCGGCGCCTGCGTCGGCATGCGCGGCAGCCGCGTGCAGGCGGTCGTCGGGGAACTGCAGGGCGAAAAGATCGACATCATTCCCTGGTCGCCCGACGCGGCATCCTTCATCGTCAATGCGCTGCAGCCGGCCGAGGTCGCCAAGGTCGTTCTCGACGAGGACGCCGAGCGCATCGAGGTCGTGGTGCCCGACGAGCAATTGTCGCTGGCCATCGGCCGGCGCGGCCAGAATGTGCGCCTCGCCTCGCAGCTCACAGGCTGGGATATCGACATCCTGACCGAGGAAGAGGAATCGCAGCGCCGGCAGAAGGAGTTCGTCGAACGCTCCAACCTGTTCATGGACGCGCTCAATGTCGACGAGATGGTCGGCCAGGTCCTGGCCTCGGAAGGCTTCACCTCGGTCGAGGAAGTGGCTTATGTCGAGGCTGACGAAATCTCCTCGATCGACGGTTTCGACGACGACACCGCCGCCGAGATCCAGGCCCGGGCGCGCGAATATCTGGAGCGTATCGAGGCCGAGAACGACGCCCGGCGCCGGGAGCTGGGCGTCTCCGACGATCTGCGCGAAATCCCCGGCGTGACCACCGCCATGATGGTGGCCTTTGGCGAGGACGGCGTCCAGTCGCTGGAGGACTTTGCCGGCTACGCCGTCGACGACCTGGTCGGCTGGAAGGAGCGCAAGGACGGCGAGACCAAGCTTTATCCAGGCATTCTCACCGATTTCGACGTGTCGCGCGAAGATGCCGAGCAGATGGTGGTCGTCGCCCGCATGAAGATGGGCTGGATCACCGAGGACGATCTTGCGCCGCCGGCCGAGGACGCCGAAGAGGCCGGCCAGGATGGAACGACGGAAGCTGCCGGCGCATGACCGCGCCGCGCCGCAACTGTGACGGGAGCGCTTTTTGGACTCGATGGGCGAGCGGACATGCATTGTGACGCGGTGCACGGCGGAGCCGGAGGATCTGATCCGGTTCGTCGCAGGGCCGGACATGTCCGTCGTTCCCGATCTGAAGCGCAACCTTCCCGGTCGCGGCTGCTGGGTGACCGCCGCACGGGCGCGGGTTGACGAGGCGGCTAGGAAGAATATCTTCCGCAAGGCGCTGAAGACGCCGGTCACTGCCGATCCGGACCTCGGCGCGCAGGTCGACAGATTGCTTGTGAAAGCCGCGCTTGGCGCGCTTGGGCTTGCGCGCAAGGCCGGGATCGTGGCATTGGGTGCGGCAAAGGTCGATGCCGCCATCCGGAGCGGGCGAGCGCTGTTTGCGCTACACGCATCCGAAGCCTCGGAAGACGGCATCCGCAAACTGAATCAGGCCCGGCGCGCGGTGTTGTTGGCCGGCGGCCCCGAAATCCCGGCGTTCAGGCTCTTTTCGGAAGCGGAAATGAGTTTGGCATTCGGTGGGGCAAATGTGATACATGCTGCCGTGCTCGGTGCGGAAACGAGCGCGGCGGCACAAAGGCGCGTTGTTGCGCTGGACCGGTACCGGGGCGGACACCCGGAAAGCCGCGAGACAGTTGACGGCGAGTCCGCGAGGACGGCGTCCCACAAGGATACGGAATGACGGATACGAAATCGGGCGACGACAAGACGCTGAGCATGAATACCAAGAAGACCCTGACCCTGAAGCGGCCGGGCGTCGAGCAGGGCACGGTACGCCAGAATTTCTCGCATGGGCGCACCAAGTCCGTGGTCGTCGAAACCAAGAAGCGCAAATTCTCCGTCCCCGGCGAGAAGCAGGAGCCGGCGGCGCCGGTCGCGCTCGCGCCGCGCGCCCAGCCGGCGCCCAAGCCCGCGCCCGCTCCGGTCGCCAAGGAACAGCCCAAGCCGGTCGCTGCCGAAGGACGCTCCGGTCTGGTGCTCAACGAGCTGTCGAGCGAGGAGATGGAGGCGCGCCGCCGCGCCCTCGAAGGCTCCAAGGCCCGCGAGGTCGAGGAACGACGTCGCGCCCAGGAGGAGGCCGCCCGCCGCGCCGAAGAGGATGAGCGCCGCCGCAAGGAGCGCGAGGAATCCGCGCGCCGTCAGGCCGAGGAGGAAACGCGCCTGAAGGCCGAGGCCGAAGCACGCAGCCGTGCCGAGGAAGAGGCGCGCCGCAGGGCGCCTGAACCCGCCCCGGCGCCCGACGCCGACGATGATCGCGATGCCAAGCGCAAGGCCAAGCCGTCGCTTCCGCCCAAGCGCATCGCCACGCCCGAACCGGCCCGGCCGGCCCGGCCGCGCGGCGGCGAGGATCGTCGCCGCGGCAAGCTGACGCTCAACAGCGCGCTTGCCGGCGACGAGGCGCGTGGCCGTTCGCTGTCGGCGATGCGTCGCCGCCAGGAGAAGTTCAAGCGTGCCCAGCACCAGGAGAGCCGCGAAAAGATCGCCCGCGAAGTGATCCTGCCGGAAACGATCACCATCCAGGAACTGGCCGGCCGTATGGCCGAGCGCGCCGTGGACGTGATCAAGTTCTTCATGAAGCAGGGGCAGATCCTCAAGCCCGGCGACGTCATCGACGCCGACACCGCCGAACTGGTCGCGGTCGAATTCGGCCATACGGTCAAGCGCGTTGCCGAATCCGACGTCGAGGAAGGCCTGTTCAACATTCCCGACAAGCCGGAAAACCGCGAAACGCGACCGCCCGTCGTCACCATCATGGGCCATGTCGACCACGGCAAGACGTCGCTGCTTGATGCCATCCGCCACGCCAACGTGGTTTCCGGCGAGGCCGGCGGCATCACCCAGCACATCGGTGCCTACCAGGTCGAGCAGGACGGGCAGAAGATCACCTTCATCGACACGCCCGGCCACGCCGCCTTCACCCAAATGCGCGCCCGCGGCGCGCAGGCGACCGATATTGCGGTCCTGGTCGTCGCCGCCGATGACAGCGTCATGCCGCAGACCGTCGAATCCATCAACCACGCCAAGGCGGCCGGCGTTCCGATCATCGTGGCGATCAACAAGATCGACAAGCCGGAGGCCGATCCGCAAAAGGTCCGCACCGAGCTGCTTCAGCACGAGGTGTTCGTGGAATCGATGGGTGGCGAGGTGCTCGATGTCGAGGTGTCCGCCGTCAAGGGCACCAATCTCGACAAGCTGCTCGAGGCGATCCTGCTGCAGGCCGAACTGCTCGACCTGAAGGCCGATCCGGAGCGGACCTCGGAGGGCGTCGTCATCGAGGCCAAGCTCGACAAGGGGCGCGGTCCGGTTGCCACCGTTCTGGTCCAGACCGGCAAGCTCTTGCCGGGCGACATCATCGTCGCCGGCAACGAATGGGGCAAGGTGCGCGCGCTCGTCAACGATCGCGGCGAGCAATTGTCCGAGGCGGGTCCGTCCATGCCTGTCGAGGTGCTCGGCCTGCAGGGCACGCCCCAGGCCGGTGATCGGTTCGCCACGGTGGAAAACGAGGCCCGCGCCCGCGAGATCTCGGAATACCGTCAGCGCAAGGCGCGCGAGATGGCTGTCGCCAAGCATGCCGGCCAGCGCGGCTCGCTCGAGCAGATGATGTCGCAATTGCAGTCGAGCGGACTCAAGGAGTTCCCGCTGCTGATCAAGGGCGACGTCCAGGGCTCGATCGAGGCGATCGTTGCTGCGCTCGACAAGCTCGGCACGGACGAGGTGCGCGCGCGCATCGTCCATTCGGGCGCCGGCGGCATCACCGAGAGCGACATCTCGCTTGCCGAAACCTCGAACGCGGCCATCATCGGCTTCAACGTGCGTGCCAACCGGCAGGCACGCGACGCCGCCGAGCAGGCCGGCATCGAAATCCGCTACTACAACATCATCTACAACCTCGTGGACGATGTGAAGGCGGCGATGTCGGGCCTGTTGTCGCCGGAACGTCGCGAGACCTTCCTGGGCAATGCCGAGATTCTCGAGATCTTCAACATCACCAAGGTCGGCAAGGTCGCCGGCTGCCGTGTCAGCGAAGGCAAGGTCGAGCGCGGCGCGGGCGTGCGCCTGATCCGCGACAATGTCGTCATCCACGAAGGCAAGCTGAAGACGCTGAAGCGTTTCAAGGACGAGGTCGCCGAAGTGCCCGCCGGCCAGGAATGTGGCATGGCCTTCGAGAATTACGAGGATATCCGCGCCGGCGACGTCATCGAATGCTTCCGCGTGGAAGAGGTGGCGCGCACGCTCTAACGGCGTTCCGGCGCGAAGCTGTCCGGCGGCGCGGCCCGCAAAGGCCGTCGTCGTCGGGATCCTCTGCGGGAGCCCGCCATGCTTGCACCACACATGCCGGATGAGGGCGGGATCGAAATCCGCTACCGCCTGACCGAGCAGGACTATCTTGCCATGATGGAGGCAAGGACGCGCTGGCGCACGGGGCGGTTCGGCCGTGCCGTGCTGTGGTCGGCGGTGCTTCTCAACATTGGTGTCGGGGCCTGGTTGCTGGTGGAGGCGCTTGTCGGCGCAGCGCCGCTTGCCGTCGAGCATTTTCTCAATCTCGGCCTGGCCGCGCTGATCGTCGCCTGGCTGTTTGTCTATCTGCCCTGGCTGCGCCGCAGGAATTTCCGCCGCATGAAGCTTGCCGACAAGCCCGTCCGCCTGGTTGCCGACCGCAAGGCGGTGTCGCTTCAGATCGGCGACGACGACAGCCGTACCGCGTGGCGCGACTTCGAGCGCGGCCAGCGCACGGCGGCGCATTTCTTCTTCTGGCTCAATCCCGCCATCGCGCTGATCGTGCCGCGGCGCGCCTTTCCCGACGATGCACTCGACGAGCGCTTCTGGCGCCTCGCCCAGGACGGAGTTTCCACGACCCATGGCTGAAAAACCGCCCTCCCAACGTCAGCTTCGCGTCGGCGAGCAGGTGCGCCACGCCCTTTCCGACGTGCTGCAGCGCGGCGAGGTGCGCGACGAGCTGATCGAAAATACCGTGATCTCGATCTCGCAGGTAAGCATGTCGCCGGACCTGAAAATCGCCACGGCCTTCGTTTCGCCGCTCGGCGTGACGGACAATCATGCGGTTATCAAGGCACTCGCGCGCAATGCGAAATTCATTCGGGGGCGTGTTTCGGGTGCACTCAGGCAATTGAAATATATGCCGGAATTCCGTTTCCGGCTCGATACGAGCTTCGACAACATGGCCAGGATCGACGAGTTGCTGCGCTCTCCCGAGGTTGCGCGCGATCTCGGCCATGACGAGGACGGCGAGGAATGAGGGGATCGGATTTGCGGCGTTTGGCGGTTTTGGTGGGGGCGGCGTAGGCGATGGCGCGGCGCGGCAAGAAAAAGGGGCGTCCCGTCTCCGGCTGGCTGGTGTTCGACAAGCCCGTCGGCATGGGCTCGACCGAGGCGGTCTCCAAGGTCAAATGGCTGTTCAAGGCCGACAAGGCCGGCCACGCCGGCACACTCGACCCGCTCGCCTCGGGCATGCTGCCGATCGCGCTCGGCGAGGCGACCAAGACCGTGCCCTACGTGATGGACGGGGCCAAGGTCTATCGCTTCACCATTGCCTGGGGCGAGGAACGTTCGACCGACGATCTTGAGGGCCATGTGACGGCCACGTCGGACCTACGTCCGAGCGAGGCCGAGATTCGCGCCCTGTTGCCCAACTATACTGGCGTCATCATGCAGGTGCCGCCGCAATTTTCCGCCGTCAAGATCGCCGGCGAACGCGCCTACGACATCGCCCGCGAGGGACAGGCCGTCGACATCCCCGCCCGCGAGGTGGAGATCGGCCGGCTCGATCTCATCGAACGCCCGGACGAACACAGCGCGGTTTTCGAGATCGAATGCGGCAAGGGCACCTATGTGCGTTCGCTCGCCCGCGATATGGGCCGCGACCTGGGCTGCCAGGGCCACATCGCCGTCCTGCGCCGGGTCGAGGTCGACCCCTTCGTCGCCGACGATCTGGTGACGCTGGAAGCGCTCGAGGCCGCGGCCGCCGCGGCCCGGCCGCAAGGCGAGCCGGCGGAGGACGGCCGCATCGCCGACCCGCGTCCCGACAAGGAGCGCTTCGCCGCGCTCGACGCGTTGCTGGTCGACACCGGCGCCGCGCTCGACTGCCTCCCCGAAATCGCCATCAGCGACGACGCCGCACAGCGCATCCGGCTCGGCAATCCGGTCATCATCCGCGGCCGCGACGCGCCGGTGGAGGCGCCGGAAGCCTATGCCACGGCGCGCGGCCGTCTGGTCGCGATCGGCGCCGTGGAGGCGGGCATGTTCAAACCGAAGCGGGTTTTCGCCGGTCGCTGAAACCTACCGGTGGCGGCCTGCCGTCGGCCGCCGGCGCATTTGCCCTTGCGACGGCGGCGATTTTTCCGCCTACTTGCCGCATGAGCGGGAAGACCAAGAGCAAGGCGAAATTCGTCTCGCGCCATCGCGCACCCGTCGGCGCGCCGCCGGGCACGCTGGTGCATGACGAGCGCGCCTCGCCGACCGGAATCCGCCTGACCGTGATTTCGGACGACCATGTCGAGGAAGTCGCCGACGCGTCGCTGGCGGCGATCGAAAAGGCCATGAAGTCGGGCAAGCGGCTGTGGGTCGACGTCACCGGCTTGGCCGATCTCGAGCTTTTGAGCGCGATCGGGGCGCTTTTCTCGATCGAGGAACTGGCTCTCGAGGATATCGCCAACACCAATCAGCGTCCCAAGGTCGACACCTACGAAAAGCACGCTTTGATCGTCGTGCATATGTTCGACGGCAAGAGCGTGGATTCCAAGGAACAGTTTGCGATCCTGTTCGACGGGCGCCATGTGGTGACCTTCCAGGAGCGTCCCGGCGATTGCCTCGAGCCTGTGCGCAAGCGGCTGCGCCAGCCGGCCGGGCGGATCCGTACGCGCGGGGCGGCCTATTTCGTCTACGCGATCCTCGACACGATCCTCGACGCCTATTTTCCCATGCTCGAGACGATCGGCGACGAGCTCGAGGATCTGGAGGACAAGATCACCAAGGACCCGCATCCGCGCGATGTCGGGCGCCTGCATCAGCTCAAGCGCGAACTGCTCGTCGTTAAGCGCGCGCTGTGGCCGGCGCGCGAGATGCTGTCGGCGATGAGCCGCGAGGAGCTCGGCCTTATTCCCAGCGAGGTGGGCTACTTCCTGCGCGACACCTACGACCACGCCATCCAGCTGATCGACATCGTCGAAACCTATCGCGAGCTCGCGACCGGGTTGCTGGACCTTTATCTGTCGAGCGTGTCGACCAAGATGAACGAGGTGATGAAGGTGCTCACCATCATCTCCACCATCTTCATTCCGCTTTCTTTCCTGGCCGGCATCTGGGGCATGAACTTCACGCCGGATTCGAGCTGGAACATGCCCGAATTGCGCTGGCGCTATGGTTATCCGGTCGCGCTGACGATCATGGTGCTGATCGCGGTCGGGCTGTTATATCTGTTCCGGCGCAAGCGCTGGCTGTAAGCGGATCGATTGAAAAACCAGAGGGACCGGCATGCGATACACGACCTGTTTTGGCCTCACAATGTTGTTTGCCATGCTTGCCGTCGGTGCGGCGCGCGCCTGCGGCGGTCCGCCCGTGTGCACGGTCGTTGACCCGACGGGTACGCCGCTCAACGTGCGCGAAGGACCCAACGGGCGCATCCTGTCGACGCTGAACAAGGGCGCCAAGGTGGAGATCGTCGCCCACCGCGACCACGACGGTACGCGCTGGGCGCTGGTCGGCAAATATGCCGAAGCCTGGGGCTGGGTGTTCGGCGCCTATCTCGATTGCACGGGCGAGGACGGGATCGGGCGTGTGTGCACCGTCGCCGATCCGACCGGCACGCCGCTCAACATCCGCGAACAGCCGAACGGCGCCATCCTCGGCACCTGGGCGAACGGCGTGCGCGTGCGGCCCTATGAGGAGCGGCTGCACAACGGCAAGACCTGGTACGCGGTCGAACGGCTTGCCGAAGACAATGCCGTCGGCTGGGTCTACGATCCCTATCTGCAATGCGAGGAGGACGAGGCGCATTGAATTTCGCGTGGTGATCCGGTCTCCGGGTGTGCGGGGTTGCGTGCTTGACAGGCTCCGGCCGCGGGCCGAAGATTTGTCGGGGCAGGCATGGGACGACGAAGATCGTCCGGCAGGGGAAGCGATCATGGCGAAAACATCGGACGTTCGCGCGCTGGCGTCAGCGGCGTTTCTCGCGGCAATGGCGGTATCCGCGCAGGCCGGACCGGTCGCGCCCCTCTCCGGGATCGGCTCGCCCGGTCTGCCGCTCGTCGCCGTTCAGGCCTGCGGCTGGTACGTCATCCTCGGCTGCCACAACCGTCATGCCGACGCCGCGGCGCTGGTCGAGGAACTCGGCGGCCCGTTCGCCGGAGGCGGGGCGGGGCTCCATGTCCTGCACACCGACGACTATCCGAATTTCCGCGACGGCTATTTCTGCGTCGGCGACGGCCCGTATGGGTCGCATGGCGACGCGGCCAGCATCGCCTGGAACGAGGCCGTGCCGGACGCCTATGTCAAGAACGGCTGCTGACGGCCGGCAGGGCGTCGCCGCTCTCGCCAGAGCCGCGCGGGCGTGAATTTGCGCTGGCAATCCGCGCGATTTTACACTATATGCGCCGCAGCATCGCGCTTGGCGCATGCACAAATGGCCCCCGCTGGACGACATCCTGGCCGTGGGCGACTTTTCCTGATCAAGAACAGAAAGGATGCACGATGTCGATTACCGCCGCGCGCAAGCAGGAATTGCTGACCGAATACGCGACCCAGAAGGACGATACCGGTTCTCCGGAAGTCCAGGTGGCGATTCTTTCGGAGCGCATCAAGAATCTGACCGAGCATTTCAAGACCCACGCCAAGGACAACCATTCCCGGCGCGGTTTGTTGAAACTGGTGTCGCAGCGTCGTTCTCTTCTCGACTATCTCAAGAAGAAGGATGTCGCCCGCTACCAGACCCTGATCGGAAAGCTCGGTCTGCGTCGCTGATGTTTAAACGGCGGGTCCCGCATGGGGTCCGCCGTTTTGAACATCATGGGCCGGACGTAAGAGGCCCGATCGGTTTCCGCCGCCAAGCAACGGCGCGAAACCGCCCATGGGCAGGTCATGGGGCAGGATTGCAGGACGCCCGGATTGCCGGACGTCGCGCTGTCTTGCCCATGGCTCGTCCGCAACGAAGCCAGACGGAAACGGTCCGCGCATTTGCGTCGCGGATCGACGTTTCTGCATATGAGAGACACACATGTTCAATCACCACAAAGTGGAAATCGAATGGGGCGGTCGTCCGCTCATCCTCGAAACCGGGAAGATCGCACGCCAGGCCGACGGTGCCGTGCTCGCCACCTATGGCGAAACGGTCGTGCTGGCGACCATCGTGTCGGCCAAGGAGCCGAAGCCGGGTTTCGATTTCTTCCCGCTGACCGTCAACTACCAGGAAAAGACCTTCGCCGCCGGCAAGATCCCGGGTGGCTTCTTCAAGCGTGAAGGCCGTCCGAGCGAGAAGGAGACGCTGACCTCGCGTCTGATCGACCGCCCGATCCGCCCGCTTTTCGTCGACGGCTACAAGAACGACACCCAGGTCGTTCTGACTGTCCTGCAGCACGATCTGGAAAACGATCCCGATATCGTCGCCATGGTCGCCGCCTCGGCCGCGCTCACCCTGTCGGGCGTGCCGTTCATGGGGCCGATCGGCGCGGCGCGCGTCGGGTATATCGGTGGCGAGTATGTGCTCAACCCGCATCTCGACGAGATGGAGGAATCCAAGCTCGACCTCGTCGTCGCCGGTACCGGTGAAGCCGTGTTGATGGTGGAATCGGAAGCTCAGGAATTGTCCGAGGACGCCATGCTCGGCGCGGTCATGTTCGGCCACAAGAATTACCAGGCGGTGATCGACGCGGTCATCAAGCTGGCCGAGGTCGCCGCCAAGGAGCCGCGCGAATTCAAGCCGACCGATCTTTCCGAGCTCGAAGCCGAGATGCTGAAGATCGCCGAGACCGAGCTGCGTGCGGCCTACAAGCTGACCGACAAGCAGGAGCGCTACAACGCCGTCGACGCCGTCAAGGCCAAGGTCAAGGCGGCTCTGCTGCCGGAAGGCGAGGAAGAGCCCAAATGGACCGGCGAGCAGATCGGCACCGTCTTCAAGGGCCTGCAGGCCAAGATCGTGCGCTGGAACATTCTCGACACGGGCAACCGCATCGACGGCCGCGACCTTGAGACCGTGCGCCCGATCGTCGCCGAAGTCGGCGTCCTGCCGCGCACCCACGGTTCGGCCGTGTTCACCCGCGGCGAAACCCAGGCCCTGGTCGTCGCCACGCTCGGCACCGGCGAGGACGAGCAGTTCATCGACGCACTGACGGGAACCTACAAGGAAGCCTTCCTGCTTCACTACAATTTCCCGCCTTATTCCGTCGGCGAGACCGGCCGCATGGGCTCGCCCGGTCGGCGCGAGATCGGTCACGGCAAGCTGGCTTGGCGCGCCGTGCATCCGTTGCTGCCGGCGCCCGATCAGTTCCCCTACACGCTGCGCGTCGTCTCCGAGATCACCGAATCCAACGGTTCCTCGTCCATGGCGACCGTCTGCGGCACCTCGCTGGCGCTGATGGATGCCGGCGTGCCGCTCGCCAAGCCGGTCGCCGGCATCGCGATGGGCCTGATCAAGGAAGACGAGCGTTTCGCGGTCCTGTCCGACATTCTCGGCGATGAGGATCATCTCGGCGACATGGACTTCAAGGTCGCCGGCACCGACGAAGGCATCACCTCGCTGCAGATGGACATCAAGATCGATGGCATCACCGAGGAGATCATGAAGGTGGCGCTCGGTCAGGCCAAGGGCGGTCGCCTGCACATTCTCGGCGAGATGTCCAAGGCGCTGTCGGAAAGCCGCGGCGAGCTCGGCGAATTCGCGCCGCGCATCGAGGTCGTGACCATCCCGACCGACAAGATCCGCGACGTGATCGGCGCCGGCGGCAAGGTGATCCGCGAGATCGTCGAAAAGACCGGTGCCAAGATCAACATCGACGATGACGGCACGGTCAAGATCGCCTCGTCCAACGCCAAGGAGATCGAGGCGGCGAAGAAGTGGATCCACACCATCGTCGCCGAGCCGGAAGTGGGCGAGATCTACGAGGGCACGGTCGTCAAGACCGCCGATTTCGGCGCCTTCGTCAATTTCTTCGGCCCGCGCGACGGCCTCGTGCACATCTCCCAGCTCGCCAATGAGCGTGTCGCCAAGACCACGGATGTGGTCAAGGAAGGCGACAAGGTGTTCGTGAAACTGATGGGCTTCGACGAGCGCGGCAAGGTGCGCCTGTCCATGAAGGTCGTCGACCAGGAGACCGGCAAGGAAGTTGCCAAGGAAAAGAAGAAGGAAGAGACCGAGGAAGCCGACGCCTGAGCGCCGGATCTCTGACGGACTTCACGGGCGCGCCTCGCAAGGGGCGCGCCCGTTTCCTTTCAAACGTCGACGCCTCCGGCCGCGCGCCAAGTGGGATCATGAGCGAAAACGCCACGAAAACGCTGTTTCATCCGTTCGAAAACGGAACCCTTCCCGTGCCGGGTGCCAAGCAGCGGGCGCTTTTTCTGGGAGCTGTGCCCGGCTTCCGGCTGCCGGACGGCTTTGCGGCCAACCTGCAAGCGGTGCAGGGATTTCGCCCGGATTTTCTCGCCTTGGACCGTCACGGCGTGGCGGTGACGCCCGAGCCGCAGGGGGATGGCTACGATCTGGCGCTGGTGCTGCTCGGTCGCCATCGCGGTCAGAACGAGGCTCGTATCGCCGAGGCCTATGCCCGCACGAAAAACGGCGGTCTCGTGCTGGTCGCCGGGGGCAAGAAGGATGGCGTCGACAGCCTGCGCAAGCGTCTCGGCAAGTTGATCGCCCTCGATGGCAGCCTGTCCAAGCATCACGGCATCGCCTTCTGGTTTGCCAGGGCGGAGGCGGCGGCACCCGTTATGGCCGAGTTGGCGTTTAGCGGGCGCGCTGTGACGGTCGACGGCCGCTTCCGGGCCGCGCCCGGCATGTTTTCACACGATCGCATCGATCCGGCCTCGCGCTTGCTGGCGGACCATCTTCCCCAGGATCTCGCTGGCCGGGCCGCCGATTTTGGCGCCGGCTGGGGCTATCTCGCGGCTGCGCTTCTGGAGCGCGCCGGACAGCACCTTTCCGGCCTCGATCTTTACGAAGCCGACCACGCGGCGCTGGAGGCGGCCAAGACCAATCTGGCGTCCCAGGCCGGGCGCACACCGCTTGGCTTTCACTGGCGGGATCTTTTGAGCGAACCCGTGCCGCGCCACTATGACGTCGTGGTGATGAACCCGCCCTTCCACCACGGGCGGGCGGCCGAACCGGCGATCGGAACGGGCATGATCCGGGCGGCGAGCGCTGCGCTCAAGCCGGGCGGGCGGCTTTTCCTCGTCGCCAATCGGGGCTTGCCTTACGAGACCGACCTGGCGGCGATGTTCGCCACCTCCGGTGAGACGCTGCGCGACACACGTTTCAAGCTGCTTTGGGCCCGCCGCTGACGGCTGGTCGGGCAAGCCGCGCTTCGGGCGGCATCCGGTGCCGCCGGCTCAGTGGACGGCGTGCCGAACCTCGACTGCCTCGTCCCCGCGCACCATCAAAGGTTGCGGCTTGCCGAACAGATAGCCCTGGAACACGTCGCAACCGGCCGCGCGCAGCAGGGTTGCCTGATCCTCGGTCTCCACGCCCTCGGCGATCGTGTCGACGCCCAGCGCGCGCGACAATCCGACAATGGTCGACACCACCGCGCCGCCATTGTTGCGGTCGATGCGCGAGACGAAGGAGCGGTCGATCTTGAGCTTCTGGAACGAGAAATCGATCAGATAGGACAGGTTCGAATATCCGGTCCCGAAATCATCGACGGCCACCGTCAGGCCCATGGCGGTGAATTCGCGCAGGATTTCGGCGGCGCGCGTGCGATCCTGCATCATCGCGGTTTCGGTGACTTCGAGCTCCAGCCGCGACGGCGGCAGACCGGTGTCCTCCAGCACCCGTCTAACCAGGCTGGCGAAATCCTTGGTCATGAACTGCACCGGCGAGATGTTGACGGCAACGAAGCAACCGTCCGGCAAAGCGTGCGCGTCCGTGCAGGCCTTGCGCAGCACCCACTCGCCGATCGGGCCGATGATTCCGGTCTCTTCCGCGATCGGAATGAATTCGGTCGGCGAAATCATGCCGCGAGCCGGGTGGGTCCAGCGGATCAGGGCTTCGTAGCCGACTACGCGGCCTTTCATGTGATCGAATTGCGGCTGGTAGTGGAGATCGAAATCGCCACGGTCGAAGGCGGTGCTCAACTCCGCTTCGATCCACTGCCGGTAGTCGGCCACCTGTCCCATTTCCGGCTGGAACACCGCCCAGTTGCCCATGCCATTGGCGCGCGCGTGCTGCAGCGCCAGGTTGGAGCGGCGCAACAAGACGATCGGGTCGTCACCGTCCTTTGGAACGGCCACGACGCCCACCGACAGGTTCAGCGACTGCAGATGCGAAGGCAGCTGATAGGGTTCCGTCATCTTTTCGATCAGCGCGTCGATCCTCGTGCCGATCTCTCCATCGACCAGGCTGTCGGGCACCAGGGCGGCGAATTCTCCAGCCCCGATGCGCCCGATTTCGGCGCCCTCCGGCAGGCAGGCCTTCAGCCGCTGCGCAAAGGCGCGGATGACCTGGTCGCCCTGGCTGTAGCCGATGGCATCGTTGATTTGCTTGAAACGGTCGATGTCGAGATCGATCAGGAAAACGGGTTCGCCCAGCCTGGTGCTGGTCGCCACGGCCTCGGCGGTCTTGCCGATCAGTGCGTTGCGGGAATGAAAGCCGGTCAGTTTGTCGATCTGCGTTTCCCGGAACACGTAACCGGCCGATTCGTCGACACCGGCGAAGAAGGACAGCGCCGCCCCGGCCGCCGCCAGCGCACATAACGCCGCCACGCTCGCGCCGACGATCTCCGGCGGCAGGCCGGCCAGGTTTCCGCCGAGCCCCGACCGCAATGCCCACAGGCCGATAATGAAGCTGCCCAGACCCGAGCTCGCTATCGTTATCATCCTGAAGATCGGTGACCGGTTCGGATCCGGTGCGTCACGCATGGCAAATCCCTCACTCGCCATGTACCAAAGCACAGGCGCATTAAGGTTCGTTGCGTGACTTCGTTCGAATTTTAGCGAAATCGTGTCGCAGGCGCGCTCATTCGGACTTCTTGAGTTCCTCGAGGCTCGGCATCGACACGATATGATAGCCGGAATCGACGTGATGGATTTCCCCCGTCACGCCGGCGGAGAGATCGGACAACAGATAGAGCGCCGAATTGCCCACCTGGTCGATGTCGACACTGCGCCGCAGCGGGGAATTGCGCTGCTGAAAGGCGAACATGTGGCGGGCGTCGGCGACGCCTGCCCCGGCGAGCGTACGCACCGGTCCGGCCGACAGCGCGTTGACGCGGATGCCGCGCGGGCCGAAATCGGTTGCCAGATAGCGCACGCTCGCTTCCAGCCCCGCCTTGGCCACGCCCATGACGTTGTAATTGGGCATGACGCGCGTCGAACCCGCATAGGTCAGCGTCAGCATCGCGCCGTCATCGTTCATCATCGCCGCGGCACGGCGCGCGACCTCGGTAAAGGAAAAGCACGAAATCACCATGGTGCGGGTGAAATTGGCGCGCGTGGTGTCGGCGTAGAGACCCTTGAGCTCGTTCTTGTCGGAAAACCCGATCGCATGCACGATGAAATCGAGTGTGCCCCATTCCGATTTCAGCGTGTCGAACACGGCCTCGACCGAGCTTTCGTCCTCGACGTCGCAGGGAAGAACCAGCTTCACGCCGGCCTGTTCGGCGAGCGGCTTGACCCGCCGACCGAATGCCTCGCCCTGATAGGTGAACGCCATTTCGGCGCCGTGCTCGAACGCCTTTTTGGCGATGCCCCAGGCGATCGAGTGATCATTGGCCACGCCCATGACGAGGCCGCGCTTGCCCTTCATCAGCCCTTCCATGTGCGCGCTCCTACCCGGAATGCCGCTGGAAGACGAGGGTCGCGTTGGTGCCGCCGAAGCCGAACGAGTTCGAAAGCACGGTGTCGATCCTGGCGTTGTCGATGCGTTCGCGCACGATCGGAGCGCCTTCGAATTCCGGATCGAGCGTGTCGATATGCGCGCTTTTGCCGATAAAACCTGCCTGCATCATCAGGATCGAATAGATCGATTCCTGCACGCCGGCCGCGCCCAGAGAATGGCCGGTGAGCGATTTTGTCGACGCGATGTGCGGCATCTTGTCTCCGAAAACCTCGCCGATCGCGGCGATCTCTCGCGAATCGCCGACCGGCGTCGAGGTGCCGTGCGTGTTGATGTAGTCGACATCGCCCTCGACGGTCGCCAGTGCCTGGCGCATGCAGCGTACCGCGCCCTCGCCGGAGGGGGCGACCATGTCGAACCCGTCCGACGTCGCGCCGTAACCGACCAGTTCGGCATAGATCTTGGCGCCGCGCGCCTTGGCGTGTTCCAGCTCTTCGAGAACCAGCACGCCGGCGCCGCCGGCGATCACGAACCCGTCGCGGGTAACGTCATAGGCGCGCGAGGCGGTGGCCGCCTGGTCGTTGAATTTGGAGGACATCGCGCCCATGGCGTCGAACAGGTTGGACATTGTCCAATCCAGATCCTCGTGTCCGCCCGCGAACACGATATCCTGCTTCCCCCACTGGATGAGCTCGGCCGCGTTGCCGATGCAGTGCGCCGAGGTCGAGCAGGCCGAAGAGATCGAATAATTCACGCCATGGATCTTGAACCAGGTCGCAAGCGTCGCCGAGGCGGTCGAAGACATCGCCTTCGGTACCGCGAACGGGCCGATGCGCTTGGGGCTGTTGTTCTTTTCCGTGATCGCGGCCGCTTCCACGATGGTGCGCGTCGACGGGCCGCCGGAGCCCATGATGATGCCGGTGCGCTCGTTGGTGATGTCGGTTTCGGCCAGGCCGGAATCGGCGATCGCCTGTTGCATGGCGACATGGTTCCAGGCGCCGCCCTTGGACAGGAAGCGCATCGCGCGCCGGTCGACCAGTTCGGCGGGGTCGAGCGTGGGGGCTCCCCAGACCTGGCAGCGGAAGCCGTGCTCGGCGAATTCATCCGAAAAGCTGATCCCCGAGCGCGCATCGCGCAGCGAGGCTTCGACCTCGCCGGCATCGTTGCCGATTGACGAGACGATACCGAGTCCGGTTACGACGACACGCTTCATGTCGTTCTCCCTGGAATTGTTCAACGGGCCATATCAGGCCGGGCTAAGTTAGGCTTCCTGCTTGGCCAGGCCGACCTTCAGGTCGGAGGCCGTGTAGATCGTTTCGCCGTCCGCCTTCAGCCAGCCGTCGGCGATGCCCAGCACCAGTCGGCCGCGCATGACGCGTTTGAAGTCGACGCCGAATTCGACCCGTTTGACGTCCGGCGTCACCATGCCCTTGAACTTGACCTCGCCGGTGGACAGCGCCATGCCCTTGCCCGGCTCGCCGAGCCAGCCCAGGAAAAAACCCGTCATCTGCCACATCGCGTCCAGGCCGAGGCAGCCCGGCATCACCGGATTGCCGATGAAGTGGCACGGGAAGAACCAGAGATCGGGCTTGATGTCCAGTTCCGCGCGGATCATGCCTTTGCCGTATTCGCCGCCGGCCTCATCGATCTCGGTGATCCGGTCGAACATCAGCATGGGCGGCGCCGGAAGCTGGGCGTTGCCCGGTCCGAAAAGCTCGCCCCGCGCGCACGCCAGGAGCTCTTCGTAGCCGTAGCTGGATTTCCGCTCTGCCATTAAACCCTTCCCGCTTTGCCAATATGGCCGGCCGCCAGTGCCCGCCCGCTTCTACGTCCGGTCGTTGTGACCGACCGCAAGAAACCTATGCCTGCGCTTATCGCGATGTGCTGCACGGGTCAATGTGCCGCTATTGATCTGGATTTAAGGAGAAGTTATATCCTGAAGTGTGAATTTGACGCCGGACCCGGTGCGCTGGGGGCGTGCGTGGGCAAGGCGCCCCGAAACGAGGTGAAATGCTGGACACATTGTCTCTGGCGAAGAGGAAGGTGCGCACGGCCGGCTTGCGGCCGACGCGGCAGCGTGTCGCGCTTGCAGACCTCCTGTTTGCCAAGGGCGACCGGCACCTGTCGGCCGAAGAACTGCATGAGGAAGCGGTAGCCGCCGGCGTTCCCGTCTCCCTGGCGACCGTCTACAACACGCTGCATCAGTTCACCGAAGCCGGCATGCTGCGCATCCTCGCCGTTGAGGGCGCCAAGACCTATTTCGATACCAACACCTCCGACCACCATCACTATTTCATCGAGGGCGAGAGCCGCGTCGTCGATATCCCCTCCGGGCCGGTCACCGTGCATAACTTGCCCGAGCCGCCCGAGGGCATGGAAATCGTGAATGTGGATATCGTCGTGCGGCTGCGGCCCAGGCGTTACGGCTGAACCGACCACCGCTTTCCGGTATTTTTTGGCAATGCCATGGCTGCCGTGAGGCGTGCCAGCTCGTGGTCCGCAAGACCGTGTCGGGCCGTCCGCCGCCGGTTCGGCGGGGCGAGGCGCCCGCATGTTGCTTGAGGCTCTCGGACCTGACCCGCGCTGTCGCCGAGCGCCCGGTTGGGCTGGCCTCAGTCCTCGATGGTTTCTCCGGGATAGGCACCCCAGACTTGTTGCTGGCGCACCCAGCCGGTGTGGCCGTCGAAATCCATCCGGCACCAGTCGCCGTTGCAGGTGCGGATTTCGCCGACCGCGCCTGGTTCCACGAGCGCGACCGTGCGCGCGTCGTCATAGGGCTCCTTACGCAGGGCGATTTCCGCCGCCTTGCCGCGCTGCCAGGGGGCGGCGATCCCTGTGCGACGGCCCGACAGCAGCGAGCCGCTGATCCAGCCTTCGACGCCTTCCGAATCGCGCACCCGGCGCCAATTGTCGTATTCTTGGATAATCTCCATCGGCAGGCCGCTGCGCAGATAGAGCCAGTCGACGGCATAGCTGCGACCGGGCCCGATCCGCAGATTGACCCGACTCGCCTTGAGGCTCACGAAGCGCGGCAGCGGCAGGCCGCTTGGCCCGCGGGCGACGGGTTGCGAGGCGCCGGCCGTCCAGGCGGGCGTGGCGGACATGAAGGATGCGGTTGCCGTTGCCAGGAGAGCAGCCCCAACGGCCAGGCCAAGCGACACGAAACGCGACACGGTCAGTCCCTGAATTTCGAACTTCTCGCGGCTGCAAAGCATGCCGGCAAGGTCCGGTTTTTCTTTGTCTTCAACGGGCCCAGTTGTTACACAGGGCCGGGTCGATCACGCTGGCCAGTATCGCCCGTCTTGGTTAAAGAGGTCTCAACAGGATCCGGAACGAGGAAACGATGGCGGGCAGGAAAAAGCCTCTCGTGGTGATCACGCGCAAATTGCCGGATCCGGTGGAAACGCGCATGCGCGAATTGTTCGATGCGCGGCTGATCGTCGAGGACAGGCCGATGACGCAACCCGAACTGGTCGCTGCGGTGCGCGAGGCCGAGGTTCTGGTGCCCACCATCACCGACCGCATCGACGCGGCGCTGATCGCCCAGGCCGGCGAGGGGCTGAAACTGATCGCCAATTTCGGCAATGGCGTCGACCATATCGATGTCGAGGCCGCGGCGCAGAAGCAGATCACCGTCACCAACACGCCCAACGTGCTGACCGAAGACACGGCCGACATGACCATGGGCCTGATCCTGACCGTGCCGCGGCGCCTGATCGAGGGCGCGGGCGTGCTGAAGGGAGACGGCAAATGGAGTGGCTGGTCGCCGACCTGGATGCTCGGGCACCGTATCTGGGGCAAGCGGCTCGGCATTATCGGCATGGGCCGGATCGGAACGGCCGTGGCGCGGCGCGCCAAAGCCTTCGGGCTGTCCATCCACTATCACAACCGACACCGGGTCGCGCCCGCGATCGAGGACGAGTTGGAGGCGACCTATTGGGAAAGCCTCGACCAGATGCTGGCCCGCATGGACATCATCTCCGTCAATTGTCCCTCCACGCCCGCCACGTTCCATCTGCTGTCGGCGCGGCGCCTGGCGCTGATGCAGCCCGGCTCCTATATCGTCAACACGGCGCGCGGCGAGATCATCGACGAGAGCGCGATGATCGACATGATCCGTGAGGGCAGGCTTGCCGGTGCCGGCCTCGACGTGTTCGAACATGAGCCGGCGGTCAATCCGAAGCTCGTCAAGCTTGCCGAAAAAGGCAAGGTCGTTTTATTGCCGCATATGGGATCGGCCACGATCGAGGGCCGTATCGACATGGGCGACAAGGTGATCATCAATATACGCACGTTTTTCGACGGTCATCGCCCGCCCGACCGGGTGCTTCCGGGCCGGCTGTGAGCAAGCGAAGCCTGCTGCCCGGCGCGGACGCGGCTTAGCTCTGGTCGTCCAGAGCCTGGAGCGTACCGTCGTTTGCGACCGTGACAATGCGGTCGCTGAACGCGGAAAATTGCTCCGGATCGAGCCGCACCGCGACCGGCGGCTCCCAGCCCATCTCGCGCGCCACGACCAGTCCCAGAAGCAGGATCGCGTCGGCCTCGCCGATGATCAGCGCCGCCGGCGCCACGCCGGCCCTGACAAGCTCCAGAAGCACGGACGAGGCCGATGACGAGCCGATCGTCGCCGGCACGAACAACACTTTCGCAGCCACGACTGCACCATGTTGCGGGTGGCGCACGTCGATGATCCTGCCGTCGCGCGGATCGACCCCGCCCCAGAAGCTGATCGGAGCCTGCAGGACGAGCGCGGGGCCCTGGCCGGGCGCGCCGGGAACCAGCACCTCGCCCTTCGCCTGCACCGTCAACCCTGTGGCTCCGACAGCACCGGCCGCCCGCTGACTGCGCTTTCCACGCAATCGGCAAGCGAGCCGTACAGTGTCGCGTACCCGGTATTTCCCGGCGCGTAATGCGCGAATTTGCCGGAATTGGTCATCAACACACCCCCCTTGATGTCCGCCAAAATCGGCGTGACCACGACGCACGTGTCGGCCACGATCGTCACGCCTGCCTCTTCCAGCGAGGTCCGCCGCCGCTGATCCCCGAGTGCTTCCAGAACGTGCCGGGCGGTGCAGGCGAACAGCGGCACCTGCAGGCGGCGCCCCGCAATAAGGCTTTCGAGCCGGTCGAACTCGGCCAGCGACAAATGCGGGCTGCCGATCGCGACCGCGTCGATGCGGTCGGCGCGCGCGGCGGTCGAAAGCCGCCGGCGGCTGTCGGCAACCATCGCCGCGGTCACGACGATGCGCGTTTCCGGCTCCAGGCCACCGGTGGCGGTGGCGAGATCGGGCGCTTCCGGCGTCAGGCCGACAATATGGAACAGCCCGACCGCGCCGGATGAGGCGGCCGCCGCGCCGAAGGCTTTGAGCGCGTCCTCGTCGGGGGCGCCGCGCACTCCGGTGAGCACGCCGACGGCGTTGCCGACCAGCCGGCCGTAGAGGCTGCCCAGCACCGGCCATGCCGTATCGTCGGCGAAAAACCGGTCCGACAGTCCCGAAACGTCGACCACCACCCGGGCGCGGCGGTTCTCAGCCTGGTGCAGGCCGCAATCGGGCGCGCGCCCGGCCACCGCGCAGGCAATGTCGAGGAAGTCGCCGTAGCGGTTGGTGCGCGCGCCCAGAACGGAATTGCAAAACACCACCGCGTTCGATTCGCCCCAGGCGACGTCCTCGCCGCGCGCCGGACGATGCCCGGCCTGATACGGCGCGCAGGTCCAGCTCGGTTCGCAGCCGAGCGCCACATAGGCCCGCATCATCCGCTGCGCCATGCCGCGCTGCGGTTCGGCCAGTCGCACCGTGCAGCCGCCGGCGAGATCGAGCGCGCCGACATTGAGCGTCGCCCGCACGGCGACCCGTGCGCCCTCGGTGACGAGTTTTTCGGCGAAGAGCGTGCCCGAATCCCCGTGATAGAGGCCGCCGTCAATATGGGCCGATGTGATCGGCAGCAGCCGGCGCGCGCCGAGAAGCCGTGCGCTTTCGGCAACGATGCGCATCGCCATCGCCTTGCCGTCCCGTCCGGCCGCGAGCGCGCGTTCGTCGTCTGCCAGCATCACGTTCATGTCTGGCTCCGGCCGTATTTCATGGTCTCGAACCGGGCGCCGAGCCCGTCATACAAAAGCAGCCTCCCCACGAGCGGCTCGCCGATCCCGGTGATCAGCTTGATCACCTCCATTGCCTGCAGCGTGCCGATCACGCCCGTTAGCGCCCCCACGATGCCGGCCTCCGCGCAGGACGGCACCATGTCCGCAGGCGGCGGTTCGGGAAAAAGGTCGCGATAGGAGGGCAGGGGCGCGCCGTCGGCGCCGTGCGCATAGGGTTTGAGCACCGTCAGCGAGCCGTCGAAACGTCCGACGGCGCCGGTAACCAGCGGTTTGCCCGCCGCCGCGCAGGCGTCGGCCACCGCATAGCGGGTCTCGAAATTGTCGGACCCGTCGGTGACGATGTCGTAGCCGGCGACCAGCTCGGCGGCACCGGTGGCGGTCAGGCGCAGCCGGTGCTTTTCCACCGCCACGTGCGGGTTGATCGACGCGATCGTGTCGGCGGCGCTGTCCACCTTGGCCCTGTCGAGCGCGTCGGTGCGATGGATGATCTGCCGTTGCAGGTTTGACAAAGACACGATGTCGTCGTCGACGATCCCGAGTGTGCCGACGCCGGCGGCGGCGAGATAGCTGAGCGCGGGCGCGCCCAGCCCGCCCGCGCCGATGACGAGCACCCGCGCGCGTTTCAGCCTCTGCTGGCCTGCGCCGCCGATCTCCGGCAGGACGATGTGACGCGCATAACGTTCCAGCTCGCTGTCGCTCAGGGGCCGTGTCGTGGCCTTGTCCATGCCTGTCCGCCTTTTTAACCTGTCGCGTGTCGTGACCGGCCGCCCTCTCGCGCCGGCGCGCCGTAACGCTACGTCAACATGGCCGGAAATGCGACCGGGTGTCAGCCGCGACCGCCGGCGGTGAGCGTGCCGCCGGAAACCGACACGAACTGGGCTCGTTCGGCGATCGCCGAAAACAGTTCCGGCTCGGTGCCGGTCATGAAGACCTGGCCGTTGAGATCGTGCAGGATGTCGAACAGGGCGGCGCGGCGGCGATGGTCGAAATGGGCCGCGATCTCGTCGAGCAGCAGCACCGGTGCCATGCCGGCCATCTCGCCGGTCAGCCGCGCATGCGACAGCACGATGCCGACCAGCAAGGCTTTTTGCTCGCCGGTCGATGACAGCGCCGCCGGCATGTTCTTGGGTCGATGGCGGACCAGGAGGTCGGCGCGGTGCGGCCCATCAAGGGCCCGGCCGGCGGCGCGGTCGCGCTCGCGCTCGGTGGCCAGCCGGTGGCGAAACAGTTCCTCGGCCTCGATTGCCGGGCGGTCGGCGAGCATCTCCTCCACGAAGCCCGACAAGGCCAGATCGGCGCGCGGAAAGGTGTCGCCGTCGGGCGCGCGTTCGATCATGGCGCTCAACAGTCGCACCATTTCGACACGCGCGGCCGCGATCGCCGTGCCGGTCTCGGCCATCTGCGCCTCGATCGCGGCGAACCAGGTCTGGTCGCGCGCATTCTCGGCAAACAGCCGGTTGCGTCCGCGCATCGCCTTTTCAAAGGCGAGCGCGCGGCGCCCGTGCGCGGGATCGATGGTCAGCACGAGCCGGTCGAGGAAGCGACGCCGGTCCGCGGTCGGACCGGTGAACAGCCCGTCCATGGCGGGGGTCAGCCACATGACCCGCAGCCATTCCTGCATGGCGTCGGCCGAGCGCGCCGGCGCGCCGTTGATGCGCACGCGCCGGCCGGTTTCGGCCTCGCCGTTTTCCGTTCCGCCGGCACCGGTGCCGATCTCGACCGGTCCGTCCGGCCAGTCCAGCCTGGCATGGAGCGCGAAACCGCCCGACGCTCCCTCGCGTGTCATGTCGCCATAGGTCGCCCGGCGCAGGCCGCGCCCCGGCGCGAACAGCGATATCGCCTCCAGGAGGTTGGTCTTGCCGGCCCCGTTTTCCCCGGTCAGCACCACCGCGCCATTGTCGAACCTAGCGCTGAGGGCGGCGTAATTGCGAAAATCGGTAAGTGTAAGCTTACCTATTCGGATCTGGGGCGGTTTGTCCGTCACGGTCGCCGGATCGCGGGCGGCGTTCCGGTCACACCCGCATGGGCATGAGCACGTACAGGGCCTGCTCGTCGGCCATATCGTGAATGAGCGTCGGCGATCCCGCGTCGGCCAGCAGGAACTTGGCTTCGCTGCCGCTCAACTGGCCGGCGACGTCGAGCAGATAGCGCGCGTTGAACCCGATCTCGATCGGGTCGGCGTCGTAGTCGGCGGCGATTTCCTCGACCGCGCTGCCGGAGTCCGGATTGTTGACGGTCAACGTCACCTGGCCGTCCGAAATCGCCAGCTTGACCGCGCGGCCGCGTTCCGACGAGATGGTCGAGACACGGTCGACGGCATCGGCGAAGCTTTGCCGGTCGATGACGAGTTTTTTGTCGTTGCCGGTCGGGATGACGCGCTGATAGTCGGGAAAGGTGCCGTCGATCAGCTTGGAGGTCAGGATGACGCTTCCGATGGTGAAGCGGATCTTGGTTTCCGACAGTTCGACCGCCACCTTGACGCCGGGGGCGTCGACCAGCTTCTGCAGCTCGTTCACCGTCTTGCGCGGAATGATGATGCCGGGCATGCCTTCCGAGCCGGCCGGCGCCTCCATGTCGGCGCGCGCCAGGCGGTGCCCGTCGGTCGCCACCGCGCGCAGCACCAGCGCGCCGGCGCTTTCCAGCGTGTGCAGGAAGATGCCGTTGAGATAATAGCGGGTTTCTTCCGTGGAGATCGCAAACTGGGTCCTGTCGACCAGGCCCTTGAGCGCCTCGGACTCGATGCGGAAAATGTGCGAGAACGACCCCGCCGTCAGCTCCGGGAAGTCGGATTGCGGCAGGCATTGCAGCCGGAAGTTGGACCGCCCGGCGATCACCGACATCGAGCGTCCGTCTTCGTCGGTCTTCAGCATGACTTCGGCGCCGTCGGGCAACTTGCGTACGATGTCGTAGAGCAGATGGGCGGGCACCGTCGTCGCGCCGGCCTGTTCGACCTGGGCGGCGGTCGCCTCGGTGACCTCGATGTCGAGGTCGGTCGCCTTCATCTCCAGCACGGCGCCCTCGGCCCTGAGCAGAACGTTCGACAGGATCGGAATGGTGTTGCGGCGTTCGACCACGCGATGGACGTGGTTGAGCGACTTCAGGAGGTTTGAACGTTCGAGTGTGACACGCATGACTTCGAGGTCTCATACCGGGCGGGCTTCGCGGGAAGCGCAGAAGGAAACGGCCCGCAACGGGCCGGAATCAAACCAAAATGACAGGAAAATTCCGGCAAACGCAAGCCCGCGCGCCGGCCGAACGCTCGACCGGCGCGTATTCTTCGGGGATAACGGGTCCGCGAACCGCAAAGCCGGCGGCCGGGCCCTGAATCCGGTCAGGCCTGGTCGCTGATCAGTCGGCGCAGAAGCTCCAGCTCCTGGGCCAGCGTGTTGTCGTCGCCCGACAATTGCTCGATCTTGCGCACCGCGTGCAACACAGTCGTATGATCACGGCCGCCGAAGCGCCGGCCGATCTCCGGCAGCGAGCGCGGCGTCATGACTTTTGACAGATACATGGCGACCTGCCGCGGCTTGACGATGGTGCGGGTACGCCGGTTGGACAGCAATTCCGTCTTCGAAACGTTGTAATGGCGCGCCACGATGCGCTGGATGTCCTCGATGCGCACCCGTTTCGGGTCGCCCGGACGGAACATATGGCCCAGAAGCTCGTCGATGCGTTCGATCGACAATTGCGGCTCGAAGGAGCGGCGGAACAGCAACTGGTTGAAGGCGCCCTCAAGCTCGCGCCCGGAGCCGGTAACGGCGCGCGCGACATGTTCGAGGATCTCTTCGGGGATCGTTAGCGTCTGGTCTTCCGTGCGTGCGGCCTCCAGGCGCTGCTGAAGCATGCGCAGGCGCATGTCCATGTCGGGCGCGGCCATTTCCAGCGAAACCCCGCCCTGCAGCCTGGAGCGCACGCGCGGCTCGAGCGATTCCAGCTCCGAGGCCGGCCGGTCCGCGGCCACCACGACCTGCTTGGCACTATCAAGCAACATGTTGATAAGATGGCAGAATTCATGCTGGATCGATTTGCCTTGCAGGAACTGCATGTCGTCGATGATCAGCAGATCGATGTCGCGCAATTGCTCTTTCAGCGTCAGCGCGTTGTTGTCGCGGATCGCGGTCGCGAACCGCCACATGAAATATTCCGCGGTCAGGTAGACCACCCGCGACTGCGGGTTGCGCGCCAGCGCCTCGGCGGCGATCGCCTGCAGGAGATGCGTCTTGCCGAGACCGACGGAGGCGTGGAGGAAGAGCGGATTGAAGCGCAGCGACGCGGTCGGGTTTTCCGCGACGGTGCGGGCGGCCGCGAAGGCGACGCGATTGGGTGGTCCCTCGATGAACGACTCGAACGTGTAGCGGCTGTCGAGCGGCGAGCCGAGAACGTTTTGTCCCCGCGCGGACTCGACCGCGGGACGGCGCGGCTGGCTCGGCCTTTTCTGGCTGATCGTTCCGCTCGCCAGCGCCGTGCCCGCGGCGTGCGATGCCGGGCCGGCATCGGTCGTTTCGCTCTCGCTGGGCCGCGTGTTGCGTGTGGCGGTGCGCACAACGATCTCCAGGCGCAGCAGGCCGGGCTCTTCGCGCCGCCACAACTCCGTGATCAGGTCGAGATAATGGCTGTTGATCCAGGAGCGCAGAAAGGCGGTGGGCACGGACAGGCGGACAAGCCCGCGGGACGCCTCGGCGAGCTTCATGCGCCCGAACCAGCTTGAATAGACCTCCATGCCGAGCTGCGCGCGCAACTGCACCCGGATGCGTTCGAAAATCTCGGAAGCGGACGAACCGGTTTTCATATCATGAACGTCCCCGCCTGCCCTCACGAAAGGAAGCCCCGCCTTGACCTCCGTTCCCATGCCGCCCTGCATCCCAACTTTCCTTTTCATAACGATATGCATTCCCGTCGCGCGCAGGCCCTGGCCGCGAGCGTCCACGTTCTGACGCAACGGCGCATCGCACCGCCCGCCACTTCACTCGAATACAACCGACCGCATCTGGTCAGCCCACCCCCTTTACGTCCCAGCGCGCGGACGCGCGGAGACTGCTTGAACATAGGCCGCAAAGTTCCCCGTGCCGGCGGAAGATGCCGGTCCGTTCCTCGTCACTCCTCGACCTGAAACACGCCGGACTGGCGGCGTGACGAAAGGCAAAAACCTATCGCTCGCGAGAGATGTTTCCCGCGCTGAAAACGGTAGATTTTCTGGGTATTGAGGCCCGAGGGCCTTGTCCCTTCCGATGGGTGGACATTACAAAATGTGACGGCTGAAGGGCAAGGCCGCGGGTAAGGGTTTTTTAATTTGTAGGGCGGTTGGGGCCATGTCCCCGATGGAACGAATCAAGGGGCGGCGCCCCTAAACCGTTTTGAATCAAACCCTTTTCTCGGACCGTTTCTTTCGTGGCCGGCTACATAAAAAATCTATTTTTTTTCGCTTGACACAATTTCGGCAAAGCCGGTCCACCGCACATGTGGAGAAGCTGTGTATGACCTCTGGTAAGGTATTGATTTAAAAAGATATTACCTGTGGATCGAGCCTGAGTCGCCGCGGCTCGTCAAAGGGTCGTCCAGCGTCAAAACCGCCTGTGCCGGCAAAGCAATTGACGCGAATTTTTCACGCCGCGTTTGCCCGTAACGGACAAGTGCTTGGCAGTAAAACAAAAAAGCCCGGCTCAGACGGCCGGGCATTCCTGCAACTAGACGGGGCGGCTGTGCCCGATGCTGCCTTCAGGCTGAAAGCGCCTTCACGCGCTGCGCCAGACGCGACACTTTGCGCGAGGCGGTGTTGCGGTGCAGGACGCCTTTGGTCGCCGCCCGCATCAACTCGGGCTGAACGGCCTTGAGCGCCGTTTCAGCAGCGCTCTTGTCGCCGGTAGCCAGCGCCTCTTCAACCTTGCGCACGAAATTGCGCACGCGCGAGCGACGGCTCTTGTTGATCTCGGTCCGGCGCGCGAGCTTGCGCGTGGCCTTTTTGGCCGAAGTGGTATTGGCCATGGTGCCTCTCTGGTTATCCTGACGTTCGTGCCGCGCCCGCAAAGCCGGTAGGCACGAAAACAATCGGGCGGCCGCAGGGCCGCCTCTGTTGGCGCGGCTTATAGTGCAGCTTTTTTCCCACGTCAACGCCCTTTGATGGCAGGCGCCCGTGTCAGCGATTGCGGAAGTTCGGCGTGCGTTTTTCCGCGAAAGCCGCCATGCCTTCCGTCTGGTCCTCGAGCGCGAACATCGAATGGAACACCCGCCGCTCGAAGCGCAGTCCTTCCGAAAGCGTGGTCTCGTAGGAGCGGTTGACGGCTTCCTTGGCCATCATCACCGCCGGCAGCGAGAAGGAGGCGATCTTGCCGGCCGCCGCCAGCGCCTCCTCGAGTAGGTCGCCCGTCGGCACCACCCGCGAGACCAGGCCCGCGCGTTCGGCTTCGGCGGCGTCCATCATCCGCCCGGTCAGGCACATATCCATCGCCTTGGCCTTGCCGACAAAGCGTGTCAACCGTTGGGAACCGCCCATGCCGGGCATGACGCCGAGCGTGATCTCCGGCTGGCCGAATTTCGCGTTTTCGGCGGCGATGATGAAATCGCACATCATCGCCAATTCACAGCCGCCGCCGAGCGCATAGCCGGAAACGGCCGCCACGATCGGCTTGCGGATCCGCGTCAGCGCCTCCCAACCGGCGAAGAAGTCGCTCATGAAGGCGTCGACGAATTCCATCGACTGCATCTGTTTGATGTCGGCTCCGGCCGCGAAGGCCTTTTCCGACCCCGTGATCACGATCGCGCCGATGCCGGCATCGGCCTCGAAGGAGTCGAGCGCCGCGATCACCTCCGCCAACACCGTGGTGTTGAGCGCGTTGAGCGCCTTCGGCCGGTTCAGCGTGATGAGGCCGACCCGCGCGCGCGTTTCGACCAGGATCGTTTCATAGGCCATCGGGTATCTCCTCCGGTTTTGCGAGCATGTGCTCTAGCCTAGCGCTGGCACGCGGGGCAATAAAAAGTCGAGCGGCCCGACTGCACGGTGCGCAAGACGACGCTGTCGCAATCCGGCTGGACGCACGGCTCGCCTTCGCGGTCGTAGACGGCGAAACGGTGCTGGAAATAACCGAGTGCCCCGTCGGCATGGACGTAATCGCGCAGCGACGAGCCTCCGGCCTCGATGGCGTCCGCGATCACCGCGCGGACCGCCGCGGCGAGCCGGTCGCAGGCCGCCGTCGCACCGCCATGCTTGTTCACGATCGACCCGGCCGCGCGGTCGGGCGCGAGCCCCGCTCGCCACAGGGCCTCGCACACATAGATGTTGCCGAGCCCGGCGATCAGGCGCTGGTCGAGCAGGGCGGCCTTCAGCGGTGCGCGCCGGTTGTGAAACAGGGTCGCGAGCAGGGCGCCGTCGAGCCTGTTTCCGGTCGGTTCGGCGCCGAGCTTGCCGATCAGCGGATGCGCGGCCAGTTCCCCTTCCTCGGCGAAAGCCATGAAGCCGAAACGGCGCGGGTCGTTGAAGACGATCCGGGCGTTTGCGCCGGTCTTCGGCGCGAGATGGAAGACGACGTGGTCATGCGCGGCATTCTTGGAGCGGGCATGGTGGAAGCGGCCGGGCGAGTCGCCATCGGGCCCGTCCGTCTCGATGCGCCAGGAGCCCGACATGCCCAGATGGCTGATCAGGGTCAGGCCGTCGTCGAGATGGGCGAGGAGGTATTTGGCGCGCCGCGACAGGCCGTCGACCCGCCGCCCGGTCAGCCGGCCGGCGAAGTCGGCGGGAAACGGGAACCGCAGGTCGGGCCGCCGCTGTTCGACCGACAGGATACGCGCGCCCTCCATCACCGGGGCGAGCCCGCGGCGCACCGTCTCGACTTCGGGCAGCTCAGGCATGGGCGTGCAGCTCGGGCAGGAAAGAGTGGCCGTACGGGCCGGCCGGCAAGCCCAGATGCGCGGCGATCGTCTCGCCGATATCGGCGAAGCTGGTGCGCACCCCGAGCGCCGCCGGTGCCAGGCCGGGGCCGGTGCCGAACACGGGTACGCGCTCGCGCGTGTGGTCGGTGCCGGGCCAGGTCGGGTCGCAGCCATGATCGGCCGTCAGGATCAGAAGGTCGCCCTCGGCGAGCCGCGACAGCGCTTCGGGCAAGCGGGCGTCGAATGCCTCAAGCGCGGCGGCGTAACCGGCGACGTCGCGCCGGTGGCCGAACAACATGTCGAAATCGACGAAATTCGCGAACACCAGGTCGCCGGCGACGGCATCGTCCATCGCCGTCAGCGCGGCGTCGAACAGCGCCATATTGCCGGCCGCCTTGCGCACCTCGCTCACGCCGCGATGGGCGAAGATATCGCCGATCTTGCCGATGCCGATCACACGGCCGCCGGCCTCGGTCACCCGGTCGAGCAGCGTCGGCTCGACGGGCGGAACCGCATAGTCGCGCCGATTGGCGGTGCGGACAAAATCGGCCGGCGTCTCGCCGATAAAAGGCCGCGCGATCACGCGGCCGATATTGAGCGGGTCGACCAGTCGCCGGACAGTGGCGCACAGCTTGTAAAGCCGTTCGAGGCCGAAATGGGTTTCATGCGCGGCGATCTGGAACACCGAATCCGCCGAGGTGTAGCAGATCGGCTTGCCCGAGCGGATATGGTCCTCGCCGAGCTTTGCGATGATCTCCGTGCCCGAGGCGTGGCAATTGCCCAAAATCCCCGGCAGGCCGGTTTCGCGCAGGATCGCCGCCACGAGGTCGTCGGGAAAGCTCGGCGTTGTGTCGGGGAAATAACCCCACGCGAACGGTACGGGCAGGCCGGCGATCTCCCAATGGCCCGACGGGGTGTCCTTGCCCTTGGAGACCTCCTGCGCGGCGCCGAAAAATCCGCCCGCCCCATGCCGGCTGGGCGCCTTTCCGTTCGGGGCGGTCGCCGTCTCGGCGGCCAGGGCAAGGCCGAGCTCGGTCATGTTGGGAAGGGCGAGGGGACCGCGGCGTAGTCCCGCCCGATCGGCCATTCCGTCTGCAGCCGCTTGCGCGATATGCGCGAAAGTGTTGGCGCCCTCGTCGCCGAAATCGGCGGCATCCGGCGCGCCGCCTATGCCGAAGGAGTCGAGCACGAACAAAAAGGCGCGCGCCATGGCTGAACATCCTTACACATTGGTTCCAACGACACTTAGAATTGAAGCGGTGAATTGGCAATTCGGAAACCAAACGGCAAGGTCGCCATGCGATAGGGGACACATAGCGGCAGCGAGGCGGAGATGGCGATGAGGCGGACGACGTTGGCGGGGTTGGCCGTGGCCGCGACGATCGCGCTGGGGTCGTCGCCCGCGCAGGCCGGCTGGAAGGAAGAGGTCGGCACCTTGCGGATCGGCATGCTGGCGCGTCCCGGCGCCGGCGCGGCGGTGCCGGGCGCATCGGCGATCGAGCGCGCCTTCTCGAAAGCCCTGGGCATTCCCGTCGACATCTTCGTTGCGCGCGATTTCGCCGCCCTGATCGACGCGCATGCCAATGCGCGTGTGCACTACGCGGTCTACTCGGCTTTGGCCTACGCGCTGGCCTGGCGTCGTTGCAACTGTGTGGAGCCGCTGGCCGCGCCGATCTCGCGGGACGGTGCCACCGGCATTCGCGCCCAGCTGATCGTCGCGCCGGGCGTGGTCGAGCGGCCGACGCCGCCGCGCATCGCCTATGTGCCGGGCAGTCTGGCGTCGGATCTGTTGCCGCGCCTGGCCTCGACGGGCGGCGCCGACGAGGCGGAGATCGCGGACGAACGACGCGTCGCCGTGAAAAGCGCGGCCGAGGCCGAGCGCCGCTTCATCGCCGGCAAGGTCGATGGCCTTTTCGGTTGGGCGTATGAGCGCGTCGGCGGCGCAACCGGCGGTACGGTCGACCGACTTGTGAAGGCCGGCCTCGCTGCGGATGGTTTCGATATCGCGTGGACCTCGGCGCCGATACGCTATGGTCCGCACGCGATCCGCACCGACCTGCCGGATGAGCTCAAACAGGCGCTGGCGCGATTTCTGACCAGCCTGAAGCAGCAGCAGCCCGACATCTACGATCTTGTGGAGGAAGAGCGCCAGGGCGGGTTTCTGCGGGTGTCCCAGTCCGACTATCGAAGCGTGCTGGGCCTGATGGAACTCGTTGCGCCCCTGCCGTCTCCTGCCGCCGCGCCGCCCGCTGCCAAATCATCTGGGCACCCGGCCGGCCTGTGAGCCGGAGCGAGCCGCCGTCCTTCAGCAGTCGACGCATTTGACCTGCTGGCTCATGCGGGGCCGCAAATAATATTGCTCGCCCATGCTGATCTTGTCGAAGGCGGCGGCCAGGCCGATCGTGGCCTTCTTTTCGGCGTTCCAGGTCAGGACCGGCTTGTAGTCCAGTTCCGCTTCGCCGCGAATGAGAAAGGTACCCCTGACCTTGAGGTCCTCGGGCACGGTCGTCGTCGTACCGGCCGTCAGGTGGTCGCTCGCGGTGCCGTTGATCATCTTGCGCGACCAGGCGACCTTGACCTTGGGCGTGTCCTCGTCGGTGATTTCGATCCCGGTGACGTAGATTGAGGGCGCGGTGCGGTTATAGGGCTGGATCACCGAACCGCCGATCTTCATGATGGCGTCGATCTCGGCTTCGGTGACCTGCTGTTGCTGGGTGACGAGGTCGGCGATCATCGAGGCGATGCGGCCGGTCTTCTTGTTGGCTTCGATCGCCTGCGAGGTCTCCATGGTCATGAAATAAAGCCCGATCAGGATCGGCACGACAAAGGCGAACTCCAGTGCGGCTGCGGCGCGCCGGTCGCGCCACAGGCCGACCAACGTCGCCTTGCAAAGCACACTCCGATACGAAAATCCGTTTCGCCCTAACATCGCTTCTATCCCTTTTTGCTCGCGCGGCGCACCTCGTGCTGCCACGGCGGCATCAATCGTCGAACGGCTCGTTCTGCCAGGTGGCCGTCGCGAAATGCAGCGTCTTGCCGTCCTTCAGATTCGACATCGATTTGCGCATGAAGTCGGTCATAACCGGCCAGCGATAGAAAACTCTGAGCATGTTCTTGCTCAGCGACGGGCCGGGATCGACGTCGAAATCGCTGGTGTCGATATCCTTGTCCGCGGTCAGCTTGATGCGCACCTTGGCCGCTTCCTCGAAGGTGGCGAATTCGCGCAGATCTACTTCCAGGCCGGGACAGCCGGCCGCGACGATGATTTCGATCTGGTCGCAGATTTTCTGCTTGAGCACGGCCTCGTTCAGGCCGGCTGCCTTGATCTGGCCGGTGCGCACCTGACGCGCGACATTGTCGGTCGCGGTCGTCAGAACTTGCTGGCCGGCAAACGAGATGCAGCTTTCCAGAATTGCGAAGACAAGCATGGAAAACGGCAGCGCCAGCGCCACGAACTCGACGGCGACGGCGCCGTCGCGACTGCGCGCAAATCGGCCGACAAGGCCTCTGCGTTTCCTTGTCGTCGCGGCCTGACGCCCTGCCGACTTATGCTGTGTCATTGCCAACTCCTGCCAACCCCAATTGCAGTCGTGCAAAGACGTCTAGCGCATGGCGGTTGAATTCCCGTTTTGGCAACCAGGAAAATTATCCACGCCCCGTTTACCGATGCTTTACCCGCAGCCGAAACCGGGCGGGATCCGTTGGCTTCGCCCCGTTTCCGGGGGGCTGAGGCGGTTGGTGCGCTACTGGCTGGCGCCCATCTCGCTTTCGGACAGGCGTTCGGCATCGCTCTTGTAGGAGCTCTCGCAATAGGGCGTGCACGACAGCGTCTGAACCTCGGCGCGGCGATAGACGCGCACGGATTTGGTGTCCTGGCGGGCCACGTAGATCTGTTCGTCGACGATCGGGGCCCCGTCCAGGTCGAGGACGACGATATTGGTGACGCCGAATCCGCGCCCCGTCAGCACGAGCGTGGTGGCATCCTGGACCGAGGCGTCCGCGATTTGCGGATTGCCGACCACGATCGTGTCCGCCGGCCGGGCCAGCTTGACGATCTTGGCCTCGTTCATGAGGATACGGATGCCCGCTTCGGCCAGCGCAGGCGCGGCCCCGGCTGCCAGCGACAGCGCCGCCAACGTGCCGATAAGGACATGTCGTGCCGGGAATTTCGATGTCGACGCCATGGGGTCTCTCCGCCTCGTGCTTGCCGAAAGATGAACCGTATTGGTGAATCTTCGGTTAAGCGCGGCCGCGAACCTGGCGGGACTGCCCTTTTGGTCCCCGGTGACGAGATACCCCGCTCGCGTGCGCGAGTCTTTCACGATCCCGGTGAGGTCGTATTCGCGGCGTCGAGCCGACGGCGCGCGTCCCCGTCGCCGTCAAGCAGGCTCCAAGTAAAGGAGCTCCCCGCCTCAAGTAGGGAACGGCGACCACGCGCATTGTGCCGGTGCTCGGGCGACCGCCGTTTCGGATCGAATCGAGGCGGGCGGCAAAGCATACAATGCGCGGGTTTTGCTTATGCCAAATTTAACCAACAGGGGCGGTCGCAAGGGTTAGGGTTTCGGTAAGTCTGTTTCTTAAGCCGATCGAAACAGCTTCCCCGTAGTGTCTGGCCATCCGATCAACGCACGAAGAAATGTTGACGGGCTGTGCTGTAACACGTGGAGTAGGAGCTCTCGAATGTCTAAGCTTTTTGCACGTTTCGTGAAAGACGAATCCGGCGCGACCGCTATCGAATACGGTCTGATCGCCGCCCTCATCGCCGTGGCCATCATGGCCGGCGCCGGTGCCCTCGGCACGTCGCTGGACAAGCAGTTCACGGAAATCTCCAAGGAACTCGACTATACGGCCGACTAGTCGCCGCCTTCGGGCCGTCAAATGCCCGATCTAGCCGAGGGGCCGCTTGTCGAGCGGCCCCTTTGCTTTGCGCGGTTTCGGGTTTCACACTTGTTTAAGCGCGCTGGGTCTATCCTGGACCATACCAACCGGTGAGGCGATCATGATTGAAGCGGCGATCTTCGTCATCTTTCCGTTCTGCATGGCTTTCGCGGCCGTTTCCGACATGCTGTCGATGACGATCGCCAACCGCGTGCCGGTCTTGCTTGTCGCCGCCTTCGCCGTTCTGGCCCCGCTGACCGGCATGGCCTGGCCCGAGTTCGGCATGCATTTCGCCGCCATGGCTGCGGTGCTCGCCGTCACCTTCGCCCTGTTTGCCGTCGGCGGCATGGGCGGCGGCGATGCCAAGCTGCTCGCGGCCACGGCATTGTGGATGGGGTTCGACATGAACCTGCTTTATTATCTCACCGTTTCGGCGATGTTCGGCGGCCTGCTCACATTTTTCATCCTCCTTTATCGCCGCTCGCTTTTCGCCGACATCACGGTCAACAATCTGATCCTGCGCAATTTTGCCGACCGCGACGCCGGCGTTCCCTATGGGATCGCGCTCGGCCTCGGCGGTCTGGCCGCCTATCTGCACTCGCCCCTGATGGTCTGGGCGCTCGCCCAGGTCTAGGCGGTTAGGCACTGCGATCCGTAAACCTTGAATTAAGGACGATCGTAAGCATTGCATTAACCCTAATTTGACGATTGCTCCCGCATTGTCGCCGCCGGTGGACGTAAATCGCCGGGTAAAGGTGCGGGTTGATGAACACTTCACGCTTGATCATTTTGGGTGTTGCCGTCGTCGCGGCCGGTGTTGCCGGTTATATCGCGAAGAACCTGGCGACGGCGCCGGCGCCGATCGTGGTTGCGGACGCGGTGCCGCGCGAACCGGCGGTCCGCATGACCGAGGTGCTGGTGTTGTCGGAGGACCTGCCGGTCGGTCAACCGCTGGAAAACCAGATGCGCTGGCAGGACTGGCCGTCCGAGGCGGTCAGCGATGGTTTCATAACGCGTGAAGCCGAAGGCGACGCCCAGGAAACGCTGAAAGGGGCGATTGCCCGCCTGCCGATATATGCCGGCGAACCGGTGCGGCGCTCCAAACTGATCGGCGCCGGTCAAAGCTTCATGTCCGCGATCCTGCCATCCGGCAAGCGCGCGATCGCCACCCAGATTTCTGCCGACACCTCGGCTGGTGGTTTCATCCTGCCCAACGACTTTGTCGACGTGATCATGACGCGCCGCGCCGAGAGCGGCGGCACCCAGGGTTTCGTCACCGAAACCATCCTGAAGAATATCCGGGTCCTGGCCATCGATCAGACGATCACCGAGGACGAGGAAGGCCGTAAGGTCAAGGTCGGTGAGACGGCGACCCTCGAACTGACGGCCCAGCAGGCCGAAATCATCACCGTGGCCCAGCAGCTCGCCGACAGGCTGACGCTGGCGCTGCGTTCGATCAAGGATGCCCAGGAAAAACCGACCGGTGAGGCCGACTATCTGGTGTCCGGCAATGGCCGGCGCGGCACGGTTCGGCTGATCAAATCGGGCGAAGTCTCTGAAGTTGGAGCGCGCAAATGACGTCGCATATTCGCAAGCTGCCGGAAAAGGGTCTCAAGGCTCCGATCGCCACGGGGATCGCGACGTGCCTGTTCGCGATGGCGGCGGTCGGCCTGCCCGCCGTACCCGGTTTCGGATCGGGCGAGGCGGCCGCTGGCCAGGTCAAGGTGCGCTCGACCAGTTCGACGAGCCAGCGCATCAAGCTCGGTCTCAACAAGTCTGTCGTTATCGATCTGCCGCAGGACGCCTACGACATCCTGGTGGCAAATCCGACGGTTGCCGACGCCGTGACGCGTACCGCGCGACGCATCTATCTGTTCGGCAAGCAGGTGGGCGAAACCAATATTTATGTCTTCGGCGCCAATGGCGAACAGATCGCGAGCCTGGACCTGGCGATCGAGCGCGACGTGGCCGGGCTTGAGGATTATCTCGAACGGTTCATCCCGAATTCCGACATCACCGTCGAGCTTTTGAACGACAACGTCGTCCTGACAGGAACGGTCGAGACACCGCTCGACGCCTCGCGCGCCGCCCGGCTGGCGCAGATTTTCGTCACCGGCGGTGAAGCGACGACAGGTCAATATGCCCAGACCGCAGCCGCGCCGACCGATGGCGGCGGTGTCGACATCAACAACCCCGACGCCGAGCGGCGCGTCAGCCAGATCGTCAACCTGTTGAAGATCGTCGGCGAGGATCAGGTCACGCTCAAGGTGACCGTTGCCGAAGTCAGCCGCGTTGTCATGAAACAACTCGGCGTCAACATCATGGGTTCCGGCACCTCCAACGGCATTTCCTGGGGCGCGATCGGCGAGAATATTTCCGGTCTTGGCAAGCATCTGACCGGATCGCAGCTCAGCCTCGGCACGGCCTTCGGGTCGAGCACGCTCGACGCCTATCTCAACGCCATGGAACAGGCTGGCGTGATGAAGACGCTCGCCGAACCGACGCTGACGGCGATCTCCGGCGAGAAGGCCGAATTCCGGGTCGGTGGCGAGTTCAACCTGGTCGTGGGCCAGGAGGTCGATTCGGAGACCGGTGGCATTTCCTACGATATCGAGAAGCTGGAATACGGGATCGGGCTGGAATTCCTTCCCGTCGTGCTGTCGCCCGGCCGCATCAGCCTGAAGGTCCGCACCTCGGTCTCCGAGCCGACGACGGAAGGATCGGTCCCGCTTGGCACCGGTGGCAGGCGGACCGCCACCAATCTCTTGTCGATCCGCAAGCGGCTTGCCGACACGACCGTGGAACTGCCGTCGGGCGGCTCGATGATGATCGCCGGCCTCGTTCGCGACGATATCCGCCAGGCGACATCGGGACTGCCCGGCCTGTCGAAGCTGCCTGTATTGGGCACGCTGTTCCGCAGCCGCGACTTCGTCCGCAACGAATCCGAACTCGTCATCATCGTCACGCCCTATCTGGCGCGCCCGGTGGCCCGCCAGCAGCTTGCCCGCCCGGACGACAATTTCAACGCCGCCAGCGATGGCGCCGGCATGTTTCTGGGCCGTGTCAATCGCGTCTACGGCACGATGAAGACCAACAAGCCCAAGGGCCGCTACCACGGTGTGGTCGGCTACATCTACAAATGATCGCGAGGAACGGCACGATGCGTAGTGCACTCTCCTGTCTGCCCCAGGCCGCACGCCCGTCGCGGCGTGCCGCCACCGTTCTTGCCGCGATCGCGGCGGCCGCGCTGCTTGGCGGTTGCGCCAAGCGCGATTCGATCACGGTCGGTTCGGTGCCGGACGACTACCGGACCAATCACCCCATCATCATCTCCGAACAGGACGAGGTGCTCGACCTGCCCGTCGGCCTGTCCGAGCATGGCATGACCCGGATCCATCGTGCGGCCGTTGACGGCTATGTCGCCAATTACGATCGCGGTGCTGGCGCCGTGATAAGCATCATGGTCCCGGCCAATTCCGCCAACGCGGCCTCGGCAAGCGCGGCTGCCTATGAGATCGCCGACTATATGCAGCGCAAGGGCATCCCGGCCGGGCGCATCGTCACCGTGCCCTACGATGCGGGCGCCCCCGACCAGACAGCCCCGATCCGTCTCGTGCATGGCCGCATGAAGGCCCATGTCGGCCAATGCGGCCGTTGGCCCGACGACGTGCTCAAGACGAGCGAGAACAAGCACTACACGAATTTCGGCTGCGCCTATCAGAACAATCTGGCTGCCCAACTGGCCAATCCGGCAGACCTTCTGGGACCGCGGGCCCCCACCGAGATAGACGCCGCCAATCGCGGGGTGGCGATCGAGGACTACCAGAGCCGTGAAACCGAATGGGCCCCGGTCACCCAGTACTGACGAGCCGGAAGCGAGGCGAGGACGATGAACAATCTGGCTTATGACAGCGAAGGCGAGCTGGACGAAGCGGTGACGGACGGCGAAGTGGCGCAGCTCAATGCGTTGCGTCCCATCCCGCGGATATCGATCCAGGCTTTCTGCGAAACCGAGAGTGTGGCCAAACCGATTGAGCGCGCCGGCGACGACCGGCGTATGGCCAAGGCCCATCTCACGGTTCACATGGGTGGGCTTGAGGCCGCACTCGAATATTACGCGGCCGCGCCGACGCCGAACCTGATCGTTCTGGAATCCCGCGACGAGCCCAAGGAAATGCTGGAATCGCTGCAGCGACTGGCCGATGTGTGCGATCCTTCGACCAAGGTCATCATCATCGGCCATTACAACGATGTGTGGCTGTATCGCGAACTGATCCGCGCCGGCATATCGGAATATGTCGTGGCTCCGGTTTCGCTGGCCGATGTGGTCGCGATCATTTCTCAGATTTTCGTCGACCCCGAGGCCGAGCCGCTCGGCAAATCGATCGCTTTCGTCGGCGCCAAGGGCGGGGTCGGTTCCTCGACGATTGCCCATAATGTCGGCTGGATGGTGTCGTCGACGTTCAGTTCCGAAGTCGTCGTGGCTGATCTCGACCTGCCGTTCGGCACGGCGAATATCAATTTCGACCAGGATCCGGCTCAGGGCATCGCGGAGGCCGTGTTTTCGCCCGAGCGCATCGACGAGGTCTATCTCGACCGTTTGCTAGCCCAATGTTCGGAACATCTCTCCCTGCTGGCCGCGCCGTCCACGCTCGACAGGGCCTATGATTTCGATTCCGACGCCTTCGCCCAGATCATCGACATCGCCCAGCGCAGCGCGCCGCTTCTGATCCTCGACGTCCCGCACGGGTGGAACGGCTGGACGCGCAAGACGCTGGTCCAGGCCGACGACATCGTCATAACCGCGTCGCCGGAACTGGCGAATCTGCGCAACACCAAGAACCTCGTCGACACGCTCAAGAAGCTGCGGCCGAACGATAAGCCCCCCTATCTGGTCATCAATCAGGCCGGCATGCCCAAGCGGCCCGAGATCTCGGCGGAGGATTTTGCCGAACCGCTCGACTTGGTGCCACTGGCGACGATCCCGTTCGAGGCGCAGCTTTTCGGCAATGCGGCCAATAATGGCCGGATGCTCGGCGAGATGGATGCGCAGCACATGATCGTGAAATCGATCTCCGAAATCGCGCATGTGCTGACCGGTCGAAGCGAAATAAAGACCAAGACCAAAACTGGCCTGGCCGGAATGCTCGCCAAGCTGAAGGCACGGAAGTAGCCACGAAATTGCGAAATTGGTGCGTGGGACATGTTTGGAAGACGTGGTAGCGAAGGTTCGTTGAGGGAAGAGCCGGTCAGCCGGCCGGTTGCCCCCCCGCCGGCGGCGCCGGACGATGCCGACCGTCCCGCAGCCCAGCCGCGCGCGGCCGCGCCGCAACCGCCCGCGCCGCCGCGCCGGGCGGTCGAGCCGCCTCCGGCGCCCAAGCCGGCCGCGCGCCAGGAGCGCGAGCACACGGAAAACTATTACGACACCAAGAGCCAGGTTTTTTCCGCGCTCATCGACACGATCGACCTGTCGCAGCTCGCCAAGCTCGAACCGGAGACGGCGCGCGAGGAAATCCGCGATATCGTCAACGACATCATCGCGATCAAGAATTTTGCGATGTCGATCTCCGAGCAGGAGGAACTGCTCGAGGATATCTGCAACGACGTTCTGGGCTATGGGCCGCTGGAGCCGTTGCTGGCGCGCGACGAAATCGCCGACATCATGGTCAACGGCGCCAAGCACGTTTATATCGAGGTCGAAGGCAAGGTCGAGCAGACCAAGGTCCGCTTCCGCGACAATCAGCAACTCCTCAATATCTGCCAGCGCATCGTCAGCCAGGTCGGCCGGCGCGTCGACGAATCGAGCCCGATCTGCGATGCGCGCCTGCCCGACGGCAGCCGCGTCAACGTCATCGCGCCGCCGCTCGCCATCGACGGAACGGCGCTGACCATCCGCAAATTCAAGAAGGACAAGCTGACGCTCGATCAGCTGGTGAAATTCGGCGCCATCTCGCAGGAAGGCGCCGATGTCCTGAAAATCATCGGCCGCGTGCGCTGCAACGTCATCATCTCCGGCGGGACGGGCTCGGGTAAGACGACCCTGCTCAACTGCCTGACCAACTATATCGACCGCGACGAGCGCATCATCACCTGCGAGGATTCCGCCGAACTCCAGCTGCAGCAGCCGCACGTCGTGCGCCTGGAGACGCGGCCGCCCAATCTCGAGGGGGAGGGCGAAATCACCATGCGCGAGCTGGTCAAGAACTGCCTGCGTATGCGCCCCGAACGCATCATCGTGGGCGAGGTCCGCGGGTCCGAGGTGTTCGACCTGCTGCAGGCGATGAACACCGGCCATGACGGATCGATGGGCACCATTCACTCCAATTCGCCGCGCGAATGTCTCAACCGTATCGAATCGATGATCGCCATGGGAGGGTTTTCGCTGCCCCAGCGCACGGTACGCGAGATCATCGTCGGCTCCGTCGACGTCATCATCCAGGCCGCCCGTCTGCGCGACGGTTCGCGCCGCATCACCCACATCACCGAGGTGATCGGCATGGAGGGCGACGTCATCGTGACGCAGGACCTGGTGCTCTACAACATCAGCGGCGAAGACCAGAACGGGCGCATCGTCGGCAATCACACCTCGACCGGCGTCGGTCGGCCGAATTTCTGGGATCGGGCCCGCTACTACGGCGAGGAAGCGCGGCTGGCCAACGCGCTGGAAGCCATGGAAAAGCAGGTCGGCTGACGTGAACGCGGTGAGGAAATAGGCCGATGTTCGGACTTGATACGACCGTTCTGGCGGTGATCCTGCTCGCCGGCCTCAGCGCCGGCGCGGTCGCCTATGCGTTCATGTTCAACACCATCGCCAACGAGCGCAAGGCAGGGCGGCGGCTGGAAACGATCAAGAAGGCGGAGACCGACCGCAATGTGGTCAAGGCCTCGCGTGATCGTATGGCCGAAGCGGCCAAGCGGCGCAAATCGGTCCAGGATTCGCTCAAGGATCTGGACGAGAAGCAGCGGGCGAAGGACACCCGCACGCGCAAGCCGCCGCTGAAGGGCCAGATCAAGCAGGCCGGCCTCAATATGCCGGTGCAGCGGTTTTACGTCATCTCGGCCTTTAGCGGCCTGTTCTTCGCGATCGTGGCGTTTTTCGCCGGCGCGCCACTGTGGGCGGTCCCCGGGGCGCTGCTTGCCGGCGCCATCGGCGTGCCCCGCTGGGGACTGGCCTATTTGCGCGCGCGACGGGTCAAGGCCTTTCTCGAGGAGCTGCCCAATGCGCTCGACATCATCGTACGCTCGGTGAAATCCGGTCTGCCGATCAACGATGGCGTGCGGTTGATCGCAAACGAGTCACAGGAGCCGGTGCGCGGCGAATTCCGTCGCGTCGTCGAGGCCCAGCAAATGGGTCTTTCGCTGCCCGAGGCGACGCTGCGCATGGCCGAAACCATGCCGTGCCCGGAGGCCGGCTTCTTCGGCATCGTCATCCAGATCCAGAGCCAGGCCGGCGGCAATCTGTCCGAAGCGCTGGGCAATCTCTCGCGGGTCCTGCGCGACCGCAAGCGGATGCGGGCGAAGGTCTCGGCCCTGTCGATGGAGGCCAAGGCTTCGGCGGCCATTATCGGCGCGCTGCCCTTCATCGTGGCTTTCCTCGTCTATCTGACCAGCCCGAATTACATCATGCCGCTCTTCACCACCTCGACCGGACACATGGTGCTCGGCGTATCGCTGCTGTGGATGTCGGTCGGGATCTTCGTGATGAAGAAGATGATGAATTTCGACATTTGAAGACGGCGCATTTCGAAAAGGCCGACCCATGACCGACCAGATCGTCAACGCGATATTCGAACCGGCCTTCCTCGTCGGGCTGCTGGTTGCGGTTGCCGTCTTCGCGACCGTGTTCACGGCCATGCCGGCGCTGGGTGGGAGCGAGCTCAAAACGCGCATGAAGACGGTCGCGCTGGAGCGCGACGAATTGCGGGCCAAGCAGCGCGCGCGTCTCGCCGCCGAGGCGGACCGGCGCCGCAAGGGCTTGCGCGAGGAACAGTCGCGCGGCATGCGCGATATTGTCGAGCGGCTCGATTTGAAGCGGGCCCTGGTCGATCAGGCGACCCTGTCGAAGCTGCGCATGGCCGGGTTTCGCGGCGAAAATCCGCTGACGCGCTTCCTGTTTTTTCGGCTGGTTTTGCCCGTGGTCGGGCTGGTGCTCGGCGGCTTGTATATCTTCGTGCTCGGCGGCATGGCCGACCAGCCGATGCTGGTCAAGGTGTTCATCGTCATCGCCGCCGCCTACGCCGGCTTCTACGCCCCGATCATCTATGTCAACAACCGCGCCACCAAGCGCAAGCAGTCGATCCAGAAAGCATGGCCCGACGCGCTCGACCTGATGCTGATCTGCGTGGAATCGGGCATGTCGATCGAGGCGGCCTTCCGGCGCGTGGCCGAGGAAATCGGTGTGCAGTCCGTCGAGCTCGCCGAGGAGTTCGTGCTCACCAATGCCGAGCTGTCCTTCCTGCAAGAGCGCCGTCAGGCCTACGAAAACCTTGCCGGCCGCACCGGGCTCGAGGCGGTCAAGAGCGTCAGCCAGGCTCTGATCCAGGCCGAACGCTACGGCACGCCGGTTGCTCACGCGCTCAGGGTTCTGGCCCAGGAAAGCCGAGAGATGCGCATGAACGCGGCCGAAAAGAAGGCGGCCGCGCTGCCGCCCAAGCTCACCGTGCCGATGATCCTGTTCTTTCTGCCGGTCCTGTTCGCCGTCATCCTCGGCCCCGCCATTATGCAGTTCTCCGAACAGGGCGTATTCGGCGACAAGAAGCAATCGTCCAGCGACCGATAGCGCCGCGCGGGACCGGCCTCTTTACAAAGCAACAAACGCCCCGGCGACAATCGCGCGGGGCGTTTTGCATGGTGCTTGCGGGCGGCGGTTCAGCGATCGACGGCGATATAGCCCATATGGGTTCCCATGCCGCGATTGGTGCGCCGCAGCACCGGGGCCTCGCGATAGTTGGGGCGTGCGCGCACCGGCTTGGGCGGCTTGGCGGGGCTGTCCTTGATGCCCCACATCTTCTTGAAACCCTTCCAGGATTTTTTGGACATGTCGCCCGGCCGGTAGTCGCTGTCGACGCCGAAGCACCGGGCGATGCAGGTCACCACCGTGGTGGACACCTCGCCGACGGCGGTGCCGATCGCCAGGCCGACCGAGGAGATGATCTTGGCGCGGGTGCGCGCCGGGGTGCCGATCGCCTTGAGTTCCCGACCCAGTTTCTCGGTGCCGGTCTCGCGCTGGAGATTGGCGCCGTCCCGCGCCGCGGCGGGGCCTGTCATCGCGGCGCCGATGCCGACCACAAGCGCGGCAGCGAGGAGAATGGAGAGCAGTTTTGCGAACATTTTTTGGTCCCTTCCTTTTGAACTGCGAACAAGCGTTGCGTTAACTTGGTCGCGGGAAGGGACGAAAAGGTTCGAAACTTTTTTCAGGGCCGGTCTGGCGGCCGAAAAGCTGGTTGTCGGCGGCGCGTTTGCCGCGCGCCGGTGGTCAGGCGGCTAAGGCTGGGCGAAGGGGTCTAGGCTCAGGACCTATTAATTCCTTTTGAGATGTGATTCACGGTCTTTGAGAAGGAGGCCGTGATGGGTGATTTGTTTCTGCTGAGCGAGGGCCAGATGGCGCGGATATCGCCGTACTTCC
>NZ_PYBP01000008.1:0-215155 GCF_003015025.1 Nitratireductor sp. StC3 | reverse complement strand
TGCATCGACCGCACACGAGCCTTGAGGGCCTCACACCGAACGAATTTGCAACCCGGTCACGAATGGACCACAACGTGAACAGCGCTAGCCTATGAATGGGTACATTCAGGGGAGCACGTCACAAGCGGTAGGCTTCATGTTTCTTTTTCAAGCCCGTCAGCTTCGAAAAATCGATGAGTTGGTTTCGGCCTTTGACTTCCTCGAGTCATGCGATGAAGGATTTCGAGCGAAGGTTTTCGAACCCTATGACACCCCTGAACTGCTTGTAGACATTGACTTGCTTATATCCGGCGCGTGGCTAAAGGAGCATGACGCGAACACGATCGACCCAAGCGCACATGCCGCCGCCTACGCACATATGGAACATCTTGCGATTGGGTGGGGAAGGCGCGATCTTGCAGTCGCATGCAGAAAGTACCAAGCAATAATTCTTGACGAGTACGGAAATGACAAAGATGCTGCGTTGTCTCTTCTCGATAAAGGATTAAACGCTTATGGCTCGACGAGTTCCGAGCTTATTCGTGCAAAGGCAAAGGTTCTTTATCGAGCGAACGATCATCAAGCCAGCTTGGAACTGTCCAGCACACTTATCGAGGGCGACGCGCCTCTCAGTGAAACTGAAAAGGCCTTTCTTGGCAGGGAAGCTGCTATTAGTGCGGAGAAGCAAGGCGACTTCAACGTAGCAAGACGCTACTATTTGTTCGGAGCAGTTGCTGCAGAGGCCTGTGGCGTGTCGGACATGATGCCCATGCATATTGGCCTCCTCGCAGATGCAGCTCTGGCTAGTTGGCATGCAGGCGACCGAGAAACTTGTTTGCGTGAGGTGGGGGTCGTGCTGAAAAAGCTAGCGACGCTAGACTCCAAGAGTTCCCTCAGAGCTGCACATTGTCACGCGGTCTCCAGGCACATACTTCTTTGGCTCGATCAAGAAGCCACAGGTGAAGTGCGCTGTATTGCCAACGATGAAATTCCACGAATTTATCCTGGCCTAGTCAGCAACCCAGAGCCGCATCCAGATATCGGAAAGCGCTTCTTACCCGCTCTGGAACTATCTTGGTACATGCTCGCCCAGATTGAAAATCATTGTTTGCTGGATGTCGGCATCACGCGAGGAATTGATGCTCATCTTCCCAAGGGGCCAGTACGGGAAGGGCTAATCCTCCTGACAGAAGGAAAGCTGTACAAGGCGTTTCACACGAGAAACGTCGAGTTGTTTCTCTCAACGCTTGCAGAGACTGTTGCTGAATTTGCGCTTTCCACCATGATTGGTGGAAAGGAAAAAAGCTTCGACGTCGAAAATATTACCTATGGGGCCTTTCCGTCACCAACTGTCGAAGAAATGGACGCCTTAGCCACGTTGACTGAGCAACAAATACTTTCTTTTGCAGCTACGTGCTTTCTGGACAATGACGCCGCGAGCTACGATAGATTGATGACTGCGCTGGCTGCTCCAGAAGGATTTACAAGACGGGACGAACTGGTCGAATGTTTGGCAGGCAGAGCGAATGGAACTGACTACTACACGCGCTATGCAAGCCTTCTTTCTGATGGTCGGAAGACACTCGACCAAGCCTCGCCGCTCTCTCCGAGTCAAGTGTTCGAGCTAGCACTCAAATTGATCGAGACGGGCAAGCTGGCTGGCCAAATTCGTCTTTTATCAAAACAAGCCCTGATTTGGTTGGAGGGGAGGTGGGGCTTCATATGGGAGAGACAAAGATTTCTTCTACGGCAGCCATCGCTTCATGAACGAGACATATCAGATGCATGGGAGCAATATGAACCAAACGAAACGGCGAAGATACTAGTTATCCTTCTTGCAACCTTACCGACACTCGGCATCTCAAATCAAAGCGAGATTAGCGTCGTGCTCGAGGATATGTTGAAAGCGGAGCGTCAATCCATCGCATCCAAGCCCACGCTCGCTGCAACCCAGGATGCAACCCCCGGGCGCTTCAAGCGTGGGCACACCCATAGAGCTACAATCCTAAACGACTGAAATTTAAAGAGAAATTTGGTAGCGGAGGAGGGACTCGAACCCCCGACACAAGGATTATGATTCCTCTGCTCTAACCGGCTGAGCTACTCCGCCCCGTTCACGCCGCGAGGCGGCGCGGTGTCCGGGCAGGCCCGAACCGCAAGGTTGGGCGGATATAGGGTCGCCGCGGCAAGCCTGTCAAGCAAGCTTTCGCCCGCGACGGCGACCGCGGGCGAATTTTTGTGGCCAGGGCGGGCGGCGGCCCGTGGGCTGGGTCTTCGAACCGCTTGTCCGGCCCCTTGTCCGGCTCGGCCGGCGGCGCTCGCGCGGGCAGGGCGGCCTTGCTGCCCCGCGCGCGGCGGCAGTGGACGTGGCCGCGATCGACGACGTCGCAAGCGAACCGGCCGGCGGCGGGCGCCGCGCCCCAGGGGATGGCGGCTCGGCCGGGCCGGTGGCCGGCGGTTTGCGGGAAGCGGGAGAGGGCACGGGCGGGCGAGGTCCCGCACGAGGGAAGACCATAATTTCAAACTTGACTAGTCAACTAGTCTATTTTACCGTGATGGCATGAAACCGATGGCCGCCAGCACGCCCCGCTATCTCGTCCTCGCCGAAGAGCTGCGTGCGCGCATCGAGGGCGGCGTCTTGAAGCCGGGCGATCGGCTGCCGAGCGAGGCGCAGCTTTGCGCGACCAACGGCGTCAGCCGCGGCACCGTCGTACGCGCCATCGAGCAGCTTGTCTCGCAGGGCTTCGTCACCCGACGCCAGGGCGCGGGCAGTTTCGTCGCCAACCGCTCGCTGCACCGCAAGGCCGGCCATCTGTTGAGCTTTTCCCAGACCGCGCGCCAGGACGGGCACCGCTCCGAGCAGCGCCTGCTCGCCTTTCGCCCGGCAGACGACGCCGAGGCGCAGCAATTCGGCGTCGCCGCGCCGGCGCGCCGGCTCGAGCGCGTGCGCCTGATCGACGGCGAGCCGTGCGCGGTCCATGGCTCGGTGATCCCGGCCGCCGTGTGCGAGCGCATCGGTCTTGCCGGCGACGGCGCGGCCGCGTTGCTTAAGGATCCGGACTTTTCGCTCTACGCCCGTTTCGAGGCCGCCGGCCTGGCGGTGCGCGAGGCGCATGAGCGCGTCACCGCGCGGCTGGCGACGGCGGCGGAATGCGCCGTGCTCGCCGTGACCGCGCCGAGCCCGGTCATGGTCGTGTTCCGGACCAGCTACGCGGCCGACAATCTTTTGGTCGAGGCCGTCGAAGCGGTCTATCGCGCCGATTTCTACACCTATGACACCCATCTGGTCCGTGGCGAGCGCCATGCCGGCTCCGGCCTGCGCATCGTCGCTGCGGGAGCGGATTTCTGAACCAAAGGTTGGAGCCAATGGAAAAGGGGAATTTTATGAAAAATCTGACGAAACTGCTTGCCGTGTCGACCGTTCTGAGTGCCGTCGCCGCCCCGCAGGCGGGGGCCGCCGACGTGGCGCCGGCCGCGCTAATCATCGCCCAGGGCGGTCTCGGCGACGGCTCGTGGAACGACACCGCCTATGCCGGCTTCAAGGCCGGGCTCGAAAAGACCGGCGTCGAGGGCCGTCCGATCGAATCCAAGGATGTCGTCGCCCAGGGCGAGGAGATCATGCGCCGCGCCGCCGATGGCGGCTTCGGATTGGTCGTCAGCCTGGAATGGATCCACGGCGAGCCGATGCAGAAGATCGCGCCCGACTATCCCGACACCAATTTCGTCATCATGAACCAGACCCGCGAGGGCGCCAATCTCGCCTCGGTGGTGTTCGCCGAGCATCAGGGCTCCTATCTGGCCGGCGCGCTCGCCGCCCAGGTCACCACCGACACGTCGATCGAGGGCATCAACGCCGATCCGGTGATCGGCGTCATCGGCGGGGTCAAGTCGCCGGGCATCGACAAGTTCATCGTCGGTTACATCCAGGGCGCCAAGGCGGTCAATCCGGATATCGACGTCAAGGTCGCCTATGCCGAATCCTTCGGCGATCCGGCCAAGGGCGAACAGCTCGCCAAGGCGATGTTCGCCGAGGGCGCCGACATCGTCTATCAGGTCGCCGGCGGCACCGGCATCGGCATCATCGAGGCGGCGAAGGCGGAGGGCCGCTACGCGATCGGCGTCGACACCGACCAGGATTCCATGGCGCCCGGCCATGTGCTGACCAGCATGGTCAAGCGCGTCGACGTGGCGGTCGAAAAGATCCTCGAGGACTATGCCGGCGGGGCGTTTCCCGGCGGCCAGGTGCTGACCTTCGGCCTGAAGGAGAACGGCGTGGCCTTGTCCGACATGGAGCACACCAAGGACCGCATTCCCGCCGCCTATCTCGCCAAGGTCGAGGAATTGAAGGCCGGCATCGTCGACGGTTCCGTCGAGGTCTGGGACGTGACCGAGAAGGGCTATCCCGACTTCTACAACTGATCGATCGCCGTCTGGGCCGGGCGTGCGACGCCCGGCCATTCTTCCCGTTGCAAAAAGCCCGGTAAACCGTTTTGGCCGACATCCGAAATCATAGCACCGCGCCGGTGGCCGTGCGGCTGGGCGCGCGCGACGTCGCCAAGAGCTACGGCGCCGTGCGGGCCAATAGCGGCATCACGCTGGAGGTCGCGCCGGCCGAGATTCATGCGATCGTCGGCGAGAACGGCGCCGGCAAGTCGACCCTGATGCGGCTCTTGCAGGGGCTCGAACAGCCCGATGCCGGCAGCATCGTCTTCAACGACCGGCCGATCCGGCTGCGCGACCCCGAGCAGGCGCTCGGTCTCGGCATCGGCATGGTGCACCAGGAATTCATGCTGGCGCCGGAACTGACCCTTTTGGAGAATTTCGTCCTCGGCCACGAGCCGGTGACGGCCGCGCTCCCGCTCGGCCGCCGCATCGACTGGCGCGCGGCGCGCGCGGCCGGCGATGCCCTGGCGGTCAAGACCGACCTGGCGATCGACTGGGACCGCCGTGCCGGCACCGCGCCGGTCCACATCCAGCAATATACCGAAATCCTGCGGCTCTTGCAGCGCGGCATGAAAGTGCTGATCCTCGACGAGCCGACGGCGGTGCTGGCCCCGCAGCAGGCCGACGACCTGTTCACGCTGCTGCGTCAATTGCGCGATCAGGGCACGTCGATCGTCTTCATCAGCCACAAGCTGCGCGAGGTGATCGCGCTCGCCGACCGCGTGACGATCATGCGCCGCGGCCGGGTTGTGGCCTCCTCCCGCATCGACGAGACCGACATCGACACGATGACGCGCCACATCGTCGGCGAGGCCGCGTCTGTCGCACCGCCGGCGGCCGCTGTGCGCGCCGCTGCCGGCGCGCCGGTGCTCGATGTGACGGGGCTGAGCGCGCCAGCGATCGCGGGTTCCCATCCGGTCCGTGCGGTCGATCTTCAGGTGCGCTCCGGCGAGATCGTCGGCATGGCTGGTATTGCCGGCAACGGCCAGGACGAGTTCATCCAGTGCGTCGTCGGCCTGCGCAAGCCGTCTTCGGGCGCGGTGGGCCTTAACGGGCGCGCGCTCGCCGGCCGCGACAATGCCGATTTTCGCGCCGCGGGCCTCGGCTATATCAGCCCCGACCGGGCGCATGAGGGCCTGGCCAAGAGCGCGTCGATCGAGGATAACGTCATGGCTGCGAGCCAGCGCGCGCCGGCCTTCCGCCGCGGTCCGTTCCGCCGCCTGGGCGCCGTGCGGGCCGAGGCATTCCGCCGCCTGTCCCAGCTCAAGGTGCGATTCGGGCGCCTGTCCGATCCGGTCGCCAGCCTGTCGGGCGGCAATCAGCAGCGCCTCGTCTTTGCCCGCGAGATCGCGACCGAGCCGGCGCTGCTCGTCGTCGCCCAGCCGACGCGCGGGGTCGATCTCGGCGGCATCGCCGCCATTCATGCGATCCTGCGCGACTTCGCAGCGCGCGGCGGCGCCGTGCTTCTGGTGTCGGAGGAACTCGACGAGCTGATCGCGCTGTCCGACCGTATCGTGGTGATGGCAGAGGGCGCCATCGTCGGTGAGATCGCCGACGAAACCGCGACGCCGGAGGCGATCGGCCGGCTGATGCTGCAGCAAGACAGTCACGGGGAGGCGGCCAATGGCTGATGCAACCGCGGAGCCGGGGGGCGGCCGGCCGAGCCTGATGCCGGCGCTCGAACGCATGGCCGGCGACATTGCGCGCTTCGCGCTGCCGGTCCTGTTCGCGTTTTTCGTCGGCGCGGTGGTGCTGGCCTTCATCGGCGAAAACCCGCTCGACACCTACGCGCTGATGCTGTCGGAGGGTTTCGGGTCGTCGCGGCGCATTGCCGCCACCCTGTCGGCCGCGACCCCGCTTCTGTTCACCGCCGTTGCCACGGCGATCTGTTTTCGCTCCGGCGTCTTCAATGTCGGCGTCGACGGCGCTTTCGTGCTCGGGGGGCTGGCGGCGGCCGCCGCCGGCGCCCTTTTGCCGGTGGCGTTCGGCTGGTCGATCGCGCCGCTCGCCATGGTGGCCGCGATGGCGGTTGCCGGGGTCTGGCTCTACGTGCCGGGCCTGTTGCTGGCGCGGCTCGACGTCGACGAGGTGGTGTCGACGCTGATGCTCAACTTCATCGCACTGGGCCTGTCCGGCTTCCTGGTCAACACGCTGCTCTTGTCGGAAACCTCCGGCAACAACACCACCGACACCATTCACGACGTGGCCGAACTTTCCAGGCTGATGCCGCCCTCGACGCTTCACAGCGGCTTTCTGATCGGGCTCGCCTGCGTTGCCGCCTATTGGGTGTGGGCGCGCTGGACACCGGCAGGCTACGAGGCCAAGCTGGTCGGCCTCAACCCGCGTTTCGCGCGTGCCGTCGGCATTGCGATCCCCGCCTCCATCGTCCTGGTGATGGCAATCTCGGGCATCGTCGCCGGGCTCGGCGGCGCCAGCCACGCGCTCGGCCAGGTGCACAAATTCTCCGACGGCTTTTCCGCCGGTTACGGTTTCACCGGCATGGCGGTGGCGCTGCTTGCCCGCAATTCTGCCTTCGGCATCGTGTTCGGGGCCGTGCTGTTCGGCGCCTTGGCCTCGGCCGGCACCACCATTCAGCTGTTTTCCGACGTGCCGCTCGACATCGTCAACGTGATCGAGGGCACGGTGATGATCTTCGCGGTGATGGAACTGGGCCGCCTGTCGCTGCGGCGGGGACGGGCCTCATGATGCAGATTGCCGAACAGGTTCTGGCCGCCTCCGTCGTGCTCGCCACGCCGATCCTGCTTGCCGCCATCGGCGGGCTGGTCAACCGCCAGGGCGGCATCGTCAACATCGCGCTGGAAGCCAAAATGCTCGCCGGCGCCTTCGTCGCCGTCATCGTTTCCTCGGCCACGGGCTCCTGGGGTGTCGCGGTCCTGGCCGCGGCCCTCGTTTCGGCGGCGATCGGTTATCTGTTTTCGCTGACGATCACCCGCGCCCGCGCCAACATGATCATCGCCGGTCTCGGCCTCAACGTGCTGGTTGCCGGTTTCGTCGGCTTCATCATGAATGTCGGCTTCGACGCCAGCGGCACCTTGCGCATGCCCGATGTGGAATTGCTGCCCAAATTGCTGCCCGATTCCGTCGCCGCGCTGCCGCTCGTCGGCGAGGTGCTCGCCGATCTCGACCCGCTCACCGTCTTCGCCTGGCTGAGCGTGGCGGCCCTGCCGTTCCTGCTTGCCAATACGCGTCTCGGCCTGCGGCTGCGCGCGGCCGGCAACGCCCCGCACGTCGCTCGCGCGGTCGGGCTGCGCGAAAAGTCGCTGCAGGATCTGGGCACCGCCTTCGCCGGGTTCTATTCGGGTCTTGCCGGCGCGCACCTGGCGTTGGCCTCGATCGGGCTGTTCAACGAGGGGCTGACGGCCGGCCGCGGTTTCATCGCGCTCGCCGCCTTCTACTTCGCCCGCAACCGTCCGGTCGGCACGGCGCTGGTGTGCCTGTTTTTCGGTTTTCTCGATGCGACCCAGATCCGCCTGCAAACGGTGGGCCTGCCGCCGCAACTGATCGGCACCCTGCCATACGCCATGGTCATTCTCGGCCTGTGCCTGACGGCCTGGAACCTGAAAAGAAAGGCGCAAGCATGAGCGAGCCCGCACTGATCGTCATCGACATGCAGAATTCCTTCCTGCATCCGAAAGGGGAAAATTACTATCCGGCCGCGGGCGAGACCATTGAGCCGGTCCGTCGGCTTCTGGACGCCGCCCGCACCGGCAAACGCCTGATCGTCCACACGCTCGACCGCCATCGCCGTGGGCTCGTCGACTTCGAGCAGAAGCGCCTGCCCGAGCATTGCCTCGAAGGTGGTTTCGACGCCGCCTATTTCGAGGGTTTCGGTCCGCTCGCCGACGCGCCGCGCGAGGTCGAGATCGTCAAGCGCCGCTACAGCGCGTTCTTTGCCACCGATCTCGGCCTGATGCTGCGCGAAAACGGCGTCGAGACCGCGATCATCTGCGGCGTCAAGACCAATGTATGCGTGCGCGCGACCTCCCAGGACGCCTTCGCCAACGGTTTTAGGGTGGTGGTGCCGCGCCAGGCCACCAACTCCAACCGCGCCAATCTCCAGGCAGCCTCGCTGGAAGACATCGACCGCTATCTCGGTCATGTCGTCGAGCTCGACGAGGCGCTGTCCCAGCTTGCCGGCGGTTCCGATGGCTGAGGTGGTCATCACCGGTTATGCCAGCCTCGATTACCCCGCGCTGCTCGACGGCACGGTGGCGGGCGACAGCACGACGCAGATCCGCTTTCGCGATCCCGGTGCCTGGCCGCGGCTCGGCGGCTCGCCGGCCTATGCCGGTGCGGCGCTGGCGCGCGGCGGTCATCGGGCGACCCCGATAAGCTGGGTCGCTTCCGACCAGGCCGGCGATACCTATGTGCGCATGACCGGAGAGGCGGGCATGGCGACCGACGCCCTTGCCAGGATCGACGCGCCGCGCTCGCCGATCTCGCTGATGCTCTACCAAGCGGACGGGACCTCGATCTGCCTCTACGATCCCGGTTTCGCCGGCCGCGAGGCTTTGACCCCGGTGCAGTGCCAGCACCTCGCCGAGGCGGCGCACGTGTGCGTGACGGTCGGGCCGGGGCATCTGCTTGCCGAAATCCTCGATCTCGTCGGGCCGGACGCGAGACTCTACTGGGTGGCCAAGAACGACCCGACCTGTTTCACGCCGGCCCTGTGCGCACGGCTTTCGGCGCGCGCGAGCGTCATCTTCTGCAACCAGGCCGAACGCGCCCTGATCACAGCCGGTACCCGCGAAGACGCGATCGTGATCGAGACGATGGGCCGGCGCGGCTATCAGGTCGGCGTCGATGGGCAAAGCCGTTTCGTCGCCGCCGATCCGGTTTCCGTCTCCGATCCGACCGGCGCCGGGGACACCTTCGCCGGCGCCTTCATCGGCGCATATTTGAAAGACGGCGATCCGCACGCCGCCGCGCAGGTCGCGGCCGAGGCGACCCGGCAGATGCTCGAGGTCCGCGGTCGCGCAGAAAGGAGCCTTTCATGAAATCGGCCTGGTATCTGGGCTATTCGCAAGCCGATGTCGGCGACAGGGCGTTGCTGGCCGGCGATCCCGACCGGGTCGACCGCATTGCGCTGTTGCTCGACGACGCCCGGCCGATGCCGGTCAAGCGTGGCCTCAAATCGGTGACCGGAACCTATGCCGGCAAAAAGGTGACGGCGGTCGCCTTCGGCATGGGCGCGCCGATCGCCGCCGTCGTGCTGCACGAACTGGCCGATCTCGGCGTCAAAAGCTTCATGCGCATCGGCACGGCGATGTATTTTGCGCCGGTCGCGCCCGGCGATTTCGTGCTCAGCGACCGCATCGCCTGTTTCGAAGGGACATCCCGGTCCTATGTCAACGATGTCGAGGCGCAGCGCGCCGACGCGGGCCTCAACCGCGCGGTGGCCACGGCGGTCGCAGCCGGCGACGCTCAACTCCACACCGGCACCTTCGCCACCTTCGACGCGTTTTATCGCGACATGTTCGCGCTCGATGCACCGACCCAGGCGCGGGTCGATGCCAATCGCGCCATGCTCGCCGAGCGCGGTGTCGTCGCCGCCGACATGGAGACTTCGGCGCTGGTCAATGCCGCGGCTGCACTCGACGTCCGCTTCACCAGCCTGTGCGTTGGCACGGTCGACGGCGTGACACGCGCCAAGCTGGAGCCGGAGGCGATGGCCGCCGCAGAGCACCGGCTGTTCACGACCGCGCTCAGCGCCATCACATCCCTTTAAACGCGGCCGGCTTGCCGGCCCGCCAATCGATCCAACGGAGCTTCGCATGACCACGATTGCCCAAAACTATTTCGCGCTCGTCATCGAGCGGCTCAACACCGTGATGGAAACCCAGGCCGAGGCCATCGAGGCCGCCGCCGAAATCTGCGCCGAGGCGATTGCCCGCGACAAGCTCGTTTTCACCTTCGGCACCGGCCACGGCTCGTTCGCCGCCATGGAGATGTTCCCGCGCACCGGCACCGTCACCGGCTTCCGGCCGATCGTGGAAAGCACGATGATCTCCTTCCACCGCGTGCTCGGCGACGGTGGCGCGCGCCAGTACCGTTTCATCCACAGCCGCGAAGGCTATGGCGACGCGATCCTGGCCTCGCACCAGCTTGACGGGCAGGACGCCATGCTGATCTTTTCCCATTCCGGCCTCAACGCCGTGACGCTCGACATCGCCGTCGGCGCCAAGGCGCGCGGCATGAAGGTGATCGGCGTGACCTCGGTGCCGCATTCCTCCAGCACGCCCTCGCGCCATAGCTGCGGCAAGCGCCTGTTCGAGCTCGCCGACGTGGTCATCGACACCGGCGTGCCCAAGGGCGACGCGTCGATCCGCATCGACGGTGTGGAGGGCGCGGTGGGCGCCACCTCGACCTCGATCGCGATCGCCGTCGGCCAGGCGATCAACGCCGCCACTGCCGAGAAACTGGCCGGGCGCGGCGTCAAGCCGTTCGTCATGGTTTCGCCCAACACCACCGAAAAGGCCGCCGCCGACGCCCAGAACGACCGCAACTACGCCGAATTGTGGCGCCGCCTGAAGGCGCGCTGAACCGGCGACAGCAACCAATCGGGATAATGACCATGCAACGCGGATTTTTCATCGCCGGGCAATGGCGGTTCTTCGACGATGCCGAGCGTTTCGACATCGCCGAGCCCGCAACCGGCAAACCGGTCGGCACGACGCTGCTGGCCGCCGAGACCCATATCGACCAAGCCGTCGAGGCAGCCGTTGCCGCCGCGCCGGTGATGGCGGAAATGGCGGCCAGCGAGCGCGCGGCGATCCTCGAGCGCACGGCCACGCTGATGATCGAGCGCGAATACGACATGGCGGTGCTCCTGACCCGCGAGCAGGGCAAGCCGGTCGCCGACAATATCAAGGAGATCCGCTTCGGCGCCGAGGTTCTGCGCTATTATGCCGGCGAGGCGGTGCGCCTCGGCGGCTCGTTGCGGCCGGCCTCGGCGCCGGACATCCGCAATCTGGTGACCCGCCACCCGGTCGGCGTCTGCGCGGCGATCGTGCCGTGGAACTATCCGGTCGACCTTTATTGCTGGAAGGTGGGCCCGGCAATCGCCGCCGGCTGTCCGCTGGTGGTCAAAAGCCCGCACGAGACGCCATTCGCGATCGGCATGTTTGTCGACTGCCTCCACGAGGCGGGCCTGCCTGCAGGCGCGATCGCCGATCTGCCGGGGCTCGGCCCGGTCGCCGGCGCCGCCTTGTCGCGCCATCCCAAGATACGCATGATCTCGGCCACCGCCTCGATCGCGGCCGGCCAGGACATCATGCGCAACGCCGCCGGAAATCTGAAGAAAGTCAGCCTCGAACTCGGCGGCCATGCGCCCTTCATCGTCATGCCCGACGCCGACATCGAGGCGGCGGCCAGGGCCGCCCACCGGCGCGGCTTTTCCAACATGGGCCAGATCTGCATTACGGTGAACCGCATCCTGGTGGCGCGCGAGGTGCATCGCGATTTCGCCGACTGCCTGGGCGCGCTCGCCGAGGCGACCGAACTCGGCAATGGGCTCGAGGACGGCGTCGCTTATGGACCGGTGCTCAATCCGTCCGTCATCCGCCGCGTCGAGGCGCACAAGAAGGACGCGCTCGACAAAGGCGCGACCCTGCTTGCCGGCGGGTTCGCGCCCAAGGACGGCGCCTTCGGCCACGGTCATTTCTATCGCCCCACCGTGATCGACAACGCGCCGCTCGACAGCATGCCGATGAGCGAGGAGACCTACGGCCCGCTTGTCGGGATCGCGCCCTTCGACGGCGTCGAGGACATGCTGGCGATGGCCAACGGGCTCGAATACGGGCTTGCCGCCTATCTCTATGGCGGCGATCTCGGCCGGTTGTGGGCGATCGCCGAAAAGCTGGAATTCGGCGCGATCGGCGTCAACGTCAACGACACCAGCGAGCTGCAGGCGCCGTTCGGCGGCTGGAAGATGAGCGGCATGGGGCGTGAGCTCGGACCGGAGGGCCTCGACGCCTTCCTGGAAACCAAACACCTCAAAATGCGGCTGCCCGCCGCGTTCTGAGGGCGTTGCGCGTTCGAAGCCTGCGTTTGGACACGAGGCGCGGCCGGTTCCGGTCGCGCCTTTTTGTATGCGCGGCCGCGCTCGACTCCGGCCGGCGGGCCTGATTATATGTAAATGCACATAATTGTGACCGGCCGTGCAGAAAGCCCGCCCGGAACAGTCGAGGGAGGATCATCATGAAAAAGCTTCTGGGCGTCGTGGCGACGCTCGCGCTTGTCGGTGCGGGCGGTGCGTTCGCGCAGTCGGACGGCCTGGCCGATGCCGTCGAGCGCTCCAAGACGATGGTGCCGAGCCCGCCCTGGGGCGAGGGCGACCAGGTCGGCATGGCCAACGCGCTCGGGCAGGGAACGTGGCTGCGCTGTGCCGCGCACCTGGCCGCGCCGGACGCCAAGGCCTACGAATTGTCGCACGAACGCTCCAACACCATGCCGTTGTCGCCGTTCGGCGTGCCGCTTAAATATGTTTACCGCCCGACGGTCGGCATCCCCGGCACCCTGCACGCCTTCAACGGCGAGCAGGTCGAAAGCGGCGAGCCCGGCGCGCAGGGCACGCAGATGGACGCGCTCGGCCATTTCGCCATCCTGCCCAAGGCCTGGGACGGCCAGGGCGAATTTCCGGCCGGCACGGCGCAGTATTATGGCGGCTACAGCCAGGACGAGGTCAAGCCGGCGCCGGATTCGCCGCTGCTCAAGCTCGGCATCGAGCACGTGCCGCCGATCGTCACCTCGGCCGTTCTGCTGGACGCCAAGGCGCACAATGGCGGCGAGGCGCTGGGCGCCGGCGACCGGGTGACGACCGCCGATATCAAGGCGATGCTTGAAAGCCAGGGGCTGTCCGAGCGCGGCATCCTGCCCGGCGACGTGGTCTACATCCACACCGGCTGGAGCGAGAATTGGCAGGACCCGGCCGGCGATACGCCCTATTACGGCATGGGCCCGGGATTGGCCTATGACGCCGCGCAATATCTGGCCGAAAAGCGCATCGTGCTGCTCGCCCTCGACAATCCCTTTACCGACCCGGTCAACGATGGCGCGCTGCAAGGCAAGGCGGGGCCGCCGGAGGGCGTGCCGGATGGACAGCCTTTCGCCATCCATAGCTTCAATCTGGCCGAGGCCGGCATCCACCAGATCCAGAACGCACGGCTCGGCGACCTGGCGGCCGACAAGGTGTGGACCTCGTGCACGATGATCCTACCGCTGCGCTCGCGCGGCGGCTCGGGCTCGCCGGTGCGGCCGGTCTCCATCGGCGTACCGGGCGCGTGAACTTGAAAGCGGATAGCGGTTCCTGAAAACCGCGTCGCAACAAGACGATAGACGACGATGGTGATTCACTGCATCACCGTCGTCGTGCAGGAGACGAACCTCAGGGCCGGCGCGGAACGATCCGTGCCGGCTGGCCTGGTGCCTCGTCCTTGGCGATATCGTAATTGTCGAGATTACGGGTCATGCGGCGCACCGCCTTTTTCAGCTCCGCCTTCTCCCGGTCGGAAAACCCCATCACCACGCGCTCGGCATGGGCAAGGCTCATGGCACGCACCTTCTCGTAGGCAAGGCGTCCGTCCTCCGTCATCGATACGGTGACGACACGTCCGTCGGGACCGCCGCGCTCGCGCCGCACCAGCGATTGCTGCTCCATGCGCATCACCAGCCGGCTCAGCGTCGACTGCTCGATCATCGCATAGTCGGCAAGATCGTTGATGGTGACCGCGCGCGCCGAATCCAGCACCGCCAGAACGCGCCAGTCGGAGATGCCGAGGCCGTAGGCGCGCAGGTCGCGGTTCAGCATCCGGCTCATCCGGAAGCCGAGCCGGTTGATGAGATAGGGCAGGATGTTTTCCAGCAGTACGGTCCGCCGGCCGCTGTCCGGCTGCGCGTCCGTCTGTTCCGGTTCCGATCGCTCCCGCATTGAAAATCCTGACTACACCTGACCCACGGGGCTCCGACTAGTCGGCTTTGACGCGCGCCGCAAGCGTGTCGCCGGTTTCCGCGAAGGAGCGCACGGTTTCGATGGCGCCGTCGAGGGCGCTGCCATCTTCGTCCTTCAGCGCGGCCTCGCGCAGCCGGCGCAGCCAGTCGCCGCCGTCGTCGCGCGGCGCAAGCAGCGGCACCGTCGCCAGGACCCGGTCGAATTTCGACAGGCCGCGCTGATGCGTGTCGCTGTACCCCTTGATCAGGCGCCGGCATGCGACGATCTCGACCGCGAGGGCATAGTTTTGCGGCGCCATGTGCAGCGCCTGGGTCAGCCATTCGTCGATATGGGCGGTTTCCTTGGCATGGCGCAACAGCCGCCGCCGCCAGCGGCGCAGTCCGGCGAGCGTAAACAAGACGGTGAACCAGATCAGGGAATCGGTGCGCACGCGCCGGCCGCGATTAACCATCCGGTCGAGCCCGGCGAGCAGGCGCGGCCGCGCCTCGACGAACCGGCCGAGGCCCGCCGGCAGCATCGAACAGACCTCTTCGCCGCGCGGGTGCATGAATTCGGTCACCTGCACGAGCGCGTCCGCGGGCGCTTCGACTTCCCGCCTGATGCGCGTGAAGCGGTCGGCCCGGGTCTTGCGGTCGGCGACGCGGATCACGTCGTCATAGGCCATCGCGTTGGCGACATGCTTGGCCGCCGTGACCGACAGCGCCCATTCCCGGCCATCGGCTCCGGTAGCCTTGTCGACCGCCAGCACCGCGTCGAGTCGTTCGAGATAGGCCGCGCCATAGGCGAGATCCTGGAAATCGACCACCTTGGCGAGTCCGCGCGTGGCCATGTCGCGCATGGCATGCGGATAGGCCGCAATCCGCTCGCACAGGTCGCGCCAGCGTTCGAGCAGGTGCGCCGGTCCGCTGGGCGCGGCCATTCCCGCCACCGCCTGCGGCGCATCATCGGCCGCATTGGCCGTTGCGTCCGCATTGCGCGCCCGCTCGAAAGCGGTTTCGAAAGCGCGCAGGCTGGCCTCCACCCCGCGCCCGCCTTTGCGGATCGCGGCCTCGAACGCGGCCCGCTCGAAGGGCAGCGCGCCCGACCCGGCGAGCGCGCCGTACAGGCTCGCCGAAATCATCGTGCCGGCCTCGGCGGCGATCTTGTCCATGTCGAAGCCGATAAACCGCTTGGCCGCCTCCTCGACGGTGGCGAGCACCGTGTCGCCGTCGGCGATGCCGTTGCCGGCGACGATCTTTTCCGAGACGGCGAGCATGCGGTGGGTGGAGGCGATCAGCGTGGTGCGGTCGGGCGTGACCAGGCCGCGTATCACCGCGCGTCCGGCCTCCATCAGTTCGGCGGCGATCACGATGTCGACGTCGCCGGGCGAGGGCATCAGCGCCAGCACCGGCAGCCTGTCGCTGCGCGGCGTCATCTCGATGCTGTAGATCGTGGCGCCGGTGCGCTGGGCGACGCCGGGCACCGAGGTGGTCTGCACCGCATAGCCGCTTTCCTCGGCCGCCTGGACGATCCAGTCGGACAGCACGCCGCCGCCCTGGCCGCCGACGGCCAGGATGGCGAGCTTGACGATGTGCGGATCGGCAATCGGGATTGCCGGGGGCGCGTCGGGACCGATGGCAATAGTCATGCTGCGGCGTCTCCGGCGAAGGTCAGGCGGCGGCGCTGGCGCCAGCCGGCGAGCGCGCGGGTGGCGCGCTGCCGCAGCCGCGTCATGGCACGCTCCAACCGGGTGGGATTGCGGATGACGTCAGCCCGGTAGAAGGAGGGGCACAGCACGGCGGCGTCGGCGACCTCGCCGCAATTGCCGCAGCCCACGCAGGTTTGGTCGATCGCGGCGACGGGATCGTCGCGCAGCGGGTCGTCGAGCGTCTTGACGCTGAGTGAGGGGCAGCCCGACAGCCGCATACAGGCGTGATCGCCCGTGCACACGTCCTCGTCGACGCCGAAGCGCGGCTTGACCACCCGCTTGCCGTCCTTGACCGCCTTGGCCATCAGCGGCTTTTCGCGGCGCTGGCGGTTGAGCATGCATTCCGACGAGGCGACGATCACCTTCGGCCCTTTTTCCGGCGTCGTCAGTGCTTCGGCCAGCGTGTCGCGCATCTTGCCGACATCGTAGGTGCGGTCGATCTGGCGCACCCATTTGACACCGACCCCCCGGACCGCGTCGGCGATCGGATGGTTGGTCGATTTTGAACGGTTCTCGGCCCTCGACGACAGCACGTCCTGCCCGCCGGTGGCCGCGGAGTAATAGTTGTCGACGATCAGAATGACACCGTCGGCCTCGTTGTAGACCGCGTTGCCGATGCTCGACGACAGGCCATTGTGCCAGAAACCGCCATCGCCGATGATCGAGATCGGCCGTTTGCCGCCGCCGCCGTGAAAGGCGGCATTGGAGGCCGGGCCGAGGCCGTAGCCCATCGTGGTGCCGCCGATCTCGAACGGCGGCAGGATCGAGAACAGGTGGCAGCCGATATCGGCGGCGATCTGATGCTTGCCGTGCTCCTGCTCGACCAGTTTCATGGCCGCGAAGATCGGCCGTTCCGGGCAACCGGTACAAAAGCCGGGCGGGCGCTGCGGCACGATCTCGGCCAGCTCCGGCGCGGGCTGCGGCTCCCGCGGGCGGTTCGGCGCCCGGTGCTCGGGCGCCAGCATCTCGGGGCCGTTTTCGCGCAGGAAGCGGCCGACGCCGTCGAGCATGACCTGGCCGGTATATTCGCCGGCCATCGGCAGCGCCGTCTTGCCGATCACGCGGGTCGGGGCGCCGCCGGCATGCAGCATGGCGCCGATCGCCTGCTCGATATAGTTGGGCTGGCCCTCCTCGACGACCAGCACCGCGTCCTTGCCGGCGCAGAACGCCGCGATCTCGTCGTCGATCAGCGGATAGGTGACGTTGAGCACGTAGAGCGGCACCTCGGTGTCGCCGTTAATGTCGGCGAGGCCCAACCGTTGCAGAGCGCGCACGACGGAGTTGTACATCCCGCCCTGCAATATGATGCCGACCTTGCCCGCCTGCGGCCCGAAAAATTCGTTCAGGCCGCGCTCCTTGATGAAGGCCTGCGCGACCGGCCAGCGTTTAGTGATCTTTTCCTGCTCGTGGGCGAAGGCGGCCGGTGGCAGGACGATGCGGTCGGTCTGGCGGCGCGGAGCGTCGACAGCTTCGCGCACGGTCAGCGGCGGGCGGCGGTTGGCCTTGGTCTCGAACGCGCCATAGAGGTGGCAGGCGCGAATGCGTACCTCCAGCATCACCGGCGTGTTGGTGGCCTCGGAAAGTTCGAAGCCGTCCTCGACCGCCTTTACGATCGACGGCAGGTTGGGGCGCGGATCGAGAAGCCATATCTGCGATTTCATCGCGAAGGCGTGGCTGCGCTCCTGCATGATGGAGGAGCCTTCGCCGTAATCCTCGCCGACGATGACCAGCGCGCCGCCGGTCACCCCGCCCGATGCAAGATTGGCGAGGGCGTCGGAGGCGACGTTGGTGCCGACCGTCGATTTGAAGGCGACCGCGCCGCGGATGGGGTAGTGCACCGAGGCGGCCAGCATGGCGGCGGCCGCCGATTCCGATGCATTGGCCTCGTAGCGTACGCCGAGCTCGGCCAGAATGTCCTGCGCGTCGGCGAGCACGTCCATCAGGTGGGAGATCGGTGCCCCCTGATAGCCGCCGACATAACCCACGCCGCATTGCAGCAGCGCCTTGGTGATGGCGAGGATGCCTTCGCCATGAAAGGTTTCGCCGTCGCCCAGACGCAGCTTCTCGACTTCCTTGGCGAAGGAGCGTTCAGCCATCGGTACGACCTCCCCTGTGATCGGTAGGAAGAATTATATTCATCTGCATATATTATTGCCTCTCGCGAAGGCCGGGTCAAACCGGTTGCCGGATCGTTTCCGCTCAGCGCCCGAGTTGGGCCGGCAGCCAGGTTCCGAGCGCAGGAAAGGCGAGCACCAGGATCAGCACGATCAGCTTGGTGATCACGAACGGCGTCACCGCGACGTAGATATGGCGCATCTTGATCCAGCTTGGCGACACACCCTGCATGACGAACAGCAACAGGCCGAACGGCGGCGTCAGAAGCGCGATTTCCATGGTCAGCAGATACATCACCCCCAGGATCAAATCGTCGATGCCGACGGCGCGGGCCAACGGCACGAAAACGGGGATGGTGACCATCAACATGCTCACCTGGTCGACGAAGCAGCCGAGAAAAAGCAGGATCAGGATCATGCCGATCAGGATCTGCAGCGACGACAATTCCATCGTCTGGATCAGGTTGATCAGGCCGTTGGTCGCGCCGCTGAAGGACAGGATCTGGCTAAAGGTCTGGCTGGCGGCGATGATGAACAGGATCATCACCGACAGTTTTACCGTTTCCATCACCGCCACCGACAGGTTCTTCAGGCTGAGCGAGCGGTAGCCGGCGCCGGCCGCGACCGCCGCGATGCAGCCGAGCGCGGCCGACTCGGTCGGTGTGGCGATCCCGGCCAGCAGGCTGCCGATGACGACGACGAAGATGCCTGACAGCGGCAGCACATGGGTGACGAACGGCTTCCACCGCTCCCAGGCCGACATCGGCGGCAGCTCGTCCTGGGGGGCGAGTTCCGGCCGTAGCAGCGCCGACACGACGATGATGGCCACGAAGGCGAGCGACAGGATCAGTGCTGGAACGATGCCGGCGACCAAAAGCCCGGCGATCGAGATGCCGGCCAGGCTGCCGACCAGTACGGCCAGTGCCGAGGGCGGGATCAGCATCGCGATCGCGCCGGAGGCCATGATCGGCCCCAAGGCGAGCGTGGGATGATAGCCGCGCTTGAGCATGGAGGGCAAAAGCGTCGAGCCAAGCATGGCGGTGTTGGCGATGGTCGAGCCCGACAGCGCGGCGAAGATCGTGCCGGCGAATACGGTCACGATCGACAACCGGCCGGGAATACGCGTCACCACGCGTTCGACCGCGTCGATGGCGCTGTGGGCGACTCGCGTCTGGAACAGGATCTCGCCCATCAGAATGAACAGCGGGATCGGCGTGAGCTGAAAGCTGGTGATCGACTGGACCGAGTTGCGTGCCATCTGCACCAGGCCGATCTCGCCGCCGAGAATGACGAACGCGCCGACGAGGTTGACCGCGATGAAGGCGAAGGCGACCGGCAGGCCGGCGGCCAGCAGCGCGACCAGACCGCCGAGCATCAAGAGCAGGATCAATGGCCAATCCATGCGCTAGCGCTCCATGCGGCCGTCGCACGACGCTCGGTCTGAAAGACCGGTCCCGTCCGTCGCGCTGCGCGCCGCATTCGCCGCGAACCGAACTTGAATCATTTTGTGCATGAAAGACCCTAAAGCCCTGTCGCGCTGCGTTTTTCGGGGGCAGTGCCAATCCTGAGCGCGAAGCCGATCGCCAGCAGCAGGGTGCAGGCTGCCGGTGCGGCGAACGTCATCCATTCGGGCACGACGATGATGCCGCGCACCATCGAGCCGCGCTGCAGGGCGCTCGTCAGGGCCTGCAGCAGATACCAGGAAAACGCGGCCGAGACCGCGGCGCCGACGACGTTCATGACCAGGTCGAGGCGCAGCCGCGTGCGCGTCGGCAACAGCATGACCACCAGGTCGACCGCCACATGGGCATTCTTCATCAACACCCACGGCGCCGCCAGGAAGGTTGCCGCCGCGATGCCGTGCTCGGTCATGTCGGTCAGGCCGTGGATAGCGCTGGTGCAGCACGTCCTCAGCGCCACGTCGAGCGCGATCGCGAGAGCTATGGCGGCGAGAATGGCGCCCGCCGCGATGGCGAGCGCCTGGACCACGATCCGATAAAGCGATGTCAGTGCCCGCATCGGCGCCGATCCGTCGACCGATCCCGGTCAGAAGCAGGCCTTGAGCTTGTCGACCGCCTCGGCATTGATCTCGGCGATCGCTGCCCAGCCTTCGTCCTGCGCCGCATTCAGCCAGGCTTCGCGGTCGGCGCCGGAGAATTCGATCACCTCGATACCGGCTTCGGCCTGCGCGGCGGCCTCCTTGGCGTTGATGTCGAGATTGTCGGCGTTCTTGGCCTCGATCCACGCTGCCGCCTTTTCCAGAAGCGCCTTTTGCTCGTCGCCGAGCCCGTTCCAGGTGTCGAGATTGACGATCACGTTGACGTCGACCTGATAGAAACCCGGATCGACCCGGTATTTCGTCTGCTCGTCCCAGCCGAGATCGAGCACGCCCTGGATCGGCCAGCCATAGCCGTCGATCGCGCCGCGCTCGAGCGCGGTATAGACTTCACCCGGCGCGGTGCGCACCAGATTGGCGCCGAGCGCCTTGAACATCGCCTGATAGACCGGCGTGGTGCGGATGGTCAGGCCGTTGAGGTCCGGCTTCTCGATCGGCTTGGTCAGATAGAGGTGGAAATTGACGTTGTCGCCGGTGCGCGCCAGATATTTCACGTTCATCGCCGACTGGTGCATCTCGTCGATGATGTCGTAGCAGCCGTTTTCCCGCTGCTCCTGGATCGTGTTGGTGGCGAGCTTCAACGCGTCGCCTTCCGGCAGCAGGTTTGTGTAGAAGGCGGCGGTGTTGTTGGCCAGGTCGACGACGCCCGAAGACACCGCGTTGCCGAGCTCGAAAGGCGGCACCGCCTCCGGTCCGCCGACCACGTTGATCTGCAGCACGCCCTTGCCGTTTTCGTTGACCCAGTCGACGAAGGCCGCAAACGGCCGCGCGAAGGTCGTTCCGGTCGCGAAGGCGCTCGCCGCCTTCAAGGTCACCTCTTCGGCTGCGGCCGAGCCGGCCAGCATCGCGAAGGCGGCGGTCAGTGCGAGTGTCTTTTTCATGCTTTCCTCCCTGCGGTCCGTTTGGACCAAATTATATTCATTTACATATTTGTTAGTGAGGCTCCGCGCGCCCGTCAACCATGCGCGGCGTGTTGCCGGCGAAATTCGCACGGCGCGCGTGTCGTCCGGCCCGGCCGGTCGTGACGCAGGGCGGGGCCTGGCGACCGGGGCAGGGCGGGCCTGTCGGCGGGGCGTGAAGGGCGGTGTGCCGTCTGTCGGTTCAGTCGGTGTCGGGCGCGCGCTTGCGCAAGAGATAGGTGTCCATCACCCAGCCCGCCTTGTCGCGGGCGGTCGCGCGGGCCTGTGAAATCGCATCGGCCTTTTCGCCAAGCGGTCCGGCGATTGCGCTTTCGCTGTCGGTACCCAGATTGGCGCCCCAGTAGATGTCGACATTGTCCGGCGGCACGCCGCGGAAGGCCTGCACGCCGTCGAGCATGACGACGACGCTGTCGGCGTCGGCGGGAAATTTTTCCGACAGGCGTCGGCCGGTGGTGATGTGGACCGGACCGCCGATCGTATTCAACGGAATCCGGTGTTGCGCCGCCAGGGCCTGGACGCTGGTGATGCCGGGAAAGACCTCGTACTCGAAAGCGATGCGGCCGCGCCGCGCCAGGTGGTCGACAATGCGCAGCGTCGAATCGTAGAGCGAGGGATCGCCCCACACGAGCAGCGCCGCGCAGCCGTTCTCGTCGAGTTCCTCGTCCAGCAGCCGTTCCCAGGTCACCCCGATCGCTGCGTGCCAGTCGTCGACGCTTTGCCGGTAGGACGGCTCGGGCTCCGCGCGTTTCGGTACCTCGTAGCCGACCTCGCGCCAGTTCTCGCGGGTCATGAAACGCCGGCAGATCTCGCGGCGCAGTTCGGCGAGCCCGTCCTTGCCCTGTTTGGCTGGGATGAAAACGACCTCGGCCCTGTTCAGCGCCTTGATCGCCTGAACCGTCATCTGGTCCGGGTCGCCGGCGCCGATGCCGATCACAAGAAGGGTGCGCATGATACCAGGTCCTCCGTCTCAGCCGTCGGAAACGCCGGCCTCGGCGAAGGTGGCCATACCCGCGTGACAGGCGGCCGCCGCGTGCAGGATCATGAGCGCCACGCAGGCGCCGGAAGCCTCGCCGAGCCGCATGCCGAGATCGAGCAGCGGCGACAGCCCGACCGCCTCGAGCAGTCGCCGGTGCCCGGCCTCGGCCGAGACATGGCCGGCGACGGCGTGCGCGAGGCCGCGCGCATGCAATCTTCCAAGCGGCGCGGCGGCGGCGGTGCACACGAACCCGTCCAGAACGACGGGAATGCGGTGATGCCGGGCTGCAAGCGTCGCGCCGAAGATCGCAGCCAGTTCGCGCCCGCCGAGCGCGGCGAGCAGACCGAGCGGGTCGTTGCGGCGCTCGCCATGCCGGGCGAGCCCCGCGTCGATCACGGCAGCCTTGCGTTGTAACCCGGCGTCATCGACGCCGGTGCCGCGTCCGGCCCAATCGGCGCCGGTGCCGCCGAACAGCGCCGCGGCCAGTGCCGCGGCCGCGGTCGTGTTGCCGATCCCCATTTCGCCGAGCGCGATCAGGTCGGCGTCGGGCGATACCGCCGCGTAACCGGTCGAGACCGCGGCGAGAAACGCGGCCTCGTTCATCGCCGGAGCTCCGGTGAAATCGGCCGTTGGCGTGTCGATTGCAAGCGGCACCACTGTCAGTCCCGCGCCGGCGGCATGGGCGAGCTGGTTGATGGCCGCGCCGCCGGCGGAGAAGTTCGCCACCATCTGTGCGGTCACCTCGGCCGGAAAGGCCGAGACGCCGCGCGCGGTGATGCCGTGCGAGCCGGCGAACACGATCACCTCGACCCGGTCGAGTCGGGGTTTTTCGCGCCCCTGCCAGCCGGCGAGCCATACCGCCATGTCCTCCAGCCGGCCGAGACTGCCGGGCGGTTTGGTCAACTGCCCCTGGCGCGCCCGCGCCGCCTCGTCGGCACCGGGATCGGCTTCGGGCAGGTCGCGGCAGGCGGCCTTGAGATGGGCGAGCGTGGAAAAGCCGTTCATGAAAACTCCCGTGGGCCTCAGGCGAGCATGGCGCAGGCGGTCACCAGCACGATGATTTCGCCGCCCTGCTGCAGGGCGCCCAAAACATCGCCGGTGCGTCCGCCGATCTGGCGCATGGCGATCCGCCGCAGACAGAAGACCCACAGCGTGAGCGCCAGGGCGGCCATGACCGCACCGGCAAGGCCCAGCAACAGCAGCGCCACCGCGCCCAACAGGGCGGCGATCTGGACGGTGCGCGTGTCGACGTCGCCGGCGCCGGCCGACATTCCGTCGTGGCGCGCATTCGGCACCAGGCGCATGAAGGCAGGCAACAGCGCGCGCGAGGCCATGTGCGCGGCGATCAGGCCGGCAAGCGCCTCGCCGGGCGTCACCAGCGCGGCGAGAGCAAGCCAGCGTGCGATCAGGCTGAGCGTGAGCGCGCATACGCCATAGGTGCCGATGCGGCTGTCGCGCATGATGGCGAGTTTTGCCTCGCGCTCGCGTCCGCCGCCGAAGCCGTCCGCGACATCGGCAAGCCCGTCCTCGTGCAGCGCACCGGTGACCACGAGCATCGCACCAAGCGCCACGAGTGCCGCGATGTCGGTGAAAAGGCCGAGCCACAGCGCGACGACGAAGGCCAGCCAACCGGTCAGCGCGACCGCCAGCCCGGCCAGCGGTGCGGCCCACAGGCTTTGCGACAGCGAGCGCCCGGCATCTGTCGCAAAGGGAACCGGCAGGCGTGTGAAAAAGCCGAGCGCGGTTGCCATATCGGCCAAAATCTCGTCCGAACGGGGAAGTCCCGCCATTGTCAGGCCCTCGCGATCGCGTGAAAGAACGTGCCCGTGACGGTACCGCGCCGCGCGCCCGATAGGCCGAGCGGATTGCCGGCGCCGTCGGCGATGTCGGCCAGGGCCTCGTCGTCGCCCGCCTGGGTGACGCGCGCGTAATGAAATTCGTGACCGCGCACCGTGTCGCCGGCCCGACCGATGGCGCAGTCGCAACGCAGCCGCGCCTGCCGATAGCCGAGATTGATCTTGCGCTTGGCGAAGCTGGTTTCGTGGCCGAGCAGGCCGAGCATGGCGTGGCCGGCACCGTCGGCATCTTCGATTGCCCGCCCGAGCACCATGAAGCCGCCGCACTCGCCATGGACGGGCCTGGTCGCGGCGAAGGCGTGCATGCCGTCCCTGAAACGGGTGGCCGCGCCAAGTTGGGCGGCGTGCAACTCCGGATAGCCCCCGGGCAGCCAGCAAGCATCGGCGGTTTCGTCCGGTGCCTCGTCGGCGAGCGGCGAAAACGGCAGGATGTCGACCCCGTCAGCGTGCCAAGCAGCCAGCACATGCGGGTAGACGAAAGAAAACGCCGCGTCGCGGGCAATCGCGACCCGCTGTCCGGGCGGAGGCAGGTTCGCTGCGGCGTCGCCGTCGGAAGCAGGCGCGAACGGGCCGGCAAGGTCCATGACCCGGTCGAGATCGATCGATTTTTCCATCGTGTCGGCCAGCCGCTCGATAAAGGCGTCGATGGCCGCGTGCTCGCTTGCCTGCACCAGGCCGAGATGGCGTTCCGGCAACGTCATTTCGGGATTGCGGTAGATGACGCCCACCACCTCGATGCCGATATCCTCCAGCGCTTCGCGCACATAGGTCTCGTGCCGGGGACTTGCGACCTGGTTGAGGATCACGCCGGCGATCCGGACCTGCGGGTCGTGGCTGGCAAAGCCGCGCGCGATCGCGGCGGCGGTCTGCGACTGGCCGGACACGTCGAGCACCAGAAGCACCGGCACGCCGTAGCGCCGCGCCAAATCCGACGCGGCACCCGTGCGGCCGGGCTCGGCGCGGATGCCGTCGAAAAGCCCCATCGCGCTTTCCACGATCACCAGATCGCCGCCATGCGCGGCCGTTCCCGTCAGCGCGTCGAGCAGGGCGGGCGGCATCGCCCAACTGTCGAGATTGACGCCGGGTCGTCCCGTGGCGGCCGCGTGGAAGCCGGGATCGATATAGTCCGGTCCGGATTTGGCACCCCTGACGGCGATACCGCGCCGGCTGAGGGCGCGCAGCAGGCCTATGGTGACACTGGTCTTGCCGGAACCCGAGCGGGCGGCGCCGATGATCAAGGCGCGCGCGGTCATGCGCTTTTGACCAGCTTGACGAACTGACCGAGTTCGGCGCGCATCGACACGATCTCGCCGACCACGATCAGCGCCGGCGAGGCGATGCCGCAAGTGGCCGCCTCGCGCGCGATTGCGGCCAATGTCGACACCAGCACGGTTTCGCCCTCGGTCGTGGCGGCCGCGATCACCGCAGCCGGCGTCGTCGCCGACAGGCCGCCCGCCATCAGGGCCGCGGCAATCGTCTCGAGCCGTCTCAGCCCCATATAGACCACGATCGGCTGGCCGGTGCGGGCGAGCGCCGCCCAGTCGAGATCGTCCGGCGCGCCGGCGGCGTGGCCGGTCGCCAGGATGATCGCCTTGTTCAGGCCGCGCATGGTGGCGGGAATGCCGGCGCTCGCCAGGGCGCCGAAGGCGGAGGTGACGCCCGGCAGGATGCGGAACGGGATTCCGGCCCGGGCAAGCGCCATTGCCTCCTCGCCGCCGCGTCCGAACACGTAGGGGTCGCCGCCCTTCAGCCGCAGGACGCGCTTGCCCCGGCCGGCGAGCGCGATCAACAGCGCGGTGATGTCGTCCTGTGGGGTCGAGGGCTTGCCGCCGCGCTTGCCGACGAAATGCAGGTCGGCATCTTGCGCCGCCTTGAGGATCGACGGGTCGACCAGCGCGTCGTAGACGATCGCGTCGGCCTGGGCGAGCGCGGAAACCACGTCGAGCGTAAGCTGGCCGGCATTGCCCGGGCCCGCCCCGGCAAGCCAGACCTGGCCGACCTTGAACTCGACGATTTCGGGCGCCAGCCGGCCGATCGCGTTCTCGATGCTCATATCGCCTCCCGTCCCCTGAAACGGCGCTGATAGGCCGCGTCGTATAGCGCGCTCTCGCGGAAATCCTCGGCCGCCAGGCCGGGACCGACAAAGATGATCGCCGTGCGTTCGATCGGGTCGTCGGCGATTTGGCGTGCGATTGTGGCGAGGCTGCCGCGAACGATACGCTCCTGCGGCCAACTCGCATGCGCCACCACCGCCACCGGGCAATCGGGGCCGTAGAGCGGGGTCAGTTCCGCCACCACCCGGTCGAGCGCATGGATGGCGAGATGGATGGCCAGCGTGGCGCCGCTCGCGCCGAAAGCCTGCAAGCTCTCGCCCGGCGGCATCTTGGAAGCGCGGCCCGAGACGCGCGTCAGCACCAGGCTTTGCGCGACCTCCGGTATGGTCAGCTCGCGCCCGAGCGCCGCGGCGGCGGCCGAAAAGGCCGGCACGCCGGGCGTGAGTGTATAGGCGATGCCCCTTTTGTCGAGCCGGCGCATCTGCTCGGCGACGGCGCTCCACACCGACAGATCGCCCGAATGCAGGCGCGCGACGTCCTGGCCCTTGGCGTGCGCGTCGACGAAGGCGGCCTCGATCTCGTCAAGCGACAAGGGCGCGGTGTCGCGCACCAGCGCGTCCGGCGGACAATGCTCCAGAAGAGCAGGCGGCACGATCGAGCCGGCGTAGAGACAGACCGGACAGCGCGCGATCAGGTTGCGGCCGCGTACCGTGATCAGGTCGGCCGCGCCGGGGCCGGCGCCGATGAAGTGCACCGTCATGGCCGGCCTCCGGCTTGCGCGACGGCGCAGGTCACCGCGCCGAAAATCGTGCGCGGCGCGAGCAGTTTCGCGCCGGGGCCTGCGGCCGCCAGCGCTGCCGCCTCGGCCAGCGAGGACGATCCGCTCGCCTTGCGCGAGGCGGCCGAGCGCGTCACCAGCGCCGGTTCGACGGCGGCGAGCGCCGGCCCGTCGACCAGAACCACCGTCCGCTCGATCCGTGCGCCGGCTTCGCCGATAGCGCGTTCGTCGCGCTTCATTGTCCCGGTCGCAAGCATGTCGGGCATCGTGCCGGACAGCCCGGCCCGTGTCATGCCGGCCTCGACCGCGGCCAGAACGTCGTTGGCCGACACCCCGCGTCGGCAGCCCAGACCCGCCACGATCATGGCTTGCTCCATGTCCATTGCACGATCGGCATGGCCGGCCGCCAGGCCGTCATCGTGCCGACCGCTCCGGCGCGTTCCACCGACAGCCTGGTCAGGGTGCCGCCGTGGCGCACGCGCAATGCCAACAGCCGGGCTTCCATCTCCAGGGTCACCGCGTTTGCGACCAGCCGTCCGCCCGGTTTCAGCGCCTTCATTGCCGTTTCCATCACGCCCGGCAGCGTGCCGCCGCCGCCGACGAAGACCGCATCGGGCGGTTCCAGGCCGGCAAGCGCGTCCGGCGCAGCACCTTCCGCCACCGCGAGCGCCGGCACACCGATGCGCCGCGCATTGTGGCGGATGGTTTCGGCGCGGGCCGGATCGGATTCGACCGCGACCGCGCGCATGGCCGGATCGGCCAGCATCCATTCGATCGCCACCGAGCCGGACCCCGCGCCGACATCCCACAACAATTGGCCGCGCAGCGGGGCCAGCGCCGACAGGGTCAGCGCGCGGATCTCGCGTTTGGTGATCTGGCCGTCATGCACGAACAGCGCGTCGTCGAGGCCGGCGGCGCGCGGCAAAAGCCTGGCATTGGCGTCGGCCACGGGCTCGATGGCGACCAGGTTGAGCGGGTTGATCGTCTCGGGCAGGGCCGCGCCGGCGTTGAGTGTCGTGATCCGCTCCGCCGGGCCGCCGAGCGCTTCGAGCACGGTCATCCGTGATCGGGAAAACCCGTCGGTCCGCAGCAATTCGGCGATCTCTTCGGGGCCGGTCTCGTCCGAGGTCAGCGCCAGGACGCGCCGGCCCGGCTGCAGCAGCGGGCGCAGATAGTCGACCGGACGGCCGTGCAGCGATACCGTATCGACGTCCTGGAGCGCCCAGCCCAGCCGCGCCGCCGCCAGGCTGAATGCCGAGGGCGCCGGCAGCACCGTCATCTCGCGGGCCGGAAGATGGCGCGCCAGCGTTGCCCCAACGCCGTGGCAGAAAGGATCGCCCGAGGCGAGCACGCAGACCTCTTGACCGCGCAGCGCGCAGACCGCCGCCATTGCCGCATCGAACGGCGAAGGCCAGGAGTGGGCGACACCGGCGATCCGACCCGCGGCGAGCTTCAGGTGCCGCCGGCCGCCGAAGACATGTTCGGCCGTCGCGATCGCGCGCAGCGCCTGCGGCGCGAGCCCGTCGAGCCCGTCTTCGCCGATGCCGACGATCGTCAGCCAGCGTTTTTCGGTTGAGCTGATCGGGCGTGGATCGCTAGATGGCATGATGCAGCACCATATCCTGATCCTCGGCGGAACGGGCGAGGCGCGAAATCTGGCCGCGCGGCTCAAGGGCCGATGCCGGCTCACCCTGTCGCTCGCCGGCCGCACCCGCAATCCGCCAGAGCAGCCCGTGCCGGTGCGTGTCGGCGGCTTCGGCGGCGCGGCCGGCCTTGAGGCATGGCTGCGCCGCGAAGGCGTGACCGTGCTGGTCGACGCGACCCATCCCTTCGCCGCGCGCATCACCGCCAATGCCGCCGCGGCCGCGCGCGCCGCCGGTGTTTCCTTGATTGCGCTGCGCAGGCCTGCCTGGCAGCGGCATGATGGCGATCGCTGGCGCGAGGTCGGCACGGTCGCCGAGGCGGTTGCTGCGCTCGGCACCGCGCCGCGCCGCGTGTTCGTCGCGCTCGGACGCCAGGAACTGGCGCCGCTTCTGTCCGCGCCGCGGCATTTTTATCTCGTGCGCAGCGTCGACCCGGTCGAGCCGCCGCTGGCATTGCCCTCCGTCGCGTATATGCTCGCCCGTGGTCCGTTCGCCGAGGACGGGGAAGAAGCGCTGTTCCGGCGCTACGGCATCGACGCAGTGCTTGCCAAGAATAGCGGCGGCGATGCGACCTACGCCAAGCTTGCCGCCGCCCGCACGCTCGGCATCGAAACCGTATTGGTACGCCGGCCGCCGGTTCCCGCAGACGGCATCACCGTCGCGAGCGTGGACGAGGCGGTACGGGCGCTGGCTCATTCCGTGCCCGCCCTTTCCGCAACCGTTTCCGCCGAGCGCGGCGCGTAGACGAGAGCCGGCCGGCCGGGCCGCTCGATCAGCCGCGTTTCGGCCGATCCGACGATGATGCAGGTCGCCATGTCGGCTTTGGCCGGGTCGGCCTCGCCGAGCGGCATGACGGTGATGGTCTCGTCCGCCCGCCCGGCCGCGCGCCCGAAGATCACCGGCACATGCGCCGGCAGATGCGCGCGCAACAGTTCGAAGGCGCGGCCGAGCTGCCAGGGCCGGGCACGGCTGATCGGGTTGTAGAGCGCGATCACGAACCCGGCCTCGGCCGCCGCCGCCAGTCGGCGTTCCACCAGCGTCCAGGGTTTCAAATTGTCGGACAGGGAGATCGCGCAGAAATCATGGCCGAGCGGCGCGCCGGCCCGGGCCGCGACCGCCAGCATGGCGGTGACGCCGGGCACGACGGTGAGATCGATCGAGCGGTAGCGCGCCGGGCCGGCTTCGATCGCCTCGCAGACCGCCGCCGCCATGGCGAAGACGCCGGGATCGCCGCCCGAAACGACCGCCACCGCGGCACCGCCGGCCGCCATGTCGAGGGCCGCGCGCGCGCGCGCCAGCTCCTCGCGATTGTCGGAGGCGTGGCGCTGCTGGTCTTGCCGCAGCGAAAGCCGGTCGAGATAGGGTCCGTAGCCGAAAAAATGCCCGGCCTCGGCGATCGCCGCGCTTGCTTCCGGCGTGGTCTGGGCCGGATTGCCGGGTCCGGTGCCGATCACGAACAGCCTGCCGGTCATGCGCGCCCCCGCCAGCCCGGTATCAACACGATGGAAAAATACGGCGCTTGCTCGTCGTCGCCCTTGTCGGCAAGCCGTGTTGCGTGCCCATTTTGCATCGTCGCGCGCTCGACGTAAAAGGCGTTGTCGAGCCGGCCGGCATGTTCGAGTGCGCGGCGGATTTTGGGCAGGTTGCGCCCGACCTTCATGATCACGGCGGCGTCTGTGTCGGAAAGCCGGCGCGCAAGTTCGGCCTCCGCCATCGTGCCGGGCAGCACCGTCAACACGTCGTCGCCCTGGGAGATCGGCAGCCCGGTCTGCGACCATGCGCCGGACATCGCGGTGACGCCGGGGATGATGTCGGCCCGGTAGCGTTCGGCCAGCCGCACGTGCAGATGCATGTAGGAACCGTAAAAGAGGGGATCGCCCTCCGACAGCACCGCCACGGTCTGGCCGGCGTCGAGCCGTTCGGCGACGCTGGCAGCGGCCTGTTCGTAAAACCCGTCGATCGCGCGGCGATAGGCGGCCTCGGTCTTGTCGATCTCGGTCGTGACCGGATAAAGCAGCGCCAGTTCGGCGACGTCCGGCCGCAACAAGTCGGCCACGATGCGCCGCGCATTGGAATTGTTGCCGCGCTTGGCGAAATGCGCCACCACGTCGGCGTTTTCGAGCGCGCGCACGGCCTTGACCGTCAACAGTTCGGGATCGCCGGGACCGGTGCCGACGCCGATCAGTCGGCCTGGGCGGGGAGAGGTCACAGGCCCGCCCTCGCCAGCGCGTTGATGCAGGCCGCCGTCATCGCGCTGCCGCCCAGCCGGCCGCGCACGATCGCATAGGGGATGTCGAACGCGTTCGCCGCCAGCGCGTCCTTGGATTCGGCTGCGCCGACGAAGCCGACCGGCATGCCGATGATGGCGGCGGGTTTCGGCGCGCCGGCCGCGATCATGTCGAGCAGATGAAACAGCGCCGTCGGCGCATTGCCGATCGCCACCAGCGCGCCGTCGAGCCGGTCGCGCCACAATTCCAGCGCCGCGGCCGAACGCGTGTTGCCGATCTGTCTTGCAAGGTCGGGGGTGCGTGCATCGCGAAGCGTGCACACCACGGCATTGTCGGCCGGCAGCCGTGCCCTCGTCACCCCGTGCGCCACCATTTCCGCGTCGCACAGGATCGGCGCTCCGCCGGTCAGCGCGGCCCGCGCGGCTTTGACGAAACCCGGCGCGAAGGAAAATTGCGCGGCCGCCTCGACCAGCCCGCAGGCGTGGATCATGCGCACCGCGACGTCGGCCTCGGCGTCGGAAAACCGGGTCAGGTCGGCTTCCTCGCGAATGATCGCGAAGGAGCGTTCGTAGATCGCATTGCCGTCGCGGATATAGTCGGTCGTTGTCATGTCGGGTCCCGGCGAAGCCAAGTGGTAAGCGTGGAGGCGTCCTGGCGGGCCAGGAAGGCGGCGGCGGATTCGTTCGTCTTCCTGTGGCGCGCGAAGGCCGCCGTCAAGCGTGCGAATGCGTCGGCTTCTTCTCCGGCCGCGACCTTGCCGCGCATTTCGTATGCGCCGGCCCTGTCGGCGGTCAGCATGCGGGCCGCGTCGCCACCGAGAAGCGTCCAGCCCGGTCGTGCCGGCTGCGCGCAGCGTTTGGCGCAACCCGAAAGATGCAGCCGCAGCGAGCCGTCCAGCAGGCCGGCCGCCGCCTCGCTGATTGCGGCTGCGGTCTCACGGGTCCGGTAACGGCCGGCGGCACAGGCCGGCCGGCCGGCACAGGCGACGATCGACAGGCGCGGGTCGCTGGGCTCGACGACGAAGCCGAGTTTTTCCGCAGCCTGCCGCACGGTCGAAATCTTGGCGTCGGCCGGCGCCGGCAACATCAGGCCGCGCCCCGGTGCGAAGCGGATTTCGGCAATGCCGGCGCGTTCGGCCGTTGCCGCGAGGCCGGCGAGGGCGTCCGCATGGGCCTGGCCGAAGGCCAGCGCGACGCCCAGGGCGACGCGATCGTCCTTCAGCGCAAACCGGCCGACCGGCAGGGAGGCGGCGGGCGTCCTGGCATCGGTCTCGGCTGCTTCAGCGATGGCGAGGCCGCGCAGCGTGCCTGCAAGCTCGTCGGGCGCGAGATCGCGCCCGCGCGCAGCACCTCCCTTGGCGGCGATCGCCTCAAGCAGCGTCACGATCGCGGCGTGGGCGGCCTCGTCCGTCACAATGCCGAGCACCCGCGCGCGTGCCGCCGTGCCGCCGACCGCAAGCCGCCAGGAGTTCGCATCCAGCGCCGTCAGGCGCAGATCGGCGATCAGGTCGCCGAGCGTCAGGACCCCGCCGCCATCGACGATCACCGAAATTTTCGGGGCCAGTTTCGGCGCCAGGCCGGCGGCGGCGATACCGGCGCGGATCTTTTCTGCCAGCGGGCGCGGATCGGCGGCTTCGCTCGGATCGAGACCGGCGAGCGGCCCGGTTTCGACCGGCACGCCGTCGCGTACGGCGATGCCGAGCCGGTCGACGGCGGCGGCGAAATCGCCAGCCGAACTGGTGGTCAATCCTCGGATCTGCAGGCTGCCGCGCGCCGTCACCTCCATCATCGCGTTGCCGAAGCGCGCCGCTGCCTCGGCAAGGCCGGCAAGCTGGACCGGGCTCACCCCGCCCTGCAAGGGCTGCAGCCGGATAAGCAGCCCGTCGCCGGTTTCCATCGGTACGGCCAGGGACGGGCAGGCGCCGCGCCGCGGGGACGCGTTCATGCCGCCTGCTCCCCGGCGCGTGCTTCCGCGATCAGAGCGGCGAGATCGTCGTCGATGGCGTTGCGGCGCGGATGCCACAGGCCGCGCCGGCGCGCGTCGGCGAAGCGCTGGGCGATCGCGCGCGCGGCGGCCGGGTTTTCCCTGAGCAGGAACGCGCGCACCTGTTCGTCGCCGAGATAGGCCTCGTGCACGGCCTCGATCAGGCTGCCCGGTATCGCCGCCGTGGTCTCGGCAAAACCGACCAGACGATCGACCGTCTCGGCGAATTCGGCCGCTCCGCGCGGGCCATGGCGCATCTGGCCGGCAATGAAGCGCGGATTGACCGCGCGTGCGCGCACCACGCGCGTCACCGCCTCCGCCACCGAACGGGCGCGCGGCCTAGCCGGATCGGTGGTGTCGAGCGCGATCAGGTCGGCCTTGTTGCCGAGCGCGGCCGCGGCGGCGGCGAAACCGCCGATGAAGGCGACGTCGGCCGAGCCCTCGAGAATGTCGCGCCCCGGATCGTCGCCGGTATGGATCAGCAGTGCGGCGTCGGCCACGCGTTCGGCGAAGGCGCCGGGCACCGCCACCGCCTCGCCGTCGGCGCCGCCGAACGCGTGCGAGGTCGCCTCCAGAAACGCCTTGCCGATCTCGGCACGCTCGGCCCATGCGCCGCCGGCAAGCAGGCCTTCGATGCCCGCGCCATAGGCGCCGGGCGAGGAGCCGAAAATCCGCTGCGGCCGTGCGCCGCCATTGCGGCTAGCCTCGGCGAGCGGATTGTCGCCGGCCGCCTCCTCGCGCGCGGCCACCGCGACGACGGCGGCGTCGAGCAGCGCGATCTGGGTCGCGAACATGTCGCGGAACAGGCCGGAAATACGGAAGGTGACGTCGACGCGTGGCCGCCCCAGGCGCGCCGGCGGCAAGACCTCGATGCCGGTCACGCGGCCCGTGGCGGCGTCCCACTGCGGCCGGCAACCCATCAGCGCCAGCCCCTGCGCGATCTCCTCGCCGCCGGTGCGCAGGCTGGCGCTGCCCCACAGATCGATCACCAGCGAGCGCGGCCAGTCGCCGTGATCCTGCAAGTAGCGCCGCAGCACTTCCTCGCTGGCCAGCCGCCCGAGTTCAAAGGCGGTCGGCGTCGGCATGGTGCGCGGATCGGCGGTGTAGAGATTGCGGCCGGTCGGCAGCACGTCGGTGCGGCCCCGCGCCGGCGCGCCGGCAGGGCCGGCCGCGACATGGAGCCCGTCGAGGGCTGCGATCAGCGCGTCGCGTTCGGCGCCGGCGCTGCTTTGCCGGATCGGTTCGTCGTCGAGTGCGGCCGCGCGGCCATAGATGTGCAGCCCGTCCTTGACGGCGAAATCCTTCAGGTCGCACAGCCAGGCGTCGATCTTCATCAGCGCGGCGTCGGGATCGTCGCCCTCCGCAACGCCGGCTTCCGGGGCAAGACCGTTGCGTGCCGCCATCTCCACGATCAGCCCGGCCAGACGGTCGCGCCGGCGCCGGTCGAGCCCGTCGGCCTGGGCGTATTCGTCGACGAGGCGCTCCAGTTCCTGCTGCTCGGGCGACAGGCCGGCACCGGTTAAAGGCGGTGGCAGGTGGCCGATGGTGACGGCCGCGATGCGGCGCTTGGCCTGGGCTGCCTCGCCCGGATTGGAGACGATGAAGGGATAGATCACCGGCAGGCCGCCGGTCACGATTTCGGGAAAGCAGGCGTTTGACAGCGCCACTGTCTTGCCCGGCAGCCATTCGAGCGTGCCGTGCGCGCCGACGTGGACAAGCGCGTGGCACCCGTGCCGCTCCCGCAGCCACAGCCCGAAGGCGAGCAGGTCGTGGCGCGGCGGCAGGGCCGGGTCGTGATAGTCGGCGCGGCGGTCCTCGGCGCGTCCGCGATCGGGGGCGAGCGCCACCGTGACATTGCCGAACGTCGCGGCGCGAAAGCCGAAATCCTCCGATCCGTCGGCGGGCGAGGGCCCCCACGCCGCCTCCACGGCCACACGCGCGGCCTCGGGCAGGGTTTCGAAATGGCGCGCATAGGTCTTGGCCGACACGGCCTTTTCGCCACGTTCGATCAGCCGCAGCAGCTCGCGCGACGTTTCCGGAATGTTCTTAACGTCATAGCCGGCCGCCTTAAGGTCGGCGAGCATGGCCAGGACACTGCCCGGCACGTCGAGCCCGACGGCGTAGCCGGTGCGCCCGGCCGCGCCCGGATAATCGGGGATCAGGATGGCGATGCGGCGTTTTGCGCGCGGCGTCGCCTGAAGCGCCAGAAAGGCGGCGATCCGGTCGGCGAGACCGTCCACACGGTCGGGCTCGGGCCGGTTGACCTGGCCGCGATAGGCGAGCGCGTCGCCGCTATCGACAGCGTCCTTGAAGGAGATCGCCCCGGCGAGGATGCGCCCGTCGAGTTCGGGCAGGACGACATGTATGGCAAGGTCGGCAGGCGCCAGACCGCGCGCGCCGCTCTGCCAGGCTTCGCGCCGCGTCGTGGCGATCACCGCCTGGAACACCGGCACGCCGAGCGCGTCGAACAGCGTTTCGGCGCCGGGTTCCGCACCGCTGGCAAAGGCCGTCGTGGTGACGATGGCGCGCGCCGCCTGCTGCCGCGCCGTATCGGTCAGGAAGGCGCGGACCGCCGGATCCTTCAGGCTGGAGACGAACAGCGGCAGGGCAAACATCCCGCGCGCGGCCATCGCCTCGAAAAGCCGGTCGATCGGCGCGACGTCCTCGGCAAGCAGCATCGAACGGTAAAACAGCAGCGGCACTGTCGCCGCGCCGTCCGGCCGCGCGGCCAGCGCGGTCGCGGCGTCGACCGCGCCGAGGCCGGGACAATAAAACCCGGCCTTGGGCAGCGGTGTCGCCGGTTCGACCTCGATGTCGTGACCGGCGTGCATCGCCATCCGGCGCAGCAGCGCGCGCATGTTCGCCGTCCCGCCCTCGCGGAAATAGGCGAGCAGGCCGGCCTGCTCCTCGGCAGCGATCGTCGACAACGCGGCGAGCCGCTCGTCGGTCTCGCGGCACTCGCCCGGCAACAGTGCCAGCGCGATGCCCCTTTTACGCGCGATCTCGGCCAACCGGTCGCAGCCGTAGCGCCACCAGTCATAGCCGCCCAGAAGCCGCACCAGGATCACTTTCGCCCGGGCGGCGACGCTGTCGAGCCACAGATCGACCGACATCGGGTGGCGCAACTCGCGCAGGCTGGCGAGCCTCAGCGACGGCACCGCCTCGCCTTCGGCCCGCCAGGCGGCGGCCAGCGCCGAAAGATCGCTGTCGGTGAACGACAACGCCACCATGTCGGCCGGCGCCTGGCGCAAGTCGACCGGCTCGATCAGATCGTCGAGCGTCGCGGAACTGGTGGCGAGGATGTGCATCGCGCTGCGGTTCGTCCTCCTATGCCGCCAGGGTCTTTTCGATCGCCTCGCGATCCAGGCCCTTGAGCCCGATCACCACCAGGCGCGTGCCCTTGGCTTCGTCCGGGCCCCAGGCGCGGTCGTAATAATGCGACACGCGCGGTCCCACCGCTTGCACCAGCAGGCGCATCGGCTTGCCCTCGACATGTGCAAAACCCTTGAGCCTCAGCACGCCGGCATTTTCCGCCGCCGTCGTCACCCGGCGCGCCAGCGCGTCGGGATCGGAAATCGCGGGCAGCTCGATCACATGCGTGTCGAAATCGTCGTGCTCGTGGTCGAGCATGCCGTCATGATGCGTGCGCCGGTTTTCGATATCGTCCTCGACCGCCAGCCCCAGCCCGAGCAGCACGGAGGCATCGACCTTGCCGTTGGCGGCCGGCACGATTTTAACCGCGCGCGCAAGGTGGCGCTCCACCGCCGCGCGGGCGCGGCCGGCCTGATTTTCGTCAAGCAGGTCGTTTTTTGACAAAATCACCAGGTCGGCGCAGGCAACCTGATCCTCGAACACTTCCTCGACCGGATCGTCGTGGTCGAGCGTTTCGTCGGCCGCGCGCTGGGCGGCGAGCGCATCCATGTCCGCGGCGACCCGGCCGTCGGCGAGCGCCGGCCCGTCGACCACCGCCACCACGCCGTCGACGGTCACCCGCCCCTTGATCGCCGGCCACTGGAACGCCTGCACCAGCGGTTTGGGCAAGGCCAGGCCGGAGGTCTCGATCAGGATGTGGTCGACTTTCGGCTCGCGCGCCAGGATCTGATCGAGCGCCGGCACGAAATCGTCGGCGACCGTGCAGCAGATGCAGCCATTGGCCAGTTCGAGCACGTTTTCTTGCGGGCAGTTCTCGATGCCGCAGCCTTTCAGGATTTCGCCGTCGATGCCGACATCGCCGAACTCGTTGACGATGATGGCGATACGCCGGCCATTGGCGTTCTCGATCAGGTTGCGGATCAGCGTCGTCTTGCCGGCCCCGAGGAAACCGGTGACGACGGTGCAGGGGACGCGGTCGGCGGAAGCAGTCATGATGAAACCTTTTGGGTTGCGGCAGGGGCGATGGCGGTTGCGGGCGGCAATCTGGAGACGACCCCGCGCTTGAGACATTCGGGCCGTCCGCGCCAGGGCATGAGCCCGTTCTCGGAGGTCTGGAAGAGCTTGGCTCCGGCCACCAGGTCGGCCCCGTTTTCGACCGCGAGGTCGCCGAACACGTAGCTCCAGGCCCCCTCGCGCAACAGCGCCGCGCTCAGCCGGCGCTTGCAATTGCCCAGGCATTCGATCTCCACGATCCGGATGCTGGTATCGTCGCTGGCCGCGCGTGCGGCCTCGGCGAGAAAATGTCCCGGACGCGGCCGGTCGTCGGCGCCGTCCGCGCCGCGGCATGAACTGCACACAAGGATTGTCGCTGTGGCGGGCGTCGGCGCGTCTGCCGTTGCGGCCGGGTCCGTGGCGGACGAATCAGTCCTGTCGTCGAAAGTCAATCGTCGAACTCCTTGCCCGGGTCACCCGCCGGACGGTTAGGATTGCTGTTGCGACGGCAGGTCTCCTGGCTTGCGGGTCGCCGCACCGCGCCGCCTTCCCGGACAAATCCAGTGGCAATCGACGCGAAGCTCGCCGCTCACAGTTGCGGGGACAGCCGCGGAGTTGAAGCCGGTCGCTTCGCACCGCGTTCCCTCTTAGCCCTTCCGCGTGGAAGGGAACCGTCAGGCCGGCATTTAGGCCGCGAGCGCCGGGACTGTCAATCCAAGCTGCGCCAGGCGGCTTGCCGCCGCGTCTCGACTGTAGGAACCTGTCATTTCCGGCTGGATCGCAACGGACGCACACCATGGAAGACCTGATCGGGTTCCTCGTCGCCGGCTTCGTGCTGACCGGCAGTCCGGGTCCCAACACGCTGAGCCTCGCCGCGACAGGCGCCGCGTTCGGTGCCCGGCGCGGCCTCGGCTACATGACGGGACTTCTCCTCGGTATGGTGCTGGTCATGGGGCTGACGGCGAGCGGGGTGATCGCAATCGTCCTGGCCGTGCCCGCGCTCGGGCCCGTGGTGACGGCCGCTGCGGCGGCCTATTTCCTCTATCTCGCCTGGCGTATCGCCAACGCGCCGCCGCTGTCGGAGGCGCGGCAGACAAAACCGGCGCCTTCCGCCGGCGACGGGATCGTGCTTTCCCTGCTCAACCCGAAGGCCTACGCGGCGATGGCGGCGATGTTTACCGGCTTCGTATTGTTTGCCGGTTCCTCCACCGTCGACGCGTTCATCAAGGCCGGATTGCTGCTTGTCATCCTCACCCTGGTCAATACGGTCTGGCTCGCCGGCGGTGCCCTTCTGACCCGAGTTCTGCGCGAGCCGCGGCTCAACCGCATTGTCAACGTCGCCTTCGCCGCGCTGCTGATCCTGTCGGTGGTGCTCGCGCTCAGCATCTGAGCGCGAGCACCACCGACGGCCGGTCCCGGGCCGTGATGTCGGCATCGGGACAGCGGAGCGGGTGAATTGAGGTTTGCGCCCGTTTCGATTTGCGTTATGTTTCCGATCGTCGATGGTTCCCGAGGGAAGAAGGGAATGCGGTGCGGGCCTCGTGCCCAAATCCGCGGCTGCCCCCGCAACTGTAGGCGGCAAGCTCCACCCCACAGGCCACTGAAGCGCTGCTTCGGGAAGGCGGGCAGGGAGCGTCGAGCCGCAAGCCAGGAAACCTGCCGTCGTCGCGAACGCAATGCCAAGGCCCTCGGGTGGAGGGCGAAAGGACAGGACATGAATTCGAACACCACGACCTTGGGCGCACCCGTCTCGACCCGATCCCGGGCCATGCCGTTAGCGATGGCCGCGCTACTCGGGCTTTTTGTCGTCGCGGTTTCGGGCTTCGCCCCGATGGAGGCGGTCCACAATGCCGCCCACGACTATCGCCACTCCATGGCATTTCCCTGCCACTAACGGATTGTTCGACATGTCTGATCTTCGCAACGTCGTGTTCGTCGCGGCGCTCGCCGGACTTTTGGCCGGGCTCGTGCTGACGGCCATGCAGATCTACGCGACCGTGCCGCTGATCCTCCAGGCCGAGACCTTCGAGGGCGCTGGCGGCGACCATCATGGCGAGGCCGCCGTCTCCGAGGCGGAGGATGGCGTGGAAGCCTGGGCGCCGGCCGACGGAATGGAACGAAACCTCTATACGGCACTCGCCGCCATCGTTACCGGTGTCGGATTCGGGCTTTTGCTGGTCGCGGCGTCGGAACTCGCCGGTGGCATCGCCGGCTGGCGTCAGGGTCTCGTCTGGGGTTTTGCCGGTTTCGCCGTTTTCACCCTGGCGCCCGGCCTTGGCCTGCCGCCCGAATTGCCGGCCATGCCGGCTGCCGATCTTGTTGCCCGGCAGATATGGTGGATCGCCACCGTGGCCGCGACCGCGGCCGGCCTGGCGCTGATCGCGTTTCGCGCCTCGGCCGTGTGGGCGGTGGTCGGGGTGGCGCTGATCGTCGCGCCGCATCTGATCGGCGCGCCACAGCCGGTCAGCCACGAATCGCCGGTTCCGGCCGATCTGCATCACCGCTTCGTCGTTGTCGTCACCGTCACCAACCTCGTCTTCTGGCTGGTGCTGGGCGCGGCCGTCGGTGCGCTGCGGCCGCGCTTTTTCGGCCAGGCCGACAATTCGCGGACAAGCTTTGCCTGACAAAGGACGGCTGATCCTGGTGCTTGGTGGTGCGCGCTCGGGCAAGAGCGCGCACGCCGAAACGCTGATCGAGGCGCAGCCGGCGCCTTGGACCTATCTGGCGACCGCGCAGGCCTTCGATGCCGAAATGAGTGAGCGCATCGCCACACATCGGGCCCGGCGCGACCGGCGTTGGTCGACGCACGATGCGCCGCTCGATCTTGTCGGGGCTTTGGCCACGCCGGAGGCCGAAGGGCCGGTTCTGGTCGACTGCCTGACCTTGTGGTTGTCGAACCAGATGCTGGCCGGCCGGGACGTGGAGACCGAGACCGCCGGTCTGGTCGCCGCGCTTGCCGCCCCGCGCGGGTTTTGGGTCGCGGTCGCCAACGAGGTCGGCCTCGGCATCGTGCCGGACAACGCGCTCGCCCGCCGTTTTCGCGACGCGGCCGGGCGCCTCAACCAGGCGGTCGCGGCCGTGGCCGACGAGGTCGTTTTCATGGTCGCCGGACTGCCGATGCGGGTGAAATAGATGAAACAAGTCAGCGAAACCGAGGCCGCGCGCCATCGCGCAAAGATGGAGAAGCGCAAGGCCGTTCAGGACGCCGAAGTGGCGTCGAAAAAGATCGAAAAGGGCCTGCTGATCGTCAATACCGGCCCGGGCAAGGGCAAGTCGACGGCGGCCTTCGGGCTCGCGCTGCGCATGCTCGGCCACGGCCGCAAGGTCGGCGTCGTCCAGTTCGTCAAGGGCGCATGGCACACCGGCGAGAAGGACGCGCTTTTGACCTTCGGCGACAAGGTGGAATGGTATGCGATGGGCGAGGGCTTCACCTGGGAGACCCAGGACCTGAAGCGCGACGTGGCCGCTGCCGAGGCCGCCTGGACCAAAGCCGAGGCATTGATGGCCGATCCCGAAATCGGCCTCGTCATTCTCGACGAGCTCAACATTGCCCTGCGCTACGACTATCTCGACGTGGAAAAGATTGTCGAGGCGCTCAAGGCCCGGCGCGACGATCTGCATGTCGTCGTCACCGGTCGCAACGCCAAGCCCGCCTTGGCGGAGGCCGCGGACCTCGTCACCGAGATGGGGCAGGTCAAGCATCATTTCGCCGCCGGCGTGAAGGCGCAAAAGGGTATCGAGTTCTAGCAATGTCTGTTTGTCGGGCCCGCGAGACGCCGCCATGACGGCCCGTGCGCTGATGTTCCAGGGCACCGGCTCCGATGTCGGCAAGACGCTGGTCGTGGCCGGCCTGGCGCGCGCCCTGACCAAGCGCGGCCTGCGCGTACGTCCGTTCAAGCCGCAGAACATGTCGAACAACGCCGCCGTCACCGCCGACGGCGGCGAGATCGGCCGCGCCCAGGCCTTGCAGGCCCGCGCTGCCGGCGTGACGCCCAGTGTACACATGAACCCGGTTCTGTTGAAGCCGCAGGGCGAGACGGGCGCGCAGATCGTCGTCCAGGGGCGGGTCCGGGGCACCGCGCGCGCGGCCGACTATCAGGGCGTCAAGCCCAGTCTGCTGCCGGCCGTGCTCGACAGTTTCGCGCGTCTGAAGGAAGAGGCCGATATCGTGCTGGTCGAAGGCGCCGGCAGTGCCTCCGAAACCAATCTGCGTGCCAACGACATCGCCAATTTCGGCTTCGCGCGCGCCGCCGACGTGCCGGTGGTGGTGATCGGCGATATCGACCGGGGCGGCGTCATCGCCAGTCTGGTCGGCACCAAAGCGGTGATCGATCCGGCCGACGCCGCGCTCGTCGTCGGGTTTCTCGTCAACCGTTTTCGCGGCGATCCGGCCTTGTTCGTCGACGGCATCAACGAGATTGCGCGGCGTACCGGCTGGGCCTCCTTCGGGCTTTTGTTGCATTTTGCCGACGCCAACCGCCTGCCGGCGGAGGACGCGCTGGCGCTGACCGGCAAGGATCGCCGCGGCCGCGCCGGGGGGCGGGTGAAGGTCGCGGTGCCGATCCTGCCGCATATCTCCAATTTCGACGATCTCGACCCGCTCGAGGCCGAACCCGACGTGGCGTTGACACGGTTGTGGCCAGGCATGCCGGTTCCCGGCGATACCGACTTGGTGCTGCTGGTCGGTTCCAAGTCAACGATCGCGGATCTGGCCGCCCTGCGCGCGGCCGGCTTCGATGTCGATATCGCGGCCCACCGCCGCCGCGGCGGCTTCGTGCTCGGCCTGTGCGGCGGCTACCAGATGCTCGGCCGCACCATCGACGATCCGGACGGCGTCGAAGGGCAGGCAGGACGGGTGAAAGGCCTCGGTTTGCTCGAGGTCGACACCCGCCTGACAGGCGAAAAGGCTTTGGTCGAGGTGCGTGGCGACACGGCCGACGGCGTGCCTTTCCACGGTTATGAGATGCATATCGGCGTCACCGCAGGACCCGATGCCGCACGGCCGTTCGCCGCCATCGCCGGTCGGGCCGACGGCGCGACCGCACCCGACGGTCGCGTCGCGGGAACCTATGTACACGGCCTGTTCGCCGACGATCGCCAGCGCGCCGCCTGGCTGGAGCGTCTCGGCGGCGGCGCATCCGGGCTCGATTACGAGGGCGGCGTCGAAGCCGCGCTCGACGGTCTGGCCGACCACATGGAGGCCCATCTCGACATTGACGGGCTGATCAAAAATGCGCGCTGACCAAGGCGGCGAGCGCGCCGGTCAACAGGATCAACAGCCCGTCCGCCCACCGGTAAAGGGTAAGCGCACGGCGAATATCTGTCGCGTCGGCGCTCCGACGGCCGCCTTGGCCCATCACCGCGTCGTCCACCACATGTCCGCCATAGGAGCGCGGGCCGGCGAGCGCCAGGCCGAGCGCGCCGGCCATCGCCGCCTCCGGCCAGCCGGCATTGGGCGAGCGGTGGTTTTTCGCGTCGCGCCGGACCGCCCGCCAGGCGTTGCGTCCGGACATGGATGGCAGAAGGGCCGCGGCCGCCACCAGCGCCAGTGCCGTCAGCCGCGAGGCCGGCAGGTTGATCAGATCGTCGAAGCGGGCGGCGGCGCGACCGAAGTCCTCGTGGCGCGGTGTGCGGTGACCGATCATCGAATCGGCCGTGTTGACCGCCTTGTAGACCGCGATGCCCGGCAAGCCGGCGAGCGCGAGCCAGACGAGCGGCGCGGTGACGCCGTCGGAGAAGTTTTCCGCCAGACTCTCGATCGCCGCGCGGCTCACCCCGGCCTCGTCGAGCGTGTCGGGATCGCGCCCGACGATCTGCGACACCGCCGCCCGTCCGGCGTCGAGGCCGCCGGTTTCCAGCGCGCCGGCGACGGCCGCGACATGATCGTCGAGGCTTTTTTGCGCGATCAGCGTTGCCGCCAGGCAGGCAGCGAGCGCGAGGGCTATGGAGGCGGGCAGGGTCATAAGCAGCGCCTGCAGGCCCAGCCCGGCGCCGCCGGCGAGCAGCGCAATGGTGACGAGCGCGGCCAGCCCGGCATGCCGGCGACGCGCCGGACTGTCCGTCTCCCGATTCCAGCGCCGGTCGAGACGGTCGATCAGCGCGCCGATCCAGGTCACCGGATGGCCGATCGCCATGAACAGGCGGTCGGGATAGCCGGCGGCCCGCTCGACAAGCAGCGACAGAAAGGCGATGGACAAGAACATGGCGTTGCAACGGGCTGAAAAAAACGCGGTTTGCGATCATGGCGGCAGCCTCGACGCGGCCCGGGCGCTGTTTCCCGATGCGCCGCGACCGTGGGTCGACCTGTCGACCGGCATCAACCCGCACGCCTATCCGCTTTTCGACCTGCCGGCCACCGCTTTTTCGCGCCTGCCCGAGCCGGGCCGGATCGCCGAACTGGCACGCCTTGCCGCCGGCGCCTATCGCGCCGGGCCGGATGCCGCCGTTGTGGCCGCGCCCGGAACCCAGGCCTTGCTGCCGCTTGTGATGCGGCAGATCCCCGCCGGCCGGGCCCGCGTGCTCGGACCGACCTATGCCGAACATGGGCGCTGCGCGCGCCTTGCCGGCCATGCGGTCGAGGAGGTGAGCGATGTCGATGCGCTCTACGACGCCGATCTTGCCGTCATCGTCAACCCGAACAATCCGGATGGCCGCGTCGTCGCACGCGAAACCCTGCTCGCGCTCGCCGGCCATATGCACGCCAAGGGCGGTTTGCTGGTGCTCGACGAGGCGTTCATGGATGTCGGTCCCGCCGCGCATTCTCTCGGCGACGCCTGCGGGGAAGGCGGGGTCGTCGTGCTGCGCTCGTTCGGGAAATTTTTCGGCCTTGCCGGCATCAGGCTCGGCTTTGCACTCGGCGCGCCGGACCTTGTGGCCGGATTGGCCGCTACGCTCGGGCCCTGGGCGGTCTCCGGCCCGACGCTCGAGATCGGCCTGCGGGCGCTGGCGGACCAGGCCTGGCAGACGCGGATGCGCGCCCGGTTGGGGGCCGAGCGTGCGCGTCTCGACGCCGTGCTTGCCACAGCCGGGATCGAGCCCCGCGGCGGCACCGCGCTTTACGCCTTCCTGCGCGATCCGGCCGCGCCGGACCTGTTTGCATGGCTGGGCGCGGCCGGCATTTTCACCCGCCGCTTCCAAGCCCGGCCGGATTGTCTGCGGATCGGCCTGCCCGACGACGACGCCTGGCCACGGCTCGAGGCCGCGCTTGCGGCATGGTCCGCGCGAAACCAGCAAACCGATCCGGCCAAGGAGGCAAAAAAATGATGATCTGGGTCTGCCCCCTGTCGCGTCTCGGCGAGACGATCAGCGCGACCGGCGCGCGCCGGCTGTTGACGCTGCTCAAACACGGAACCCCGTTCGACCGGCCGGCGCCGATCGCCGCCGATCAGCACCTTTTGCTGTCGATGCACGACATCGTCGAGGAAGCGCCAGACATGGTGGCGCCGGCCAGCGCGCATGTCGAAAGCCTGATCGAATTCGGCAGGGGTTGGGATCGGGCCACGCCACTTGTGATCAACTGCTTTGCCGGCATTTCGCGCTCCACCGCCTCCGCCTACATCATCGCCGCCGCCTTGGCGCCCATGCGCGGCGAAGCCGAACTCGCCCGCACATTGCGCCGTCTCTCGCCCTCCGCGACGCCGAATATCCGGCTGGTCGCGCTGGCCGACGAAATTTTGGGGCGCGACGGCCGCATGGTCGAGGCGGTGCGCTCGATCGGTCGTGGCGCCGATGCCTTCGAGGGCGCACCGTTCGCCCTGTCTGTCGACAGCTGAGCCCTTGCGGTTTATGGCGCGGGGTCGGCAAAGGCCGCAATGCGCTGTACCAGCGCGCGTGGCACGCGCAGCCCGTCGCGGTCCGCCGCCGCAACGCGTTCGCGCCGGGCGCGGCCTGGAATATGGATGCCCTCGGCCTCGAGCCGTGCGGCATGGTCGCTGAGCCGGGCAGCGAAGCCTTGACCGAACGCGGCCGGGTCGACCGCCAGCACGAACAGCCCGGTTTGCGGAGAGTCTGGCCCCTGCGTGATCGATGGCGCGTCGAGCGACCAGTTGGCGCCGGTCAGTCCGGCCGCAAGCACTTCCACCATCAGCGCGATATTGGCCCCGCGCGCGCCGCCAAACGCCAGAAGCGCGCCTTCGATCGCCGCGCGGGCGTCCGTTGTCGGCCGGCCCCGGCCGTCGATCGCCCAGCCTTCTGGAATCGATTCGCCCCGTTCGGCGGCCTGCCGCAGCTTGACATAGGCCGTCTGGCTCGACGACTGGTCGATCAGCAGCGTGTCGTCCCCACCAAGCGGCGCGGCGAAGGCGAGCGGGTTGGTACAGTAGACCGGCCGCCGGCCGCCCGCTGCGGTGATCAGCGCCGGGCCGTTGGCGGCGGCCAGTGCGACCAGGCCGGCTTCGGCGAGTTGCTGGGCGAAATAGCCGAGCGCGCCGCAGGTAAAGGCGTTTTTTTGCGCAAAGATCCCCAGGCCGGCCGTGCGCACGGCGGCGATCAGCCGGTCGCGGACGAGCGCGTAGCCGTAATGCGCCGTACCCCGGCGGGCGTCGACATGGAAAATCGACGGCAGCGGCCGTTCGATCGCCGGCTCGGCCCGGCCGTCGATCCGGCCCGCGCGCAGGGCGTCGAGATAGAATTCGAAATGCCCCAGGCCGATGGCGCTGTTGCCTGCGGCTTCGGCGGCAACCGTCGCCCGGGCGAGCGCGGTCGCGGCTCCGTCATGGGCGCCGGCGCCGAGCGCGGCCTCGCGGCACAGGGTTAAGCACTCGGCAGTCGTCAGGATCATGCTGGACATTGGTCTGCTCGCGGCGGATTCGCTGTCGCGACTATCGGCCGGCCGGATCCCGAAGGGTAGGGGGCATGTGGACGAAGGCGCGCATTTCGGCGCGTCTTCACTCGTGTGATGCCGCAACGATTGACATTGCCGGCATGGGGGTACTAGCTCCGCGCACCGAAGCGTGCGGGAAAAATGCTGTCCATGACCAATGTCGCTCTTACCGGTCTGGCCCGTGATCTTGCGCGGCGGGCGGATGAAGGCCGACCCGTGCGCGTCGGCGTGATCGGCTCCGGCGAGATGGGGACCGACCTTGTCACCCAGGCCATGCTGATGCGTGGCATCGAGGTCTGCGCGATCTCGACACGCAGGCCGCATACCGCGCGCGATGCGATCCGCATCGCCTATGGCGACGAGGCGATGGCGCGCGAAGCCGGTACGGCTTCGGCCGCCACGGCGGCGATCGAGGCCGGCAGGATCGCGATCACCTCCAACGAATTGCTCGTCACCAACCCGCTCGTCGACGTGGTGATCGATGCCACCGGCAAGCCCGGCGTCGCCGCGGATTTCGACCTGATGGCGATGGAGCACGGCAAGCACGTGGTGATGATGAATGTCGAAGCCGACGTCACCATCGGCTGCCTGCTCAAACAGGAGGCCGACCGGCTGGGCGTCGTCTACACGGTCGGCGCGGGCGACGAGCCGTCTTCGTGCATGGAACTGATCGAATTCGCTTCCGCGCTCGGCTATTCCATCGTTTCGGCCGGCAAGGGCAAGAACAATCCGCTCAACCACGACGCCGTGCCCGACGACTATGTCGAGGAGGCGACGCGGCGCAACATGAACCCGCGTATGCTGGTGGAGTTCGTCGACGGGTCCAAGACCATGGTCGAGATGGCCGCGATCGCCAACGCCACCGGTCTGGTACCGGACGTTCCCGGCATGCACGGGCCGCGCGCGGACCGAGACGAGATGGTCAAGGTGTTGATCCCCCGGCAGGACGGCGGCATCCTGACGCGCAAGGGCGTGGTCGACTACACGGTCGGCAAGGGCGTCGCACCGGGCGTCTTTGTCATCGTCGAGGCGACCCACCCACGTATCATCGAGCGCATGGACGACCTGCATATCGGCACCGGTCCCTATTACAGCTTCTTCCGGCCCTACCATCTGACCTCGCTCGAAGTTCCGCTGACGGCGGCGCGCATCATGCTGACCGGCAAGCCCGACATGGTGCCGTTGCCGCGTCCCGTGGCCGAAGTCTGCGCGCTCGCCAAGCGCGATCTCGCCGCCGGCGAGGCTTTCGATGCGATCGGCGAGACCTGCTACCGCTCCTTCACCATGACGGTGACCGACGCGCGCGCCCAAAACGCGGTTCCCGTCGGCCTTCTCGAGGGGGGCAAGGTTTTGAAGTCGGTCAAGAAAGGCGAGTTGCTGACCACCGACAATGCCGCGCCGGATCCGAGCACGCGGCTTTATGCGCTGCGCCAACGTCAGGACCAGATGCTGTACGGATAACAAGCGGCCGAAAACCGGGATTCGGGCCCCGATAGGCGCGGCCCGAGCTGAAAATCAAAAAGTCTTGACCGTTTTGGCGCGGGTTTTGCTTCAGGCCTGTGTGCGATGGCGCGCGGCGATGTTTGCGTGTCCGAATGAGGGAGCACGACGGTCAAATGAACCAGAACGACACGGTGGCCCGTATCAGGGCGACACATCGCAGCGCTGCCAAGGCCAATATTCGGCTCGAAACGCTCGATTCCTGGCGCGGCATTTGCGCGTTGCTGGTGGCCGTGATGCATTTTCCGGCCTCCGGCCCGCTCGGCGAAAGCCTGGTCGTGCGCAACGCCTATCTGTTCGTCGACTATTTCTTCGTGCTGTCGGGCTTCGTGATCGCCTATGGATACGGCGCCAAGCTGGCCGAGGGGGTCGATTATCTGCGGTTCGTCGTTCTGCGCATTGGCCGGATCTATCCGCTCCATGTTGCCGTGCTTGCCTTGTTCGTCGCCTTCGAGGCGCTGCGCTGGAGCGTTCCGGCACTGGCCGGAAACGGCCCGGCGCCGTTTACCGACGGCAACAGCCCGTCCGAATTGCTGACGAGCCTCGCCCTTCTCAACGGCATGGGGGTCGATAGCCGGCTGACCTGGAACGGTCCGAGCTGGAGCATCTCGGCCGAGTTCTGGACCTATATTCTCTTCGGCGGGCTTGTGGTGCTGCTCGGGCGCCGCTCCTGGATCGCGCTGGTTGTCGCCGTCGTCATCGGTCCGGTGGTGCTCTACCTGTTTTCGCCCGACTATATGGACGCGACCTGGGATTTAGGTTTCGTGCGCTGCGTCTACGGGTTTTCGCTCGGCGCGCTGCTTTATTTCGCGGCCGGCTCGAAATTGCTGTCGGCCAAGGCGGGCCTGGCGGTACGGCCTGGCGTGGGCGCGGTGGCCGGCGCCAGCGCGCTCGAACTCGCCGCCATCGTCATGGTGGCCGCATTCGTCGCTGTTGCCGGCGACAATGCGGCCGGCATCGCGGCGCCGTTCGTGTTCGCGCTCACCCTATGCGTCTTCGTTCTGGAAGGCGGCATGATCAGCCGACTGCTCAGAACCAGGCTGTTTCTGTGGCTGGGGGCGCTCTCCTACGGCATCTACATCGTGCATATTTTCGTTCAGGCGCGGATGATCAATCTGGCCAGCATCGTGGAGAAGGTCGTGGGGCTCGAGCTGATCGGCACCTTCGAGATCAACGGGCAGGATTTTTACGGTTTTGGCCTCAACGGGCCGGTTTTCGGGACGCTGATGGTGGCGGCGATGATCGTGGCGGTGGTGGCCGTGGCGCTGATCGCGCATTTTGTGATCGAAAAGCCGTTCCAGCGGCTGTCGCGAAAACTCGCCGATGCCCATGTCGGGCACAATCGCACCGCGCGCGCGGTCGGCGGCGCCGTCGCCGCGCCGGTGTTTTTGGGCGCGCCCGTGCGCCCGTAGGGGGAGTTGGCAAAATCGGGTGGCGGGAGCGCCGCCCGGCTATTTCCCGAGCTCGACGGAACGGTCGCGCGCCGCCTCGACAGCCTCGGTGATCAACGCGCGAAGGCGATCCTGGCCCATCAGAACCTGCAAGGCGGCGGCTGTGGTGCCGTTCGGGCTGGTGACCTGTTCGCGCAGGAGGCCGGGTTCGGTCTCGCTTTCGGCTGCCAGCGAGGCGGCACCGAACACGGTCTGCATGGCCAGCAGCTTCGCCGCCTCCGCGGGCAGGCCGACCCGCTCGCCGGCTGCGGTCAGACATTCGATGAAATGAAAAACATAGGCCGGCCCGGAGCCGGACACGGCGGTCACGGCGTCCATCAGGCCTTCGTCTTCGAGCTTCAGCACCCGGCCGCTGACCGAAAGCAGGTCGGCCAGAAAGGTCTCGGCGTCCGGCGCGACCTGCGCGTTGGAGACCGTTACCATCATGCCCTTTCCGATCGCGGCGGGCGTGTTGGGCATACAACGCACGATTGGCGTTTTTTCGCCCAGCAGCGCTTCGAACAACGCAATGCCGATGCCCGCGGCGATCGACACGAATGTCGTGCCGCCGGTCGCGAAACCGCGATAATCGGCTACGACGCTCCGCATCACCTGCGGCTTGACCGCGAAGATAATCAATTCGGGCCGCAAGCCGGCCTGCAAATGAGAGACGTGCTCGGCCACGGCCGCGCCGGTTTGCGAGGCGCGTTGGCGCAGGGTTTCGTTCGGTTCGACGACGGCGATGTCGCCGGCGGCCAGCTTGCCCGATGCCAGCCAGCCCGTAAGCATGGCATGACCCATATTGCCGCATCCGACCAGCACTACTTTCACAGCCACTTGTGATCTCCTCCGGCAGACCCGGCCGCCGCTTCTTCTGGGTGAGGGCCGCAGCAATGCCGTATCGGGCCAGCCGGCGCAACCGGCAATTTCCGCACTCAGCCGGCCGACGAGGAGGGAAACCTGACACGGGCGGCCATGCGCAAGCCCAGGCATGCCATGAGGAAGAAAAGCCAGACCGGATCCACCCGGCGCAGGAAAAAACTTTCGAGGAATGCGTTCAGCGAGGTGAACAGCAGGATCATCATGAAGAAGTCGGACAGGTAGATGTTCTCTTTCAGGCGCGGCGTGCGCATATAGTCCACAAGCGGCACGATCCAGAACGCCATCAGACAGGCGGCCAGCGCCGGCAGTCCCATCAGGACGGCGATGTCGAGATAGCCGTTATGGCCGTGGACGGAGCCGCGAATATCCCAGTCGCGATCGAAGGGTTGCTCCATGAAATAGATGAAAGGCGTGCCCCAAAAGCTCTCATAACCGTAGCCGAACCACGGCTTCTGCGCGATCATGCCGCCGAGAAAGTCCCAAAGGGCCGTGCGTCCGGTATAGGTGAGGTCGGGGGCGACCTGCTGGACAAGGTCTTTCAGCGGCCCGATGAAGACGATCCCCAGCGTCGCCAGCGTTGCTCCGACCATTGTCGTCAGGAAAATCAGCGGCGTCAGGAAGCGCATGCCGACAATGCCCGGCAGGGCGACGAGCACGATCGACAGCGGCACCAGGCCGGCCGTCGTCTTCGAGCCGGTGTTGACCATGAAGATCATGGCAAGCACCAGCAACGTCCCCCCGGCCCAGCGTCGGCCGCGCCGGAAGGCGTAGAGCCCGGCAAAGCTGAGACAGGCCATGACCGGCCCGGCAACGTTCTTGTGCGAGAACGCGCCGCGCCAGAGTCCGGCATGTTGCGGCTCGACGCCGGCTCCCGAGTGGACCGCGGTGCCCGGAAACAGCGCCAGTCCGGCATAGCTGAGCAGGACCGCCGCCAGGCCGGCGACGAGCAGCACCGTCGTAAAGGACTCGGCGTCGCGCGGCAGCACCAGCACGGTGACGATCACCAGCACGCCGATCGCGGTGAAAAGCGCCGCGCGCGCCGCCGAGGGCGGGTCGATGGCGTGCAGGACCGAAAGCGCCAAAAACCCGAACACGATCAGCCACCACGGGCTGAGCATCATCGCCACCACCTTGCGGTCGGTGAGGGTTAGAAGCGAAAATATGGCAAGCAGTCCCAGCGAGCCGAAGCCGATCTGGTTGACGATATCGCCGCCCTCGGCGGCCGGCCCTTCGGGTTGGAACGGGCGGAACGAGATCAGCACGATCGCCAGCACGACGGTCGCCAGCACCGTCGAGATCTGGCGTAGGGTCGTGCCGTCGAGCGGCGCGAACTCAGTTTTTTTCAGCCTGTCTGTATTGCTCATTGGCATAGCCGAATTCGGCGAGAACGCGCCCGAGCGCGACGTAGATGGGGTAGGCGCCGATGGGAAACGAACCGGTGCGCGCCAGGTTCAAGACGCCGCGCAGCGGCGCTGCGCAGAGCAGGGCGAGGCTCTTGGCCGCCACCCGCACGGCGCCGAGCCGATCGCCGGCCCGCCTGCGTTTTTCCACCAGCGTCGAGATCACGCCGTTGCGCAGCGAACGCGCCCTGATCCAGTCGCTTTCCAGACGGCGCGCCGGAATGGTCTCCATGACTGGTGCCTCCGCGCACCATGCGAGCCTGAACCCTTTGCGCGCCGCCCGGCTGAGGAAATCCGAATCGCCGCCGCCCATGAAATTGAAAGCCGGCTCCAGGAACGGCCGCTCCATGGCGTCGAGCACGCGGCGCGAGACAAGCAGATTGCCGGACGAGTAGAGCGCTTCCACTGCCCGCGTCTCGCGATAGGGTGGCGCAAACACCGGGTGATCGGCCCAATGGTCGTTTCCGGTTCCCTCGAAGACCGGCACTTGCGGGCCGCCGACAATGTCTACCCCCAGCCTTTCGGCGGTAGCGACCATGGTCTCGAGCCAATCCGGGCCGGCGATTTCGTCGTCGTCGATCACCAGAACGTGGCTCAGATTGGCAAAGGCGGCCAGCGCGGTCGACCAGCCGGCATTGTAGGCGCTGCAATTGCCGCGCTCCTCCGCCACGATCAAAAGCCCGTTCACCGTGCCATTTTCGAACAGCGGCGCGGCCGCGTCGGCCCCGGCGTGCCGTTCTGCGTCATTTTCCATCACGATCAGCGCGAAGCCGCGTTCGGTGTTCTGGGCGGCGACGGAGCGAATGGTGTCCAGCACCTGTTCGGGCCGGCGAAAGGTCGGCAGGGTGACGGCGATTCGTACCTTGTCCGGCTCGAGTCCGGGCGATTGCGCGACGAGCCGGACGTTTTCGACAGTGGCGAGCGCTTGCATGCTGAGACCTTGGCCGTCCGTTTCGTTCATAAAGCGCGTTGCCTGTTAACGTATGGTTAAGCACTGCGGTGGTTTTGCCGTGCCGTAGCTGCCGTTTTGCCGTCACAAGGCATGTCCCTTGCCTGCTTAAGCAAGACTTCACCGGAGGCTGCTAGGCTCACATTCAGGTAAGCGACATGCATTTGGTTTTTGTTACATCACTCGTCCCCGACGGCGCGCCGACGACCGGCTACGAGATCGCCAATGCCGCGATCATCGCCGCCTTGCGCCGCGCCGGCGCCCGGGTCACCGTGCTCGGCTATACCTGGCCCGGCAAGGCTCCGTCGGACCCGCACAACACCGTCGCGCTCGGATCGGTCGATGTGCGCACCCAGGGCGCGCCGGCGATCCAGAAAATGAAGTGGTTGGCCGGCGCGATGGCGTCGGGCCTGACGGTGTCGTCGGCCAAGATGCGCGCCGCGTCCGAACGGGAACTGCGCGCGGCGCTGAAGCGGATCGGCCCCTTCGACGCCTATGTGCTCAACGCGGTTCAGCTTGCCGGCGCCTACGAGCATCTTTTCACCGACAAGCCGTCGATCTTCGTCGCCCACAATGTCGAGTTTCGTTCCGCTCTGGAAAACGCGGCTGCCGCGCGCGACGTGGTCCAGCGCGCGCTTTTCCGCCGCGAGGCGCGCCTTTTGCGGGCTGTGGAGGAACGGCTGTGCCGGCAGGCCCGCTTTGTCTTCACGCTCGCCGAGCAGGACCGCGAAGCGCTCGGCGTGACCGGGCCGCGCTCGGGGGCGCTGGCGCTGGTGACGCGGGACGAGCCGCCGCGGCCGCGCTCGCGTGAAATCGCCTTCGAGGCCGGCATGATCGGCACCTGGAGCTGGGAGCCGAACCGTATCGGCCTGGACTGGTTCCTGCGCGAGGTGTCGCCACGCCTGCCTGCCGGCTTCCGTGTCAGGATCGCCGGGCACGTGCCTGCGGGGCTTGGACGCGTGCCCGCCGGCGTCGAATTCGTCGGCCGGGTTCCCGATGCGAGCGACTTTGTGCGCCAGGCCGCGGTGGTACCGCTGATCGCGCAGGCCGGAACCGGCGTCCAGCTCAAAACCATCGAGACCTTCGAACTGGGGCTGCCGTCCGTGGCGACGTCGCGTTCGCTGCGCGGCGTTTCCTATCTGCCGTCCAATTGCACGGTGGCCGACGATCCGGACGCGTTCGCTGCCGCCTTGGTTGAGCGTGCGGCCGGGCAGGTCGAGGCTCTCGACGGCTCGGCTTTCCACGCCGGTCAGATACGCGCACTCGACGCCGCCATCGCCACGGGGCTGGACGCGCTCGGTGTTGCCCGGGGCGAGGTGGCGGCATGAGCATGCAGTCCCTCACCACGGCGGTCGAAAACCCTTCGCAGCAGCGGCGGAAGGATATTCTCGGTGTTAACGTCGCGCCCTTCGACCGGGCCGAGGCGATCGCCTTCCTGGCGCGCCGCATCCGCGAGCGGCGTTTCACCAAGATCGGCTTCCTCAACGCTCATATCGCCAACGTCGCCAGCACCGATGCGCGCTTCGCTGCCCTGTTGTCCGATTTCGTGGTGCTGGCGGACGGCGTCGGCGTCGATGTGGCGGCGAAGATCCTCTACGGCGCCCCGTTCCCCGCCAATCTCAACGGCACCGATTTCATTCCCGCCTTCCTGAAGTCGCAGCAAGAGCCGCTGACGATCGGGCTGCTTGGAGCGAGTAGGGACAATGTCGAGCAGGCGGCCGCGCGCCTGCAAGCGATGATGCCGCAACATCGCGTCACCGTCATTCACGACGGGTTTTTCGATACCGCGGCCGAAGACGAGATCTTGGCGCGTCTTGGCCGGTTGCGCCCCGATGTGCTTCTGGTGGCGATGGGCGTGCCGCGCCAGGAATACTGGATCGACGGTCGGCTCAGCGCGGACCATTGCACTACCGCGTTCGCGGTCGGCGCGCTGTTCGACTTCTTAAGCGGCGCGGTCCCGCGCGCGCCGTCATGGGTGCGCTGGCTGCGCCTGGAATGGCTGTTTCGGCTCGGCCTGGAGCCTTCGCGCCTGTGGCGTCGCTATATCGTCGGCAATCCGCTGTTTTTGTTTCGGGTCCTGATGCAAAGATTGCGGCGTGCGGGGCCGGCTGCGTGAACGTGGCCGTCCATCCGCGGAACGAGGCGCCGGCCGCCGCGCAAGCCGTGGGCACCAGCGCGCTGGTGACGGCCAGCTATGCGCCGGATTTCGAGCGCTGCCGTCTATTGTGCGAAACCATCGACCGCCACGTTACCGGCCACAGCCGGCACTACATCCTGGTCGCGCATGCCGACGTACCGCTTTTTCGCGCGCTCGAAACCACCAACCGGGTGGTGATCGACGAGCGCGATATCCTGCCCGCCTGGCTGCGGGTGGTGCCCGACCCGACCAGCCTTTTCCGGCGCAAATTCTGGCTGTCGATGCGCACCAAGCCGTTGCGCGGCTGGCATGTGCAGCAATTGCGCCGCATCGCGATCGCCGCCCACGCCGACGAGGACGCGCTGGTCTATTGCGATTCGGACGTGGTGATTTTGAAGGATTTCGACTGCGCTCGCTTCTGGAAGGACGGGCAGGTGCGCCTGTTCCGGCGCGACGACGCGCTTCGCGGTCCTGTGGACGGCGATCAGAAAATCTGGTCGGAAAACGCAGCGAGGGTACTCGGTATCGAGGCCCCGGCGGTCGCGCCGCACGACTATATCGCCACCTTCATCGCCTGGCGGCGCGACGCGGTCGTGTCGATGTGCGAGCGGATCGAGCGCATCAGCGGCCGCCATTGGGTGGCGGCGATCGGCGCGGAGCGGAAATTTTCCGAATGCATGATCTACGGGCGTTATGTCGACGAGGTCATCAAGGGCCGCGGCCATTTCCTCTCCGGCGAGGAACTGTGCCGGGTCTATTGGCGCGGCCCGCGCCTGACGTCGGCGACGGTGCGGGCCTTCGTGGACGGGATGGATCCAGGCCAGGTGGCGATCGGAATGCAGTCTTTCATCGGCACCGACATGGACCTGATCCGCGATCTGGTGCGCGCCGCAGAAGGCCGCTAGCTTGGCTTGGCCCCGGTCGCCGTTGCCCCGTGCGTCAAGCGCGTTTTGCCGGCCGTCTTAACGCGCTATAGGTCAGCGTCGTCGAAGCAAGATAAAGCACCGCGAAAGCGGCGTTCAGCATCAGCACCAACTGCTGGGCGTCCGGCCCGTTAAGCAGCAGATAACCGAGCACGAGCGCTTTGGCCCCGGCCAGAAGCGCTAGGTTTATGGCACGCAACAACATCTGACCGCGCGCGAACAGCAATTCGGCCTGATATTCGATCAGGTTGCGCAGCCCTGGCACCGCGAGCGCGAGAATGACCAGTGGCGCGGCCTGCGATACGTTCTTGCCCAGGATCGTCGGATAAAAATGCAGCACCAGCGCAAGCGCGGCCAGCCCCAGCGTGGAAACGGCTAGGATGCCGGCTTCGAAGCCGACGCGCAGCCACAGTTTCGACAGCGTTTCGGGGGCGCGCATCACCCGTTGCACGAGCAGCATGGTGAACGTGCGGATCGGGATCGCGGTCAGGTCGACCAGCCGCATGACGATCGCGTAGATGCCGGCAAGATGCGGCCCGCCCAGAGCGAGCACCAGCAGCTTGTCCAACTCCATCTGCAGATAAAACAGAAGTTCCGCACCCGCCACGTAGAGCGCGTCGGCAAGCCGCGACCAGTAGAGTGCCGGCCGCAGCCGCAGCCGCTGGCGCGGCCAGAAGAAGACGAGCGCGATCGCCAGACAGATCCCGTTCGCCGCCAGGTAATAATAGACCCAGTCGCCGAGCGTGGGCGTGGCCGCAAAGGCGAACAGCGCGGCTGCGGCCGCGCGCAGCGCCGTTCCGGAAATTACAAGCACGGCCGCGGCCGCGAAGCGGTTCAGCCCGTTATTGACGATAACCACCGTCTCGACCAAACGCCAAAGCAGCGCCTCGGACACGATCACCAGCGCGAAGGTCGCAAGCGGCAGCTCGCCGGCAAAGAAAATCGCGTGCGTGAGCCAGCTCGCGGCCGCGAGCGCGGGAAGCGACAGCGCCGTCATCAACAGGAACCCGCCGGCGAAGGTGCCCAGCAGGCGCGGTTTGACGGTCGCTATCCGATAGAGCGAGGACACGAAGCCGAAACCGACGATGCGCGACAGCATCACACCGGCGGCCGAGGCGGTGGCGAAGAGTCCGAACTCGGCGATCGACAGGGCGTTGGCCAGCACGACGAAGTAGAGCAGCGAGAAGACGAGGCGACCGAGCGAACCGCTCACCGCCGTCAGGTAGTTGCGCACCAAGGCGGTTCGCGAGGTCAGAAAATCGGAAATGCGGTCCATCGCACCGGCCCTGGCGGCGGTGGCGTCGATGCCGGATTGCGGTGCCATAGGCCCTGGTGTCCTGCCTTTTCGAAAGCAGCGTATCGATGAAACATTAACGTGCGGTTTTGTCGTCCTGCGCGCTGCCGTGAAACCGGCTCCATGGGGGCGTTAAAAATTAAGCAAATTAACTTTTTGTTTCCCATGGCTGTTTAGCGTGCCTTAACGATTGGCGCCGGCGGGCGTTGCAACTTATCCGAGACGTGCGAACCGATGCCTGCATTCGACCACCGCGACCGCAAGAAGCGAAAAGGGTCTCTCCTGGCCCTTGTCGATCCGCAGGCGGACGCGTCGCGTGCGCAGGGCGCGACCGCCGGCCGCAAGCCGGCGACCTCTTCCGACGCCCCGACGGTGTCCCCGGCCGAACGCCACGAGGTCGCGCGCTCGAGCCGCGAGGCGGGCCATAGTTCGCTGATCCAGGCTTTGGCCTCGTCGCGCGCGTCCACCGCCTCGGAGGCTAAGGCGACGATCGGGGATGGGCCGCGAACGAACGAGGAGCGCGACGCCAGGCCCGAGTGGCCGCAGCGCCGGGCCGGCGGCGTAGACGCGCCTGGGGGCGAGACCTACAGGGGGGCGCCGGCCGACGGTCCGGATACGACAAACGCCTCCCGGCGTCGGGGCTTCCAGCCTGTCTCTTCAGTCGACGACGGCGATTCCCAATGGCGGCCGCTGATCGATCCGATGGCCGTTATCGGCGGCGTCTTCAACTCGAAAGGCCTGATAGCCGCCACGACGGTTTGCGGGGCGCTGCTGGGCGTGTTCATCGCCTTGTCGACGCCGAAGGAGTACCAGGCGATCGCCGAGATGCTGGTCGACCCGCGCGACATCAAGTTCGTCGACCGCGATCTGACGTCCGGCGGCCTGCCGTCCGACGCGACCCTGGCGCTGGTGGAAAACCAGGTGCGGGTCATCCTTTCCGGCACCGTGATGAACAAGACCGTCGCCAGGCTCAATCTGGTCCAGGATCCCGAGTTCAACGGCGAGGGCGGTGGCGGCGGCCTGGGCAGCCTGTTTTCCGGGCTGACATCCCTGATTTCGTTCTCCGGCGGCGGCGGCGAGGGGGCAAATGCCAACCGCCATGCGATAACGGTGGAGAACCTCTACAGCGCCGTCGATGCCGAGCGCGGCGGCAAGACCTTCGTCATCTCCATCGCCGCCAAATCGCAAAGCCCGCAGAAGGCGGCCCTGATCGCCAACACCGTCACCGAGGTGTTCCTGGAAGCCTACGGCGATTTGCAGTCCGGCACGGCCGGCAAGGCCTCGGACGAACTGTCGTCCCGATTGTCAGAATTGCGCGCCGGAGTCGAGGAAGCGGAACGCAAAATCGAAGCCTTCAAGGCCGAAAACGACATCGTCGACGCCCAGGGTCGCCTGATCAGCGACGATGAGATCATCAAGCTCAACGACCAGCTCACCACCGCGCGCGCCCGCACGCTTGAACTCAATGCGCGTGCGGAGTCGGCGCGTTCGATCTCGGTCGATACCATCTTGACGGGAAACTTGCCCGAGCAGATCAACTCTCCGGTTCTGACCGAAATGCGGGCGCAATATTCGACCCTTCGCCAGGAGGCCGACCGGCTCGGCGCCAAGCTCGGCCCCCGGCATCCAGAACGCGCCGCGGTCGAGGCCCAGCTTGCCAGCGCGCGTCAGCAGATCTCGCAGGAACTGCGCCTGGTCGCCCAGTCGATCCAAGTCGACCTCAAACGGGCTGTGCAGCTCGAGCAGGAACTGGCCGCGCGTCTTGCGCAGCTCAAGGCGCGCCAGGCCAATCTCAGCGACGAGTTGGTGACGGTGCGCGAGCTGGAACGCGAAGCCGCCGCCAAACGGGCCGTGTACGAGACGTTCTTGATGCGCGCCCGCGAGACCGGGGAGCAAAAGGACATCAACGCCGTCAATATCAGCGTGATCTCCGAAGCCACGCCGCCGCTCGAACCGACCGGCATGTCGCGCAAGACGATGACGGTACTCGTCACGATGTTGGGATTTGGCGCCGGCGTTGGACTTGGCGCGGCCCGTGGCGCCTATGACAGTTTTCGCGCCACTCTTGGCAGCAGAACGTCCGCCGCGCCCGACCGGACGCCTGCCCCCGTCTCGCCGGCGCCGCGCCACGCGCGAGCGCCTATCGAGCGGCGGCGCGAGGAGGGCGACGAACCTGAAGACGATGGCGCTCTCGCCCCAACAACCCAGTCGCCGCAGCCCGATGTTGTAGAGGCTTCCGGCTCCGAGTCCCGTCACCGCGAATCCAGTGCAACCGAACCCGTCGCCGCCGCGACGGAGACCGCCGAGGAGGCAGATATGCACCGAATGCCGGACTATTCAGCTTGGCAAACATCACGTTCGCCTGAAACGGCCGACAATGCTCACGGCCCTCAAGGGCCCTATTGGTACGACCCGGCCACCGGCGCTCATTATCCCGCGCCCGGCTCGGCCTATGGCTGGCATCCGGCTTTCGCCGGCGAGCCCGGTTCCGCGTCCGCCGCGCCGATCCATAGCTCCGCGCCGCAATCCTATCATCCTTGGGGCCCGGCCGGACCTGGCTATCCGCCCGCACCGCCGGCCTATTGGGCCCACCCGGCGCCGCAGACGGTGCCCTACTGGCCCGTTCCGCAGCATCATGCCCCGTCGTGGCAGCATCAGGCGCCGCCGCAGGCAGGCCCGGCCGACAGGGGGCCTGCGCCCCATGCCGACGCCGCTGCTCGCCCCGCCATGGACACGCCCGTCGAGGCACAGGAGCATGACAGCGCGGCAATCAACGAAATCCGCGAGAGCCTGCGCGAGTTCCGCGAAGCCCTGCGCGAGCTCAGTGAGAATCGCGGCCGCCGTCGCTTCATCTGACGGCTTTCGCGTTTACGGCACGCCGCGACGCAATGGCAGGTATCGTCCGTGCCGATTGTCGCATAAAGCTCCCGGATCGAATGGATTCGGGGGAGCGTCGAATGGCCGAACTGATAGAGGGGCGCAAGGTCGCGGACGAAGTCGTCGCGACCGTGAAGGAGGGGGCTGAGAGCCTGCGCGCGCAGGCTGGCGTCGTGCCTGGCATCGCGGTGGTGATCGTCGGTTCCGACCCGGCCAGCCAGGTCTATGTGGCCTCGAAGTCCAGAAAGGCCAAGGAATGCGGCTTCCATTCCGTGCAGCACGAACTGGCCGAGGACACCGATGAAGCAACGCTTCTTACTCTGATCGCCGACCTCAATGCCGACCCGGCCATTCACGGCATTCTGGTTCAACTGCCCTTGCCCGCTCATATCGATGCGGGTCGTGTCATTCAGTCGATCGACCCGGACAAGGATGTCGACGGCTTTCATTTCATCAATGTCGGCAAGCTCTCCACCGGCGAAACAGATAGCGCCTTCGTGCCGTGTACGCCGGCCGGCTCGATGATCCTGACGCAGCGTGTGCGCGGCCACGATCTGTCTGGCCTCAATGCCGTCGTCGTTGGCCGCTCGAACATAGTCGGCAAGCCGATGGCCAATCTGCTTTTGGCGGCCAACGCAACCGTGACCATCGCCCACAGCCGGACCCGCGATCTCGCTGCGCTGTGCCGCACGGCCGACATTCTCGTGGCCGCGGTGGGCCGGCCGCAGATGGTCGAGGGCGACTGGATCAAGCCGGGCGCCACCGTGATCGATGTCGGCATCAACCGGATTCCTGCGCCCGAGAAGGGCGAGGGCAAGACGCGTCTGGTCGGCGATGTCGACTTCGAGGCGGCTTGCGCGCAGGCCGGGGCGATCACGCCGGTGCCGGGCGGCGTCGGACCGATGACGATCGCCATGCTGATGGCCAACACGCTGGTCTCGGCCTGCCGGCGCGCCGGCGTCGCCGCGCCGTCCTTCTAGCGGCCGCCGCCGCGTCGACAGGGCGCGCGCAGCGGCGGGGGCCGGTGCGGCAATGCTTGTAATTCGGCCGTATCCGGAGTATGGAGCCGACCGAATCCCGAACAATCGAAGCTGAAAGGGGCATTGATGGCCCGCGTCACCGTTGAAGACTGTATCGATAAGGTCGAAAACCGTTTCGAGCTGGTACTCCTGTCCGGTCACCGCGCTCGGCAGATTTCCCAGGGCGCGGCGATCACGGTCGATCGCGACAACGACAAGAACCCTGTCGTGGCGCTGCGCGAGATCGCCGACCAGACGCTGTCGCCCGGCGATCTGAAGGAAGACCTGATCCACTCCCTGCAAAAGCATGTCGAGGTCGACGAGCCCGAGGCGGACGAGCCGGCCGTGATCGAGCAGGACGAGGCCGCGTCGCCGATCGCCGAGGCGGCGCCGAGCGAGGACGAGCCGGTTTCCTTCGACCGGATGAGCGAAGAAGAGCTTCTGGCCGGCATCGAAGGCCTGGTTCCGCCGGAGAAAAGCGACGATTTCTGATGGCGAGGCGTCTTGCCCCCTACCGGGGGCGGCCGCTCGTGTATAATTATGACATGCGCCGTGTCGCCGCGGCGCATGTTTCGTTTGCGGAGCCGGCCTGACGATGATGCGCCAGTATGAGCTTGTCGAGCGTGTGCAGCGCTACAAGCCCGACGTCAACGAGGCGCTTCTGAACAAGGCCTATGTCTATGCCATGCAAAAGCATGGCCACCAGAAGCGTGCCTCCGGCGACCCGTATTTTTCGCATCCGCTCGAGGTCGCCGCGATTCTGGTCGACATGCATCTCGACGAATCGACCATCGCCGTTGCCCTGCTGCACGACACGATCGAGGACACCACCGCCACACGTCAGGAAATCGACGAGCTGTTCGGCAAGGACATGGGCAAGCTGGTCGACGGTCTGACCAAGCTCAAGAAGCTCGACCTCGTTTCCAAGAAGGCCGAGCAGGCGGAAAATCTGCGCAAGCTGTTGCTGGCCATCTCCGAAGACGTGCGCGTGCTGCTGGTCAAGCTGGCCGACCGGCTGCACAATATGCGCACGCTTGACCACGTGCCGGAGCACAAGCGCCTGCGCATTGCCGAGGAAACCATGGACATCTATGCCCCGCTGGCCGGGCGCATGGGCATGCAGGACATGCGCGAGGAGCTCGAGGAACTCGCCTTCAAGCATATCAATCCGGGCGGCTATCGGGCGGTGACCGAGCGCCTTACGGAAATCTTCGAGCGCAATCGCGGCGTCATCGGCGAGATCGAGTCCGCCCTGTCGGCGCTGTTTGCCGAATACGACATCAAGGCGGAGGTGAAGAGCCGCCAGAAAAAGCCCTGGTCGGTGTTTCGCAAGATGGAGACCAAGGCGCTTTCCTTCGAGCAGCTTTCCGACATTTTCGGCTTTCGTGTGCTGGTCGACGGCGTGGAGGATTGTTACAGGGCGCTGTGCGCCATCCACACCACCTGGTCGATGGTGCCCGGCCGCTTCAAGGATTACATCTCGACGCCGAAGCAGAACGACTATCGCTCCATCCACACCACCATCGTCGGGCCCTCTCGCCAGCGCGTGGAACTGCAGATCCGCACCTACGCCATGGACCGGGTCGCAGAATATGGCGTCGCGGCCCATTCCATCTACAAGGATCTCGGCAGTAAGCCGAACGGCGCCGGCCATGCGATCTCCACCGAGACGAACGCCTATGCCTGGCTCCGCCGCACCATCGAGGCGTTGTCGGAAGGCGACAATCCCGAGGAATTTCTGGAAAATACCCGGCTGGAGATGTTCCAGGACCAGGTGTTCTGCTTCACGCCCAAGGGCAAGCTGATCGCCCTGCCGCGCGGCGCGACACCGATCGATTTCGCCTACGCCGTCCACACCGATGTCGGAGACACCTGTGTGGGCGCCAAGGTCAACGGCCGCATCATGCCGTTGATGACGGAGCTCAAGAACGGCGACGAGGTCGACATCATCCGTTCCAAAGCGCAGGTGCCACCGGCGGCCTGGGAACAGGTGGTCGTCACCGGCAAGGCGCGCTCGGCCATCAGGCGCGCCACGCGCGCCGCGATCCGCAAGCAATATTCCGGCCTCGGCACGCGCATCCTCGAACGGGCCTTCGAGCGGGCCGGCCACACCTATTCGCGCGATCAGTTGAAGCCGGTGCTGCACCGCCTGGCGCGCAAGGACATCGAGGACGTGGTTGCGGCGGTCGGACGCGGCGAGTTGTCCTCGCCCGACGTGCTGCGCGCCGTGTTTCCCGACTACAAGGACGAGCGCGTGACCGCGGCGCCGCGCCCGCGCGAGGAAGGCTGGTTCAACCTGCGCAACGCCGCCGGCATGCTGTTCAAGATTCCCGGCCGGTCGGCCAAGAAGGAGGACGCGCAGAAGCGCAAGAAAAAGCTCTCCGAGGACGGCGCCCTGCCGATTCGCGGCGTCGCCGGCGACCTTCCCGTGCGTTTCGCTCCCGAGGGCGCGGTTCCGGGCGACCGCATCGTCGGCATCATGCAGCCGGGCTCCGGCATCACCATCTACCCGATCCAGTCGCCTTCGCTGACCGCCTTCGACGACCAGCCGGAGCGTTGGATCGACGTGCGCTGGGATATCCTCGAAGGCACCAATGAACGCTTTCCCGCGCGCATTTCGGTCACCGCGATCAACGAGCCGGGGTCGTTGGCCGAAATCGCCCAAGTGATCGCCTCCAACGATGCCAACATCCACAAATTGTCGATGGTGCGCACCGCCCCCGATTTCACCGAAATGGTGTTCGATCTCGAGGTTTGGGACCTCAAACATCTCAACCGGCTGCTCGGGCAGTTGCGCGACACGCCGTCCGTCAGCGAAGGACATCGTGTCAACGGCTAGGGTGATTGCGCCCGACGACGAACCGCACAGGGAGCGCGTGCCGGCGCTGTGACGGATATCGATGTTGGCGATGCCACATTGCGGGGCTATATCTTTGTTAAGCGGGTGATGGGATGGTTGCCTGGCCGGGTTGGGCCCGGCGGCGGCGTTCGGACATGGTTCCGATCCCGATTTCCGCGAACGAGCCGGGGTGGTTGATCGATGTTGTTTCGGCGTAGAAAGCCGGCGGACATGTGGGAGCGAACACGCACATTCGTGTGGCCGCGTCGCTCTTTCTGGCGCTCGGCCCAATACTACGTCAAACGCGTCCTGCGCCTTAATGCGACGCCGCACGCCATCGCCGCCGGCATCGCCTCGGGCGTGTTCGTCTCCTTCCTGCCCTTTCTCGGGTTTCATTTCGTTTTCGCCGCCGTGTTCGCCTGGCTTCTCGCCGGCAATTTGCTTGCCTCGGCGATCGGAACCGCCATCGGCAATCCGATCACCTTTCCGCTTATCTGGGCCAGCACCTTCGAATTCGGCAGCTTCCTTCTCGGCAGCGGTCAGCCCGGAGCCTCGGCGACGATCCATTTCGGGCGCATGCTGCGCCATCTCGAATTTTCCCAGCTCTGGGACCCGCTCCTGAAACCGATGACGGCCGGCGGCATCCCGCTCGGCATGGCATTCGCGCTCGGTTTTTACCTTGTGACCCGCTGGGGCGTGGCCGCCTTTCGGCGCCAGCGCCAGCGTCGCCTCGCCGAGCGGGCCATGCGCCGCGCCGTACGGCCGGCCGACGGGGCGGTTGCGCGCGGATGATTGTCGGTCTCGGGTCCGATCTGATCGACATCCGTCGCATCGAACGCTCGCTCGCGCGCTACGGACGACGCTTCACGCAGCGCATCTTCACCGAGACCGAGCGAACGAAATCGGAGGGGCGCAAACACCGCGCGGCTTCCTACGCCAAGCGCTTCGCGGCCAAGGAGGCCTGCGCCAAGGCGCTGGGGACGGGGATCGCGGAGGGGGTGTTCTGGAACGAGATGGGCGTGGTCAATCTCGACGGCGGCCGCCCGACCATGGAGCTTACCGGCGGCGCGGCGGCGCGGCTGCGCATGATTTTGCCACCGGGCCACGAGGCGCGGATCCACCTCACCATCACCGACGACCATCCGTTGGCCCAGGCGTTCGTGATCATCGAGGCGGTTCGTGCCGAATAAGTGCCACGATCGCGATGTTTGCCGCAGGCGGCCGGGCAATGCCGTTGCTCCGCGCCGCGCAAGCCGATAAGACCGGTCGGCTGACTGATTTGAGGACAAAATGAGCGTGGCTGACAAATCGCGGAAAAAATCTGGCGGGCTGGGCGAGACTGTCAACGTCATCGTCCAGGCGCTGCTGTTGGCCCTGGTGATCAGGACATTTCTGTTTCAGCCGTTTTCGATTCCGTCCGGGTCGATGCGCCCGACGCTTCTGGAGGGCGACTATCTCTTCGTGACCAAATGGGCCTATGGCTATTCTAGGCATTCGCTGCCGTTTTCGCCCGGTCTGTTCGAAGGCCGCATCTGGGACGGTGCGCCCGAGCGCGGCGACGTGGCGGTATTCAAATATCCGCCCAATCCGGCGCTCGACTACATCAAGCGCGTCATTGGCCTGCCGGGCGACCGTATCCAGATGCGCGAGGGTCAACTTTACATCAATGGCGAGCCCGTGGTTCGCGAAAAGACCGGCCAGATCGACAATCCGGACATCACCGAGGTCAACCGCCCGGTCGATGTCTATCGCGAGACCCTGCCCAACGGCGTCTCCTACGATACGCTGGACGTGACGCCGAACGGCATCAGCGACGACACGCGCGAATTCGTCGTGCCGGACGGACATTATTTCATGATGGGCGACAATCGCGACAATTCCGCCGACAGCCGCGTGTTCGGCTTCGTGCCGGAGGAAAATCTGGTCGGCCGCGCCAACATCATCTTCTTTTCCATCTCCGGCGGCGCCAGCCCGCTCGAGATTTGGAAATGGCCGAGCCAGATTCGCCCGACGCGCCTGTTCAACATGATCAGATGACGGCCAGAAAACGCTTTTCCGGGCCGGCGTTGGTCGACGCGCTGCGTGAGCGCACAGGGTATGCTTTCAACGATCTCGAGCGGCTCGAGCGCGCGCTGACGCATTCGAGCGCCCGGCGCCGGTCAGGTGCGGATTACGAACGGCTCGAATTTCTCGGCGACCGCGTGCTCGGGCTGGTCGTGGCCGATCTTCTGTTTCACGCCTTCCCCGGCGCGCCCGAGGGGGAACTGGCGCTTCGGCTCAACGCGCTGGTCAGCGGCGAGGCCTGCGCCGAGGTCGCCGAGGAGATCGGCCTGGCCGATTTCATCCGCGCCGAATCGGGGCTCAAATCCGCGTCGGGGCGCAAGGGGCGCAGCACCCGCGCCGACGTCATGGAAGCGCTGATCGCCGCGATCTATCTCGACGGCGGGCTCGATGCTGTGCGGCCCTTCATCCTGAGATATTGGGAGCCGCGCAGCCGCAAGGCGCAAGGGGCTGAGCGCGATGCCAAGACCGCGTTGCAGGAATGGGCCCACCAGGCCGCAGGCACGACGCCGGCCTACCAGCTTGACGGCCGCGAAGGCCCCGATCACGAGCCGCTGTTCACCGTCAGCGTCAGGGTCGGCGACCTTGCCCCGGCCAGGGGCAGCGGCCGCGCCAAGCGCGAGGCGGAGCAGGCCGCGGCTGCCGCGATGCTGGTGCGCGAGGGCGTATGGGAAAAGACGGAACCGGCACAGTGACCGAAAACACCGAACGCACCGGCACGTCGACGCATTCCGGCTTCGTGGCGCTGGTGGGCGCACCGAATGCGGGCAAGTCGACGCTGATCAACCAACTGGTCGGCACCAAGGTTTCGATCGTCACCCATAAGGTGCAAACGACGCGCGCGATCGTGCGCGGCATCGCCATTCACGGCAATGCCCAGATCGTGTTCGTCGACACGCCCGGCATCTTCAAGCCGCGCCGCCGCCTCGACCGGGCGATGGTCAGCACGGCCTGGGGCGGGGCCAGGGACGCCGATATCGTTGTGGTCATGATCGATGCCGAGCGTGGAATCAGAGGCGACGCGGAGGCGCTGCTCGACCGGGTCGGTGAAATCTCGCAACCGATGGTGCTGGTTCTAAACAAGGTCGACCGGGTCAAGCGGGAGACCTTGCTGGCACTGGCCGCGGCTGCGAACGAAAAGGCGGCTTTCTCGCGCACCTTCATGATCTCCGCGCTGACCGGCTCGGGCTGCGACGATCTGCTCGACTACCTCGCCGAAACCCTACCGCAAGGCCCGTGGTATTATCCGCAGGATCAGATTTCGGACCTGCCGATGCGTCAGCTCGCCGCCGAGATCACCCGCGAAAAGCTCTATCTGCGCCTGCATCAGGAACTGCCCTATTCCTCGCATGTCGAAACCGAGACATGGGAGGAAAAGCCGGACGGCTCGGTGCGAATCGAGCAGGTGATCTATGTCGAGCGCGACAGCCAGAAGAAGATCGTGCTCGGTCACAAGGGCGAGACGATCAAGGCGATCGGCAGCGCCGCGCGCAAGGAAATCGCCGAGGTGCTGGAGCAGAAGGTGCACCTGTTCCTGTTCGTCAAAGTGCGCGAGAACTGGGGCGACGACCCGGATCGCTATCGCGAAATGGGGCTCGACTATCCGGGCTGATCGCGCCGGCATCAGTTAATCTATGTTTATGTTAAATTGATCGCCATCGTCCTTTGCCGGCGGCGCGATCGATGACGAGTGAATGGTTTTACCTGGTCCTGACCTGCGTGCTGCTTGCCGTGCTCCGGATTCCCTTCATCTACTGTCAGGCGACGCATGTGGCTGATTGATGCCGAAGGAATATGTCGAGGACCGCCACGCCGAGGTGCTGGGCTGGATACGCCGCGCCGACCGCGACCATCTCAATCTCGTGGAACAATAGGGCACCTTCGCCGGGCTGGTCGTCGTCGCCCTCCTGGTGCTGGTCGTCTACGCGATCGATCTTCTCGTCAGCTTCGAATGGGCTGCGGCTTCCGTCGATTGACCGGCCCGGCCGGTCTTGCCTTCCGGATGAAATCGGTTCACGCATCGGCAATGGAATGGCGTGACGAGGGCATCATCATCGGTTCGCGCCGGCACGGCGAGACCAGCCTCATTCTGGAGGTGATGACGCGCGCCCATGGCCGACATCTCGGTCTGGTGCGCGGCGGGCGTTCGCGCAAGCAGCAGCCGCTGCTGCAGGCGGGAAACCGTGTCGAACTGGCCTGGCGGGCACGGCTCGACGAGCATCTCGGCACCTATCAGGTCGAGGCGTTGGAACTGAACGCGGCCCGGCTCCTGTCGGGCGCCTGCGCCGTCTACGGTCTGCAGACCCTGTCCGCGCATCTGCGGCTTTTGCCCGAGCGCGACCCGCATCCCCGGCTTTTCGAGACGCTGGGCGTGATCCTGCGGCATCTCGACGACGAGGCCCTGGCGGCCGAACTGATCGTGCGTTTCGAACTGCTGATCCTCGACGAACTCGGTTTCGGGCTCGATTTGTCGCGCTGCGCGGCCACCGGCGCGGTCGAGGATCTGGTCTACGTTTCGCCCAAATCCGGGCGCGCGGTGTCGCGCCTGGCCGGCGAGCCTTATGCCGACCGGCTACTGCCGCTGCCGGCATTCCTGCACGCGCGGGCCGGACGCGGCGGCGATCCCGACGCGGTCGAGGCCGCGTTCCGCCTGACCGGCTATTTTTTCACCCGGCATGTCTACGAGCCGCGCGGCATCGCGCCGCCGCAGACCAGGGCCGGTTTTTTGGCGGCGCTCAGGCGAAGCCGGGCCGCGACGGCTGTCGCAGTGAACGAGGAGACCTGAATGAGCGCGGTGGAACTGTATCCCGGTCACATCTCTCCGCTCGGTGTCGGCACGATCCCGCACGAGGATATCGAAAATCACACCGGGCTGGAGCTTCTGCAGCGTATCGTCGACGGGGCCTATCCCGCGCCGCCGATCGGCGCGACCTTGAATTACGGCCTGGTCGAGGTCTCCGAGGGGCGCGCGGTGTTTCGAGGCGTGCCGAGCGAGCGCCATCTGAACCCGCTCGGCGGCGTCCATGGCGGCTGGGCGGCGACCTTGCTCGATTCGGCCCTGGCCTGTGCTGTACAGACGCTGCTGGCCAAGGGCGAGGCCTACACGACCGCCGAGTTCAAGGTGAACCTGACCCGCCCGATCACGCCCGGGACCGGCGAGGTGGTCTGCGAGGGCGTCGTCGTGCACAAGGGCCGCACGCTGGCGGTTTCCGAAGCCAAGCTTCTTGACGCCAGCGGCAAGCTTCTCGCCTTCGGCACCGAAACCTGCTCGATCTTTCCGGCGCGCAATCTGCGTCCGCGCTGATTTCTATTCGGCCGCGGCCAGTCCTGGCCGCTCGACCGCCTGTTCCCTGATCGGCCAGTGCACGATGGCCGCGAACAGGCCGAGCGCGACACCCAGCCACCACACCGCGTCATAGGAGCCGTAGAGGTCGTAGAGATAGCCGCCCAGCCACACGCCCAGGAACGAGCCGATCTGGTGCGACAGGAAGACGAACCCGCCCAGCATGCCGAGATGGCGGGTGCCGAACATGATGGCGACCAGCGCGTTGGTCGGTGGCACCGTCGACAGCCACAACAGCCCCATGACGATGGCGAACACGACGACGCTCGCCGGCGATTGCGGCAAGAGCAGAAATGCCGTCACCAGCACCGAACGGCCGATATAGATCCAGGCCAGGAAGATCGGCTTGGAATAACGTTGGCCGATGAAGCCGGAGGCGAGCGAACCGATAATGTTGAAAAAGCCGATCAGGGCGAGGGCAATCACCGCGTAGCGGGCCTCGATGCCGATATCGGAAATATAGGCGGGAAAATGCGCGGTGATGAAGGCGACCTGGAAACCGCAGACGAAGAAGCCGGACACCAGAAGCAGATAGCTGTGATGGCCGAAAGCCTCGCGCAGGGCCTGGCCGGTCGTCTGATCGATCTCGGCCTGGCTGTTGCTGCCGCTCGACGAATTGCCGCGCAAAGGAATCGCCAATAGCGGAATGGCCAGCATCATCACGCTCATGACGACCAGCGTGTCGTGCCAGCCGTAGGCGTCGATCAGCCCCTGGCTCAGCGGGGCGAACAGGAACATGCCGGCCGAGCCGGCGGCGGTGCCGATGCCGAAGGCGAGGCTGCGGCCCTCCGGCGGCACATTGCGGGCAAAGGCTGCCAGCACGATGCCGAACGAGCCCGAGGCGACTCCGAGCCCCACCAGCAGGCCACCGCCGATATGCAGCATGGTCGCGCTCTCGGCGCCCGCCATCAGATAGAGCCCGGCGGCATACATCGCGCCTGACAGGGCGAGCACCCGCCAGGTGCCGAATTTGTCGGCAATTGCGCCGAACAGCGGCGTGCCCAGCCCCCAGGCCAGGTTTTGGATCGCCATTGCCAGGCCGAACGTGGTGCGGTCCCAGCCCTTTTCGGCCAGCATGGGCAGTTGAAAAAAACCCATCGCCGAGCGCGGGCCGAAGGTCAGCGCCGCGATCAGGCCGCCGCAAATGATGATGAGCCAGGGCAGGGCGGACCGACTCGCGGCGGGACTGGACGGAATGGCCATGTGGGGAGAGCTCCTGTTCGCATGGATTTTACCGATCGGCCGGGTTCATTCCAGCGAATAGAGCGCGTTATGTAGATCAATTTTTTTGATGAAAGGCGCGGGCGCTTGGTGGCGCGCCCGGCACCGCTAGGGATCAGTCCTTGTCCTGACCGATCAGGTGCACGTCGCGCTGCGGGAAGGGAATCGAAATACCCTTGTCGTCGAAGGCGAGCTTGGCGGCCTTGGTCACGTCGAGCTTGGTCTGGAACCAGTCCGGCGTCTTGGTCCAGTAACGCGCCGTCACCGCCACCGCGCTGTCGCCGAGTTCGCTGACGAACGTGGCCGGTGCCGGTTCCGAAAGCACGCGCTTGTCGCCGTCGATCAGCCCGGCCAGCGTCGCCTGGGCCAGGTCGATGTCGTCGCCGTAACCGATGCCGATCGTCACGTCCGCCCGGCGCAGCGCGTTGCGCGTATAGTTGGTGACCGGCGAATTCCATAATTCGCTGTTGGGGGCCAGCACGAACAGCCCGTCGACCGTCTTCAGCTCGGTCGCGAACAGCCCGATCTCCACGATGGAGCCCGAAACGCTGCCGGCATCGACATATTCGCCGACCCGGAACGGCCTGAGCACCAGCAGCATGATGCCGGCTGCGATGTTCTGCAGGGTGCCCTGCAGGGCAAGGCCGATGGCCAGGCCGGCGGCGCCGAGCGCGGCCAGGATGCTGGCGGTCTGGACGCCGAATTGCGCCAGAACGGCGACGACGGTGATGACCAACACGCCGTAGCGTGCCGTCTTTGACAGGAACTTCTTCAGCGTCTCGTCGAAGCCGCGCACCCCGCCCAGCCCGCGATAGGCCGAGCGTTCGACCACCCCGGCGACGATGAAGCCGGCGATCAGCAGGATCACCGCGCCCAGGACCGAGAAGGAATATTCGACGGCGAGCGCGCCCGCCTGCTCCAGCCCGGCGCCGAGCGCCGCCATCAGGCCGGTTGCGTTTTCTCCGATCGTGTCCATGGGTGTCCTTCGCGACTGTGTGATTTGGCCGGCATTAGACCGGATCGCGTTCCGGCTTGAAAGGCCGCCCGCTACAAAAGCGGCACGCGCCGCCAGGTCGCGCGATACCGGGGTTTCTCGCTTGCGAGCGGCACCGCTCGTCCACAGGTTTCGCCACACTTCCGTCGCAATTCGGGCGCGTTGGCAGTCCTCAGCCTGCGCCGCATGACGACCCGGTGCAGGCGGCTCCAAGGGCGGAGCCACCGGGTCGCCCATGGATCAAGACGCAGGCATGTCTTCGCGCGTTCGCCCGGCCGTTGGCGCCGATATCGATGCACTGGTGGCTATCGAGCAGGCCGCTTTTGCGGGCGATCGGATATCGCGCCGTTCCTTTCGCCAGTTGATCGAACGCGAGACCGCGGCCGCCTTTGTCGCCGAGGTGGCAGGACGCGTCGCCGGTTATGCGATGGTGCTGTTTCGCAAGGGGAGCGGCGTTGCCAGGCTCTATTCGATCGCGCGGGCCTCCGATCGGCCCGGGCTTGGGCCGCTGCTGCTCCAGACGGCGGAAAACGCGGCCTATGACCGCGAAAGGCTCCTCCTGCGGCTCGAGGTGCGCGAGGACAATCACCGGGCGATCGCACTCTACAGGCAGAACGGCTATCGCCGCATCGGCCGCGAACCCGGCTATTATCATGACGGCATTGCGGCGCTGCGTTTCGAAAAGACGCTGCGCGGCGCGCATCCGCCGGTAACCGGCGTTCCCTATTACCGGCAGAGCTGGGACTTCACCTGTGGGCCGTGCTGCCTGATGATGGCCGCCGGCCATTTTCTGCCCGGCTACGAGGCCGACCACACCGCCGAACTGCGGCTGTGGCGCCAGGCGACGACGGTGTTCATGATGTCGGGCGCCGGCGGCTGCGAACCGTTCGGCCTGGCGGTGGCCGCGCACGATGTCGGCCTGTCTGCCGAAATTTTCGTGTCGGCCGTCGGTCCGCTTTTCCTGCAATCCGTGCGCAGCCACGAAAAGCGCTCGGTGATGGAAGTGGCCCAGGCCGATTTCCGCCGGCGCGCCGCGGCCCTCGACATTCCCACGCACACGCGCGCCTTTTCGCTGGACGATATCCGCGCCTGTCTGTCGGGCGGCGGTCTCGCGATGGTGCTGGTGAGCGGGTATCTGATGTTCGGCCAGAAGGTGCCGCACTGGGTGCTTGTCATCGCCGACGATGGCACGCATGTCACGATCCACGATCCCTGGGTCGAGGACGAGCGCGGCGAAACCATGACCGACGCGGCCGGCATCCCCGTGCCCTACGCGATTTTCATGCGCATGGCGCAGTTCGGCAGCGACGGGTTGCGCGCCGCGGTGATGCTCAAACGGCACGAGGAACGATGAGCTGGGTCATTCTCACGGGCAGGCGCAACGACCTCGGCCCGGCCGCCACGCCGCACAAGATCATCACCAACCGCGATTACCTCGCCCATCCGGCGCTGTTTCGCGGCCAGCGGCCGAAGGTCATCAACCTGTCGAACAGCTATGCCTATCAAAGCCGCGGCTACTACGCCTCGTTGCTCGCTTCCTCGCGGGGGCATCGCGTAATCCCCTCGGTCGAGACGATCATCGACCTGTCGGAGCGCAAGCTCTACGAAAACGCGCTGCCGGAACTCGAACAGGCGCTGAATCGGTGCCGCAAGGAGCTCGGCGGCATGGTGCCGGCGCGACTGACGGTGTTCTTCGGGATCGCGCCGACCAAGGCGACCGACCGCTTCGCGCGCCTGCTGTTCGATTGGTTTCGGGCGCCGGCGCTCGAGGTGACGATCGAGGATCGTGCCGGCTGGGCGGCGATCCGCAAGATCGGCTTTCTGCCGCTGGCCCGCATGAAGCCGGACGAGCAGGCGCGCTTCGTCGCCTGCCTGGCCACTTATACCGGCCGTGAGTGGCGCGAGACGAAATCGCGGACGGTGGCGCGCTACACGTTCGCCACGCTGATCGACCCCAACGAGGAGCTGCCGCCCTCGCAGGTGGCCTCGTTGCGCCACTGGGCGAGGGTGGCCGCCAGGATGGGGGTCGAGGTCGAGCCGGTGACGAAGAAGGATCTGGCTCGTCTTGCCAACTATGATGCGCTGTTCATCCGCGAGACGACGGCAATCTCCAACCACACCTACCGTTTCGCCCGGCGCGCCCAGCAGGAGGGCATGCCGGTCATCGACGACCCGTTGTCGATGATCCGCTGCACCAACAAGGTCTATCTCAACGAGCTGATGGAGCTCAACAAAGTACCGGTGCCGCCGACGGTGATGATCGCAAGCCTCGCCGATCTCGACACCGCCGCGAGCCGGCTCGGCTTTCCGCTGGTGCTGAAGATCCCTGACGGCGCCTTTTCGCGCGGGGTGAAAAAGGCGGCCGACGAGCGTGCGCTCAAGGAGCTTGCCGGCCATTGGCTGCGCGAATCCGACCTTCTGATCGCGCAGAAATTTCTGCCGACCGAGTTCGACTGGCGCATTGGCGTGCTCGGCGGCAAGCCTCTGTTCGCGGTCCAGTATCTGATGGCGAAAAAACACTGGCAGATTGTCAATCACGACCGCAGGGGCAAACCCGTTCAGGGCGGGTTCAAGGCCTTCACCCTGCGCGACACGCCCGCCGGCGTGATCGATGTCGCCGTGCGCGCGGCGCGCTGCATCGGCGACGGGCTCTACGGTGTCGACCTCAAGGAAACGCCGGACGGCGTGTTCGTCATCGAGGTCAACGACAATCCCAATCTCGACCATGGCTGCGAGGACGCCGGCGAGAAGGACGCAGTCTGGACGCGTCTGACGCAGTGGTTTCTCGATCGGTTGGAGCGATAGGCCAGGTTCCGGATCGTGGCAGCGTGCCGCTGGCTTCAGCCGGCCTCGATCGCCTCGAAACGCGCCACGAACGCGCGTTGCGCTTCGCTTGCCGGTTTCGGCGCGAGGTCGAGCATGGCGGCCGTAAAGCCGCGCGGCCGGCCGAAAAACTTCGCCGCCTCGCTTTCGGAAAACCCCGCCAGTTCCGTCGCCTCGAAATAGGCGGCGATCTGGTCGGCGCGCTTGATGGCTTTTCTCAGCGTCTCGGGCAGTTTCGCCGGCAGGCCGTAGCGCAGATGAATAGCCGCCTGGATGCGGTTCTCCACCTCCTTGTAGCCGCCGCCCACGACGGCCTTGAACGGCGAGATCATGTCGCCGATCACATATTCGGCGCCGTCATGCAGCAGGGCGGCCAGGCGCGGGCTGCGCCCCTGCCGGCCAGGGGTCTGGGCGAGGATCGCTTCCACCAGCAGCGAGTGCTGCGCCACCGAAAAGGCGTGGTCGCCGTGGGTCTGCCCGTTCCAGCGCGCCACGCGCGCCAGCCCGTGGGCGATGTCGACAATCTCGATGTCGAGCGGCGAGGGGTCGAGCAGGTCGAGCCGGCGTCCCGACAGCATACGTTGCCAGGCGCGTCCCGGCGCGCTGGCGGTCACTGCGCGGCTCCATCGGACTTCGGTTCGGGAAAGGAAAAATCCATGCCGGGCGGGATTTCTAGCGTCACCGCGACGTCGCTGGCGCTGATCGCCGTGCCGGCGTCGATCGCCGCCTTGGCCCGGTCGATGCGTACAATCGCCAGGCCGTTTTCGCCGGCCACCGAGCCGAGCGTGCCGATCGCGCGTCCATCGGCGGTCACCGGCGTGCCGGGCGCAGGCAGCGGCGACCGCGCACGTGCGATCAACAGGCGCCGCCGCGCGGTGCCGCGATGTTGCATGCGGCTGACCACTTCCTGGCCGACGAAACAGCCTTTGCGCAGCCCGACCCCGCCGTTCTGGTCGAACAGGACGTCATGCGGAAAGGCGTCGCCGAGCGTGTAGTCGGCGCCGTTTTCGGCCACGCCATGCTCGATCCGCAGCCGCGTCCAGGCCTCTTGCCCGGTGTCAGCCGGCGCGTCGGGCGCGGCGTGGTGATAGCGCCGTACCACAAGTTCTGCGGGGAAGCGGCTGTCGTCGAGCGCGCCTGAATCGGTTTCTAAACCAGGTGACTCAAGACGTGAGCCGTCCGAATCATTTTGCCAGGAAACAAGCACAGGGCATTGATCCTGTTTGGTTATCTCCACCTTGGCGCGAAGCTTGTAAAGCATCAGACGGCGCAGGAAATCGTCCGCGATGTCGGCGCGGCACTCCAGCACGAACCCTTGTTCGCCATCGCGGGCGATCAGGAAGTCGAACAGGATTTTACCCTGCGGGGTCAACAGCGCACCGGGTTTTGCCGCGCCCTGACCCAGCGAGGTCAGATCGGGCGTGACCACGTTCTGGAGCAGGGTTTCGGCGTCGGCACCGGCCACCGTAATCAGGGCGCGGTCGTCAAGACGGATAATCGGCATCAACAAAATCGGCCTGTGATTGAATACCCCGCCTAGGTAGGCCGGGCCGGCCGGAGGGGCAAGGGGAGAGCAGCGGCCCGGCCCGCCGGGGCACGCCCCGCTAGCCGTCGGTTTTGGCGTTGCCGCGTCGGCGCAATTGTGCTGCCAGATTGCGCAGGCGTTCCGCACCCTGGGCGCTGAGCCCGCCGCCGGCATAGTCGCGGCGCACGGCCTGTTCCAGGTCGTCGGCGATCGTGTCGAGCGTCGTGGTGTCGCGCAACGCCGGATCGTGCAGCTCGAACAGGTTGATCCAGCGGTCTGTGCCGCGGCCGAAATGCATCAGCCGATCGAAATAGACGTCCGGGTCGCGCCTGGAAAAGGCACCGGCGATCGCGGCCAGGATGGAAAGCGGGCTCATCACCACGTCGCGCAGCCCGTCGGCGAAGAGTTTTATCTGGAAGACGGCGACGCGGCGAAGCATGCCTGCGCGCGAGCGGCCGCGTTGAAAGCTATGTTCGAAAGGCGGAGCGAGTTGGTCTCGCGCGCTCATCACGGTTCTCCCTCTTGCCTTGTCATATGGGTGCGCCGGCACCGCTTGCAAGGCGCAAGGGCTCAGTCGCCGGCCACGAAAAACACCCAGCGGCCCTCCGGGGTGATGCCGACGCGATAGAAATTATAGCCACCGAAATTCTTCATGTCCTCGTAGTCGCCGGCGGTGACGAGCTCGAACAGTTCCACCCGCTGCGGTGGCGTCAGCGCGTCGAGCGGCATCGAGAAGAAGTAGGGCCAGACATAGATCTCGTTCGGCGTGCCGGCATCGAGATGGACGTAGCCGGCATCCAGAACTTCGAGCAGGATGGCGAGGATTTCCTGGCCGTCGGCATCGCCCGACGCCTGGCGCAAAAAATCGATCGGATCGCCCTCGACGGCGCCGAAGGAAAGCTGGGTGCCCTTCGGGCCCGGACCGATCAGCGGCCTCAACGCCTCCAGGTCGCCGCTGCGGCAGGCCGACATGATCAGCCCGTGCATGCGCCGTACCGGTTCGGGCAGCCGGTCGAGATCGTAGAGGATCTCCGGAAGCGCCTGGTCGTCAGCGGCAGCCTCGGTGCCGTCATCCTCGCCCGGAACCTCCGGTTGCGGTGTCTCCACCGTGTCCGCGGGCGTGTCGGGCAATGGAAAGCGCTCGATCGGGTCGGGCAGGGGAACGGTTTCGACCGGCTGGTCGGCGGGCCCGGCCTCATCGCCCGCATCCTCGGGCGCCGGGTCCGGCATCTCATTGCGTTTGAGTTCGCTGAGCGCCACCTTTGCGCCGACCGTGACTGCGGTCGCGCCGGCCTCGGCTTTTGATGTCGCAAGGCTCATGCCCGCGGCCGCCAGAAGCAGCGCCAGCGCCCATCGCCTTTTCGGTCCGGCCCATGATCGTCCTGTCGATGCGCTCAGCATGCGGTCTGGATCGCCTGGCTTGGTCCTTGTCCCGGACGAGGCGTCAGTGGCAGGAGCGGGAATGTTCGAATTCGCCGCTGACCACTTTTTCGCGAATCTTTTCGATCAGTCCGAGCGCGACATCCTCGTTACAGGATCGCAGCAATTCCTCAAATGCCGTGGTCAGCGCCGCCTCGGCGATGATCTCCGGCTCGATTCCGGCCGAAAGGCCCTCGGCCCAGGCTTCCGTCTGACTTTCGATCGCGGTCAGGCGCTTTTCTTCGCGAATCAGCGCGTCAATCTCGCCGCTGCCGTGTTCCATGTAGCATTCCACCCTTTCAGCGGTGCGCCGAATCGGCTCCGCCGGCCGTCGTCCCTTAATGTCCCGTTAATCTTTTAGCATATGCGGAACGGCTTGCACGCCGCGCTTGCGGAAAAAGTTAACGGAGCCTTAATTGCCGAACATTGCCGCGGTATCGCGCGACAACGCCTCGCCCTCCTTCATGTAGCGCTCGATCGCCGCCATGGTCGATTCGGTGCAGGTCACATGCGTCTCGGCGAAGGAACGGTAGCCGCGATTGAAGCGCGCGACGAAGCGGGCCCGCTTGTCCGCGGATGGATTTTCGCTCGCCAGCAGCGCCTCCATCTGCTCGCGCCACAAATTGCCCGTCTCTCCGCACAGATTGCGCAGATAATGCAGCGAACCCAGCACCTCGGCGAGCCGCAACAGCCGCTCTTCATACGGCGCGTCGACGGCGCGCGCCGGTATGGCCGTCAGTGTCGAAAGCGCCAGAACGGCGTAGAGAAGGGCGGTTGTCACGCGCATGGTCATCGATCCTGGCCGCTGATTTTGTCACCAGCAAGACCGGCCGCCACGCCGGTTCCCGCCAGCATGGCGTCGACGGCGCTGCGCATCGACGGCGGCATGGCAAGCGCGCGCGCCTCGTAGAGCGAATACCAGCCGACCGTTTCGGCATCGTCGGCCGCGACCGCCTCGCCGCCGGCATAATCGGCCGCAAACACCGTCAGTCGGAATGTCGATGGGTGGTCGCTGGCCGCCGGCAGGTCGACGACCTGGTGCACGACGAGCGCACCCGCCGAAAGCCCGGTTTCTTCCCTCAGTTCGCGCCGCGCGGCTTCCTCGAGCGTCTCGCCGGCCTCCACCCGGCCGCCGGGAAAGGCATAGACGCCCTTCGACGGCGCGCGTGCGCGCCGCACCAGCAACAGCCGGTCGCCGCGCCTGAGCGCGACCGACACGGCCAGTATGGGCGCTTCAACATGTCTCATGGCCGCAACAGGTAGCCGTCCGCGCGCCGCCGCGCAATCTGTGCCGGCGCCGGCTTGACGCGGGCACCGCCGGCGGCGACCCTGTCGCCATGTGTGGACGGTTTGCATTGACGGCGACGCTCGACGAGGTCGAGACGTTTTTGGGCGTGGCCGGCGGCGAGGATTTCCCGCCGCGCTACAACATCGCCCCGACCCAGCCGGTCCTGGCCGCGCTCGCCGGCCCGCCGCGCCAGCCGGGTTCGAACCTGCCCGACAGGCAGGCGCTGCTTGTGCGCTGGGGGTTCATTCCTGCGTGGGCCAAGAACCAGACGGACCTGCCGCTGCTCATCAATGCGCGCTCGGAGACCGCGGCGGAAAAAAACACCTTTAAGGCCGCCATGCGCCATCGCCGGGCGTTGATCCCGGCCTCCGGCTTTTTCGAATGGAAGCGCCGGGACAAGGCAAAGGCGCAGCCTTATTTCGTGCGGCCGCGCGAGGGCGGGCTGGTCGGCTTTGGCGGGCTGATGGAAACCTATCTCGATCCCGGCGGATCGGAACTCGACACGGCGGCGATCCTGACCACGGCCGCGAACGCTAAGATCGCCGATATCCACCACCGTATGCCGGTGGTGATCCGCCCTGAGCATTTTTCGCGCTGGCTCGACTGCCGCTCTTACCGTCCGGCCGATGTCGCCGATCTTCTGAGCCCGGTCGAGCCCGGCTTCTTCGAGGCGATCCCGATTTCCGACAAGGTCAACAAGGTTGCCAATGCCGGCGCGGATATCCTGGAACCGGTCGCGCTTGCGCCCGCAACCGGCCTTGGCGAGGCGCCCGCTTCGCCCGCTCAGGCCGCGGGAGCCCAACTCGACCTGTTTTGACGGCGTCCGCGCAAGGCGCGGTGGCGCGTGGCTAAGCCGTCCGGCCGGTGGCCGAAACGCCGTTGTTCTCTTTCGCCTTCAGGCAGATCAGGGCCGCCAGAACGGCCGCCGGGCCGATGGCGCGATACTTGCTGGTGAGTGCTTGATCCTCGGCGCGCTGGCGTTCGCGTTCGGCTTCGATCGTGGTGCGTGGCATGGCGTTTTTGAACCTGTCTCGTTCTCGTTCGCGGCAACCGCTGAACGGCCGCCACTTGGGTCTCGATTGCGACCGAAACGTGGCAGTTGCCGCTCTGTTTCCCAGGGTGCGGTGATTCCGCTTAACGGAGGGTTTCTTGCGGGCCCACTGTTGCGTTCCGACAACATGTCCGGCGTCGGCGGCGCGCCAATTCGTCTTGACGGTGGGCGTCGCGGGGGCGATAAAGCCGGCCATGAAAACGCTTGGCGCCATTATCGGCATCTGCATTTGTGGCTAGCGCCCCGCTGGCCCGGTCGTTTTCGTTCCTCTTCACGGTTGAGAAAAACGCCCCGGCCAGTCGGCGGGCGACGGATTTCGGGTAGCGGCCGGCCGGTTCCGGCGGCCGGTGGTGAAGGAAAAACGCATGTCTGAGGCCTTTCGCGGACTACGCCTCTACAACACGCTGAGCCGGGAGAAGGAGGATTTCATCCCCCTCGATCCGGACAATGTGCGCCTTTATGTCTGCGGGCCGACGGTCTACGATTTCGCCCATATCGGCAATGCCCGCCCCGTCATCGTCTTCGACGTGCTTTACCGGCTGCTGCGCCATCTCTACGGCGCCGACCACGTCACCTATGTGCGCAACATCACCGACGTCGACGACAAGATCAACGCGCGCGCGTTGCGCGATTTCGGCGCGGAGATCGGCGCCGGCCGGCTGAGCCTCAATCAGGCGATCGGCAAGGTGACGCAAAAGACGGCCGACCAGTTTCACGAGGACGTCAAGGCGCTCGGCTGCCTCGAGCCTGATTTCGAACCCCGCGCGACCGAATTCGTACTGCCGCGCGACGACGGCAAGACCGACATGGTCGGCTTGATTCAAACGCTCATCGAACGCGGCCATGCCTATGCGGCGAAAGGCGAAATCCTGTTCGATACCGCCTCCATGCCCGATTATGGCCGCCTCTCGCGGCGCAGGCTGGAGGACCAGCAGGCCGGCGCGCGCGTGGCGGTCGAGGCCCATAAGAAGACCCCGGCCGATTTCGTGTTGTGGAAACAGTCGTCCAGCGACGAGCCCGGCTGGGACGCGACCTTCGTCATCGACGGCGCGCGCACGACCATTCGCGGCCGGCCCGGCTGGCACATCGAGTGCTCGGCGATGTCGGCGGCCTATCTCGGCGAGGTCTTCGACATTCACGGTGGCGGGCTTGACCTGATCTTCCCGCATCACGAGAACGAAATCGCCCAGTCGCGCTGTGCCCACGGCACCCAGGCGATGGCGCGCTACTGGATGCATAACGGCTTCCTGCAGGTCGAGGGCCGCAAGATGTCGAAGTCGGAGGGCAATTTCGTCACCATCCACGATCTGCTGCACACCGAAAAATTCGGCGGCCGCAAATGGCCCGGCGCGGTCTTGCGGCTCGCCATGCTGATGACCCATTACCGCGAGCCGATCGACTTTTCCGTGCGTAAACTGGAGGAAGCGGAAGTGGTCCTGATGAAGTGGAATACTTGGACAGAAGGAGTGGACCGAGCCCAACTTCATCGTAGTTACGATCAAACAGAGCCGCTGCTATCAAATTATGTCGAAGGGATTGTTCGGTTGCTATCCGACGATCTGAATATGCCGGCCGTAATCTCTGACATGCACAGCAACATCAGTATGGGGCAGGGCCTAACTGGTGGAGGTCCAAATTCGCTTGCTGCTTCTCTGATTCTCCTCGGGTTTGAGAGTCTGGTAGGCGCACGATGGCCCGCATATGAGATGCGACTGGAACTGGGGGAGCTGAAAGCGGCTGTCGAACGCCGCCTCGCCTTCATCCGCGACAAAAACTGGGCCGAGGCCGACCGCATCCGCGAGGAACTGGCGGCTCAAGGCATTCAGTTGAAGGACGGCAAGGACCCCGAGACCGGCGAGCGCGTTACCACCTGGGAGGTGAAGCGGTGAGGGCGGCGTTGAGGCGTGGAGGAGGCACGCGATGAGCCTCGACAACAAGCCGGTCTATGCCGGCGGCTGCCAGTGCGGCGCGGTGCGCTTTCGTGTCGAGGGCGCGCTCGGCGAGGCGTCGGTGTGCCATTGTCGCATGTGCCAGAAGGCGAGCGGCAATTTTTTCCTGCCGCTGGTGTCCGTGCGCGCCGCCCGGCTCGAATGGACCCGTGCCGAACCGAATCGGTTTCGTTCGTCCAATCACGTGCGGCGCGGCTTTTGCGAAAAATGCGGCACGCCGCTCACCTACGAGGCGCCGGATGGCGTGGCGCTCGCCATCGCCGCCTTCGACCAGCCCGAAGAGATCGCGCCCGTCGTCCAGTGGGGCGTGGAGGCCAAGCTGCCTTACGTGGACGCCCTGCGCGACCTGCCCGGCCGCACGACGCTGGAGGATGAAGCAGCCGGCACGTTCCTGCACGAAATCGCCTCCTTCCAGCATCCCGACCACGACACCGAAACCTGGCCGCCGGAGGACGAGCGATGAGCGATCCCATTACCGGCGGTTGCCAGTGTGGCGCGGTGCGGTTTCGCGCCGGCGGTCTCGGTCGCGCTTCCTTGTGTCATTGCCGCATGTGCCAGAAGGCGTTCGGCGGCTTTTACGGGCCGCTGGTGACGGCGCTGGGGCTCGAATGGACACGTGCCGCCCCGGCGCGGTTCGCAAGTTCCAATCTGGTCCGGCGCGGCTTCTGCCAAAAATGCGGCACGCCGCTGAGTTATGAATATGATGGCGGCGTCGAGATCGCCATCGGTGCGCTCGACGATCCCACGCTGGCCGCACCCGTTGTCCAGTTCAACCCGGCCGACAAGCTGGCCTTCGTCGAAACGCTTCACGGCTTGCCGTGGCGGGTCGCCGGCGAAAGCCCGGCCGCCGAGGCTTTCATGGCTTCGGTCGAAAGCCACCAGCATCCCGACCGCGACACCGAAACCTGGCCGCCGGAAGGTTCGTCATGACCGCGTTGCGCATGCTTTATCCCGAGATCGAACCGTTCGAAACCGGACGGCTCGATGTCGGCGACGGCCATGGCATCTATTGGGAACGCGCCGGCACAAAGGGTGCCAAACCGGCCGTCTTCCTGCATGGCGGGCCGGGCGGCGGCATCGCGCCGGCGCATCGGCGCCTGTTCGATCCGGCCCGCTACGACGTGCTGTTGTTCGACCAGCGCGGCTGCGGTCGCTCGACCCCGCACGCCTCGCTCGAGGCCAACACCACCTGGCATCTGGTCGCCGACATCGAACGGTTGCGCGCGATGGTTGGGGTCGAAAAATGGCAGGTCTTTGGCGGTTCCTGGGGCTCCACCCTGGCGCTCGCCTATGCCCAGGCCCACCCCGGGCGTGTTTCTGAACTGGTTCTGCGCGGCATCTACCTGCTGACCCAGGCCGAGCTTTCCTGGTATTATCAGTTCGGCGTGTCGGAAATGTTTCCCGACAAGTGGGAGCGGTTCGTCGCCCCGATCCCGCAGGCCGAGCGGGCCGACATGATGGGCGCCTATCGCAGGCGCCTGACCGGCGCCGACCGGGCCGCGCGGATCGAGGCGGCCAAGGCCTGGAGCCTGTGGGAAGGCGAGACGATCACGCTCCTGCCCGAACCCGCCACCAGCGGCAAGTTCGGCGAGGACGATTTCGCGCTCGCTTTCGCCCGTATCGAGAACCACTATTTCGTTCATGGCGGCTGGCTCGACGAGGGACAGTTGCTGCGCGACGCCGGCCGGCTCGCCGACATTCCCGGCGTCATCGTCCACGGCCGCTACGACATGCCCTGTCCGGCCAAAAACGCCTGGGCCTTGCACAAGGCCTGGCCGCGGGCCGAATTCCATCTGGTGGAGGGCGCCGGCCATGCCTTCTCCGAACCCGGCATTCTCGACCGTCTTATCCGCGCCACCGACAGTTTTGCGGACAGACCATGACGCCGCGCCACGCGGCCCTGTTTCGGACATCTGATATGACAAAACAGCGCATCTATCTCTTCGACACCACGCTCCGGGACGGCCAGCAGACGCCCGGCATCGACTTTTCGGTCGAGGACAAGATCGCCATCGCCGCGCTTCTGGATGATTTCGGCATCGACTATGTCGAAGGCGGCTATCCGGGCGCCAACCCGACCGATACGGCGTTTTTTGCCGAAAAGCGTACGGTCCGCTCGGCCTTCGTCGCCTTCGGCATGACCAAGCGGGCCGGCGTCTCCGCCTCCAACGATCCGGGGCTGGCGGCGCTGATCGCCTCGGCCTCCGACGCGGTCTGTTTCGTCGCCAAGAGCTGGGACTACCACGTGCGCGTCGCGCTTGGCTGCACCAACGAGGAAAATCTCGACTCGATCCGTGCCTCGGTCGCCGCGGCGGTCGCCGCCGGCAAAGAGCCGATGCTTGATTGCGAGCATTTCTTCGACGGTTACAAGGCCAATCCCGACTATGCGCTCGCCTGCGTCCGGGCGGCCCACGAGGCCGGTGCGCGCTGGGTGGTGTTGTGCGACACCAATGGTGGCACTCAGCCGGCCGAAATTCGCGGGATCGTCGAAAGCGTGATCGCCGCCGGCATCCCCGGCGATCGGCTGGGCATTCATGCCCATGACGATACCGGGCAGGCGGTGGCCAATTCGCTGGCCGCGATCGAGGCCGGCGTGCGCCAGGTGCAGGGGACGCTGAACGGTATCGGCGAGCGCTGCGGCAACGCCAATCTGGTCTCGCTGATCCCGACGCTGATGCTCAAGCCGGTCTACGCCGACCGCTTCGAGACCGGCCTGTCGACCGAAGCGCTCTCCGGCATTTCGCGTCTCAGCCACGCCTTCGACGAATTGCTCAACCGCGCGCCGGAGCCGCAGGCCCCTTATGTCGGCGCGTCGGCCTTTGCCACCAAGGCCGGCATCCATGCCTCGGCGCTGTTGAAGGAGCCGCAGACCTATGAACACGTGCCGCCGGAGGCCGTCGGCAATGCGCGGCGCGTCATGATCTCCGACCAGGGCGGCAAGGCGAATTTCATCGCCGAGCTGAAGCGCCGCGGCATCGCGGTCGCAAAGGACGATCCGCGTCTTGACACGTTGATCGCGCTGGTCAAGGAGCGGGAGGCGTCGGGCTATGCCTATGAAGGCGCGGACGCCAGTTTCGAGCTTCTGGCGCGGCGTACGCTCGGCCGGGTGCCGGACTTTTTCGCGGTCGATTCCTTCCGCTGCATGGTCGAACGCCGTTTCGACGCCAACGGCCAGTTGAAGACCGTGTCGGAGGCAATCGTGCGCGTGACGGTCGATGGCGAAACCAAGCTCTCGGTGGCCGAGGGGCACGGGCCGGTCAACGCGCTCGACATCGCGCTGCGCAAGGATCTCGGCATTTTCCAGAACGAGATCGCCGACATGGAATTGGTCGACTACAAGGTGCGCATCCTCAACGGCGGCACGGAAGCGGTGACCCGCGTGCTGATCGAATCGCATGACGGCGCCGGCGCGCGCTGGTGGACGGTGGGTGTGTCCGACAACATCATCGACGCCTCTTTCCAGGCACTGATGGATTCGATCGTCTACAAGCTGATCAAGAATCGCGAAGCGCAAACCCTGGCCGCGGCACAGTAGGCCAGAAGCGGTTTCACCGCTGATCCATGCGGACATGCCGTTGACCGCGCGTGGGGTCAGGGCGCATAGCACCAATATGACAGTCGACACGGCTCCGGCCGAAAACGCCGCCGCGCGCGGTTTTGCCTTTGCCTTCAGCGCCTATTTCCTGTGGGGGCTTCTGCCGCTCTACCTCAAGCTGGTGGGCCATGTTCCGGCTGTCGAGGTGCTCGCCCACCGTGTCCTCTGGTCGGTGCCGCTCGCCGGCATGGTGCTGATCCTGCTCGGCCGAACCGCCGATGTGAAGGCCGCCCTGCGCTCGCCGCGCACGCTCGCAATGGCCACGCTCACCGCCGCCCTGATCTCGGTCAATTGGGGCGTCTATGTCTGGGCGATCGCGGCCGAACGCACGGTCGAGGCCTCGCTCGGCTACTACATCAATCCGCTGGTCAGCGTGCTGATGGGAGCGGTGTTCTTGAAGGAGCGGCTGTCGCGCCTGCAGATGGTCGCCATCGCGCTCGCCGCGGCCGCCGTCGCGTTGTTGACGGTCAGAGCTGGCGGCCTGCCGTGGGTATCGCTGGTGTTAGCCTTCTCCTTCGCCGTCTACGGCTTTTTCCGCAAGACGCTGCCCATCGGGCCGAGCCAGGGTTTTTTCCTCGAAGTGATGGTGCTGTGTCTGCCCGCGCTCGCCTATATCGCCTGGCTGGCCATGCGCGGCGAGGGGCATTTCGTGCTGACGGCGCCGGCCGACATGCTGTTGCTCGTCGGCTGCGGGGTGGTCACGGCCGGGCCGCTGATGCTGTACGGTTTCGGTGCCAAACTGTTGCGGCTGTCGACCATCGGCATCATGCAATATATCGCTCCGAGCATGATCTTCCTGCTCGCCGTGTTCGTGTTTGGCGAACCCTTCGGCGAAACCCGTCTGCTGGCCTTCGGCCTGATCTGGATCGCGCTGGCGCTCTACAGCTGGTCGATGTACCGCGATCGCGGCACGCCGGCATAGGGAACGCGCCCGGCTTCACGCCGCCTCCGGCTACAAGCCTTCCCGGACGGGGCTGAAACGCTAGAGTCGGTTGATCACCTGGCGGTCGCCGCGCGCGTCCTGGCCTGCCGACGTTTCGGCGACCAGTGTCGGGACGATGTCGTCGACCCGGTCGATGACCAGCGGCCGCACGCGGTCGCCCGTATGGACGAAACCTTCGGCGCGCATATGGTCGAGCAGCGCCAGCATCGGATCCCAGAAGCCGTCCAGATTGGCAAACACGATCGGTTTGGAATGGCGCCCGAGCTGGGCCCAGGTCATGATCTCGACGATTTCCTCCAGCGTGCCGATGCCGCCGGGCAGTGCCACGAAAGCGTCGGATTTTTCGAACATGATATGTTTGCGCTGGTGCATGTCCTCGGTGGTGACGAGTTCGTCGAGCTGGGCAAGGGCGTCTTCGGTGGCCTCCTTGTTCATCAGAAAGCGCGGGATGATGCCGGTCACCTTGCCGCCGGCGCCCATCGCGCCGGACGCGACCGCGCCCATCACGCCCTTGGCGCCGCCGCCATAGACGAGGCGCAGGCCGGCCGCGCCGATCGCTCCGCCGAGCGCCGCCCCGGCCTCGACATAGCGGGCGGAGCTGCCTGCAGATGAACCACAATAAACGCAGATCGAATGAATGCTTTTCATGGTCGCGATTGGTGATCCCCCGGGCTTCGCGGGTCAAGTGCCGCATGCCGTTTTTCTTGTCGCACCGCGGAAAACAGGATAAATCGTCCCTAATCGGCAAAGGACCGCACTCACGATGGTGATTTCGCCGCTCAAGGCGCTTCTGTTTCTGACCGGTGTCTCCGCCGCTGCCGTGTCGACCGCCTATATTAGCGGCGCGTTCGACGGTTTCTTGAAGGAGCCGCCGGCTATGGTCGCGGCCCTGCCGGATGATGGCGCGGCTGCAAAGGCCGATCGCACCGCAAACCGGAATGGGCCCGCCAAGGATGCGCCCTCGGCCGGTCCGGACGTTGAGGGCGAGGCGCAAGCTCCTGAAAACAAAGATATTTTGCCGCCGAGTTTCGATCTGGTTCGTGTCGAGCCGGACGGGTCCGTCGTTTTTGCCGGCAAGGCCGCGCCGGAAGCTTCGGTCGAGATCATCGCCGGATCGCGGGTGATCGCCAAGGCGACCGCGAGCCTGGAGGGCAACTTCGCCGTCATCCTCGACGATCCGCTCGAGCCGGGGAACTACCAGATCGTGCTGCGCTCCACGACGCCCGACAATGTCGTCGCCACCTCCGTCGAAACCGCGGTGGTCGCGATTCCGGAGACCGAATCAGGGCAGGTTCTGGCGCTGGTGGAGGAGCCGGGCAAGCCGAGCAAGCTGATCACCGTGCCCGAGGGTACGGCGACCGAGGACGCAACGGAAGGGGAGGAGGCGACCGATCTCGTCGCGCCCGAACCCCCTGTTCAGGACCCGACGCGGGCGGAGGAGGAAATCGCGTCCGAGCAGCCGGCGCCGGAGGTGCGGACCGACGCGCCGGCCGACGCGGATGCCCAAAATGAGCGTGCGGCGACGCAGGCGGACGAGACGCCGGCCGAAAACGATGGTACCGAGCCCGCCGATCCGCCGGCCACCGCCGACAGGCCTGATGCCGCGGCGGAGGAGCCGGTCGCGGTGGCGGCAGCCGATCGCGCGTCCGAGATGGCCGAGGACGTTGAAGCCGCGGACCCCGCCGAAGCCGCGGACCCCGCCGAGGCGGCGGTGGCACTGCCAGCCGATGAGAAGCCCGCGCCCGCCGATAAACCCGCCGACAAGGCTGCGCCGCAGGTGCGGGTCGAGGCCGTCGAGATCGAGGGGCGTCAGGTCTTCGTGGCCGGCACGGGCGCGCCCGGTCTGATCGTCAGGGTCTATGCCAACGCCATCCTGCTCGGCGAGACGGAAGTGTCGGCCTCCGGCCGTTTCCTGATCGAGACCGAGCGCGATCTGCCGGTCGGCGACTATATCGTGCGCGCCGATCTGCTCGATGATGGGGGCCGCAAGGTCGTGGCCCGCGCCGCCGTGCCGTTCCAGCGCGAACCGGGCGAGGCCGTGGCCGCCGTGGCGCCTTTGCCGTCCGAGGCCGAGAACCCCGCCGAGACGGCACGTGCCGAAGAGGCGCCCGTCGTCGACGAGCCTGCCGATGCGCCGGCGCAGCGGCCGCAGGCGACGGCCGAAACCGTGGCGCCCGCAGCCAACGGCGAAACCGCGGCGGACCAGGACGGCGACGCCGGCGAGGCAGTCGTTGCGGCGCACACCGAACCGGCAGCGCCCGCGGTCGAGGAGGTGCTGGCGCCGAAGCTGCAATCGGTACAGAGTGCGGTGATTATCCGCCGCGGCGACACGCTTTGGCGGATATCGCGGCGGGTCTATGGTCGCGGCGTGCGTTATTCCACGATCTATCTCGCCAATGAGGACCAGATCGAAGATCCCGACCGTATCTGGCCGGGGCAGGTGTTCCGCGTTCCGGATACGTCGGATGACGGTGAAGAAGCCGACATGCAGGCGCTCGAGGACCAGATGACCACGATCGAGGCTAGCGGCGGAGCGACGACCGCCGTCGAATAGCGACGCGGTCGGTCAGAACCTTGCGCCGGATGAATTCATCGTTTATCGTCGATATACGATGAATAATCTCGACATTCCCGGCGCCCCGGCCCGCGTGCAGCGCGATCTGCCTGAACTCGCCGCCGGCTTCGCGGCGCTGGCGCACCCGGCGCGGCTGCGCATTCTGTGTCATCTGGCCTGTCGGGAAGCCTGCTGTTGCCGCGAGATCGTCGATGCGTTCGATCTGGCGCAGTCGACCGTCTCGCAGCATCTCAAAGTGCTGGTCGATGCCGGTCTGGTGCGGTACGTCCCGGAAAACCGCCGCTCGCGCTACATGGTCGATCGGGACGCGCTGGCGCGCCTCGAGGGGCGGATGTCGACCTTTCTGTCCTCGTGCTGTGCCTGAACCCGGCGCGGTCGCAATTCCATCCAGGGAGCCTTGATTGGCCGACAAAACCGTTTCCGCCGATTCCGGCGCCACGCTGAAGACCCTGCGCAATCTGTGGCCCTACATGTGGCCGGCCGACCGCGCCGACCTGAAAATGCGTGTGGTGTGGGCGAGCTTTTTCCTGGTCGCGGCCAAGCTCGTGCTGCTGATGGTGCCGTTCTTCTTCAAATGGGCCACCGACGCGCTCGCCGGCGACGGGGGCGAGCCTTCTTATCTGCCGGCGTTTCTGCTCGCGCCGGTGATGCTGGTCGTCGCCTACAATGTCGTGCGGCTGGTGCAATGGGGCTTCAACCAGCTCCGCGATGCCCTGTTTGCCAGGGTCGGTCAGCATGCCGTGCGCCAGCTCGCCTACAAGACCTTCGTGCATCTGCACGCCTTGTCGCTGCGTTTTCATCTGGAGCGCCGCACCGGCGGCCTGTCGCGGGTTATCGAGCGTGGCGTCAAGGGCATCGAGACGATCGTGCGCTTCACCATCCTGAACACGGTGCCGACGATCCTGGAATTCGCCCTGGTGGCGGTGGTGTTTGCCTTCGTCTACGGCCTTGCCTATGTCGCCGTCATCGCCGCCACCGTGTGGGCCTATACCTGGTTCACGGTGCGCGCCAGCGACTGGCGGATCGCCATCCGCAAGGAGATGAACGACTCCGACACCGACGCCAACACCAAGGCGGTCGATTCGCTGCTGAATTTCGAGACTGTCAAATATTTCAACAACGAGGCCATGGAGGCGCGCCGTTTCGATCGCTCGATGGCGCGCTACGAAAGTGCGGCCACCAAGACCTGGACCTCGCTCGGCTGGCTGAATTTCGGCCAAGGTGCCATCTTCGGCGTCGGCATGACCGTCATCATGGTGATGTCGGCGCGCGAAGTGATCGCCGGCACGCACACGATCGGCGATTTCGTGTTCGTCAACGCCATGCTGATGCAGCTTTCCGTGCCGCTCAATTTCATCGGTTTCATCTATCGCGAGATCCGCCAGGGGCTGACCGACATCGAGCAGATGTTCGACTTGCTCGACGTGCCGCAGGAAATCAGTGACCGGCCCGGCGCGCACGACCTCGCTGCAGGGCAGGGCGCGATCCGCTTCGAGGACGTGCGGTTTTCCTACGACGCAAGCCGGCCGATCCTCAAGGGCATCAGTTTCGAGGTGCCGCCGGGCAAGACGGTGGCCATCGTCGGCCCGTCGGGTGCGGGAAAGTCGACTATCTCGCGGCTCCTGTTCCGCTTCTACGACATCCAGGAGGGCCGCATCACCGTCGATGGCCAGGATGTGCGCGACGTTACCCAAAAGAGCCTCAGGGCCGCGATCGGCATGGTGCCGCAGGACACGGTGCTGTTCAACGACACCATCGCCTATAATATCCGCTACGGCCGCATCGATGCCACCGACGAGGAAGTGCGCAAGGCGGCCGAACTGGCGCAGATTTCCGGTTTCATCGAGCAATTGCCGGGTGGCTACAAGGCCATGGTCGGCGAGCGCGGCCTAAAACTGTCCGGCGGCGAAAAACAGCGCGTCGCCATTGCCCGCACGATTTTGAAGGCACCGCCGATCCTGATCCTCGACGAAGCGACGTCGGCGCTCGACACCCATACCGAGCAGGAAATCCAGGCGGCGCTCGATCTGGTCAGCCAGGGTCGCACCACATTGGTGATCGCCCATCGCCTGTCGACAGTGATCGGCGCCGACGAGATTATCGTCCTCAAGGACGGCCTGATCGCCGAGCGCGGCACCCACCGCGCCCTGCTTGATGCCGGCGGGCTCTACGCGGCGATGTGGGACCGCCAGCGCGAAGCGACGGAGGCCGAGGAGCGTTTGCGCCGCGCCCGCGAGACCGACGAGATGGGTGTCGTGGTGCGCCGCCGCACGCCGGAAATCGATCCCGTCCGCGATTGACGCGTCTCACGCGCCGCGTTGCGGGCGACGGGTGTTTCGGTTAAGCCTCCGGCTCTGACGAAACCGGAGCCAGTCGACGGCGATGAGCCTGCAGCAATCGATCCGCAACGCATTCGTGCCCGTGCATCGCGAGGGCTGGCCGTTCATCGGCGCCTTCGCTGGCGCGGCGATCGTTCTCGGCGTGTTTTCCACCAGCCTGTTCTGGATAGGCGCCATTCTGACGGCCTGGTGCGCCTATTTCTTCCGCGATCCCGAGCGCGTCACCCCGGTCGACGACCGTCTGGCCATCAGCCCGGCCGACGGTATCGTTTCGGCCGTCGGGCCGGCCGTTCCGCCGCGCGAGCTTGGCCTGGGCGCCGGCGAGATGCTGCGCATCTCCGTATTCATGAACGTCTTTTCCTGCCACGTGAACCGGGCGCCGGTACGCGGGCGGCTGTCGCGCATCGAGCACCGGGCCGGCAAGTTCCTGAATGCCGAGCTCGACAAGGCGAGCCAGGAAAACGAGCGCAACGGGCTCGTCATCGAAAGCCCCCACGGCAGCGTGGCCACCGTGCAGATCGCCGGCCTGATCGCGCGCCGTATCGTTTGCTGGGCCGAGGAGGGCACCGACACCGCCGTCGGTGAACGCATCGGCCTGATTCGCTTCGGCTCCAGGGTCGACGTATTCCTGCCGGAGGGCGCGGTGGCGCGCGTGGCGATCGGCCAGACGGCGATCGCCGGCGAGACGGTCATCGCCGAATTCGGGGCGCCGCGCGTCGCGCCGCTGGTCAGGGTGTCCTGACCGGTGCCGTTTACCGGCAAATCGCACGATGGGAGCGGGCACAAGACGCCCGATCCGCGCGGGCCGGGCATCCGCGAGATCCCGTTGCGCATGGTGGTGCCCAATCTGGTTACCGTGCTTGCGATTTGCGCCGGTCTGACCGGAATCCGCCTTGCCTTTGAACAGCGCATCGAACTGGCCGTGGCGATGGTGCTTCTGGCCGCTTTCCTCGACGGCGTCGACGGCCGCGTGGCGCGTGCCCTCAAGGCGACCTCGAAATTCGGCGCGGAAATGGATTCGCTTGCCGACATCGTCAATTTCGGCGTCGCGCCCGCCTTGGTGCTCTATGCATTCCTGTTGGACGGCGCCGGCGCGCCGGGTTGGATCGCAGCGCTCCTGTTTGCGATCGCCTGCGGCCTCAGGCTGGCGCGCTTCAATGTCATGGACCACGATCCCAACCGCGCCTCGGGCTGGCGGGCCGGCTATTTCGTCGGTGTGCCCGCACCGGCGGGCGCCATGCTGGTGCTCCTGCCGGCCTATCTCAGCTTTCTCGGTGTCGAGCACGGCGCCGTCTTTGCCGGTCTTTCCAGCGTCTTCACGCTGCTGGTCGCCTGTCTTCTGGTCAGCCGCGTGCCGGTCTGGTCGGGCAAGAATGTCGGCCGCGTCCGCGGCGACGTGGTCATGCCGCTGATCCTGGCGATCGTGTCCTACGTGCTGCTTTTGATCAATTATCCCTGGCATACGATGAGCGTGACCGCCATCGCCTATCTCGCCTTCATTCCGCTGAGCTGGCACTTCTACCGGCGCCGCGAAGCGCGCGAGCGGGCCACGGAACCCGCCTGACACGGACGCACTTTGCCGCGTCGCATCGTTTTCTCCCCGCAAGCAACAAGGAGTTTTGCAATGTCCATTCGTCGTCTCGAGCCCGGCAAGCGCATGAGCCAGGCCGTCATCCACGGTAACACCGTCTATCTGGCCGGCCAGGTTGGGACCCCGGGCAAGAGCGTCGCCGACCAGACCAGGGATGCGCTCGCCGCCGTCGAGCGTCATCTGGCCGCGGCCGGATCCGACAAGTCGAAGATCCTCCAGGCGACGATCTGGATGTCCGACATGCGCGATTTCGCCGCCATGAACGAGGTCTGGGATGCCTGGGTCGATCCCGAGAACCCGCCGGCGCGCGCCACCGGAGAGGCACGGCTTGCGACCGCGCAGCACCTGGTCGAGGTGATCGTCATCGCCGCGCTCTGAACCGGGCCATCGGCCTGGCGTTCAGCCAATACCAGCAAGGGCGGCCCAGCGGCCGCCCTTCGACGTTTCAGGCCGCGCGATATTGCGGCGTCGAGGCCAGATAGCGCGCATAGGCGTCGGCGTTCGGCGGGGCGAGGTTTTCGGCCACCGGATTGCGCTTCTTCTTGCGCGCGCCCATGTCCGCCAGCAATTCGTCGAAATGCTTGAAGTGATAGGGGGCCACGCACAGGCCGCCATAGACACCGGCCGCCGGCCGTTCCGTGCGCTTCCATTGAAGCATCATGTCGATATTGCGGTTCATCTCCTCGGCGCTCGGCTGATGGGCGAGCATGCCGTCGGCATAGCGCACCAGCCAGTTGGCGGCGAGTTCGGCGCAAAGCACTGTACAGAAGGAGGAGTTGAACCCGACAAACCCCATGTCCGGCAGATCCGGATTGGCGATGATGCGATAGAGCCGGTACTGGCCGTCGGGCTCGACCAGCTTCTTGCGGTATTCCTCCGGCAGGAAGGGCACGCCGAGCTTCCAGCCGACGGCGAGGATCGCCATGTCGGCGGCCACCCGCTCGCCCCCGGTCAAAACCACCGTGCCGGGCTCGTAACGGTCGAACGTGCCCTGCACGGCGCGGATACGGCCGTCGGCGACCATATCGAAAAAGCCGGGCGTGACGATCGGCACCGAGCAGTTAATGCCGCGTTCGATCGGCTCCTTGGGTCTCAGCCCGGTTTTCTTGAGCTTGAGCTGGATCGACAGGAGGCTTTCCAGTGCCCGCCAGTTGGCCCACACGAACGGTTTGGCGAGCGCGTGATTGAGCCTGGCCATCGTCGACTGGCCCCAGCCGGGAAACATTTTTTCCTGCGCCCGGATGTAGAGAATGCGCTTGAAGTTGATCAGCCCGCCGATGAAGTAGGGCACGCGCCACACCGTCTCCAGATAGACGATCGTGACCGCTTCCGCGCCCGACTTGACTGCGTTGACGGCGATGTCGGTGGCCGATTTGGAAAAGCCGAGCACCACCACCTTCTTGCCCTTGAGCATGGCCGGATCGGTATAGTCTGACGAGTGCATCACCTGCCCGCCGGCTTCCACGAACGCGTCCTGGCCGGGGTGGGTCAGAATGTTTTTTTCCGAAAACTGGCCCGTACAGACGGCGACGAAGTCGAACGTCTCCGTTCCGGCCGTGCCGTCGGCGCCTTCCAGAGCCAGCGTCCAGCCCTTGCGGCCGTCGGCGCGCCGCTCCATGGCTGCAACACGCGTTTCGTAGCGGATCAGCGGTGTCAGACCGTTCTCGTGGGCGTAGTCGGTCAGATAGGCGTGGACCTGGGGTCCCTTCGGCCATTCCGGATAATGGTCCGGCATCGGCTTGCCCGTATAGCGGTAAAGATCCTTCGGGCTTTGTGTCTGGACGTCTGGGTAGGAACGCGACGGCTCCCACACCCCGCCCAGCGCGTGGCTGCGCTCGATGACGGTGACGGCATGCCCGCGCTCCTTGAACGCCTTGGCCGCGGCCAAGCCGCTGACGCCCGCGCCGATAACGGCGACTTTCTTCTTCTCGACCATGGTGGTTCCCCGGATTTTGGGCGGTCCTTTGGCCACGGCTCCGCCGGCGGCGCGCCATGCACGCCGCGGGCGACCGTTTCCGGCGGCCGCCGCCTTTGCTGCCCGTAAGGTTCAGTCGTTGGCTTCGGGAGGAAGGAAGTCGACCGCGTGTTCGGCGGAGATTTTCACGACTTCGTCCGGGTCGCTCAGGTCGTGCAGCCGGTTGAACAGCGCTTCGAGTTCGCCGGCCGGCGACACCCAGAACAGCGCCCGCGCGGGCTTGTCCGACTTGTTGAAATAGCCGTGCGGAATGCCGCGCGGCATGCGCACCAGATCGCCAGCCTTGGCCTTGGACCATTCGCCGTCGAGTTTCAGGTCGAGTTCGCCTTCCTGGACCAGAATGAACTCGTCCTGGGTCGGATGGATGTGGACCGGCACGAACTGGCCCGGATCGCTGTTGGTTTCGAAGGCGAATGTGGACGCGCACGACGCTTTCGGAAAATAGACCTGGCCGAGAATGTTCCAGGTGGTGCCGTTGAAGCCGGTGCCGTTGCGCGTGATGCCCTTGTCGAGGTCGTCAGCCATATCGTTCTCCCATTGTGTGCGAGAAGGCGCCTTCAGCCGGACGCCTGTGTTCTCGTTGTCAGATTAGGCACGACCGGCGTACGATTTCTGTCCGGATTGCGAGCCGACTATCCAAAAAACGAAAAAAACGCTCCGCTGCGGCCGAATGAAGCGACGAAAACTTGGATGGTGGCCCAACGATGCTACACTGTTCGGATGAGGGCTGAAGAAGGTTCCCGCCACGCGCCTCCTCTTTCCGGTCACGTCCTGTTCGAGACGGTCGACCTGGACTGCGCGCGCGAACGGGTCGCGCGGATTTTTTGCAATCATCGCCTGGAGATCGTCGGCGACGGCGCCGCCTTTCACGCCACCCAGCACCATGCGCCCGGCAGCATGATCTCCCTTAATTACATCAGCTACGGCGCCGACGTGATGATCGATCCCGGCGCGCTGGACAGTTTTTACCTGATCCAGATGCCGATCGCCGGCGCGGCGACCATCTGCAACGGGCGCAAGCAGTTCCTGACCGGGCTGGAGACGGCCTCGATCCTCAATGCCGATCTCGAGACGCGCATGCATTGGTGGCGCGGCTGCGGACAATTGCTGGTCCAGATTCGCAAGGCGCCGTTCATGGCTTTCGCCGAACGCCTATGCGACCGTGCGCTGCCCGGACCGATCATCTTCGATCCGCAGATCGATTTCTCCCGTCCCGAAATGCGCGAATGGCGCCGGCTCGCCGAGCGGCTTTTCCAGGCCGCCGAATGCGGCCCAGGCTGGACGACCGGACTCCAGGCCGCCTACAACGAGCAGCGCTTGCTGGAGACGTTCCTGCGCGGCCAGCCGAGCAACATGTCGATCTTTCTCGAACACGGACCGGAAGGCGCTACACCGCGCCATCTGCGCCGGGCCGAGGAATTCCTGCGCGCCAATTGCCATCGCCCCATCACCCTCCTCGACGTCGCCGAGGCGGCCGAGGTGACGCCGCGTACGCTGCAGCTCGCCTTCAAGGCGCGCCACGGCCTGTCGCCTATGCACGCCCTGCAGCGCGAGCGCCTGCGGCGGGTGCGTTTCGATCTGCAGCAAGGCGGCGATGGCGTATCGGTCACCGACATCGCGCTGAAATGGGGATTTTCCCATCTCGGCCGGTTTTCCGCCGCCTATCGCCGCGAATTCGGCGAATTACCACGCGAAACCACGCGGCGGACTGCGGCTTCTTCGTAAAAATAGATGGTTTTGGCTCGAAAATAGATGTTTTTCTGGCTCGGTCGCGGTCCGTATCTGTGACCGTCGGACGACACGGGAAAATATTCGCCGGGTGATCTCGCCGACACGTTTGCGGTTTCGCGCCCGATCGTCTACCGGGCCTTCGGCGGTCGGCCGGAGAACCCGGCGTGGCGGCCACGCGGTGCCATCGTCTTTGTTCAATTCCGTCAGTGCAGCATGAACAATCGTTACGCAAGACTCGCGTCCTGGGTCTACAATCTCGACAAGCCGGTCGGCCGTTCGTTCGGCGACGTGGAGTACTACCGGCAGCGCCTTGAGCCGTGCCGGGGACCCGTTCTCGAGCCCGCGGTGGGGAACGGCCGCGTTTTCGTTCCGCTCCTGGAAGCCGGGTTTGCGATGGAGGGCTTCGATGCGTCGGACGAGATGCTGGCCTATTGCCGCGATGAATGCCGAAGGCGCAACCTGTCCGCCCGGCTGACCAGGCAGACTTTTGCGGATTTTCGTTACGAGAGCGCGTTTTCGGCGATCATCGTCCCCGCCGGGTCGTTTCAACTGGTCACGGATGTGGTCGTGGCGACTGCCGTATTGGAGCGGTTTTTCGACCATCTGGCTCCCGGCGGAAAATTGCTGCTGGATCTCGACCCGGTCAGTGCTTTTCTGGAACCGGCCGGCTCGGTTCGAAGCTGGACGACGCCGGATGGCGATCTGCTGACGCTTACCGAACAACGGGTCGAAACGGACTGTGTCGCGCAGACCACTCTCGCCCATCTGCGCTACGATCATTGGCGCGACGGCCGTCTGCTGGCGAGCGAACTCGATTTGTTCAAGCTGCGGTGGTGGGGTGTCGGGGAATTCTCCCTGTTTTTGCAGGGTGCCGGTTTCGTCGACGTGGTGGCATCGGGCAATTACCAGCACGGGCGACGACCGCGCAACGGCGACGACAGCATCAGCTTCGAAGCCTACCGGCCGGCATAGCGGCGTCGCCGCGCCGGACCTGCTCCGACTGCCCGTTGGTTACCCATCGTGGCAAGGCCCGAATTTTTTTGAGGGCACCGTGAACCTTTCGCCGCGTCGCGACGACCAATCGATATTGGCAACGCACAAAACGGAGGGACGACATGTCTGCCAAACTCTTCAAACTGACCCATCTCTTCACCGCGACCGCGATCCTGGCCGGCTCGCTGGCTGCGACCGACATCGCGTCCGCCCGCGACGGTGGTGGCCCCGATCGCAGCTATTCGAGCACGATCGAGATCGGCGACAAGCCCGCCGCGGCGCCGCAGAAAAAGGAAGCCAAAAAGCCGTCGAAGCCGAAGAAAAAGCGCAATGGCTTTGACGATCCCGCCAAAATCATCCAGATGGGCGGCGCGCCGCGCCGGGTCGGGCTGAGCGTGATCGGCGGCGTGGTCGGCGATTTCTCCTGCACCGTCGTGTGGTGCATTTTCGACAAGGGGTTTGGCATGGATACGCGCTACACCCCCGGCGATGTGACGCGCCAGGTGCTCGGCGGCAAGCCGGCCAAACGCGCCCGCCGCGTCAAGCAGGAGGTCGAGCACGACAAGGCGAATTGCCGGCAATGCCAGCGCGAGGCCGAAGGCGAGCGCCGTCTGGCTGCCTGGCGGGCCAAGCAGAAGGCCAAGCGCGACGCGGCGATGAAATATTGGCGCGAAAAGGCGCAGAAGCGCGAGGAACTGCACCGTCGCTATGGCTCGAACGGCTACACGCGGTTCGGCGGGGACTACCAGATGCAGCTCGGCCGCTGATTTGAAGACAGCGCCGCGACGAGGCCCCGGACGGCGCATCCGGGGCCTTTTTATGCTCTGCTATGTGCAAGGCCCGAAAACGGTCAGTCGGTCGCGAAGCAGTAAAACAGGCCGTCGCCGCCCGTACTCCGCAATGCCTCCTGGCTGCAGCCGCGCGAGGGATGCGATGAATTCCAAGATTTCGACGGCGCGTCGTCGCGCAAACCCATGCGGTCGTGATGGCCGACGATCGCCTGGCCGTCGCCGCTGGCCGTCCAGTTCGCGCAGGTCGCGGCCGCCGCCGTACCGTCGGGGTTGGAGCCGGTCAGGATGTCGTGCCGATTGGGCTGGTCGCCGCGGCCGTTTATCGCGGCGCCGTTTTCGTCGAGCCCGGTCTGCTTATTGATCGCGTTGGCGTCGCTATGCAGCGCGGCCACGTTGTCGGCGATCTTGTCGCCCTTGGCGTTGTACCATGGGCCGGTGCCGATGCGATCGCGCGCGTTTTCGGCGTCGGTCGACAGATAGGCGCGCCAGGTCTTGCCGGTTGCGCCCGCCGCCGCGGCCAGGCTGGCGCAATGCGCGTCCGCGCCGGCGAGCCCGCCGAGATCCGCGCCGTTGCCGGGGCCGGCGCTGGTGATGAAGAAACTCATCGCGTTGTCCTGCGCCTGCGCGCCGGCCAGGGTGGCGAATGTCGAGATGGCGACTGTCAAAACCAGGCGTTTCATGGCGTTCCTCCGCACACGGTGTTGCGCCCCCGGATCAGTGTCCGGCGGCTTCCCGTGCAGCGCCAGTCACGTTCGCGTGTAGGAGAGCCTGCCTATTGCGGCTTCTGCCAGGCGGTGAAACGGCCGAGTTCGACATCCCAGATCTTTCCGGTCTCGGTGATGTCGAGGCCGGCCAGCGGCACGATTTGCGCAGCCACCTCGGTCGGATGCGGCAGGGTGTCGGGATCCTCGCCCGGCATTGCCTGTGCCCGCATGGCGGTGCGCGCCACGCCGGGATTGACGATATTGACCCTGAGCGGCGTGTTTTTGGTTTCGTCGGCCCAGGAACGCGCCAGCGCCTCGACGGCGGCCTTCGAGGCCGCGTAGGGGCCCCAATAGGCGCGCGCCGAATGCGCGGCCCCCGACGACAGCACGATCGCCCGTCCGGCGTCGGCGGCGCGCAGCAGCGGGTCGAGCGAGCGGATCAGCCGCCATGTCGCGGTCACGTTGAGCGTCATCACCTTCTCGAACACCTTGGCCTCGACATGGCCAATCGGCGCAACGACGCCAAGCACGCCGGCATTGGCGACCAGAATGTCGAGCTTGCCCCAGCGTTCGTGGATCGCACCGCCGAGCCGGTCGATACCGGCCATGTCGGCCAGGTCGAGCGGCACCAGCGTTGCCTCGCCCTTGCCGGTACGAGCATGCTCGGCCTTGATCTCGTCGTCGAGCTCCTCGAGGCCGCCGACGGTGCGCGCGACCGCGATCACGTGCGCGCCGGCCGCCGCCATCTGCTTGGCGATATGATAGCCAATGCCGCGCGAGGCGCCGGTGACGAGCGCCAGGCGCCCGGTAAGGTCAGGGGAGGAGGTCACGTCGGGGCTGCTTCTCTTAGAATTGCGCGCGCGAGGCGAGGATGGAAAGCTGGCGCACATTGTCGGCGCCCTCGTGATCGAGCAGCCGGGTCGGGTAGTCGCGCGTGAAGCAGGCGTCGCAGAATTGCGGGGCCTCGCTGTCGCGCGCGGCCTCGCCGACCGCTCGGTAGAGCCCGTCGATCGACAGGAAACCCAGCGAATCGACCCGGATGAAATCGCGCATTTCCTCGATCGACATGCGCGAGGCGAGCAGCTTCGCCGTCTCCGGTGTGTCGACGCCGTAAAAACACGAGGCGCGCGTCGGCGGCGAGGCGATGCGCATATGCACTTCCTTGGCGCCGGCGTCGCGCACCATCTGCACGATCTTCTGCGAGGTGGTGCCGCGCACGATCGAATCGTCGACCAACACCACCCGCTTGCCCTCGATCGTGCGCCGGTTGGCATTGTGTTTCAGCTTCACGCCCATGTGGCGGATCGAATCGCCCGGCTGGATGAAGGTTCGACCGACATAGTGGTTGCGGATGATGCCGAGCTCGAAGGGCAGGGTGGCCGCCTGGGCAAAGCCGATCGCCGCCGGCGTGCCCGAATCCGGCACCGGCACCACCAGATCCGCTTCGACCGGGCATTCGCGCGCCAGTTCCATGCCGATATTCTTGCGCACGTCGTAGACGTTGCGGCCCTCGACCGAGGAGTCCGGCCGCGCGAAATAGACATATTCGAAGATGCAGAAGCGCGGCCGCACCTCGCCGAACGGAAAATGGCTTTCCACGCCCTTTTTGGTGATCACCACCATCTCGCCCGGCTTGATGTCGCGCACGAAACGCGCCCCGATAATGTCGAGGGCGCAGGTCTCCGATGCGAGAATCCATGCCCCGTCGAGATCGCCCAGCACCAGCGGGCGGATGCCAAGCGGGTCGCGGCAGCCGATCATCTTCTTCGACGACAGCGCCACCAGCGAGAACGCGCCCTCGAGCTGGCGCACGGCTTCGGTGAACCGGGCGTTGAAATCCTTCTCCTGGCTGGTCGCGACCAGATGAAGCAGGGTCTCGGTATCCGAGGTCGACGAGAAAATCGCGCCCTGTTTCTGCAGGTTGCGCTGCACGGTCATGGCGTTGGTGATGTTGCCGTTATGGGCCACGGCAAAGCCGCCATCGGCCAGTTCGGCAAATAGCGGCTGGATGTTGCGGATGCCCGAGCCGCCGGTGGTGGCGTAACGCGTATGGCCGATCGCGCGGTTGCCTTTCAGGCTGTCGATCACCGCCTGCTTGGTAAAGGTGTCGCCGATCAGTCCGACATGGCGCTCGACGTGGAACTGGCTGCCGTCGAAGGAGACGATGCCGGCCGCCTCCTGGCCTCGGTGCTGAAGCGCGTGCAGGCCGAGCGTGACGATCGCCGCCGCGTCCTGGCGCCCGAATATGCCGAACACGCCGCATTCGTCGTGGAAATGATCGTCCGCTTCCGCGGCCGCGCTCCGCTCGCGCTCATCCCCGCCAACGGGCCTCGCAAGCATGTCCGTCATGACAGCCGCCTTTCACTTGACCGATACGCGGTGCCGTCCGCGTTGCCGCCGGCTCGACTGTGGCCGGATGTTCAGCCGTCGTCGCTGCTGGTGATCTTCTTCAGGATCGAGTTTTCCGGATCGTCCGGAAGCAGCGTCTGCAGCCTTTCGCCGATTCCTTCAAGCAACGGCAGCGACTTGGCTTGCGCCACCCAGGTCGGTCGGTTTTCGCCGACCAGCCAGTTGAAGAACAACAAGGCGACCGCGATCACCAGAATGCCGCGTGCGGCGCCGTAGACGAAACCGAGCGTGCGGTCGAGGGCGCCAACGCGACTGTCTATGATGAAGTCGGCGATCTTCATCGTGATGACCGACACGACGATCAGCGCGACGAAAAACACGATCGCCGCCGCCGCCGCAAGAGCGATCTGCGCATTGTCGATATAGGGCGTCACGTAAGGCAGCACCAAGGGATAGAAGAAATAGGCCGCCGCCGCGGCCGCCGCCCAGGACGCGATCGACAGGATTTCGCGCGAAAAGCCGCGCACCATGGCCAGCACGGCCGACACGAGTGTGAAACCGATTAGGATTCCGTCAAGCAGCGTGATCGGCATCAGAGTTCCACTCCCAGTGACCCACGGGCGTCCGTTTGAAGCAAGGTGTCAATCCTCGTCGCGTCCTCGTTTCGAGCCCGCGATCCGGGCCACCAGATCGGCAAGCGCGCCGGGCTGGAAGGATCGCGCCGCGATGCCCCCGGCGATATCTCCGCTGCCGGCGGGCATGACCGCTTGGGCAAAGCCGAGCTTCTCGGCCTCCTTCAGCCGCTGCTGCGCATGCGCGACAGGTCTAACGGCGCCCGAAAGGCTGATTTCGCCGAAATAGACACAATCCGCGGGAAGGGCAAGCCCGACCAGCGAGGAAACCAGCGCCGCGGCGACCGCGAGATCGGCGGCCGGCTCGGAAATGCGATAGCCGCCGGCGACGTTGAGATAGACGTCATTGGTGGAAAACCGCACGCCGCAATGGGCCTCCAGCACCGCGAGCACCATGGAAAGCCGCGGAGAATCCCAGCCGACCACGGCGCGGCGCGGCGTGCCGAGCGGCGAGGGAGCCACCAGCGCCTGGATTTCCACCAGTACCGGCCGGGTGCCTTCCATGCCGGCAAACACCGCCGCGCCCGGCGCCTGGGCCGTGCGCTCGCCCAAAAACAGTTCGGACGGGTTGGAGACCTCGCGCAGGCCCCGGTCCGACATTTCGAACACGCCGATCTCGTCGGTCGGGCCGAAGCGGTTCTTAACCGTTCTGAGGATGCGATAGTGGTGCCCGCCTTCGCCCTCGAAATAGAGCACCCCGTCGACCATATGCTCGACGACGCGCGGACCCGCGATCTGGCCATCCTTGGTGACGTGGCCGACAAGCACCACGGCCGCGCCGGTCGATTTGGCGTAACGGATCAGCGCCTGGGCGGAGGCGCGCACCTGGGTGACGGTGCCCGGCGCGGAATCGGCCATGTCGGTCCACAGCGTCTGGATCGAATCGATGATCAGAAGGTCCGGCCGTCTGCCCTCTGCGATGGTGGCCAGAATATCCTCGACATTCGTTTCCGCCGCCAGTTCGACCGGCGCATCGGCGGCCTGCAGGCGCTGGGCCCGCAGCCTGATCTGGGCCACGGCTTCCTCGCCCGAGACATAGACCACGCGGTGGCCCTGGCGTGCCAGCGCGCCGGCGGCCTGGGTGAGCAGGGTCGATTTGCCGATGCCGGGGTCGCCGCCGATCAGCAGCGCCGAGCCGCGCACGAAACCGCCGCCGGTGGCCCGGTCGAGCTCGTCGATGCCCGAAGCGATGCGCGGCGCGTCCTCGATCTCGCCCGAAAGTGTCGTCAACGCCACCGCACGGCCGGGGCGCGCCTTGCGCGTTGCGGCCGGCCCTGAGCCGATGCCGCCCGAGGTCCCTTCCTCGACCAGCGTGTTCCACTCGCCGCAGGCGTCGCATTTGCCGGCCCAGCGCGAATGCACGCTGCCGCAATTCTGGCAGATGAACTGGATGCGCGCGCGCGCCATCAGTTCCCGTCTCCGTTCGTGCTGCTTTCAGCCGCCGGCCCGATATAGGTGCGGTGGTGGCGCCGGCCGAGCCCGGTCAACAATTCGTAGGAGATCGTCCCGGCCGCCGTCGCGGCTTCCTCGATATCGACGTTCGGGCCGAAGAACTCGATCCGGTCGCCGACCGTGAGCGCCCCGTCCTCCACGTCGGTGATGTCGAACATGGTCATGTCCATGGTGACGCGGCCGAGCACGGGCACGCGCCGCCCGCCCGCGAAACCGTGCCCGCCGCCGGTGACCTCGCGCAGCGGCACGCCCGCGCCCGACAGCGCGCGCGGCAGGCCGTCGGCATAGCCGGCCGCGCAGATCGCAACACGGCTGTCGCGCTGCACCACCGCCGCGGCGCCGTAGCTCACCGCCTCGCCGGCGCGCGCCTGGCGGATTTGCACGATCCGCGCCTCCACGCACACGACCGGTTCCAGGCCCGTTCCCGACAATCCGCCGTAGAGCGCGATGCCGGGCCTGATCAGGTCGAAATGATAGGCGCTGCCAAGCCCGATCCCGGCCGAATTGGCCAGGCTCGCCTCGACGCCGCCAAAGAACCGACGAGCCGCCGTGAACGCGTCGAGTTGGCGTCGGTTGAGCGGATGGTCGGGATGGTCCGCAGCGGCGAGATGGCTCATCACCAGCACGGGATTGAGGGCGCCGGTCAGCGCATTTTCCTCTGCCAGCGTCTTGGCCTGCTCGAGCGTCAGTCCGAGCCGGTTCATGCCGGTGTCGACATGGATCGCGCACGGATGGGCAACGCCATCGGTGTTGCAGAACCCTTCCCAGATCGCCGTTTCGCGGCGCGAATTGAGCACCGGGATCAGCTTCGCTTCGGCATAGGCCTGGGCCGCCTCGCGGCCGAACAGCCCGCCGAGGACGAAGATCCGGGCCTGCGGGGCCGCCCGGCGCACCGCGCGGCCTTCATCCGGCCAGGCGACGAAAAACGTGTCGCAGCCGGCTGCGGCAAGCGCGGGGACGGCCTGGGCGATTCCGATCCCATAGGCGTCGGCCTTGACCACGCCGGCCGTGCGCGCCGTCGGGGCCTGGGCCGCCAGGGCGCGGTAATTGTGCTGCAGCGCGCGCAAATCGATGGTGGCGAACGCGCCGGCGAGCCGGGCGTCGGTCCCGGTTTCGTGAATGCTGATCGTGTCTGACACTTTTTAACTCGAATTAACTCGAAACGCCGGCCTACTCGAAACGCTCGGGAAGGCGATCTTCCTCGGCCAGGTCGGAGAAGCGCGTGAACTGGCCCTCGAAGGCGAGTTCCACGGTTCCTGTGGGGCCGTGGCGCTGCTTGGCGACGATCAGTTCGGCCTTGCCCTTCACCCGCTCGAACTTCATCCGCCACTCCTCGTATTCGGGCGTGCCTTCCTCCGGCTCCTTGTTCTGCATGTAATATTCGTCGCGATAGACGAACAGCACCACGTCGGCATCCTGCTCGATCGAGCCCGATTCGCGCAGGTCGGCGAGCTGCGGGCGCTTGTCGTCGCGGTTTTCGACCTGGCGCGAGAGCTGCGACAGCGCGATGATCGGCACCTGCAGTTCCTTGGCCAGCGCCTTCAGCCCGGTGGTGATCTCGGTGATTTCCTGGACCCGGTTCTGCGCCGCGCGCGCGCTCGTGCCCTGCATGAGCTGAACATAGTCGATGACGATCACGTCGAGGCCGCGCTGGCGCTTGAGGCGTCTGGCGCGGGCGGCGAGCTGGGCGATCGAGATGCCGCCGGTCTGGTCGATATAAAGCGGGGTCTTTTCCATCATCTGCGAGCAGGCGACGAGCTTTTCGAACTCGGTCTCCGTGATCTCGCCGCGGCGGATCTTCGACGACGAGATTTCCGTCTGCTCGGAGATGATGCGGGTGGCGAGCTGTTCGGACGACATTTCGAGCGAAAAGAAGCCGACCACGCCGCCATTGGCGGCCTTGAACGAGCCATCGGCCTGCTGCGCCGGCGTGTAGGCGGCGGCGACGTTGAAGGCGATATTGGTCGCCAGCGACGTCTTGCCCATCGCAGGTCGCCCGGCCAGGATGATCAGGTCGGAGGGCTGCAGCCCGCCCAGTCGGCCGTCAATATCGCGAAAACCCGTCGAGATGCCCGAGAGATGGCCGTCGCGCATATAGGCGGCGTTGGCCATGTCGATCGCGGTCTTGACGGCGTCGGTAAAACTCTCGAAGCCGCCATCGTAGCGTCCGGTTTCGGCAAGCTCGAACAGGCGGCGCTCGGCGTCCTCGATCTGGTCGGCGGGCGACATGTCGACCGGCGCGTCGAAGGCGATGTTGACCATGTCCTCGCCGACCGTGATCAGCGCCCGGCGCGTGGCCAGGTCGTAGATCGCACGCCCGTAATCGGAGGCGTTGATGACCGTGACGGCCTCCGCGGCCAGGCGCGCGAGGTAATGCGCCACCGTCATGTCGCCGACTTTTTCCTCCGCCGGCAGGAAGGTCTTCATCGTCACCGGGTTGGCGGTCTTGCCCATGCGGATCAGTTCGCCCGCGACCTCGAAGATCTTGCGGTGCAGCGGCTCGAAGAAATGACCCGGCTTCAGGAAATCCGACACCCGGTAGAAGGCGTCGTTGTTGACCAGAATCGCGCCGAGCAGCGCCTGCTCGGCCTCGATATTGTGCGGCGGCTCGCGATAGAGCGGCGTTTCCGGCGCGCCGAGCTTGTGGACTGCTTCTGCCATGATTCCCTTCGGCCCCTGTCGGCCTTTCGGTACCAGAACCGGTTAACGAATGGTGAAGTAAAAGCGTTCACCGCACGCAATTCACACGCGTCCACAGGACAATTCGCGCGGCGCGTCACAAACTGATTGACCGAATCACATTCTACCACCGACGGCCGCCGGCTTCCCGTTTGCGCCGTGGCGCCGGCAGGAACTACGACGGCGTGCGCTTGCGCTTTTGCGCGGCGGCCGGGTCGGGCGGTCGGCGCTCGTCGGCATCGGCCAGCCTGTCTTCGGCGACGCCGATATAGTCGCGGGTCACCGGCAGGGTGTCGTTGCGGCGTGTGAGCTGGATCTGGAACACCATCAGATCCTGCCAGCGGAAACCGGCCTCCGAGCCGGCGAGATAAAATTCCCACATCCGGCAGAACCGTTCGTCGTAAATCTCGCGCACGCGGTCGCGGTTGGCGGCAAAACGCTGGCGCCAGTGCTTGAGCGTCTCGGCGTAATGAAGGCGCAGTATCTCGACGTCGGTGACCTGCAGGCCCGAGCGCTCGATCGCCGGCAGCACTTCCGAGAGTGCGGGAATGTAGCCGCCGGGAAAAATATGCTTGCGGATGAAGGGCGTGGTCGTCGATGGCGGCCCCGAGCGGCCGATCGAGTGCAGCGCCATAACGCCGTCCGGTTTCAGGATCGTCGCACACTTGTCGAAGAAGGCGCGGTAATGATTGACGCCGACATGCTCGAACATGCCGACCGAAACGATGCGGTCGAAGCGCTCGCCGAGCTTGCGGTAGTCCCTGAGCTCGAAATGGGCCCGGCCCTCCAGCCTTTCCTGCTGTGCGCGCTCGGAGGCGATCGCCAACTGTTCCTCCGACAGGGTGATGCCCAAGACGTCGACATCGAAATTGCGGGCGAGATAGAGGCCGAGCCCGCCGAAACCGCATCCGATGTCCAGCACGGTCTGTCCGGGCGTGAGCGCCAGCTTGGCGGCGAGGTGGCGTTTCTTGGCCTCCTGGGCCTCCTCGAGCGTCATGTCCGGCCGCGCAAAATAGGCGCAGGAATACTGCAGGTCTCGATCGAGAAAGAGCTGGTAGAGTTCGCGCGAAAGGTCGTAGTGCCGGCGCACGTTGCGTCGGGCGCGTTCGGTCGTGTTGAATTGCTGCAACCGCCTCAGCCCGTGCCGGAAACCGTCGGCCATCCGGGTCCACAAGGCGCCGACATCCAGGGTCGGGGAGTTTTGGTAGATCACCTGCAAAAGGTCGAGCAGATCGCCTTCCAGAAGGTCGATCTCGCCATTCATGTAGCTCTCGGGCAGGGCGAGCACCGGGTCGAAGGTGATGGCGCGCTCGGCATGGGCGGAATGGATGGCGACCGTCACGCGAGGTCCGCTCTGGTCGCCGAACGAGGCCGACCGGCCCCTGTGGTCGATCACGGTCAGATTGCCCGTCCGGATCAGACGTTCGATAAGGCTGCGCAAAAACACGTTCATGGGAGCAGCACCTCCCGCAACAGTCACTTTGGATCACCCGTACCCGAGAATGTGGGAACAGCCGTCCTTCGATCAAGAAAAAATGCCCGGAATTCGCATCCCGGGCATTGATCCTGAACGGTTTTTTTTCTGTATCAGACCGTTTGATCGCCCTCGTCGAACCCTTCGCCGTCCTCGTTCGGGTCGAAGAAACTGTCCGGGCGAGCGTTTTCGTTGATGTCGTCGCCGTAGATCGCTTCCGCCGAATCCAGCTTCTCGCCGGCTGCCTGGCGTTCGGCCTCGTCGGTGGAGCGCGCGATGTTCATGGTCACGGTCACCTCGACTTCCGGGTGAAGCGCAATGATGACGTTGGTCAGCCCGATCGCCTTGATCGGCTGGTTGAGCTCGACCTGGTTGCGATTGACCGAAAAGCCCTCTTCGGCCAGCAGGTCGGCGATGTCGCGCGGGGACACCGAACCATAGAGCTGGCCGGTTTCGCCGGCCGCACGCACGATGATGAAGGACATACCGTCGAGGCGCTCGGCGATCTTTTCGGCTTCGGACTTGCGCTCCAGGTCGCGCGCTTCGAGCTGGACGCGCTGGCTTTCGAACTTTTTCTTGTTGGCTTCGTTGGCGCGCAGCGCCTTGCCCTGCGGCAGCAGGAAATTGCGGGCGTAGCCGTCGCGCACCTTGACTGTTTCGCCCATCTGGCCGAGCCGTGCGATGCGTTCGAGAAGAATGACTTCCATCGTATCAATCCTTGTTTCGGGCGCCTTTGCGGCGCGGGCCGGATTGCGGGAAGCCGAATGGCGGCATGGTCGCCGTCCTGTCGCTGTCCTGCCATCCGGCAGTTAGGGGCATGGGCCCCAGCCCGGGATTTTCGTTCGATCCGTCCGTACCGCGCCCGTCGCGGGGGACTGGCGCCGCCTGGCGGCGGCGCCGAGGAGCCTTAGCGGACCACGTAGGGCAGAAGGCCGAGGAAACGCGCGCGCTTGATCGCCTTGGCGAGTTCGCGCTGCTTCTTCTGGCTGACTGCGGTGATGCGCGAGGGCACGATCTTGCCGCGCTCGGAAATATAGCGCTGCAGCAGCTTTACGTCCTTGTAGTCGATCTTCGGCGCGTTGGAGCCGGAGAACGGGCAGGTCTTGCGCCGGCGATGAAAGGGGCGCCGGGTCGGGATCTGGTTGATGTCGACCATTGTCGTGCTCCTTAGGACTGTTCGCGCGGCCGGCGCGGGCCGCGATCGCCACGGCCGCCGAAGCGGTCGCCGCGATCGTCGCGGTCGCGCTTCTGCATCATCGCCGAGGGGCCTTCCTCATGCGCGTCGACGCGGATGGTCATGAAGCGCAACACGTCTTCCGACAGGCCCATCTGGCGCTCCATCTCGTTGATGGCGGCAGCCGGTGCGCTCAGGTCCATGAGCGTGAAATAGGCCTTGCGGTTTTTCTTGATGCGGTAGGTCAGGGACTTCAGTCCCCAGTTTTCCACCCGGCCGACCGATCCGCCATTGGCTTCCACGACACCCTTGTACTGTTCGACAAGCGCGTCGATCTGCTGCTGCGACAGATCCTGCCGGGCAAGGAACACATGTTCGTAAAGAGCCATTGTTTCTTTGCCTTTCTTCCGTTTCGCTCTCCCGGCAACCAGCGGCTAAGCCTCTGCGACTTGTCTTTGCCCGCTCTGGCGGGAGAAGAAAGGCGCATGGTCGAGACGGTCGAGAGCGGAGACACGGGAGGCGGAAGGCCTTTTGCCTTCACACGCGGAGCGAATTTTCAAAGGAAATGCGCGCACGGCCCTCCGTTCAGCCCCCAACTGGACCGGCAGAGTGAGCGCGCTTATACAGGTTTTTGCCAATCTGGCAAGCGCAGGTAGTGTCTCAGTTTGAAATCTGACGCCGCGCACGCGGTTGTCGCACCCCGGCCCGAACTCCTATATGCTTACCGGAAAGCATGGGAGGCGATATGGACAAATATGAAGTGTCTTGGGGCCCCGAAGGCGAAGCGCCCACACGGACAGAGATCGTAACAGCTGAAGGCCACGAGGACGCAATCAAAAAGGTTCTGGAGCCGTTCAAAACGGACCCACACTCTGTTGACGCCCAAATTTGGAACGTCAAATCCCGAAAGGTTTCCGATGCCGACCGGACCTAAAGGTCAGAAGCGCCCCGCCGACGTGATTGGCAATGCCGTGAAGGTCATGCGCATTGCGACCGGTGAGGACGAAGACGAAACGCCAGACGACGGCAAGGACGCCGCCGCGAAGGAACTCGGCGCTAAGGGCGGCAAGAAGCGCGCCGCCAATCTGTCACCGGAGCGGCGCGCGGAGATCGCCCGGAAGGCTGCTGAAAAGCGATGGGCCAAGAAGCCCTAACTCCTTCGGCGGTCACTTAGAGAGACAACGTTCCCCTGTGAGCCACCAATCCCCGGCTTAAGGACGGGTTCCGGTCGTTCATGCACGGGCGCACCCAACGTGCCCACTGGGAGATCGGCAATTTCCTCGAGATCGTCTACCGGGAATGGTAGGGCAGCGCGGATATCGGCTACTGTTTGGACCTTTTCGTTCAGTAGCATCTCGAAGCTGCGGCGGATTAGATAGGGTTCCTCCTTCTCTGTCTTACCGTCAAAGGGTTCGCCTTTCCTCCATCCGCGCCGAGTGTAATTCATCCACATCCGCTTGGACTGGAAGTCGTCCAAAATATCCAGCGAACTCAAGCGCATGATCATTGCCGCAACCGATGTGCCCCATCGTTCCTTGAGACTAACCATACCGTCCAGCGTTGGCGCATAAAGCTCGTCCAAGAAGTCCTGCTCAGGAAGCAGCATGAAGCTAGCAAACGCATCTGCCTGTTTTTCCAGAAGCTTATACGTCGCTCTGTTGTTCAGGTGCGCATGGGTGACGTTCCGGTGAAAAAGGATGTGGGCCAGCTCGTGCAACGCATCAAACCGTTGCCGCGCGGCACTCGCTTTGTCGCGTGACAGCATGATGAACGGGATGCCGAACTTGTCCGACCATTGCGAAAAGGCATCGACCTTTTCTGCATTGACGTGAATCCGCGAAACCAGAATGCCGCTGGCTTCAACTCTCTCCAGAACGTCGGGAAGCGGGCCACGCCGAACGTTCCATTCACTCCGCAGGGTATTTGCCGCATCCTCAACAAAATCACGAGAAATGCTCAGCGGATCGCTGGGCACATCAAAATCCACCAAATCGAGCGCGGGGAAATCGAAGAAGTCGCCCAAATAATCAACGACTTCTTTGAGCCAATCCAACCGAACCGACGCCCTATCGAGATCGCCCGCCTGCGCGGTCAGCTTGGACCGCCAGAAAACAGGCCGACTATCATCGAAGCGCTGGGCAAGGAAAAAGTATTGCCTCGGAATCCCAAGGGTTGAAGAGAGCTTGTCTACCGTCTCATGGCGCGGCGTCTGATGACCGTTTTCATACTTGCTGAGCGATTGAACGCTAACATGGATCATGCTGGCGAGATCACTGGCAGTGATGCCGCGCGCGCGTCTAGCCTCGCTGAGACGAGTTCCAACAAATCCTGTAGCTATGCTCATGCTTTTTTCGAACCCGCATCCTTGTCCCGCCTCCAAGTCGGAACCGTGCGGTCCTCCTTCTTAGCTTTCTCGTCTGCCGGATACAGGGCAATGATCTCAGGAACGCCAACAGAGAGTGCCCATGACTTCATGGTACGATCCGGAACGCAAAACATGAGTGTGCCGAGCTTCTGCTCGTCCTCACTGAACCGCCGCCCAACCGGCGTGTGGGCAAACAGCGCATAGAATTCCTTCGCGGAGTAGATCTCGGCAGAATCATCAAGCGGCAACCTAGGACAGTTTGCTGCTTCCGCAAGCGCATCCCTGAATTTCGCCGGCTGCGGCAAATCGCCAGCCCTCGGCACGTATGATTGCGTCAAGCCAAAAGCCCCAGCCGTGACGTAGGTATGATGCCATTTGTTGTAGGGCAATTCCTTTGCAGTGACGTTCAGACCGTGGGCCGCGGCGGCTTCGTGCAGTTCCCAATCGATCCGGAAACACCGATCCTGATTCAGTTTGAATATCCGCTGCTCAGCTAGAGTGGTCACATTGTGGGCCACGGCCGAAAACTCTTCGAGATATGCCCGCCGGATACGATCCAAGGCCTCCATCAGAAACGCCTTCGGAAAACTCCTCGTAGCTTGCGCGAGGATGTGTTGGCGCATCTGCTCTTCGTCCGTAGCCATTCCGACATGCCCTTGTGCGATTTGCCTGAAGCGTCGAAATTTGTTTATAGCTTAAAGTCTTTGGCGTCAATAGGCGGATTGGCTTAAACAATATGCTTGACACTAAGCATAAAAGTTCACATATTAAAGGCGTGAACAAGCTGCCCCTGAAAACCCGCGTCCAAATTCTCTCTATGCTCTGCGAGGGATCGTCCATGCGCTCGATCTCGCGCGTTGCGGACGTGTCGATCAACACGGTTTCAAAGCTGCTGGTCGATGCCGGCATGTTCTGCGCCGATCTGCACGACCGCGAAGTCCGCGACGTAAAGGCAAAGCGCGTCCAGTGTGACGAAATCTGGTCGTTTGTCGGCGCGAAGGCGAAGAACGTTCCGAACATGAAGCAGCCCGTGGAAGGCGCTGGCGACGTGTGGACCTGGACCGCACTAGACAGCGACAGCAAGCTGATTGTCTCTTGGCTCGTCGGCGGGCGCGACAGCGACTATGCGTTGGCGTTCATGGATGACGTTCGCGACCGCCTTGCCAATCGCGTCCAGCTTACGACGGACGGTCATTCGGTCTATCTTAATGCGGTCGAAGAAGCGTTCGGCGCTGATATCGACTATGCAATGCTGGTGAAGCAGTACGGCGAGCCGGAAGGCTCCAAGCGGTCGCCTGAACGCCGCTACAGCCCCGCTGTGTGCACTGGCGCAAAGAAGACCCGCATTGAGGGATCGCCCGACCCGGTGCACGTCAGCACGTCACATGTGGAGCGCGCCAACCTGACGATGCGCATGGCCAACCGCCGCTTTACCCGCCTGACGAGTGCGTTCTCGAAGAAATTCGAGAACCACGTGCACATGGTCGCGATCTATACGGTCTGGTACAACTTCATCAAGATGCACAAGACGCTGCGCATGACGCCTGCAATGGCCGCTGGCGTGACCGACAAGCTCTGGTCGATGGATGATCTGGTCGCGATGATGGACGCCGTTGCGCCAAAGCCGGGACCGCGCGGGTCATACAAGAAACGGAAGTCAGCAGCATGAAGAAGTTTGCCTCAGAAATTTATGCCGCAGTTCGTTCTGGCCGGCTCCGCGAGCCGTTCAGCGCAAGAGAGGTCAAGGCCGCCTGTCCAGGTTGGGCCGACAACACATATCGCGTATTTCTATCCAAACATGCCGTTGGCAACGGGAGAACGACCGAGCTTTTTGTTCGGATCGCCCCCGGTCGTTACCGGCTCATGATTTCAAACTGAGACACTACCCAAGCGCGGGCGTCTAGCCGGCAACGGTATATAGGCCGATCGTGTAGGCGACGTAGGCGGCCAGCATGACGAAGCCGGTGGTGCGGCCCAGCCGGTCGCGCAAGACCAGCATCGCGGCGAAGGCGAGACTGATCGCGAGCACCAGCGGAACGTCGACCTGCCAGAACCGTTCGGAGATCGGCAGCGGCGCGACCAGCGCCGTCACGCCCAATATGCCCAGTATGTTGAAAATATTCGATCCCACGATGTTGCCGATGGCAACGCCCGCCCGGCCGCGCCAGGCGGCCACCACCGAGGTCGCGAGTTCGGGCAGGCTGGTGCCGATGGCGACGATCGACAGGCCGACCACGGCTTCCGAAACCCCGAGCGCCAGGGCGATGGCGCTGGCGCCCTCGACCAGCAGATCGGCACCCACGAACAGCAGCGCCAGACCCGCCGCAAGCAGCGTGGCGGCGAGCCAGGCCGGTTTTTTCGGCGCGACCACGACGCTGCCGCCATCGGCTTCACCGCCGTTCCGGCTGGCACGGTAATGAGCGTAGAGATAGGCGACCAGAAACAGCACCAGCAGCAGGCCGCCCCAAGTCGGCAGCACGCCAAAGGCGGCAGCCAGCAACAGCAGCGCCGTGGCGATAAGCATCAACAGCACGTCACGGCGCACATCCGCGCCCCAGCCGCCGGACGGGGCGAGCACCGCCGTCACGCCGCCGATCAGAAGCAGGTTGGCCATGTTGGACCCGACGACATTGCCGATGGCGATTTCGGGCCGGCCTTTCAGGGCAGCCTCGACGGAGACCAGCAATTCCGGCATCGACGTGCCGAATCCGACCACGGTGAGGCCGATCACCAGTTCCGTGACGCCGAACCGCCTGGCCGCCGAAACCGCGCCGCGCACGAGAAGTTCGCCGCCGCCGAACAACAGAATGAAACCGACGATGACGAAGACGATATCGCGCACGGACGAGCATTTCCCCTGTTTGCCGCCAAGCCCCTTGCGCGGTCGCGCTAAGATGGGGAGGGCGATCCGGCCATGCAAGGCCGCTTGCCGTCGGCGCGCGGCCGGGCGGGGGGCTGGATCATCCGATTTTCTTTTGCGCGCCGCCGACGATCGTGCAAAACGGCGGCAAGGGAACGCAGAAACGCCGAAACGAGCCGGAGGAGAAAACAACATGCCGATCGTCAACCGGATTGCCGAGTTTCATCAGGATGTCACCGCGTGGCGCCGCGACATCCACGCCCATCCCGAACTGCAGTTCGATGTCCATCGCACGGCGGCGCTCGTCGCCGACAAGCTCAAGTCATTCGGGGTCGACGAAGTCGTCACCGGCATCGGGCGCACGGGGGTGGTCGGCGTCATTCGTGGCCGCAAGACGGAGTCCGGCAGGACGATCGGCCTGCGCGCCGACATGGATGCCCTGCCGATCCAGGAGGCGGTCGAGCGGCCTTACAAGTCCACGACGCCGGGTGTCATGCATGCCTGCGGCCATGACGGCCACATCGCCATGCTTTTGGGCGCGGCGCGCTACCTTGCCGAAACGCGCAATTTCGATGGCACTGCGGTGGTCATCTTCCAGCCCGCCGAGGAGGGCGGCGGCGGTGGTCGCGTCATGGTCGAGGAAGGCATGATGGATCGGTTCTCGATCGACGAGGTCTACGGCATGCACAACGCGCCGGGGATTCCGTTCGGCCAGTTCGCGCTCAGGAGCGGCTCGATGATGGCCGCGGCCGACATGTTCGTGATCGACATCGAAGGCGTGGGCGGGCATGCCGCGCGCCCGCAGCGCTGCATCGACACCACGCTTGTCGGCGCGCATATCATGACCGCCTTGCAGTCGGTCGTGTCGCGCAGCGTCGATCCGGTGGAGGCGGCGGTGATCTCGGTGACGACGTTCAAGGCGGGCGACGCCTTCAACGTCATTCCGCAGACCGCGCGGCTCACCGGCACGGCGCGCACCCTGTCGCCGGAAGTGCGCGACCTTCTGGAAGAACGCATGGCGCAGGTGGTCGAAAACACCGCCGCCGCTTTCGGCGCCAAGGCCACGCTCGACTATCAGCGCCACTACCCGGTCTTGTCCAACCATGCCCGCGAGGCCGGTTTCGCAGCCGACGTGGCGCGCCAGGTGGCCGGCGACAAGGTCGACACCGAAACGCCGCAGGTCATGGGCGGCGAGGATTTCGCGTTCATGCTGGAGGCGCGGCCGGGCGCCTTCATCTATCTTGGCCAGGGCGACACCCAATATCTCCACCATCCCGAATACGATTTCGACGACGAGATCATCCCGATCGGCTGCTCCTACTGGGCAAGGCTGGTGGAGACCGCCTTGCCGGCCGGCTGAGAAGGGATCGCCCCGGCGCTCCCGCTCGCGGCCTCCTGGTGATTGTCTGCCCGGCCTTGACTTCGCGGTCCGTCCTGCCGCACAGGCAGCGCGAGACAATCGAAGGGGAGATACCGCCCGATGGCGATCGCATTCACCTTTCCCGGCCAGGGTAGCCAGGCCGTCGGCATGGGCCGCGAGCTGGCCGAGGCCTTCCCCGAGGCCCGTGCCGTCTTCGAAGAGGTCGACGAGGCGCTGGGCGAGAAGTTGTCGACGCTGATGTGGGAGGGACCGGAGGACAGGCTGACGCTGACGGCGAACGCGCAGCCGGCGCTGATGGCCGTCTCCATCGCCGCCTTGCGCGCCATGCAGGCGCGCGGGCTGGTGCTGGAGGACAAGGTCGACTATCTCGCCGGCCATTCCCTGGGCGAATATTCGGCCTTGTGTGCGGCCGGCGTCTTCTCGCTTGCCGATACCGCGCGCCTGCTGCGTATCCGCGGCAATGCCATGCAGGCGGCGGTGCCACCGGGCGAGGGTGCCATGGCGGCGATCCTGGGCCTGGACGACGCCGAGGTCGAAGCCGCCTGCCAGGCGGCCGGCAACGGGGTTTGCCAGATCGCCAACGACAATGGCGGCGGCCAGATCGTCATCTCCGGCGCAAAGGCGGCTGTCGAAGCCGCAGCCGCGCTGTGCACCGAAAAGGGCGCCAAGCGCGCCATCATGCTGCCGGTTTCCGCGCCGTTCCATTCCGCGCTGATGGCGCCGGCCGCCGAGGCCATGCGCACGGCCCTGGCCGAGGTGGCGATGCAGGCGCCCGCCATCGCGGTGGTGGCCAACGTCACCGTCACCCCGCTCACCGATCCTGACGAGATCGCACGGCGCCTGGTCGAGCAGGTCACCGGCCGCGTACGCTGGCGCGAGACGGTGGAGTTTTTCGCCGGCAACGGCGTGACCGGGCTTTACGAGATCGGCGCCGGCAAGGTGCTGTCGGGGCTTGCCCGCCGCATCGACCGCACGCTGGCGACCGCCAGCGTCGGCACCCCGGCCGATATCGACGCGGCGCTCGCCGCCTTGTAACGAACCATCGCGGCCACGCCCTGCCGGCCGCGCGGGCTGGCCTCGGAGCCCAGCAGGAGACGAACCATGCTTGATCTCACCGGCCGCAAGGCCCTCATCACCGGCGCTTCCGGCGGCATCGGCGAGGCGGTTGCCCGCCTGCTGCACGCCCAGGGCGCCAATGTCGGCTTGCACGGAACCCGTGTCGAAAAGCTCGAGGCCCTTGCCGGCGAGCTCGGCGAGCGTGTGACGATCTTTCCGGCCGATCTGTCCGACCGCGCTGCCGTCAAGGCGCTGGGCCAGAAGGCCGAAGCCGAACTCGACGGCGTCGATATTCTCGTCAACAATGCCGGCATCACCCGCGACGGCTTGTTCGTGCGCATGTCGGACGACGACTGGGATGCTGTTTTAGAGGTCAATCTGACCGCCGTCTTCCGCCTGACGCGCGAACTCACCCATCCGATGATGCGCCGCCGCTTCGGCCGCATCGTCAACATTACCTCCGTCGTCGGCGTCACCGGCAATCCCGGCCAGGCCAATTACTGCGCCTCCAAGGCCGGCATGATCGGCTTCTCGAAATCGCTGGCGCAGGAAGTGGCGAGCCGTAACATCACCGTCAATTGCGTGGCGCCCGGCTTCATCGAATCGGCGATGACCGGCAAGCTCAACGACAAGCAGCGTGACGCGATCATGGGGGCGATCCCGATGAAGCGCATGGGAACCGGCGCCGAGGTTGCCGCTGCCGTGGCCTTTCTCGCCTCCACCGAGGCGGCCTATATGACGGGACAGACCCTGCACGTGAACGGCGGCATGGCGATGATTTGAGCCCGCCGCGCCGTTGATTCGGCCGTCGTCGTCCGCGGGCGCCGAAATGGCGGCAATGCGCTTCTTTGCGGCGTGTTTTCGCCTTTGCCGGTCCGGGTTTTCATGGTATGCGGCCCGGCAAACTGGCGATCCGGGCACTGTCCGCCGTGCGTTTTGCGCCGGTTTTTTGTCCGGAGAAGCCGTGGCCGGTCATGCCGGCGTGGCGCGATCTTTCAACTTGATTAGCGGGCATCCTGCCGCTAACGAAGACCAACTTGAACCGAAGTCGAGGGTTTCCAAATGAGCGACACCGCAGAGCGCGTCAAAAAAATCGTTGTAGAGCATCTTGGCGTTGAAGCCGACAAGGTCACCGAGGGCGCGAGCTTTATCGACGATCTTGGCGCGGACAGCCTGGACACCGTCGAACTGGTCATGGCCTTCGAGGAAGAGTTCGGCGTGGAGATCCCCGACGACGCGGCCGAGACGATCCTGACCGTGGGCGATGCGGTCAAGTATATCGACAAAGCCTCCGCCTAACGGCAGCCTTCGGGCAATTCCGCAAAATATCCGTGGTGGTTGAGTGATGAGACGAGTCGTCGTCACGGGAATGGGTCTCGTTTCCCCCTTCGGGGTGGGCGTTGAGCATTCCTGGCGCCGTCTTTTGTCGGGTGAAAGCGCGGCACGGCGGGTCGAGCATTTCGAGACCGACGATCTGCCGTGCAAAATCGCCAATGTCGTTCCGCGGGGCGACGGCAGCGATGCCACGTTCAATCCCGACCATGTGCTCGAGCCCAAGGAACAGCGCAAAGTCGGCGATTTCATCCTCTACGGCATCGCCGCCGCCGACGAGGCGCTGAAGGATTCGGGCTGGGCGCCGAAAACGCCGGACGACCAGAACGCCACCGGCGTGATGATCGGTTCCGGCATCGGCGGCGTCGAGGGCATCGCCGAAAACGCACTCATCCTGCGTGATCGCGGCCCACGCCGCATCAGCCCGTTCTTCATTCCCGGCAATATCATCAATCTGGTTTCGGGTCAGGTCTCGATCCGGCACGGCCTGAAGGGGCCGAACCATGCCGTGGTCACGGCCTGTTCGACCGGAGCGCATGCGATCGGCGACGCGGCGCGGCTGATCGCCTACGGCGACGCCGAGGTGATGCTGGCCGGCGGCGCGGAAGCGCCGATCAACCGTTTGTCACTCGCCGGCTTCGCGGCCTGCCGGGCCTTGTCCACCGCCTACAACGACACGCCGCAAAAGGCCTCGCGTCCCTATGATCGCGACCGTGACGGGTTCGTGATGGGCGAGGGGGCCGGCGTGGTCGTGCTTGAGGAACTGGAGCACGCCAAGGCGCGCGGCGCGCGGATTTACGCCGAAATCATCGGTTATGGTCTAAGCGGCGACGCTTTCCATATCACCGCCCCGTCCGAAGACGGCGACGGCGCCTATCGCTGCATGAGCGCGGCTCTCAAACGCGCCGGCCTGACGCCCGGCGACGTCGACTATATCAACGCGCACGGCACCTCGACCATGGCCGACACGATCGAGCTGGGCGCGGTCGAGCGCCTGGTGGGCGATGCGGCCTCGGGGATCGCCATGTCGTCGACCAAATCCTCCATCGGCCATCTTCTGGGCGCGGCCGGGGCGGCCGAGGCGATCTTTTCCATCCTGGCTATCCGCGACAACAAGGCGCCGGCGACCATCAATCTGGAAAATCCGTCCGTCGAAACCGCGCTCGATCTGGTGCCCAATCGGCCCAAGGACCGGACGATCGATGTGGCGCTGTCGAACTCTTTCGGCTTCGGGGGCACCAATGCTTCGCTCGTTTTCCGCCGCCATGATGGCTAAACGGCTGCGCCGGTCGTCAATTTTGCCATATTCATCGCTAGTCCTTGCAACGTCCCGGCGGGACGGCGTCGGGTTTTGGCATAACGGAGAAGCGTGACGGCCGATGACTACGGAACCGGCGAACGAAACCACTTTCGGCAACAGGAACGAGGCGCCGAAGCCGATCGTGCCGAAATCCGCGAGCGAAGCGCTGCGTCCCGAACAGGGCACCCCGCCGCCGCGGCGCTCGCAGGGCTCGCGCAACCAGGTCGTCGTGTTCATGAATTTCGTCATGTCGACGGTTATCTTCGTGGTTCTGGTCGCCGGTCTCGCCGTCTATCTGGGCAAGCGAGAGTTCGACAGTCCCGGTCCTGCGCAAAGCACCGAGATGGTGCTGGTCAAGCCGGCAACGAGCGTTTCGGAGATTGCCTTGATGCTGGAGCGGCGCAATCTGATCAGCGACCGCAACGTGTTCCGGCTGGGCGTGAGGGCCGCCGGCGCCGACGACGCCCTCAAGGCGGGCGAGTATGAGATCAAGGCCGGCGCCTCCATGCGCGACATCATGGATCTGTTGGTCAGCGGACGCTCGGTGCTCTATTCGCTGACCGTTCCCGAGGGACTGACGGTCAACCAGGCCTTTGATCGGATCGCCAAGCACGAAGCGCTGACCGGCGAGATGCCGGCCGAGCTGCCGCCGGAAGGCGCGCTGGTTGCCGACACGCAGCGTTTCACGCGCGGAACAACGCGCGCCGAACTGATCGAAAAGATGATCGCCGACCAGAAAAGCCTGGTCGAAGAGGTTTGGGAACGCCGCGTCGAGGGCCTGCCGCTGGAGACGATCGACGAATTCGTGACACTCGCCTCGATCGTGGAAAAGGAGACCGGCCGCGCCGACGAACGGCCGCGCGTTGCCGCGGTGTTCATCAACCGGCTGCGGCGCGGCATGCGGCTCCAGTCCGATCCGACGATCGTCTACGGCCTGTTCGGCGGCGAAGGCAAGCCGTCCGACCGGCCGATCTACCGCTCCGACATCGACAAGCTGACCCCCTACAACACCTATCTGATCGACGGGCTGCCGCCCACGCCGATCGCCACGCCCGGCCGCGCCGCGCTGGAGGCGGTCGCCAACCCGTCAAAGACCGACGAGTACTATTTCGTGGCCGACGGCACGGGAGGGCATGTGTTCGCCAAGACGCTGGACGAGCACAATGAAAACGTTGCGCGCTGGCGCGAGATCGAGAAGAAGAGACGGGACCAGGCGGACGAAACCGGTCAGGACGGGACCGGCTCGAACTGACCTAACGCCGGGGGGCGGGGGGAGTGATGGCGCTACAAAGCATGACGGGCTTTGCCCGTGCGGCGGCCGATCGGGACGGCACCGCCATTTCCTGGGAGGTGCGTTCGGTCAATGGCCGCGGCCTCGACGTGCGCCTGCGGCTACCGTCCGGCTTCGAACGGCTCGAACTGCCGGCCAAGCAGGCGGTGCAGCGCCGGTTCTCGCGCGGCAACGTCCAGGCCACGCTGGTCGTCAGCCGGCAGCCGGGGCTGGCGCAACCCGTCGTCAACGAGGCCTTCCTGCGCGATGTTGCCGGCCTTGCCCGGCGTCTGGAAGAGCAATTCGGCTGCTCGCCGGCTTCCGCCGACGGGCTGCTTGCGCTGCGCGGCGTGCTCGACATCCCGGACACGGTCGAGGACGAGGAGGGGCGCGAAGCCCTCGACGCGGTCATCATGACCGCGTTCGACAGCGTATTGGAGGATCTGGAGGCCGCGCGTCTGGCGGAGGGCGAACAGCTCGCCGTCGTGCTCGAAGACCACGTCGCCGCGATCGAGAAATACACCCGCGATGCCGAAGCCGATCCCTCGCGCGAGCCGGCGGCCATTCGCGAGCGTATCGCCATGCAGGTCGGATTGCTGCTCGACGCGGCCTCCGGCCTCGACGAACAGCGTCTGCACACCGAAGCCGCCCTTCTGGCCACGCGCGCCGACATCCGCGAGGAGCTCGATCGCCTGAAAGCCCATGTCGCGACGGCGCGGCAATTGCTGAAGAAAGGTGGCGCTGTCGGGCGCAAGCTCGATTTTTTGGCGCAGGAGTTCAATCGCGAATCGAATACGCTGTGTTCGAAGTCCAATGCGACGTCGGTCACCGCCATCGGGCTCGAACTGAAGGCCGTCGTCGATCAGTTTCGCGAACAGGTTCAGAATCTGGAGTAGCCCATGGGCGCCATGCAGCCCGCCTTGTCAATTCGCCGTCGCGGCTTGATGCTGGTTTTGTCCTCGCCGTCCGGCGCGGGCAAGTCGACGATTGCGCGCAGCCTGCTCGAAAACGATGGCGGGCTGGAATTGTCGGTCAGCGTGACGACCCGACCGCGGCGCGGCAGCGAGATCGACGGCGTGCATTATCATTTTCTGTCGACGCGGGATTTCGAGCGCATGCGCGACACCGATGCGCTGCTGGAATCCGCCGAGGTGCACGGCAATTTCTACGGTACGCCGCGCGAGCCGGTCGAGATCGCCATGGATGAAGGCCGCGACATGCTGTTCGATATCGACTGGCAGGGCGCCGAACAGCTCAAGGCGACGATGCCGGCCGACATCGTATCGATCTTCATCCTGCCGCCGTCGATGACCGAACTGAAATCGCGATTGCGCCGGCGAGCGGAGGATTCCGACACCACCATCCAGACCAGGCTCGAGAATGCGCGTTCCGAAATCGAACATTGGCGCGACTACGACTATGTCGTGGTCAATGACGATCTCGATCGCGCCTACGCCGCCGTGCGCGCTATCGTTGTCGCCGAACGCCTGAAACGCGATCGCCGGCCGGGCCTGTTCGATTTCGTCAGCGGGCTGCTTGACGAGCGGACCGAATAATAGGGCCGGCTCAGCCCTCGAGCGCGTTGGCCAAAGCGACGAACTCCGCGATCGACAGGGTTTCGGCCCGCCGCGTCGGCTCGATCCCGGCCTTTTGCAGCAGCGTTTCGCCACCGAGCGCCTTCAGGCTTTGACGCAGCATTTTTCGGCGTTGGCCGAATGCGGCCTGGGTGATCCGCGCAAGTCGCTTGGCCTCGCATGCCAACGGCGCGGATCGCGGTGTCAGGTGGACAACCGCCGAGGTGATCTTGGGCGGCGGGGTAAAGGCCTCGCGCGGCACGGTGAAGGCGATTCGGGCCGAGCTGCGCCAGCCGGCGAGAACGCCGAGCCGTCCGTAGGCACTTTCACCGGGCATTGCCACGATCCGCTCGGCGACCTCACGCTGAAACATCAATGTCATCGAGACGTAGAATGGGGGCCAGGGCTCGACGGTGAGCCAGCGCACCAACAGCTCGGTACCGATATTGTAGGGTAGGTTGGCCACGATCCGTACCGGCCCGGCACCTGCCGCGAGTGTGGCGAAATCGGTCCTGAGCGCATCACCGGCAACGATCTCGAGCCGGCCCGGATAGTGGCGCTCAATTTCCTGAAGGGCCGCTAGACAGCGTTCGTCGCGCTCGATGGCGATCACCCTTTTGGCCTCATTCGCCAGAAGCGCCCGTGTCAGCCCGCCGGGACCGGGGCCGACCTCGATCACCGTGGTCCCGGAAAGGTCGCCCGCTGTGCGTGCGATCTTGTCGGTCAGGTTGAGATCGAGCAGAAAATTCTGGCCGAGCGATTTTTTCGCAGCAAGCCCGTGCTGCTGGATGACCTCGCGCAGGGGAGGCAGGCCGTCGCGCGTCATGCAGCCTTATGTCCGGCTTCCGTCGTCGCCAGTCGCGCCGCCAGGTGCAGCGCGGCAACGAGACTGTCGGCGCGCGCTGCGCCCGTGCCGGCGATCGCGAAGGCTGTGCCGTGGTCGGGAGAGGTACGCACGAAAGGCAGGCCGAGCGTGACATTGACCGTCTTGTCGAAGGCCAGCGCTTTGGCCGGTATCAAGGCCTGATCGTGATACATGCAAAGCGCGGCGTCGTAGCTGTGCCGCGCCTCGGCGTGAAACAGCGTGTCGGCCGGCAGCGGACCGCGCGCGTCGATCCCTTCCGCACGCAGCGCGTCGACTGCGGGCCGCACGATGTCGATATCCTCGCGGCCCATTGCGCCGTCTTCTCCAGCATGCGGGTTGAGCCCGGCCACCGCGAGGCGCGGGCTGGCGATGGCGAAACGACGCGCCAGGTCGCCGGCCGTGATTTGGCCGGTTTCCACGATCAGCGCCGTCGTAAGCCGGGCCGGGACGGCGGCGAGCGGGATATGGATGGTGACCGGCACGGCGCGTAGTTCCGGCCCGGCAAGCATCATCACCGGTCTGGCCGGCATGCCGGTAGCTTTTTGCGCCAGATGGGCCAGAAACTCGGTATGGCCGGGAAAGGCGAAACCGGCGTCGTAAAGCGGCTTCTTGGCGATCGGTCCGGTGACGATCGCGCCGGCCGCGCCCGAAAGTGTGTCGGCAACGCCACGTTCGATCGCCTCGATGATGCCGGCGGCATTGGCCGAGGACGGCGCGCCCGGCCTGTCGGTCAGACGGTTGTGGAGCGGCACGACCGGTAGCGCCGTTTCGAAGTCGCCCGCCGCCGAGGCGGGGTCGGACGGCTTGAAACGGATCGACAGACCCAAGCTGCGCGCGCGCACGGCAAGCTGCTCGGCATCACCCAGCACATAGAACGGCGGCAGGGCATAGTGCGCGCGCGCAGCCCAGGCCGCCAGCGCGATATCGGGTCCGATGCCGGAAGGATCGCCGCATGTCAGGGCAAGCGGGCGTCGCTGTTCAGCGCTCAATGATGCTGGCTTTCTCGCGCAGTTCCTTGAGATATTTCTCGGAAAGCTCGGCCGCCTTCTTGTCGAGTTCGCCTTCGTTTTCGAACACCATCTGGGCGACGCGGTCATCCGAAATCTCGCGCGTGCTGCAAATGCCGATGAATTCAACACCGCGCTCGGTTTCGCGGATCTTGGTCGCCTGGCCGGGTTTGGTTTCCAGGATCAGGCTCTTCCAGTCCGGCGGCAGTTCCGGCGCGATCACCCGGCCCAGGTCACGGACGGTAACGTCGACGAGGCCCTTGGCGAACTCACGCGTATTCTGGCAGTTGTTGAAGCGGCCGCGCATGGCGTTGGCTTCCTTCTTGCGCCGGCTGAGCAGCGATTTGCGTTCGGCCGAAGGGATGACGAAAATCACCTGCTGCAGCATATACTCGGTCGCCGTCGGCTTGTTGCCGCCATCCTGCAGCATGCGATGGGCCGCGTCCTGCTCGGTGAGGCGTTCCGTCGCGCGGAACCGGGCGCCCAGCGCCCGGTTCCAGCCGATCTGGGAGCGGATGAAGTCCTTGAAATGGCTCTTCGTCACGCCCGATTGGGCCATGATCTGATCGAGCTGGCTTTTCGACAGCTTGTTGCCGGAGGCAAACCGTCCATAGGCCGCGTCGACATCGGCATCGGGAACCCGGATGTTGAGTCGGTTGATCTCGATATTCTTCAGCGTCTGCTCGATCATCTCGTCCGAGGCATTGGCCGAGCGGCGTTGCAGCCGCAAAAACGCCTTGCGCCGGGCGATATCGTAGCTCGTCACCGGCACATTGTTGACGATGTAGCGGATTTCGCTCGCTTGCGCCGGTGTCGTGGCCACGCTGGCCAGACAGGTCATGAACCCGAAAAGCAGGATAAAGCCGGTTCCGGCGATCCGATTCAATGCAGGTCGCATGGCTGAGCTCCGTGTCTCATTCTTTCGCGGTCCCTCTTGGGGGGCCTTCGGTGTTCTACCCCACAAATGTCGTGCTTGGCCTATACGGCGAAAGCATGACGAACGGGCCCGCATCAGTTTGTGCCGAACGCATTCGTAGACGTGGACGTTCCGAAATCTCCGAGCGTGCGGAACGAGATATTGAAGCCGAACCCGTAGGACACGTCCTTGGAGATGGTGTTTTGCGTGCGCGAGAACGTCATGCCGTAGGTGAAGCACTCGTCGTCATAGAGGAACCCGAACGAGCTGTTGGCAAGCGTCGAGGAGGCGAGGTCATAGGTGCCCGAAGCGTAAACGCTCCAATAGTCGTGCAGGCGCGCCCGGCCGCCGAGCGTCACCTCCTGGCGATCCTGCGGGAAACCGTAGAGCGGTTGCGCCTGGATGAAGGTGTAGCTTGCGTTGATACTATGGCGGTCGATCGGGATGGACACGCTGGTTTCGGCACGGCGTACTTCAAGGCTCTGTTCGTCGAAGCGGCCGCCGGCACTGAAGACCACGCCGCCCGGCGAGGCGAACCCGGCCATGGCGACGAAGTCGGACACGTCCGTTTCCAGGCCCGAATAGGCACCCACATTGACCAGGTCCGGCGCGGCGAACGGATTGCGTCCGGCCAGGTGATAGGACTGGCCGACGATCGCGTTGGCCGTCCAGCCGTTGGCGAAGCTGCCCGAATAGCGCAGGCCGAGATTGGCGCGGGTGCCGCTTTCGATCAGGTCGTAGCCGGAGAATTTGTCGCGCTCGAACAGGGTCGAGGCGTCGAAGACCAGGCTTTGCGCGTCTTCGTTGGGAATGCCGAGCGTCGAGCCGTAGCCGACATCCGGCCGGACGAAAAGCTGCGCCATCGGTTCCAGCACATGGCTGGCACTCGACGTGGAGAACAGGATCGGCCAACGCGCCTCCAGGCCCGCCGTCGCCATCGCACGGAAATAGGACGAGCGTATATCGGCCGCCACGGCACCGTAGGCGGTGCCGTCATGCGTATAAGCGGCACCGGTCAGCCCCCCGGTCATGGCCGCGATCGCAGCGTTCGAGCCGGCGCTCGCGTCCACGCCGATACCGTCGGCGCGTGCATGCAGAAGCGGCGTCACCAGCAGGCCGCCCGACGTCACGATGGTTTTCTTCCACTCGGCCTCGGCCGTCACGCGGCCGGACCAGCCGCGTATGCCGGGCAGCGCCGGCCTGCCGGGCAGGAAATCCCGCCGCATACGGCCCACGACCTGGGTGTTGACGTCGAAGCTCAACTCGCCGCCGGCCACCGGCTCGTCCACCGTATAGGCATAGTCGAAGGACGGCAGTACCCAGGGTTGCCGCGGATCCCGCGCCGACGGGTGCGCGGCCGGGAGCACTTCCTGAGCCTGGAATTTGTAGAATCGGAGGTCGAAATAATTGCGGTCGTTGAGGCCGGTCAGATAGATTTCGTTCCGGCGTATCGCCTCCGAATAGCCATCCAGCAGATAGGTGTTGGCGAAGTTCGGATCGGACTGCACCAGAACATCCCAACCGAACGTCCAGCGGGGATTGATGGTGAACTTGCCCTTGGTGCCCGCCATGAGGCGGGTCTTGACCGTTCTGTCGACATAGCCCGGTTTGAACGCGGTCGGCTGCTTCTGGCTGATGCCGGCGATTTTCAGCGAATACTCGCCAGAATTGAATTTCTGGCGCCAGTCGGCTTCGGCCATAAAGCCCTGGCGCGAATAATATGTGCTTTTCACCGTCAGGTCGTAGGTCGGCGAAAAGGCGAAGAAATAGGGTAGCGTGACGCTGGCGCCCAACTCGCTCTTGAAGCCGATGCCGGGAAACAGGAAGCCGCTTTTGCGCTTCACGCTCGAATCGGCCATCTCGAACGCCGGCAACTGCGCGATCGGCAGGCCGAAAAACTCGAAGCGCGGTCGCTGGAAGCGGATCGTTTTGGCGTCCTTGTTCCAGATGATCTTGCGCGACTTGATTCGCCAGATCGGCGCCTTGTCCGGCTTGTCCTCGCATGGTTCGCAGGCCGTGTAGATGCCGTTGACGAATGTGGTCACGGTGCCGGCTTTGCGCTCGGCGCTTTCGGCGCCGAAATAGGTCTTCTCGGCCGTTTCCACGCTCAGGGCATTGATGAACCCGTCCCGGAAATCGTCGGTGACGTCGATATGATCGGAAAAGATCCGGTTGCCGTCACGGTCGACGATTTCCACGTCGCCGTCGGCCACCAGACGGCCCGTGGCCTGATTGTAGATCACGCGGCGGGCAACCATGCGGTTGCCGCCGTAGTCGATCCGCACCGACCCCTCTGCGGTCACCGTCTGGTTGATATTGTCGTAGATCAGCGTGTCGGCTTCCAACAGGAGCTGGTCGGCGGGGCCGACGCTGACATTCAAGCCGTCCAGGGACTGTGCTTGGGCGCGCGGAATATCGACGATGCCGGCAAGACACAGCAGGGCGAGCGCCGTGGCGCTTGTGCCAAGGCGGATGCGTGGGTGCCCGTCACCGCTACCCCTCCTGAACCCCACTAACCGTCCTCCTTGTGCAGCAGGAACGTTACCCCGAACAATGCTGCAATAACCACAGGCAACCACGCCGCAACGATCGGCGGCACGATACCCGCGCTGCCGAACGCCTTGACCAAGGTCGAGACGACATAAAGCAGAAAGCCGGCGAGGATGCCACCCAGAATCAGGGTGCCGGATTGGCCGAGCCGGACAAATCGCATCGAAACCGTTGCCGCGATCAGCGTCATTGCGACCAGTAGTGGCGGAAGTGCCACAAGTGAATGATAATGCATCGAAAAAGCGTTAACGGAATAGCCGTACGCCTTGGCGGTTTCGATCTTTCTGCCGAGTTCGTAAAACGGCGTGGCCTCCGGCCGTGCCAGCCGCTGCTCGACGAATTCCGGCCGGAGATTGGTGAGGACCCGCGCGTTTTTGACGCTTTCGGGTTTGGCGCCGGATTTGAAGCGGCGAACCTGTTCCAGTTCCCAATAGCCGTCGCGCAGATAGGCGCGTGCGGCGTCCTGCCGCTCAATGATGTTGCCGTCTTCGCCGATGCGGATGAAGACGGCGTCGGACAGCGTAAGCCCGCTGTTGAGGACCGCGCGGGCGCCGACGATCGTCTGGCCTTCCTCGGTGCGCTGGCGCAGCCAGGGTGCCGAGGCCGCCGACACGACATTCGATTCGCCCGAGCGCAGCGTCGTTTCGATCTCCTCGACCTTCGCGAGCCCGTTGGCGGCGATCGGGTTGAGCGCGATGATCGTCGAGAGACCGAACAGGAACGCCCCCACGCAGATCGGAAACAGGAACTGCCAGGCCGAAACGCCGGCCGCGCGCGTGACGACCAACTCGTATTTCCTGTTGAGCGAGATCAGTGTCGTCATCGCCGAAAACAATGCCACGAAGGGTATCGTCTGCTGCAGCACCATCGGCACCCGAAGCGCGCTCATGGTCATGCCCAATTGCAGTGAATAGCCGGGCAGGCCGCTGAACCGGCTCGATTGCTCGGTGAAGTCGATGATGAAGACCAGCGCGAAAATACCGGCCAGGAACCAGCCGGTGATGACGAGATAGCGTCGGAAAAAATACTGCCCCAGCGTCCAGCCGATCATCCGCTGCCCCTTTCCAGGGAGTGACGGGTCCCGGGCCAGCGCAGGGCACGCGCGCGCATGCGCAGTGCCGTAAAGAAATGCGCCAACCGATCCAACCAGGAGGCCGGCAATTCGAGGGTTTTGCTTGCGGCGATCAGATAACAGGCAAAAGCGGCGTTCAAGATCGGCACCGCGTAGATCAGGGGCACGAAGGCGGTGACGGTTTCGGCCTTGTTGGCGACGAAATATCCCTCCCAACGCACCAGAAGCGCAATCGAGATCGCGGTGACCATCGGATGGATGCGCGCCTGGCGGTGCGAGCGCGCGTCGCCGGCAGCCGCCAGCGCCAGCAACGCAAACACCAGCGAATAGCTCCATTCCGAAAGGCGGCGGTGAAGCTCTGCGTAGAAGAAGGGCGGACTCCATTGCAGGTAGGCGTCGTTCGGATCCGGGTTGAACAAATAGCCGAGCGTGCGGTCCTTCGGCCAAATCTGGACCGTCTTGCCCGTAGGCGCGAATTCCGAGAGGTCGAACGCATAGGATGCAAAACGGACCACCGAAACGTCGCCGCCTGGTGTCTTGCGGTGCACTTCGCCGTCGATCATGAACAGGAACTGCTGGTCGCCGCGTTGCTGAACCTCGCCTTGTTTAGCGTAATAATAAAGATCGAGGTCCTTCTTGCGCGAATCGGCGACGAATATCCCGCCCATCCGTCCGTTCGGCAGGCGTTCGGCGACCTGGACGAAGAGGCCCTCCTGAACCTTGCGGAAGTTGCCTTCCTGGATGACGGAGGACAGCAGGTCGGCATGGGCGCTGGCCACCAGAGTGCGGGTGCGTTGTCTGGCCGTCGGCTCGACCCAGTTGTCGACCGCGAACGAAAGCGCGCTTGCCAGTGCGGCCAGAACCAACATCGGCTTGAGGATCGTGCCGCGCGAGCTGCCGGCCGCGGCAATTACGGCGAGCTCGGAATCCTGATTCATCGCCGATAGGGTCTGCGAAATTCCGATGATGATGGCGAACGGCATCACGACCGGTATCACGGTCGGCAAGAGCAGCGTGGCCAGCTCGAGAAACGTGCCGGCGGTCTGGCCGCTGTCGGTGACGATGTTGACCCGTGCGAGAATCTGCGTGGTCCACGCCATGGCGAGCGCAACCAGCAGCGCCGCGCCCGAAATCTTCAAGGCGCGGTAGAAGATGTATCTCTCGACGAGTTTCATCGCGAAAGCGGTGCGTCCCTATGATTCGCGCGCGTCACGCTTCAACCCCGCCGAGCAAATTAGGCGCCCGTCGGCCTTCACACAAGCGCATGCTGCGGGCTGTTCGTCCCGGTCCCATACACGATGGTGCGCAATCAGGGCTAAAAAATAGCGAAGGAGCGCGGTTAACGATCGGTAAAACGGCTTGTTTTCCGCGCCGCGCTTGCCAGGCAAAGCCGGACTTTTTAGGGTCGGTCCGCTTTCATCGTCGCGCACGCCGCGCCCCTCCGGCCATTCGGGAACATCCATGCCTCACGCACCCAAGATCAGCTTTGCCAAGTTTTCCGCGCCCAAGAAGGGGGCGGTGGTGGTCGTCGTAAATGACGACAATGCTCTCGGCGACCAGGCGCGCGCCCTGGACGCGGCCGGTATCGTGCCGAAGGCCGCCAATATTGCCGAGTTCAAGGGCAAATTGGCCTCTGTTCTGGATGTGCTGACACCCGAAGGCACGCCGTTCGACCGCTTTGCCGTCGTTGGCGCGGGGCCGCTCGACAAGCGCGACGAAAAGGCCTGGATGCGTATCGGCGGTGGCGCGTGGTCGCTGGTGAAGAAATCGGCCGATGCCGCCGTCATCCTCGACATGAAGGACGAAGAACCGGATGCCGACGCGGCGGCAGCCTTCGCGCTCGGGCTGATGCTGCGCGCCTATGGCTTCGACAAATACAAGACCCGCAAGGACAAGGACGAGGGCGCCAAGGACAAGCCGGTGCGGGTGACGATCCAATGTGCGAACCCGTCCAAGGCGCGCAAGGCGTTCGCTTCCGTCGAGGCCGTCGCCGGCGGCGTCAACCTGGCGCGCGACCTGGTCAACGAACCCGCCAACGTGCTCGGACCGGTCGAGTTCGCCGATCGTGCCAAGGCGCTGGAGGCGCTCGGGGTCAAAGTCGAGATTTTGACCGAGAAGGAGTTGAAGAAGCTCGGCATGGGTGCGCTTCTGGGGGTTGCCCAGGGCTCGGCCCGCCCGCCGCGTCTTGCCGTGATGCAGTGGAATGGTGGCAAGGCGAAGGACAAGCCGGTCGCCTTTGTCGGCAAGGGGGTGGTGTTCGATTCGGGCGGCATCTCGATCAAGCCGGCCGCAGGCATGGAGGACATGAAGGGCGATATGGGCGGCGCGGCCGCGGTTGCCGGCCTCATGCACACGCTGGCCGCCCGCAAGGCCAAGGCCAATGTCGTCGGCATTGTCGGGCTGGTCGAAAACATGCTCGACGGCAACGCCCAGCGGCCGGGCGACATCGTCACCTCCATGTCGGGCCAGACCATCGAGGTGCTCAACACCGATGCCGAGGGCCGCCTCGTGCTGGCCGACGCGCTGTGGTACTGCAACGAGCGCTTCGCGCCGCAATTCATGGTCAATCTCGCCACGCTTACCGGCGCCATCATGATCGCGCTCGGCCAGGAGCATGCCGGCCTGTTTTCCAACGACGATGCGCTCGCCGAGCATCTGTCGACGGCGGGCACGGCGACCGGCGAAAAATTGTGGCGCATGCCGCTCGGGCCCGAATACGACAAGCTGATCGATTCCAAGAACGCCGACATGAAGAATATTGGCGGCCGTTTCGGGGGAGCGATCACCGCCGCGCAGTTCCTGCAGCGTTTCGTCAAGGAAACGCCCTGGGCGCATCTCGACATTGCCGGCACCGCCATGGGCTCGCCGTCAAACGACATCAATCAATCCTGGGGATCGGGTTTCGGGGTCCGGCTGCTCGACCGTCTGGTCAGGGACAATTACGAGGCGTGACGGAGGTTCTGTTCTACCACTTGACCGATTCGACCCTCGAGGACGCCTTGCCCGGCCTCCTCGAGCGGTCTCTGGCCCGCGGCTGGTCGGTGGTGGTCCAGACCGGAAGCGAGGAGCGCCGCGACGCGCTCGACCAGCATCTGTGGACGTGGCGCGACGATTCCTTCATCGGCCACGGAACCGATCGCGAGCCGAATGCGAGCGACCAGCCGGTGCTCTTGACCACCGGCCCGGACAATCCCAACGCAGCCGCGATCCGGTTTCTGGTCGACGGCGCCGAACCGCCGGCACTCGACGGTTACGAGCGCGCGGTGATCATGTTTGACGGCCACGATCAGGCGCATGTCGAGGCCGCCCGGCGTCACTGGAAGGCCGTCAAGGCGGCCGGTCACCAGGCCACGTATTGGCAGCAGACGCCGGAACGGGGCTGGGAGCGCAAGGCCTGACGGACGATTTCGAGCGCCGCCGAGAGGCGGCCAGAACCCGGGTGAACCGGCGCGACGACGCCAAGTCGGCGGCCGGATCCGATCGGCAGGATTTTTTCGAAGCGGTCTATGAAGAGGCGGGCGGCGATGCCGCCGGTGTTCCCTGGGCCGATCTCGCGCCCAAGCCCGAACTCGTCGACTGGCTGACGGACAATCCAGGCAATGGGCGGCGGGCGATCGACGTCGCCTGCGGGCTGGGCGACAATGCCGAGGCGATCGCGGCGGCCGGATACCAAACGCTCGCCTTCGACGCCTCGCGCACGGCGATCGAATGGGCTCAAAAACGTTTCCCCGGCTCGCCGGTCGCCTATCGCGTCGCCGACCTCTTCGATCCGCCGGGCGACTGGCTGGCCGGCTTCGATCTCGTGCATGAGTGCTACACCGTCCAGTCCGTCGCGCCGGCCATGCAGCGCGACCTCATCGGTGCCATCGCGGCTCTGGTCGCGCCGGGCGGCAGGCTTTTGGTCTATACGCGGCTGCGCCCGCGCGACAGCGTGCCGGACGGACCGCCCTGGCCGCTGACGCTCGACCAGGCCGGGCGTTTTGCCGAGTTCGGCCTGCACCGCGAGCACGAGAACCGTTTCGAGATCAGCCGGCCCGGACGTACGATCCCGCATCTGTTCGCCACCTGGCGCAAACCCTGACATGCGGCAGGGGGAGGCGCGCCGGCGCCGTTGTGGACATTGATTTTCCCGCATGCCAAACCGCCGCGGCGGGGGATATTGCGATGCGTTTTTTCTTCCTGATCATTCTTGTGGCCGGTATCGCGCTCGGGATCGGCTATCCCTGGGCGGTCGACAACGTCTCCGGCTACGAGATCGGCCGTTACAAGGTTTATGATCGCGCGTCGGGCTTTGAGCCTGCCGAGGTGGCGCTCGCGCCGTCTGAAGCCCCGGTTCGGGTCCTCGTCGACCTGACCGCCGCCGGCGAGTTCCGGCCGAGTGACAGGCTCACCGTGCTTACCGTCACCGCATCGACCGGCGGGGCGACCGTTTTCGCCGAGACCGTGACCTTCCTTGGCGTGCCGCCGCGCCCCGACAGTCCGCAAGTCGCCGGCTACGTCTATCGCGACGAGGTCGGCATCATCGATCCGGTGAACGGCGACGCGCGTTATATCTTCACAGTCGGACCGGGCGACGCCGACGGCATCGTGATGGCGCGCGTCGAACTGGTTCTGCGCGCCGGCGCCTTCGATCTGGATCCGCGCGCAGTTCCCGCCGGTTACATCCTGATGGCGGTCGGCTTCGTCGGCCTGGTGGCGGCGTTTCGGTTGCGCGGCCGCAAAAAAACCGCCGCGGACAACGGCAAGACACGCCGTTGGGGGCGGGGCAAGGACGACTGACGGCCGCGCGTCGGCGATGCGGTCGGCTCAGATCGCGTCGAAATTGCCCGAGCGACCCTTGCCGGCCGAAAACCGCGCCGCCCCGTCTGCACCTTCCGATCGGAAGGCGGCGGCGCTTTTCCATTCATTGGCGAGCGCCGGCGCTTGGTCGAGCGACCATTGCTCCAGCGCGGATTTGCGGTCGGCGCGCATGCAGGCCTGCGGAAAGCGCGCGATCTCGGCCGCCAACGCGAGAGCGGTTGCACGTGCCTCGCCCTGCTTGCACAGCCGGTTGGCAAGCCCGATCGCCGCGCATTCGGCCGCGTCCACTTTGCGGCCGGTCAGGATCAGGTCCATGGCCCGGCCATGGCCGACGATGCGCGGCAGGCGTATCGTGCCGCCGTCGATCAAAGGCACGCCCCAGCGCCGGCAATAGACCCCCATATAGGCGGTTTCCTCCATCACCCGCAGGTCGCACCACAGCGCGAGTTCCATGCCGCCGGCCACCGCCGCGCCGGAAATCGCCGCGATCAGCGGTTTCGACAGCGAAAGCCGGGTCGGTCCCATCGGCGCCTTGCGCGGCTGGTCGTCGCGTCCGTCGAAGGACGCATCGAGATCGTGGGTGGCGAACCATTCCTCGTCCATGCCGCCGGCAGCATGCTTGAGGTCGAATCCGGCGCAGAAGTTTCCACCGGCGCCCGTCAGAACGGCGACCTTCTGACTGTCGTCGCGTTCGAAGGCGATAAAGGCGGAAAACAGAGCCTCGGCCATCGCCGGATTGACGGCATTGCGTGCCTCGGCACGGTCGATCGTCACCACGGTGATCGCGCCGTCGCGTTCGGTCCTGATGTTCATTGCGCCATCCCCTCCTCATACTGTGCCGACAGCGTCAGCCACAGTTCTTCGTGGCGGGCGAGCTGGTCGGCAAGTTCGGAGCGCTCCTTGCCGAGTGTCGCCACCTTGGCGGAATCTCGCTCGTAAAGCGCAGGGTTGGCAAGTTCGTTCTCGATCGCCTCGAGACGCTTGCGCGTGCGGTCGATCAGTCCTTCCGTGGCCTTGATCTGCTTGGCGACCGGTTCCAGGGCGCGTCGGCGTTCGGCCGCCTCGCGTCGCTTCTCCGCCTTGGAGGCCTTGTCGGCCTCGCGCCGGTCGCGCCGGTCGCTCGTCCCGCCGGTCACCAGGCTTCGATAGTCGCCGATGTCGCCCTCATAGGGCGCGACGGTGCCGTCATTGACCAGCCACAGCCGCTCGGCGGTGGCCTCGATCAGATGGCGGTCGTGCGAGATCAGGATCACCGCGCCCTCGAAATCGTTCAGGGCCTCGATCAGCGAATGGCGTGAATCGATGTCGAGATGGTTGGTCGGCTCGTCGAGGATGAACAGGTTCGGACCTTCGATGGTGGCCAGCCCCATCAAAAGACGCGCCTTCTCGCCGCCGGACAGATCTTTGGCGGGCGTGTTCATCTTTTCCGTCGCCAGGCCCATCTGCGCGACCCGGGAGCGCACCTTGGCCTCGGGCAGGGCGGGCAACAGACGGCGCACGTGCTCGATCGCGTTTTCGTCCGGGCGCAGATCGTCGAGCTGATGCTGGGCGAACATCGACACGTTGAGCTGCGGTGCGAGTGTCATCTTCCCGCCGTCGAGCGTCAGCCGACCGGCGAGCAGCTTGGCGAAGGTCGACTTGCCGTTGCCATTGGCGCCCAGAAGCGCGATGCGGTCGTCCTCGTCGATACGCATCGACAGGTTTTTCAGGATCGGTTTGCCCGGCTGGTAGCCGACCGAGCCGTTTTCGATCGCCACGATCGGTGAGGCGACCTTGCGCTCCGGCGCGGGAAAGGAGAATGGCCGCACGGTCTGGTTGACCACGGCCGCGATCGTGCCCATGCGCTCGAGCGCCTTGAGACGCGACTGGGCCTGGCGCGCCTTGGAGGCCTTGTAGCGAAAGCGCTCGACAAAGGCCTCCATGTGCTTGCGCTGGGCGTCCTGCTTGGCGCGCGCCTTTTCCTGCAGCGCCTGCTTTTCGGCCAGTTGGCGTTCGAACTGATCGTAGCCGCCGCGCCAGAAGGTCAGCTTGTGCTGGTCGAGATGCACGATCGAGTTCACCGCCCGGTTGAGCAGATCGCGATCATGGCTGATCAGCAGCACCGTATGCGGGTAGCGCGTCAGATAGTTTTCCAGCCACAGCGTGCCTTCCAGGTCGAGATAGTTGGTCGGCTCGTCGAGTAGCAGCAGGTCCGGCTCGGCAAACAACACCGCGGCGAGCGCGACGCGCATGCGCCAGCCGCCCGAAAACGACGAGGCCGACCTTTTCTGCGCCGCCTCGTCGAAGCCGAGCCCGGCCAGAATGGTCGCCGCGCGCGCTTCGGCCGAATGGGCGTCGATATCGGCCAGCCGCATGTGGATTTCGCCGATCCTGTGCGGGTCCGTCGTGGTGCGCTCCTCGGCCAAGAGCGCGGTGCGCTCCCTGTCGGCCGCCAGAACGATGTCGATCAGCGGCTCTTCGGTCCCTGGCGCCTCCTGCGCGACCTGGCCGATGCGGGCGTTTTTCGGCAGCGAGATCGAGCCGCTCTCGATCTGCGCCTCGCCGGTGATGGCGCGAAACAGGCTTGTCTTGCCGGTGCCGTTGCGTCCCACCAGGCCGGCCTTCGCACCGCCGGGCAGCGAGAGCGAGGCGTGGTCGATGAGAAGGCGCCCGGCAATGCGCAGCGAAAGATCGTTGATGGTAATCATGGCCGCGGGGTTGTGGCCGAGCGCGCGCGCGGATGCAAGGGGGAAGACATCGCATGCAATTGGCGCGGCGATGCCGTCAGGCGAATTCCCGCCCGTCCTCTGTGCGCTGGAAATAGATCATGTCGAGCGAGGGCGGCGTTCTTCCCAAGAGCGACAGGATGGCGTGGGCGTGGCCGCGATGGTGGGTTTGGTGGTTGAAGAAATGGGCCATCGCCGGCGCCAGCCTCTGGCTGACCGTCTTCATGTCGGTGACGGTGACATAGGTGAAGCGGCCGGCGAGCGCGGTGTCGGAGAGGCTTTCCACCCAGGCGCTGATGCGTGCGTCTTCGGCCTCGCGCGCCAGGCGCAGCGGCGTCAGGTTCGGATGGATGATGGCGTCGAGCGACTTCGGCGCCTCGCCCTGGGCGGTGAAACGCTTCATCCAGATACGGTCGGCGACCAGGATGTGGTTCAACGTGCCCAGCATCGATTTGAAGAACACGCCGGTGTCGTGACCGAATTCGGCGTCGGTCAAATCGGCGGCCGCGTCGTAGAGCGTGGCGTTTGCCCAACGATTATAGGCCGCCATCATGCGAAAATGCCGCTTCATCGGTTTCTTTCCGGTGACGAATGATCGAAAGTCCCTCCTAGCACCGGTCCGGGAGCCACTCCATGGCAATTCTGCTCTATGAACTCGTCGGCGCCGATCCGGCGCGCCCCTTCAGCCCGCATTGCTGGAAGGCGGCGATGGCGCTCGCCCACAAATCCCTGCCGTTCGAAAGCGTCGCGACGCCGTTCACCAAGGTCGCCACGATCGAAAACGGCTCCGGCAGAACGGTGCCGTTGATCCGCGACGGCGACAGGCTCGTCGGCGATTCCTTCGAGATCGCGCTTTATCTGGAAAAAACCTATCCGGATCGCCCGACGCTGTTCGGCGGTGCCGGCGGTCAGGCGATGGCGCGGTTTTTCGAACGCTGGACCCAGACGGTCGTGCACGGCTTCATCGGCGGTGCGCTGCTTGCCGACATCAATGCCTGTCTGGCCGCGCCGGACCAGGCCTATTTTCGGCGCTCGCGCGAGGCCCGGTTCGGCAAGACCCTGGAGGAGGCCGGCGCCGACAGGCACGAAGGCCTGCAGGAATTTCGCAGGCAGTTGGAACCCTTGCGCGCCACGCTTGCCGTCCAGCCTTTCCTGGGCGGGCAGGGACCGCTCTTTTGCGACTATATCGTCTTCGGCGCGTTCCAATGGGCGCGTGTCGTTTCGTCGTTCCAACTGCTTGATGCCGCAGACCCCGTCGCTGCGTGGCTCGAACGCTGCCTGGCGCTTCACGACGGCCTGGCCGGACGCGTGCCGGCGGCTGCTTGAACGGCTCTTGGCAAGGCGCGGGGCGGCTTGTATAGAGCCGCGACCTTCCCCGCATCTTTCAAAGGAACATTCGATGGCGATCGAACGCACTTTTTCCATGATCAAGCCCGACGCGACGCGTCGCAACCTGACCGGCGCCATCACCGCCATGCTCGAGGAAGCCGGCCTGCGCGTCGTCGCCTCCAAGCGCGTGTGGATGAGCCGTCGCGAAGCCGAGGGTTTCTACGCGGTGCACAAGGAGCGCCCGTTTTTCGACGAGCTGTGCGAGTTCATGTCGTCGGGTCCGACCGTGGTCCAGGTTCTGGAAGGCGAAAATGCGATCGCCAAAAACCGCGAAGTGATGGGCGCGACCAATCCGGCCGATGCCGCCGAGGGCACGATCCGCAAGGTTCATGCCCGTTCGATCGGCGAGAATTCGGTGCACGGCTCGGATGCGCCGGAAACCGCCGCGCAGGAGATCAAATACTGGTTCTCCGACATCGAGATCGTCGGCTGAGGCCGAGTGCCCGTCAGTCCGTAGACCGAAAAGACCGGCCGCGCGCCGGTCTTTTTTTATGTTCGCTCCGGTGTTCATCGGCCGATACGGTCACGCCTGTGCCCGCAAGGCGTCGTCTACCGAGGCGGCGGTTTCCGGCGCGCGCGCGAATTCCAGGAAAGCCGTTTCGGGCATGGCGGCCGCGTAGAGATAACCCTGGAACAGGTCGCAGCCGAACGCATACAGAAACGCTTCCTGGCTGCGGGTCTCGACATGTTCGGCCACCGCATCCAGACCGAGAGTGTTGGCCATGGCCAGGATAGTGCGCACCAGCGCGCGGTCGCCATCCGAGTTTTCGATATCCCGCACGAAACTGCCGTCGATCTTGACCTCGTCGAAGGGCAGCGATTTCAGCCGGGCCAGCGACGAATAGCCGATGCCGAAATCGTCGAGCGAAAAGCGCAGGCCGCTGCTCTTCAGCGCGTTCATCCGGTTGGCGACGAGCGTCTGGTCGGTCGCCATCACGTGTTCGGTGAATTCGATCGTCAAGCGCGAAGCCTCGATCGCGTGTTCTTCGAGCAGGTTTTCGAGGAAAGATACGAATTGCGGGCCGGAGAACGACTGCACGCTGACATTGAGCGACAGGCCCAGCCCGGCCGTTTCGGGGTTTTGCTGCCAGCCGGCGAGTGTTTTCACCCCGCTTGCCAGCACGAAACGGCAAAGCTGATGCGTTAATCCGGCTTGTTCGGCCAAGGCGATGAAGCGGTCCGGCGGCACCATGCCGAGCCGCGGATGGCGCCAACGCAACAGCCCTTCGGCGCCGGCGACGCGCCCCTCGCGGTCGATCTGCGGCTGAAACTGCAGCTCCAGCGTCTTCTCCTCCAGGGCTCGGCGAAAATCTTCCAGCAGCGTGAAACGCTCCTGTTCGCCGTTCATCCAGCGTTCGTCGAACAGCGCCAGGCCGTCGCGTCCCGCCCCCTTGGCCTGATACATGGCGATGTCGGCGCGCTTGAGCAGGTCGTCGCCGGCCGTGTCGTGTTCGCCGAACACGACCACGCCCATGCTGGCGGACGAGCTGTGGCGTAACTCGCCGCGCTCGAAGGGGCGTCTCAGTGCCGATAGCATCTTGTTGCCGGCTATGATGGCCTGCGACGCCGCGGCGGCCTCGCTGTCGCCCAGCCCGTCGAGAATGACCACGAACTCGTCGCCGCCCATGCGGGCGACGGTATCGGTCTCGCGCACGCATTGGCGCAGGCGGCTGGATATCTCGACGAGATAGTCGTCACCGATATCGTGGCCCTGGGTGTCGTTGAGCGACTTGAAATTATCGAGATCGATGAAGAACAGCGCGCCGGGCTTGCGCGTACGCCGGCAGGTCTTGGCCGAGCGCGCGATGCGCTCGGCCAGGAGGCGCCGGTTCGGCAGTTTGGTCAGCGGATCGTAGAAAGCCAATTCTTCGATTTCGAGCGCCTGGCGCTTGCGCAGCGAAATGTCCGACACGTAGCCGTGCCAACTCACCTGGCCGTCGTTCAGCCGTTCCGGCTTGGCGCTCATGCGCAGCCATTTTTCCTTGCCGGTCGCGGTGGTGATGCGAAATTCGTGATCGAGCGGCTCCATCGTGTCGTAGGAGGTGCGGAAGGCGCCGAAATAGGCTTTGCGGTCGTCCGGGTTCACGAAACGGGCAAAAAGCTGGCGCCCGGCGGTAATTTCCTCGATCGGGACCTCGAGCAGGTTTTCGAAACCGTCGCTCAGATAGTTGACCGTGATATCGAAACTGCGGCCCCTGACGATCTGAAACAAGCCGCCCGGCAGGTTGCTGGTCAGCTTCTGGAACTGTTCTTCCAGCCGCAGGCGCGTGACCGTTTCGGTGATCTCGCGCACCGAGCCTTCGTAATAAAGCGGCCTCCCGGTGCGCCGGTGATGGACGATCCGTGCCGATTCCGTGATCCATATCCGTTCGCGCGTCTTGTGCCGGTATATTTCCGATACGAAATCCTCGACATAACCGTCCCGTTGCAGGATCTCGCGGAACTCGTCGCGCCGCTTCGGATCGACATACCATTCCGAGGCGATGTTCTTGACGGCGGCGAGCAGTTCCGCCTCCGTTTCATAGCCGTTGAGCTTGACGAGCGCCCGGTTGGCGCTCAATTGCCGTCCGTCAAGGCTGGAGCGGTAGATGCCTTCGGACAGGTTTTCCACCAGGCTGGACAGGTTGCGGTGTTCGTCGCGCCACTGGCGGCACCGTCCGCGATAGTGAATGACGGCCGCGGTCAGGCCGGCCAGGCATGCGGCCGCGCCCGCGGTCGCGGCGGGAAGCATGAAGCCTTCTATGGCGCTGAAATTCTCCAGCAAATTCGCAGATCCCCGTCCCGTGCGCGTCATTATTGTTTGATCGCACCGTAAAAAGTCGGGGTTGCAAAAGGTCTAATCGGCAGAAAACTTCGCGCTTATGATTAAGCGCTGCTTAGCGATCCGCGGCAGAAGGCTCGCGCCACCGCTGCGTAGCCTCGTCGTCGATGTCGCGCGCCTCCACCCAACCTCCCTCGGAGCCGTCGCTGCGGTGTTCCTTTTTCCAGAACGGAGCGCGGGTTTTCAGGAAATCCATCATGAAGGCGGCCGCGTCGAAGGCAGCCTGGCGGTGCCGGGAGGCGGCAAGCACGGCGACGATATTGTCGCCGGGGCGGACCTTTCCGTAGCGGTGGATGACCCTCAGTCCCGAAAGCGGCCAGCGCTCGACCGCCTGGCGGGCGATACGGCGGATTTCGGCGTCGGCCATGCCCGGATAATGTTCCAGTTCGAGCGCGGCCAGCGTGCCCGCCTCGTCGCGGCACAGGCCGGTGAATGTGACGAGCGCGCCGATATCGGTGCGGCCCGCGCACAGTGCGGCGCTCTCGTGGGCGAGATCGAAATCCTCGCGCTGGATGCGCACGGCCGGTTCGATCGGGGCGCTCACCGCCTTACCCGCCCGTCATCGGCGGAAACAGCGCGATCTCGCGCGCGCCCTCGATGCGCGCGTCGTGAGCGACATGTTCCTGATTGATGGCGACACGGATCGCCGAGGCGTGCTTGAGGGCGGTTTCGTATTCCTCGCCGCGGCCTGCAAGCCAGCTTAGCAGGCCGGCCACCGTGACGACGTCGTCAGGCAGGTCGACCTCCTCCTCGGCGTGTCCGATCCGCTCGCGCACCCAGGCGAAATAGACCAGTTTCATGGCGCGGCCTCAATCGATGATGTGTTTCAAACCGGCGCGGAAATAATCGTAGCCAGTATAAAGCGTCACCAGGGCCGAAATCCACAGCAGCGTGATACCGATCTCGATCGTATAGGGCAGCAGTTTCGCGCCCGCCGGTCCGGCCAGCAGGAAGCCGATCGCGATCATCTGGATGGTGGTCTTCCATTTTGCCAGCCGCGTCACCGGCACGCTCACCTTCAGTTCGGCCAGATATTCGCGCAGGCCCGAGACCAGGATTTCGCGGCACAGGATGATGATCGCCGCCCACAGCGACCAGCCATGGATGGTGCGCGCGGGATCGGCGGCCAGCAACAGCAGGCAGGTCGAGACCAGAAGCTTGTCTGCGATCGGGTCGAGCATCCTGCCGATATTGGAGGTTTGTTGCCAGATGCGCGCCAGGTAGCCGTCCAGATAGTCGGTCACGCTGGCGGCCATGAACAGGCCGAGCGCGCTCCAGCGGGCGAAGTCGCTGGAACGCAGCCGGCCTTCCAGGAAAAAGCACAGCACGATCAGCGGCACGGCGAGGATGCGCCCGTAGGTCAGGATGTTCGGCAGGTTGAAAGCGCGGTTGGACATGAAATGGCAACACCGTTAAACCCGCCCACTCAAACCAGAAGCGGGCGCTCGCGGTCAACATCGCGGAAAGGGCGCGCGCGCACAATGGGCCAAGGCGACGCGGGTCATCCCCTGTCGTGGAAGTGATCGTAAATCTGCCTGGCCATGGCCTCGGAAATGCCGTCCACCGTCATCAGGTCCTCCACGCCGGCCCGGCTCACCGCCTTGGCGGTGCCGAAATGGTGCAGCAAAGCGCGTTTTCGGGCCGGTCCGATGCCACCGATCTCGTCGAGGGGGTTCTTCACCATCTCCTTCTTGCGCCGGGCCCTGTGGGAACCGATCGCAAAGCGATGCGCCTCGTCGCGCAGCCGCTGGGTGAAATAGAGCACCGGATCGCGTGGCGGCAGCATGAAGGGCGGCCGCCCGTCGACGAAAAACCGCTCGCGCCCAGCCTCGCGGTCGACACCCTTGGCGACGCCGATCGCGGTAACGCGCTCGGCGATGCCCAGTTCGGCGAAGACGGCGCGCACGGCGTTCATCTGGCCCTGGCCGCCGTCTATCAGCACCAGATCGGGCCAGGCGGGCAGGCCGTCGGCCAGGTCCTGCGTTTCGGTCTCGGCCCCGGCCTCGTCCGGCCGCTCCTTCAAAAGACGCGTGAAGCGCCGCGTGAGCACCTCCCGCATCATGCCGAAATCGTCGCCGGGTGCGATATCGGTCGAACGGATGTTGAACTTGCGGTAATGCGCCTTGGCAAATCCCTCCGGGCCAGCGACGATCATCGCGCCGACGGCGTTGGTGCCCATGATGTGGGAATTGTCATAGACCTCGATGCGCCGCGGCGGGGTTTCCAGGTTGAAGGTCTCTGCCAGCCCCGTCAGCAGGCGCGCCTGCGAGGAAGTTTCGGCCAGCCGGCGCCCGAGCGCCTCGCGTGCGTTCTGCAGCGCGTGGTCGACCAGGTCCTTCTTTTCGCCGCGGCGCGGAACGCCGATCGTCACCTTGCGGCCGGCCTTGGCCGACAAGGCGGCGGCCAGCAGGTCCTGCTCTTCGACCGCGTGGGTGAGCAGGATCGCGCGCGGGCAGGGCTTGTCGTCGTAAAACTGCGTCAGAAAGGCGCCGAGCACCTCCTGCGGGCCGAGCGCGGGGTCGGCCTTGGGAAAATAGGCGCGGTTGCCCCAGTTCTGGCCGGTGCGGAAGAAAAACACCTCAATGCAGCTTTGCCCGCCTTCCTGATGGATGGCGAACACGTCGGCCTCCTCGACCGATTGGGGATTGATGCCCTGATGGCTCTGGACATGGCTCAGCGCCGACAGTCGGTCGCGCAGCACGGCCGCGCGCTCGAAATCGAGCCGTTCCGCCGCCTCCTGCATGGCCGCGGAAATTTCAGCCTTCACCTTCTGGCTCCGGCCGGACAAGAAGGCCTTGGCCTCGTCCACCAGCGCGGCGTAACCCTCGTCGCTGATCTCGCCGGTGCACGGCGCCGAGCAGCGCTTGATCTGGTGGAGCAGGCAGGGGCGGGTGCGGCTTTCGAACACCGAATCGGTGCAACTCCTGAGCAGGAAGGCCCGCTCCAGCGCGTTGATCGTGCGCCCGACCGCACCCGCCGAGGCGAAGGGACCGAAATACTCGCCCTTGCGCGAGCGTGCGCCGCGATGCTTGAAGATGCCGGGTGCGCGATGGTCGCCGGTGATCAGAATGTAGGGAAAGGATTTGTCGTCGCGCAACAGCACGTTGAAGCGTGGCCGCAGGCGCTTGATGAGATTGGCTTCGAGCAGCAACGCCTCGATCTCGGTGCGGGTGACGACGAATTCCATCGCGGCCGTCTCGCGCGCCATGCGGGCGATGCGGTTGGTATGGCCGCGGCCCTGGGCATAATTGTTGACCCGCTTCTTGAGATTGCGCGCCTTGCCGACGTAAAGCACGTCGCCGGCGGCGTTCATCATCCGATATACGCCGGGGGCGTTGGGCAGCCGCTTGACGAATTCGCCGATCAGTTCGAGGCCGCTCTTGTCGCCGGTGTTTTCCGCGCCGGAGGTCCAGTCGATCGGCCCGCTGGCGATCGCGGCCGCCGCGATCGGTTCCTCATCGCGGCTTTCGCCGGACGGGTTGGCGGGATCGGGATCGTGTCTGGATGTCATTCGCGCATGCCTGTCACATCGGGTGTCTGCCAGGCAAGATGCTGGCCGCCGTCGAGCGCGATCATCTGGCCGGTTATCGACGGTGTTTGCCACAAATAGCGTATCGTGGCGCCGAACTCCGTCAGCAGAGGACCGCGCTTGAGCGGCAGCGCGTCGGTCTGGGCGCGAAAGTCGGAGACGGCTTGGCGCGCGTTCTTCAGTGTCGGGCCGGGGCCGATCGCATTGACCCGGATACGCGGTGCCAGGCCTTGGGCCATGGTTCGCGTCGCCGTCCACAAGGCCGATTTCGACAGCGTGTAGGAAAAGAATTGCGGTGTCAGCTTCCAGATCCGCTGGTCGATGACGTTGACGACGAGCCCGTCGCCGTCGGCGGGCAATGCCTTGGCCATGGTCGAGGTCAGCGCCACCGGCGCTTTCAGGTGCAGGGCAAAGTGCCGGTCCCATCGTTCCCAGTCGGGATCGGCCGGACTGTCGTCGTCGAAGGCGGAGGCGTTGTTGACCAGCAGGCGCACCGGCCCAAGCGCATCGGCGGCCGCGGCGATCAACCCGGCACCGGCGTCAGGGTCGCACAGATCCGCCGGCAGCACGACGGCTTTTCCGCCGGCCCGGCCGATCGCGTCGGCAAGCCGGTCGGCCTCCTCGCGGGCGCGGTTGCAGTGGATGGCCACACCAAACCCGTTGGCGGCGAGGTCCTCAACGATCGCCGCGCCGATGCGCCTGGCGCCGCCGGTGACAAGGGCTGTTGGCCCGTTTTCGGCCATGGGTCCGTTCACTCCCGTTAACACCGCCGAAATATATGCGGCAAAATTACGATTGAAAGGCGCACTGTCGTCGCGTCCACCTTTCCATATCGTGGCCGGCCACAACGGTTCGGCCTGTTCGCCAGAAGTTTTTCTGTAGCAATTTCAATATGATGATGCGGTATCTTGAATCACCGTTTGCGCCTTGCCGGGCGCCTGTTGCTGAAACGTCACGTCAAATTTCGGCCGCATAGCGGCCAGCCAATGACCAGATTTTCGGTACCTTTCAGCCAGATTCAAACCCGACATTCGCCGCAGCCGGACCCGCCCGTTCCTCCCACACGGTCCGGTGCGCGTTCATGCGGGGGAAGACGGTCTCGTCCTCCGCCGAGTGACCAAGGAGAGAAGATGATGCGTACCAAAACCAATCACGCCCGCTCGATCGCCGCTGCGGTCGGAGCCGTCGCCCTTTTCGGCGTTGCGTCGGCCCAGGCCGCCGACGTCATTGACCAGACGCCGGTGGCGCCGCTGCCGGTCGAAGAGGTGCCGGTCTACACCTGGTCCGGCGGCTATGTCGGTGCCTATGGCGGCTATGGCTTCAGCGGCCGTACCCGCGCGCCGGGCAATTCCATCAATACCGACGGTTTCCAGGGTGGCGCCTTCGGGGGCTGGAACGTTCAGGAAGGCATGTTCGTCTACGGTGCGGAAGCCGATATCGGCTATAACGGCAACGAGGGCACCAATGCCGGTCTGACATCGCAGTCGGGCGTCGACGGCACGCTGCGCGCGCGCCTCGGCGTCGCGTTGAGCGACCGCGTGCTGGTCTACGGCACCGCCGGTGGCGCCGCAGGCCGGCTCGAAGTGTCCGACGCGACCACGTCCGACACCAACACCATGCTGGGTTGGACGGCCGGCGTCGGCACCGACATCAAGCTGACCGACCGGATTTTCGCGCGCGGCGAATACCGCTATGTCGACTATGGCGACAAGGACTTTTCGCTGTCTGGCGGCCCGACCTCGATCGACGCCAGCGAGAACAAGATTCTGTTCGGTCTCGGCATGAAATTCTGATCCGAACGGCAGCACGAAACCAAAACAGACCGGCCGGGCGTTTCGCGCCCGGCCTTTTTGCGCCGGGCAGGCATTGCGCCAATGGCTGGCGCGATTTGCAGGCTTCGCCGGTTTTGGAACAACGCGCCTTGGCAAGGTGGCCGTGCAGAACTGCCCGGCCGTGACGCCCGCGTTACGACGCGGCAGGCAGCAGCGCGGCCAGGTCTGGATATTTGTCGTCGAACCGTTTCATCCAGTTCTTCAGCCTGGTCCGCCCGCGCATCCAGTCGGTGCCGAAGCGCAGTTCCAGATAACCGAGCACCGCCCTGATCGCGATATGGCCGCAATGGATGCGTCGCCCGAGTTTCGGCGGCTCGGCATTCAACCGGTCGAGTGCCCGCTCCACCTTCGCCCATTGCCGGTCGAGCCAGGGTTGGTGCACCTTGTCCGGCGGATGGAAGCGCCGTTCGTAGACGTGGGCCAGCAGGCAGTCGGTCATGCCGTCGGCCAGCGCCTCCATGCATTCGGCCTCGGTGCGTTTAACAGCATTGCGCGGAAAGACCGCGTTCTTGGAAATCCGGTTCAAATATTGGGTGATCGCGCGGCTGTCGTAGAGCGCGAACCCGTCTTCGGTCAAAAGCACAGGGATTTTGCCGAGCGGATTGGCGTCGATCAGAAGATCGGGTTCGGCGCCGGTGTCGACCGGTACCGCCTCGAACGGCACCTGCGCCAGCGTGGCTGCCATGCGAACCTTGGCCGAATAGGGCGAGGGCGGAGCGTAAAGAATGCGGATCATGACGGTGTCGGCCTCGTGATTCTTCGTTGAAACGGTCCGCTGCGCGTGCGGGCGCTCAACGCACGACCCGGCAGCGGCCGTCATAGACCTTCCAGCGGTCGAAGCCCGACACGCAGAATTCCACGCCGTCGCCGATGCCCGCGAAACCCATTCCGTCCTCGATCAGGTACCAGATAGTCCGCCGTCGCCCGTCCGACAGCACCGCCGTCGCCCCGCAATAGCGGCGCGCGATCGGCCTGTTCTCGCGCCAGGGCAGGTAACGCCGCTCGTGCACGCGCCGAAAGTCGACGATCTCCACGTCGGGCAGATTTGGCACGTGGCGGACCTGGTGGCGGAATTTCGTCGTGATGCGCGACAGGATGGCGCTGTCGCCGCACGCACGTGGCGTCAGATCGTGGGCGCTTGCCGGAACGGCCCACATCAACACGCCCGCAAGCAGCGACAACGCAAAACCGATGCGGACGGGTCGGACCATTCTCGTTACTCCGAGTCGGGCTGGACGGGAGGCGCACTGTGATGAATAGGCGTGGCCTGGTCAAGCTGCGCCGGGCCGTGTTGTCGGCTCCGGCCGTTGTGATAGGCTCCGCACCAGGCTGTCTTTCGGGACGGTTTTTTGGGGGGACGCGATGACGGAACCGGCATCGGCCGTGCTGGAACGCCTGTTTCGGGCGCTCGAGGCGCGGGACAAACAGGCCGCGCTGGCCTGCTTTGCCGAGGACGCCCGGCTGTTCGACCCGCATTACCCCAGCCCGCAGATGAACGGCCGCGCCGAAATCGAAGCCGGTCTCGACTGGGGCTTGTCGGTCATGCGCCAGTTCGGCTTCACCACCATCCATTTGTTTGAGGGGCGCGACGCGGTGAGCGGCGCCGTGGAGGTCGACACCAGCCACGTGCTGAAAAACGGTCAGGCGCTGAACTTTCCGCAGGTCTTCGTCTTCGAGACACGCGACGGGTTGATTTCGCGACTGCGCGCTTACGAGCCCTACGGGCCGAACGGTCTGGGCGGTATCTTTCTCGGCGTTGCACGGCTGCGGCGCAAGCTGTTCGGCTGACGTCTCAGTCCTCCCGCGCCGCGTCCTCACCGGCCAGATGCTCGATCCGCCACGACGCGGTGTTGTCCTCGGCGAGCAGCACGGCCAGGGTCGGTAGAATGGTCTGCATCTCCTCCTCCAGCAGAAAAGGCGGGTTGACGACCACCAGGCCGGACCCGTCGAGCCTGGGTTCGGGGGAGGGGCCGCGCACCGACAAGGAGACGTCGAGAATGCGCGCAATCCCGGCGTGGCGCAGGCGGTCGCGAAAGCGCGCCACCGCGGCGTGGTCCTTGATCGGATACCACAGCGCGTAGATGCCGCCCGGCCAGCGCCGATAGGCCTTGGCAAGGCCGTCGACGATGCGGTCGAACTCGCCTTCGCGCTCGAACGGCGGATCGACCAGAACCAGCCCGCGCTTTTCCTTCGGCGGCACATGCGCGCCGAGCGCCAGCCAGCCGTCGAGTTCGATGACCCGCACCTGGTAGTCGCCGTCGAAGCGCGTTTTCAGCGCAAACGCCTCCTGCGGATGCAGTTCGATCGCCGTCAGCCGGTCGCGGCCGCGCAGCAGGTGGCGCGTGATTTCCGGCGAGCCCGGATAAAACCGCAGCGGCTCGGCCGGGTTGAGCGCCGCCACGGCCTCGAGATAGGGCGCGAGCAGGGTTTTCGCCGGCTCGGCCAGGTCGGCCTGCGCCAGTTTGGCGATGCCGTTGCGCCATTCGCCGGTCTTCTGCGCTTCTTCCGAGGACAGATCGTAAAGGCCCGCGCCGGCATGGGTGTCGATCACCCGAAACGGTTTGTCCTTGCGCTTGAGATAGTCGAGGATGCGCGTCAGCACCGCGTGTTTGACCACGTCGGCGAAATTGCCCGCGTGATAGCCGTGGCGATAGTTCATACGCTCAACCCGTCTTCATAAACGCACCACCGTCGGCGTTGTCGACGGGGTGGACCGATTCTTTTTCGCCGGGATGGCTGTTGTCCAACCGCCAAACCCGGTAGTTTTGCGGCATGAACCAGCACGCCAAGATCGCGATCGGCCACACGGCCTGCCCGCACGACTGCCCCTCGACCTGCGCGCTCGACGTGGAGCTTCTCGACAGCGGCCGCATCGGCCGCGTGCACGGCGCGCGTGACAACACCTATACCGCAGGCGTGATCTGCGCCAAGGTCGCGCGTTACGCCGAACGCGTCCACCATCCCGACCGGCTTTTGAAGCCGCTGGTGCGCGCCGGCGCCAAGGGCGAGGGCGCTTGGAAGGAGGCGAGTTGGGAGGCCGCGCTCGATCTGGTGGCGGAAAAGTTCCTCGCCGCCGAGGCGCGTTTCGGCAGCGAGACGGTCTGGCCCTATCAATATGCCGGCACGATGGGGCTGGTGCAGCGTGATTCTATCCATCGTCTGCGTCACGCCAAAAAATATTCCGGCTTCTTCGAATCGATCTGCACCAATCTCGCCTGGACGGGTTTCGTCATGGGCGCGGGCGCGCTGCGCGGCGCCGATCCGCGCGAAATGGCGAAATCGGACTGCGTCGTCATCTGGGGCACCAACGCTGTCGCCACTCAGGTCAACGTCATGACCCACGCCATTCGCGCGCGCAAGGAACGCGGAGCCAAGATCGTGGTGATCGACGTCTACGACAACGCCACCATGAAGCAGGCCGATCTCGGCCTGGTGCTCAGGCCGGGCACGGATGGCGCACTCGCCTGCGCGGTCATGCATGTCCTGTTTCGCGACGGCCTTGCCGACCGGCCCTATCTGGAAAAATACACCGACGATCCGGCCGGGCTCGAGGCGCATCTGGCCTCGCGCACGCCGCAATGGGCTGCCGCGATTACCGGTCTCACGGTTGACGAGATCGAGACTTTCGCCCGGCTGGTCGGCACCACCAAACGCAGCTTTTTCCGCCTCGGTTACGGTTTCGCGCGCCAGCGCAACGGCGCCGTCAACATGCATGCCGCCCTGTCGATCGCAGCGGTCACCGGCGCCTGGCAGTACGAGGGCGGCGGCGCCTTTCACTCCAATTCGGGCATTTTCCGGCTCGACAAGACATTGTTGGAGGGGGTGAAGCTTGCGGATCCGCGCATCCGCATGCTCGACCAGTCGCAGATCGGGCGCATCCTGACTGGGGATGCCGAGGCGCTGCGCCACGGCCCGCCTGTCACCGCGATGCTGATCCAAAACACCAATCCGGCCAATGTCTGCCCCGAGCAGCGGTTGGTGAAACAAGGTTTCCTGCGCGAGGACCTATTTGCCTGCGTGCACGAGCAGTTCATGACCGAGACGGCAGCGCTTGCCGATGTCGTCCTGCCGGCCACCATGTTCCTCGAACATGACGACATCTATCGCGGCGGCGGCCATCAGCACATCATCCTCGGCCCGAAACTGATCGATCCGCCCGCCGGGCCGCGTCCCAATCTCGATGTCATTGAGGGCCTGGCCGAACGGCTCGGCGTCGCCGACCGTCCGGGCTTCGGCATCAGCGCGCGCGCTCATATCGACGTCATGCTCGCCAAGCGCGGCCTGGGCGATTTCGACGCTCTCGCCGGCGGGCGCTGGGTGGACCTGCAGCCGGACTTCGACACCGCCCATTTCCTGACCGGTTTCGGCCACGCGGACGGAAAATTCCGTTTCCGGCCCGACTGGACCGGCACGGCCGCTCCCGCCAAGCCGCCGAAATCTCTGGGCGCTTTCGGGCCGCACGACAGGCTGCCCGTCTTTCCCGACCATGTCGGTGTGATCGAGGAGGCGGACGACACCCATCCCTTCCGGCTTGCGACATCGCCGGCGCGTTCGTTCCTGAATTCCAGTTTTTCCGAGACCCCGAGCGCGAAAAAGCGCGAAGGGCGGCCGGAAATCATGCTTCATCCCGACGACGCCGCCGAAATCGGCATAAAAGATGGAGACCGCGTCGAGATCGGCAATCCGCGCGGCGAGATCGTGCTGCACGCCAGGCTTTTCGGCGGCGTGAAGCGTGGGGTCGCTGTCGCGGAAGGGATTTGGCCCAATGCCGCGCATGAGCGCGGCGAGGGCATCAACGTCTTGACCGGCGCCGATGCGCCCGCGCCCTATGGCGGGGCGGCGTTCCACGACAATCGCGTGTGGATCCGGCCGGCCGGCTGAGCTTTACTTCGCCGTCAGTCGGCCGATGCCGCCCTTGGCCTGGAACTGGCACCGCGCTTGCGCAGATGATAGGTCAGCGCCAGTTGCAGGCAGTGGCGCAGTTCCGCCTCCGGCAGTGCGTCGTCGGACCCAAAATGGAGGGCGCGGTTGCCGACGCAGCGCAGCGTCGACGGATAGAGCTCCGAAAAGCGTTCCACCAGGCCGGTATGGCAGATGAAATAAAGCGCGTATCCGTCCTGATCGCCGAGCGCGCCCAGGCGAATCGTGCTGCCGCTGCGCGAACGCGTGGTGAGATAGGCCGGCTGGCCCCATTTCAGCGTCTCCTCGAGCGCGCCGACGCCTTCGGTAGTCGCGGCGGTTTCAAGGATGAGGCGTCGAAGATGCAGCAGCCGGTTTCGCAAGGCAGGCGGCCATGCCGCGAAGACCGCGCGCACCGCATCGTCTGCAATCGGCGGCGTTGTCGTCGTGTCGGTCATCGACCCTCGTCCCCTGTGCTGCGTTGGATCGGGTGCGGTTCCTCCTCGCCCGAAGCTCCGGCCGCCTCAGGGCGTGAAGCGGGCCAGGTGCTCCAGATCGGCGATCGCGGCAGGCTCGGACTGTGGCGGCGCCGGCGAAAAAAGTTGCGCCTCGGGATCGCCATCGTCAGTGCCGGAAAACACCGCCCTGCCGTCGCGCATCGACGCCTGTCCGCGCGCCACCATCGCCAGTGCCATCGCATAAAGCTTGTGCTCGGCCAGAAGCACGCGCACGGCCAGCGAATTTTCGCTGTCGCTCGACAACACCGGCACCGCCGCCTGGGCGATGATCGGGCCGTCATCCATGGTTTCTGTGACGAAATGGACGGTGCAACCGTGGAGGCGCACGCCTTGCGCCAGCGCTCGGCGATGGGTGTTCAGGCCCGGAAAGGCCGGCAGCAGGGACGGGTGGATGTTGATCATCCGGCCTTCCCAGGTCGCCACGAAGCGGGGCGTCAAAAGCCGCATATAGCCGGCCAGGCAGACGATGTCGGGCTTGTATTCGCCGAGCGCGCGGCCGATTTCGGCCTCGTGCGCGGCCCGGTCGGCATAGTCGCGATGCGGGATCGCGACCGTTTCGATACCGTGTCCGCGGGCGATCTGCAGGCCGGCCGCGTCCGGCTCGTTGCTGATCACCGCGACGATCTCGGCCGGGAAGTCGGCAGCGGCCGCCGCCGCGATCAGCGCTTCCATGTTGGAGCCGCGCCCGGAGATCAGGATGGCCACACGCCGGCGCGCCCTCATAACGCGATCGTCCCGCGATAGATCACGCCGGCATCGCGCCGCGGCACGATCCGTCCGATCGAGGTCACGGTTTCGCCGGCCTGGTTGAGCACGGCGGCGACCTGTGCGGCCTGGCCGGCCGCTACCACCGCGATCATGCCGATCCCGCAATTGAAGGTGCGCAGCATTTCTTCATCGGCCACGCCGCCCTCGCGCTGCAGCCAGCCGAACACCGGCGGTGCATCGATCGCGTCCAGGTCGATCTCGGCCGACCAGTCCCCGGTCAGCACACGCGGAATGTTGTCGGGAAAGCCGCCGCCGGTAATGTGGGCCAGCGCCTTGATGCCGTGCGTGCCGCGCACCGCGTTCAGCAGCGGCTTGACGTAGATCCGGGTCGGTTCGAGCAGCGCCTCGGCCAGCGTCCGCTCCGGCGCGAACGGGGCGGGCGCGTCACAGGCCAGGCCGGCCTTGTCGACAATCCGGCGCACCAGCGAGAACCCGTTCGAATGCACGCCCGACGACGACAGGCCCAGGATCACGTCGCCCTCGGCAATGTCGTCGGTCGGCAGCAACTGGCCGCGTTCGGCCGCCCCAACCGCAAAACCGGCCAGATCGTAGTCGCCGTCGCGGTAAAGGCCGGGCATTTCCGCGCTTTCGCCGCCGATCAGCGCGCAGCCGGCCTGGCGGCAGCCGGCCGCGATGCCCGAAACGATCGCGGCACCCTGGTCCGGGTCGAGCCGGCCAGTGGCGAAGTAATCGAGGAAAAACAGCGGTTCGGCGCCCTGCACGACGAGGTCGTTGACGCACATCGCCACCAGGTCGATGCCGACCGTGTCGTGAATGCCGGCCTCGATCGCCACTTTCAGCTTGGTGCCGACCCCGTCATTGGCCGCTACCAGCACCGGATCGCTGAAGCCGGCGGCCTTCAGGTCGAACAGGCCGCCGAAACCGCCGATCTCGCCGTCGGCGCCGGGGCGCCGCGTGGAGCGGACCAGCGGCTTGATCTTGTCGACCAGGGCGTTGCCGGCGTCGATGTCCACGCCGGCCTCGGCGTAGGTGAGACCGTTCTTGCCCTGGCTCATGGCGTTTCCCGTCGCTTCGGCCGCCGGCACGTCGCCGCCGGCGGACCCTGTCAGGCGGCTCTTCGCATGAAGGCGCCCGGGCTGCAAGGCCGGCCCCGGCCCGCCCGCCGCCATCAACGGATTTATCCCGTGCGGCGCTCCCGGCTTGAAGGCCGGTCCGAAACCGTCCATCTATCGGCACGAGATTTCGCGACCGGTCCGGAGAGCCATCGTGACCATACCAAATGTGATCACCATTCTGCGCTTTTTTCTGGTGCCGGCCGTGGTGTTCGCGCTGCTGACCGACAAGATGGGTTGGGCGTTGGCCGGCTTCGTGATCGCCGGCGTGTCCGATGGGGTCGATGGTTTCATCGCCCGTCAGTTCGACCAGCGTTCCGAGCTTGGCGCCTATCTCGACCCGATGGCCGACAAGCTGCTCTTGGTGTCGGTTTTCGTCGTGCTCGGCTACATGGGCGAACTGCCTCTATGGCTGGTGATCGCGGCGGTCTCGCGCGACGCGCTGATCGTGGCGGCGGTGCTGTTGTCGACCATCATGGGCAATCCGGTCGAGGTAAAGCCGCTTTTCGTCTCCAAGGCCAACACCGCCGTCCAGATCGTTCTGGCGGCGCTGGTTCTGGCGGAACTGGCCTTCGACGGTCAGGCCGGCGCGCTGCGCGGCGCACTGGTCATTGTCTCCGGCCTCTTGACCCTGGCTTCGGCTGCGGCCTATCTCGTGGCTTGGCTCCGGCACATGAACGATTATGGCGAAAGCGCGAACCCAGGCGAGTGAGAACCACAACGAGGCGTACCGCGTCGCGGCCGCCTCGCTGCGTCGTCAGGTTCTGTTCTGGATGATCGCGGCCGCGCTGCTGATCCTGTTCCTGCTCATTTTCAGCTCCATCCTGCTGCCCTTCGTCGCCGGCATGGTGCTGGCCTATTTTCTCGATCCGGTCGCCGACAAGCTGGAAAGCTACGGCCTGTCCAGGCTTGCCGCCACCATCGTCATCCTGATCGGGTTTCTGCTTGCCTTCGTGCTGGCGCTGATGGTGATCGTGCCGATCCTGGCGACTCAGCTCGCCGATTTCGGCGCCAAGCTGCCGGACTATTTTTCGCGCCTTCAGTCCCTGGTCATGAACATTGACCCGGCCTGGCTGGAACGCACGATCGGCGTCAATTCGCAAAGCCTGCGCGAGGCGCTGAGCTCGCTGATCAGTTCCGGCGCCGGCTTTTTGACCGGGCTGTTCCAGTCGTTGTGGTCGTCGGGCATGGCGATCATCAACATTGCCGGCCTTCTGGTCGTCACCCCGGTGGTCGCCTTCTACATGCTGCTCGACTGGGATCGGATGATCGAGACCGTCGACGGCTGGGTGCCGCGCGAGCATGTCGGCACGGTGCGCCAGCTCGCCACAGACATCAACACCGCCACCGCCGGCTTCCTGCGCGGGCAGGGCACTTTGTGCCTCATCCTCGGCGTCATGTACGCGGTCGGCCTGACGGTGGTCGGGCTCAATTTCGGCCTGCTGATCGGTCTGGTCGCCGGGTTGATCAGTTTCATTCCCTATATCGGCTCCCTGGTCGGTCTGACGCTGTCGGTCGGGGTCGCCTTCGTCCAGTTCTGGCCGGATTGGATGATGGTGGCGGCCGTGGCCGCGATCTTCTTCGGCGGCCAGTTCATCGAGGGCAACATTTTGCAGCCCAAGCTGGTCGGCAAGAGCGTCGGCCTGCATCCGGTCTGGCTGATGTTCGCGCTGTTCGCCTTCGGCACGCTGTTCGGCTTCGTCGGGCTTTTGATCGCCGTTCCGGCCGCCGCCGCGGTGGCGGTGCTGGTCCGCTTCGCGCTCGCCCGCTACCTCGCCTCGCCCATGTATCGGGGCCATGGAACGTCCGGCGAGTGACCGGCCGGGTTTGAGAATGTCCGCTACGCCTCCACCCCGGCAATTGCCGCTCGATCTCGGCCATCGGGCCGACTATTCGCGCGATCACCTGATCGTTTCGGACGCCAACGCGGCCGCGGTCGCCATGATCGACCGCTGGCCGGACTGGCCCGCGCCGGTGGTCGTCTTGGCGGGGCCGACCGGCTCGGGCAAGACGCATTTGGCCGATATCTGGAGGGCGCGGGCGGCCGCTATCGCGCCGGCGGTCGGCGATATCGCGGCGGTCGATCCGGCCGTGCTCGCCGAGCGCCCCATCCTGGTCGACGGCATCGCGCCCGGCGCCTTCGACGAGACGGCGCTGTTTCACCTGATCAACGCCGTACGCGCGGCCGGATCGAGCCTGCTTTTGACCTCGCGTCATTTCCCGGCGGCCTGGGGCATCGGGCTTGCCGATCTCAACTCCCGCCTGAAGGCGGCGACGCTGGTCGAGATCGGCGAACCAGACGATAGGCTGCTCGCCGGCGTCATCACAAAACTCTTCGCCGACCGGCAAATCGAGATCGAGCGCCATGTCGTGCAGTATCTGATTGCCCGCATCGAGCGGTCGCTGTCGACCGCGAACCGGGTGGTCGAGCGGCTCGACCGCGCCGCGATGGAGCAGAAATGCCGGATTTCGCGGGCGCTGGCGGCCCAGGTGATCGGCGCCATCGACGCCGGGCAGGGCGGGCTCGACCTGTGAGTGCGGCGGGCCGCGCCGCTGCAAAAGCGGTTGCGGTCGGCGCGCGACCTGTGTATCCCACGGCCTCCGTCGGGTCGCGGAGCGTAGCGCAGCCTGGTAGCGCATCTGGTTTGGGACCAGAGGGTCGCAGGTTCAAATCCTGCCGCTCCGACCATTTTTTCAAGGTACGACCCGGGTTCGGCCCGCATGATTGACGGCCGCTCCGGCCGGAGACCGGATGCCGATCTTGCCACGGCCGGCAGATCGCGCGCCGCGCGGGCTTGGCAAACGGCCTGATTCTGGCTAGGGCAGTGCCGACAGTCGCATTCGCGTCAAAAAGCAGGAAACACCGATGTCTGCCCGCATCTACAGCCCGGCCAAGACCGCCATGCAGTCCGGCAAGGCCAAGACCGGACGCTGGATTCTCGAATTCGAGCCCGAAAAGCCGCGCAAGATCGATCCGCTGATGGGCTATACCAGCTCGGCCGACATGAAGAGCCAGATCAAGCTCTCCTTCGAGACCCGCGAAGAAGCCGTCGCCTACGCTAAGAAACAGGGCGTGGCCTTCCGCGTCGAGGAGCCGAAGGAACTGCGCCGGCGCCAGATTACCTATGCGGAGAATTTCCGCTATGACCGCAAGACGCCCTGGACGCATTGAGGTGTTCACGCTGCGCGCGGTGCGGCCGTGCGCCGCGACGGTCCCGTAGCTCAGCTGGATAGAGCACCGGCCTTCTAAGCCGATGGTCGCAGGTTCGAGTCCTGCCGGGATCGCCAGCTATTTCATGTACGACCCGGAGAGATAGGTAACAGATTGTACCTAAGACATGGGTGACAATCTCGAGCCGAACGGGTTGCCGATGGTCTGCAAGGTTCTCTGTTCCAGGTCGATATATCCCACATCATAGTGCATGAAGCTGACGAGCCAAATGCCGTCGTCGACTTCTTTAATGCCGAGCCTCTGGCCGGCGTGCACGGCCGAGACGTTGATCTTCTTTCTTGCCATGCAGATGCGGCCGCATGCGGTGACGAGGATGTCCCTGTCGTGGAAGGGGTAGTCCGCCTCCGGCAGGCCACGATAGGCTCTTGAAGCGGGCGTGTAGCGTTCGGCCGGCGTCTTCATGGCGAGCGCCTCGTGGGGGCGCTCTTCGTTGAACTCGCTGACGATCGATCGAAGCGGTCCTGCTGCTGGAGCACGTTCATGCCCGGCGGGCGCGCCGTCTCGGCCTTGAGGGTCCGGTGCATGCGCTCGTGACGGCCGTTCTGTTGCGGGTGGCCGGGCCTGATGCGCTCGATCGCGGTACCGAGCCTCAGTCACCACACCGACAGCTTCGACAGATTGTAGAGCCCGTTGGGCGACGCAAACGGCAGGCCGTTGTCGCTGCGGATGGCGGCGGGCAGGCCGCGCTCCTGGAACAGGCGCACGAAGGCCTCGATGACCGGAGCCTCCCTCGTGCTCTCAAGGGCTTCGCAGCAAAGGATCATGCGCAAGGCCTGGTCGCTCACCGTCAAAGGGTAACAGGTGCGGCCGTCGCCGGTCTTGAACTCGCCCTTGAAGTCGGCGCACCATAGATCGTTGGGTGCCGCCGCCTGCGACAGCACCGTGCCCTCGGCCTTGAAGCGCCGCCGCTGACGGGCGCGCTTGACCAGGCCATGGCGGTCGAGCACGGCGTGCACCGTCGACTTGGCGGGAATGCGAACCTCGCCCGCCAGCCTGCGCACCAGCAACTCCCTGATCTTCCTGGCGCCCCAATGCGGCTTGCCGCGCTTGGTCTCCACGATCAGCCGCTCGATCTGGTCGGGCAACTGGTTGGCGTAGCGCACCGGACGCCGCGAGCGGTCGCAAAGCGCCTCCAGCCCTTCCTGACGGTAGCGGTCCCAGATGTTGTAGCCGGTCTTGCGCGAGATCCCGAACTGGCGGCACACATCGCTCATCCCTTCCCCATCGAGAAGGCGAGCCACAAAGCGTAGACGTTCTTCCATAACCGAACTCTCTCTCCACGGCATCAACACCTCCGGCAAAGCCAAAAGTGTTACCCATGTGTCCGGTACAAAACGTCACCTATCTCTCGGGTCGCTCAGGTCGCTCAAAGGCGGCGAACTGTGGCACCCCGAGTACTACCTCAATAGCCGTGAAAGCATTCGGATTCACCACCACTCCTACAGCCGGCCCGCTATCCGCGAGTTTTGCATGGTTCGCCGAGGGTTATTAGATGGAATCACCGTTCAATAACGTAGCGTTGTATCCATCCCATTTGTCGTCCGAGACCGCGACTGCTTTCGGGGCTGTCGTCGCTGGATACGATTAATTTCCAGTTACAATGTTGATGGCGGGTCTTACGAGCAGCCGTGCAAATTCATGAACCTGAACGAGATCGCGCGGGAAGAACTCGTCAAGCGCAAGGCATCTAAGGAAATCCCGGAAGACCAGGAAATCGTGGAAGTACTCGGCGACATCTACTTGATTACATTGATATGACTGACTAAGAATTTCTCTTTCGATAAACAGAAACCGGGCGGCGGGGCGTAATCCTCATTCTGTCCGGCCCGCGTGGAGCGAGAGAGTGTCGAAGGCAGAAGTTATAGATTTTTGGGACCGTGCATCGTGCGGCGAAGAACTGTATCTTAGCGAGGGCGACTACCAAGCCCAGGCTGACGAGCGATATAGGCTTGAGCCCTACATCAAAACTTTCATCGAACCGGAAAGGTGGAGCGGCGCAAAAGTTTTGGAGATTGGGGTGGGGCTGGGCGCCGATCACCAACTGCTTGCCGAAAGTGGAGCGGTTCTATCGGGCGTCGATTTGACGCCGCGCGCGATCCAGCATACGAAGGAACGGTTTCGGCGTCTTGGACTCAAATCGGACCTGCGCGTCGCTGACGCCGAGAACTTGCCGTTTGAAGACGCGACATTCGACATGGTGTATTCGTGGGGCGTCATCCACCACTCCCCAGACACCTACAAGTCCGTCCGCGAGATTTTCCGAGTTCTGAAGCCGAACGGCACCATGAAGGTGATGATCTACCACAAGTGGAGCCTGATCGGGCTGATGTTGTGGCTTCGCTACGGCTTGGCGATCGGGCGGCCATGGCGGTCACTCGATGATATCTACGCCTGTCACCTCGAAAGTCCCGGCACCAAGGCGTATTCGCGCCGCTATGCGCGCGAAACCTTGTTCATGAACACGCCCGGCCTCAAGATCGCGACCCTTCTGACGCATGGCGACTTGCTGGAAAGCGAGGCCGGCCAGCGCCACCGCGGCGCGCTGCTGACGCTGGCCAGGAGATTGTGGCCGCGCTGGTTTTTCCGGAGGTTCTTTCCCGATAGCGGTCTGTTCATGCTGATCGAGGCGCGGAAGTACGCTTTCGGCGATCCACATCCCCTCCCAGAATTATCTGACGCGCCGAGATGACGGCAGGCAAGACGAAGAACGCGAAACCGTGGGCGTATGTCAGGGCTCCTAGGAACGGAACCTGGGTGAAATAGTAGGCCAGCAGCGAAACGGCGATCCCGATTCCGACGAAGGCAGGTCCCGAACCGGTGGCTATCAGCGCCGAGCCGGCCCCCAGCGTCAGTCCGACGACAATCAGGATGAGAACGGAATAGGCAAGGCCGGCTTCGCCGTAGGCAGACACATGCGCGGCGGCGGGGGCAAAACCTCCAACCCATGTCACGCTCGGATACATCGCGTCGAAGATCTTGCGTGGCAGCACACATGACGGTGCAGGAAGAAGCGGTAAGCTGTTAGTCTCAATGCCGCAGCGTTCACGCGGGTCGGCAAATACCGCGACATAGAACGGATACGCCGAACCCATTCGAAAGATGACGCTTTCAGCAGTGCTTTTTGCCGCCCAAGCATATCTGGCAGCCCATGAGAAATCCGAGATTTTTGGACCAGTAGGCAACGCGGGCGCCTCAGGCTTTGGCGGCACCGTTTTTACGTTTTTCGGCTCTCCAGAAGGCGACTCGGCCTCGTGGGGCGCGGGTGGGGCGGGCTTCGGCTTATCATCGATATTTGGCGACGCCGGCGCTGGGGCTGGTTTTGGCGCTTGGGCCGCGACCTCCGGTTTGGGTGTATCGACTTGATCTCCTTCGACATAGAATCCCCCGATAAGGCTTTGTAGCGACAGGAACGTACCTACCGCCGCAACGGCGATGACTGGCAGTAGGAGCCAGCCGCGTCGGGAGAAAATCACCGCCAGACCCATCATGCCAAAGTAGATTACCAAAGGAAGTTTCATATAGATTGAAAAGGTCAAATAATAGCAGGCTGCGAAAGTACCCAGCAGGCCGACGAAATCGACCCAGGTCCATGTTCTGAGCAGTTTGGCGAGAAAGAGCGCCGAGCACATCGGCAAGATCGCATAAACCACCGCATAAAACAGAAAGCCGGCCGCTTCGATAATCGCTACGCGGCGCGCGATGAAGGCCGGGTAGCTCAATTCTTCAAACAGCAGGCCCGGCACCCAGTGGCCGATCGAATAGAGCGTCCAGAAGCAGTAGAGAAACCCCGTCGCTGAAAGAAGGAGCAGCGAGGTGGAAGATATGTCGGCTCTTGCGTTTGGAGCTGCCGAGCGGGTCATTCTGTATCCTACCAAGCCTGCAGCCGGAACCACGGCGAAGGGCAAGAGCAGCAAGGCCCAATAGGTGGGGGAGCCGATGTGGGCGGCTACGTCGTCCGGCAGCCAACCCGTGAAGCTCCGCATCGCCTGCTGACCCTCGGGCATTGTGGCGAGCACTGCGCCAGCGCCTGTCAGTACTGACCAGGCTCCGAAAAAGATGAGAAACGGCAAAAGCACGATCGCGCGTTTCATCATGCTAGCACTGATCCTCTGTTTCCGCGGTGGCGCGCAAATTACCCATCCCGATTGCGTCTGACAATATCCGAGAGAGAAGATCAAGATCTGCAATTATACGGCGGCTCTTCCGGCTATTATGAAACGGAATTTTGCGACGAAAACGGGGCGATATTCTAAACGAAAATGTTCGATGACACGGGCTGCGCGTTTCCCCGCCTCCAACAGGAGCGGCAGGCACCGCGGCGATGAATGTGGGATATTCCGTCTTCAAGCTCTGGTTACGGCGTCCGCCGTTCAGCCCGATCCGGCCGCCGCCAGCCCGCGCTGGAGGTCGGCCTTGATGTCGGCGACGTCCTCGAGCCCGATCTGCAGCCGGATCAGCGGGCCGCCATAGTCTTTCTTGGCCACCGTGCGGTCGCCGAGCCAGACATGCACGGCGAGGCTTTCGTAGCCGCCCCAGGAATAGCCGAGCCCGAATAGGGTCAGCGCGTCGAGAAAGGCATGCGCCTTTTCCGTGCCGCCGCCATCGAGCACGATCGAGAAAATCCCGCTCGCACCGGAAAAGTCGCGTTTCCAAATCGCGTGGCCGGGATGGCTTTCGAGACCGGGATGCAGCACCCGGGCAACGCCGTCGCGGCCTTCCAGCCAGTGCGCGAGTTCGAGCGCGCTCTGCTGGTGGCGTTCGAGCCGCACGCCCATCGTGCGCAGGCCGCGCAGCACCTGGTAGACGTCGTCGGGGCCGGCGCAGGCGCCGAGCGTGTGATGGGTCGCAAGCAGCTTGGGCCAGTGTTCGGCATTGGCCGACACGGTGCCCAAGAGCACGTCGGAATGGCCGGCGGGATATTTGGTCGCGGCATGGATCGAAATGTCGACGCCGTGCTCGAGCGGGCGAAAATAGACCGGCGTCGCCCAGGTGTTGTCCATCATCACCACAGCACCCCATTGCTTGGCCGCCTTGGCGATCGCGGGAATGTCCTGCATCTCGAACGTGTTGGACCCCGGCGCCTCGGTGAACACCACGCGCGTGTTGGACTTCATCAGCGAGGCGATGCCCGCGCCGATCTCCGGCGCGTAATATTGCACCTCGACGCCGAGCCGGGTGAGCATCGTATCGGCGAAATTGCGGGTCGGATGGTAGACGGAATCAACGATCAGCACATGATCCCCGGCCGACAGGAAGGTGAGGAGAGGCACCGTCACCGCCGCCAGGCCGGAGGGTACGACGATCGTGCCGGCGGAGCCCTCGAGCGCGTCGATCGCCTCGGCCAGCGCATCGCTGGTCGGCGTGCCGCGCGTGCCGTAGGTGTATTTCTGATCGCGCGCGGCCATGGTCGCGGCGTCGGGGAAAAGCACCGTCGAGGCATGTACGACGGGCGGGTTGACGAATCCGAAAAAGTCGCGCGGATCGTTCCCGCAATGTGTCAGGAGGGTGTTGATCCCCGGCGTCGGCGTCTTGGTGTTCATCGGTCCTCGCATGGGTTGCGACCGTGCAAGCCTTAGTCGCGGCGCGGGCGTGAGGCAATATCGCAGGCCGGCTGAACCAAGGATTGCCCCGCGCTGGCCTTCCCGACGCCGCCAAGGCTTGTCAGGCCGGCGCCGTTTGGTGCATGGCTGGCCGCGCGGACAGGAACCGCGTTGCGCGAAATCGGCAAAAAGGAAAAAGAATCCGGATGACACGAGGTGCAGGTGCGTATTGGGCCTATCTGCGCGAGGCGCATGACCGGTTCTGGGCGCCGCCGCTCAGGCAGGACGGGGCCTCGGCCTGGTCCAACCGCATGACGCTTGTCGCGGTCGTCGGCGTCTACGCCATCTTCCTGCTGCATTTTTTGGATTCGACCCTAATCGACTATGTCCGCAGCACCAGCCCGGTCTTCGTCGATCTCAGCGCCAGGTTCACCGACGTCGCCAAGTCGACGGTCTATCTCGTCGTCGCGCTGGCGGTATTTTTGCTGGCCGGGGTGGTGGATTGGCGCCGGGCCGAACGGAAATGGAAGCCGGTCTGGGCGAAACTGTCGGGCCAGGCAGGTTTCGTGTTCCTGGCCATCGCGGTCTCCGGCCTCTTTACGAATCTGGTCAAACTGATCGTCGGCCGTGCCCGGCCGAAATTCCTCGACACGCTCGGTCCGGCCCATTTCGATCCGTTTTCGCCCGGTTACGATTTCGCCTCCTTTCCGTCCGGCCACGCCCAGGTGGCCGGCGTCTTGACCATGGTTTTGCTGCTGTGGTTTCCGCGCGCCGCCGTCGCGATTTTGCCGCTCGGGCTGATCCTGGCTTCGATGCGCATCGGTGTGGCCGCTCACTACCCGACCGACGTCGTCGCCGGCTTCCTGGTGGGAACGCTTTACACGCTGTTCCTGGCGCGCTGGCTGGCCTTGCGCGGCATCGTGTTTCGCCTGCCGCCGGGGCGTTTTTGGCCCCGTCCGCGTTTCCGCAAGGCGTTCAGGAGCCTGTGGTCGCGCCCGGTTCGTGCCGGCTCGCCGTTTCGCGGATGAGTTGTAGGACCCCGGTTGAGCCAAAAACCGCTTCGCAGACCCTCCAACGGTTTCTAATCCTGCCATTCACCCTTGACCAAAAGGTCAGAATGGCCTTCGATGCGCCGGTGAGCGGGAGGTGCAGAACAACGTCCGTCGACACGGCGTTGGTCCGGGTGGGTTCCGGGCGAAATGCTCAGCTTCCGAGAGGGAAAAACAACGGGGATCGAGACCCCGGGAAAACAGAAAAGGGTTCCATTATGACAGCCAAACTTCTGACCGGCGTATTTGGCGCGGCGGTTCTCGGGCTCGCCGCATCCGCAGCATCCGCCGCCACGCTCGACGACGTGAAGTCCAAGGGCTTCGTCCAGTGCGGCGTCAATACCGGTCTTGCCGGTTTCGCCGCCCCCAACGACCAGGGCGAATGGTCGGGCTTTGACGTCGATATCTGCAAGGCGGTCGCCGCGGCCGTTTTCGGCGATGCGACCAAGGTGAAGTACACGCCCACCACGGCGAAGGAACGCTTCACCGCGCTGCAGTCCGGCGAGATCGACATGCTGTCGCGCAATACCACCTGGACGCTCAGCCGCGACACCTCGCTCGGCTTCAACTTTGCCGGCGTCAACTATTATGACGGCCAGGGTTTCATGATCAACGCCAAGAAACTGCCCGGCGTCAATTCCGCGCTGCAGCTTTCCGGCGCTTCGGTCTGCGTGCAGACCGGCACCACGACGGAGCTCAATCTCTCCGACTATTTCCGTGCCAACAAGATGGAATACAATCCCGTCGTGTTCGAAAAGCTCGAGGAGGTCAACGCCGCCTACGATTCGGGCCGCTGCGACGTCTACACCACCGATCAGTCGGGCCTGTATTCGATCCGGCTGACCTTGTCGGCGCCCGACGATCACGTGGTGCTTCCCGAGATCATCTCCAAGGAGCCGCTCGGCCCGGTCGTGCGCCAGGGCGACGACCAATGGTTCGACATCGTCAAGTGGACGCTGAACGCGATGATCATCGCCGAGGAACTCGGCATCACCCAGACCAACGTTGACGAGATGAAGGGATCCGACAATCCCGAGATCAAGCGCGTGTTGGGCATGGAGCCGGATTCCACGCTCGCGGCCGATCTCGGTCTCGACAAGGAATGGGTCGTCAACGTCATCAAGGCGGTCGGCAATTACGGCGAGAGCTTCGAGCGCAATATCGGCCAGGACAGCCCGCTCAAGATCGCCCGTGGCCTGAATCAGCTCTGGACCAAGGGTGGCATCCTCTACGCTCCCCCGATCCGCTGATCTTTTCCTGGACCACCGGGAGGCGCTCCCACGTGCCTCCCGGCTATCAGGGTCGGGAGGGATCAGATGGCCAGTCAGGACACTGTCCGCGACGACGGCGTAGCGAAGGCCTCGTTGCTTTATGACCCGAAGGTTCGCGGGATCGTCTTTCAGGTCCTCGTCTTCGTAGGGTTGTTCGCGTTCGTCTACTGGATCGTGGGCAACACGATCGAGAATCTCCAGCGTTCCAACATTTCCTCCGGGTTCGGTTTTCTGAGCGGGCGCAGCGGCTTTGACGTCGCCACCAGCCTGATTGCCTACGATTCGGATTCCACCTATGGCCGCGCGCTCGTCGTCGGCCTGTTGAACACCCTCGTCGTTGCCGTTCTCGGCATCTTCACCGCCTCGCTGATCGGCTTCCTGATCGGTGTCGGACGCCTGTCGCGCAACTGGCTGGTGCGCAAGATCTGCACGGTCTATGTCGAGGTGTTCCGCAATATCCCGCCGCTGCTGGTGATCTTCTTCTGGTATTTCGGCGTCCTGTCCGTGCTGCCGCTGCCACGCGATTCGATCGGCCTGCCCTTCGGCTCCTATCTCAACAGTCGCGGCTTTTTCTTCCCCCGGCCGGTCTGGGGCGAAGGCGCCTGGCTGATCGCCCTGGCCTTGGTGGTGGCGCTCGCCATGATCTTTTTCGTCAGGCGGCGCGCAGTCGCGCGCCAGATGGCGACCGGCCAGCAATTTCCGGTTTTATGGACCTCGCTCGCATTGCTTGTCGGCCTGCCTCTTTTGGCATTCGCGCTGACCGGCTTCCCGCTCAGCTTCGAGTTTCCGCAATTGTCGACCTTCAATCTGGTCGGTGGCATTTCGGTGAAGCCCGAATTCCTGGCGCTCTATCTCGCCCTGTCCTTCTACACCGCCTCCTTCATCGCCGAGATCGTGCGCGCGGGCATTCTCGGCATCAGCAAGGGCCAGACCGAAGCGTCCTATGCCTTGGGGCTGCGGTCGGGAACGACATTGCGCCTCGTCATCATCCCGCAGGCTTTGCGCATCATCATTCCGCCGCTGACCAGCCAATATCTGAACCTGACCAAGAATTCGTCGCTGGCGATCGCGATCGGCTATCCCGATCTGGTCGCCATCGGCGGCACGATCCTCAACCAGACCGGCCAGGCGATCGAGGTCGTCGCCATCTGGATGGTCGTCTATCTCGGGCTCAGTCTTGCCACCTCGGTATTCATGAACTGGTTCAACGCCCGTATGGCGCTGGTGGAGCGGTAACATGCAGGAACACGACCTTTCCTTCGTGCGCGCCGAACTCGTCGCCAACCAGCCGGCGCCGAGAGGCGAGAAGGGGTTCGGCCACTGGCTGCGCAAGAACCTGTTCGCAACCCCGTTCGACGGCGTGCTGACGGTTCTGGCGCTGCTGTTTATCGCCTATTCGTTGCCGCCGCTTTTGAACTGGGCCTTCGTCGACGCGCAATGGACGGGCAGCGACCGCTCCTTCTGCGCCACCGTGGCCCAGGGCGGCATCCAGCCCGATGGGTGGTCGGGCGCCTGCTGGGCGTTTGTCGGGGCCAAGTTCCAGCAATTCCTATACGGGCGCTATCCGCTCGACGAGCGCTGGCGCGTTGCCCTGACCGGCCTCATGTTCGTGCTCTTGATCGTGCCGCTGCTCATTCCCCGCGTGCCGCACAAGGCGCTCAACGCGGCCCTGCTTTTCGTCGTGTTTCCGGTCGTCGCCTTTTTCCTTCTGGTCGGCGGCTGGTTCGGCCTGGACTATGTCGAAACGCCGCTGTGGGGCGGTCTGATGGTCACGCTGGTGCTGTCCTTTGTCGGTATCGCCGTCTCGCTGCCGCTCGGCATCGTGCTCGCGCTCGGCCGGCGGTCGCACATGCCGGTGGTCAAGATGATCTGCGTCATCTTCATCGAGACCGTGCGCGGCGTGCCGCTGGTCACGGTACTGTTCATGGCCAGCGTCATGCTGCCGCTCTTCCTGCCGGCCGGCGTCACCTTCGACAAATTCCTGCGTGCGTTGATCGGTGTGGCCCTGTTTGCGTCGGCCTATATGGCCGAAGTGGTGCGCGGCGGCCTGCAGGCGATCCCCAAGGGCCAGTACGAGGGGGCGGATTCGCTCGGCCTCGGCTATTGGCAGAAAATGGGCCTGATCGTTTTGCCGCAGGCGCTCAAGCTGGTCATTCCCGGCATCGTCAACACCTTTATCGGGCTCTTCAAGGATACAAGCCTGGTCTACATTATCGGCATGTTCGATCTTCTGGGCGCCGTGCGACAGAACTTTTCGGATGCCACCTGGGCTTCGCCGCAGACACCGATGACGGGACTTGTTTTCGCGGGTTTCGTCTTTTGGTGCTTCTGTTTCGGCATGTCGCGCTACTCGATCTTCATGGAAAGGCTTCTCGACACGGGTCACAAACGATAACCGAGATCCACGGCCACGAATGACAAAAAAGGGGAAACTCGATGGCTAGCGAAAATGCTGTCGGCGCCGAGGAGATCGCCGTCGACAGGTCCAAAATGCAGGTGTCCGACACGGACGTGGCGATCGAGATCGTCGGCATGCACAAATGGTACGGCGAGTTCCATGTGCTCAAGGACATCAATCTCAAGGTCATGCGCGGCGAGCGCATCGTGGTCTGCGGCCCGTCCGGTTCGGGCAAGTCGACGATGATCCGCTGCATCAACCGCCTCGAGGAGCACCAGAAGGGCAAGATCGTCGTCGACGGCATCGAGCTTACCAACGATCTGAAGAAGATCGACGAGGTCCGCCGCGAGGTCGGCATGGTGTTTCAGCATTTTAACCTGTTCCCGCACCTCACCATTCTGGAGAACTGCACGCTGGCGCCGATTTGGGTGCGCAAAACCCCGAAAAAGGAGGCCGAGGCGACGGCCATGCATTTCCTGGAGCGAGTCAAGATCCCCGAGCAGGCCGACAAATATCCCGGACAGCTTTCCGGCGGCCAGCAGCAGCGCGTGGCGATCGCGCGCTCGCTGTGCATGAACCCGCGCATCATGTTGTTCGACGAACCGACTTCGGCGCTCGATCCGGAAATGATCAAGGAAGTGCTGGACACGATGGTCGGCCTCGCCGAGGAGGGCATGACCATGATCTGCGTCACGCACGAGATGGGGTTCGCGCGCGAGGTCGCCAACCGGGTTATTTTCATGGATCAGGGCCAGATCGTCGAGCAGAACACGCCCGACAAGTTTTTCGACAACCCCCAGCACGAGCGCACGAAACTGTTCCTGAGCCAGATCCTGCATTGATTGGCCGGATCTGATGGTGCGCGGGGACGCCGGCCGCTCCCCACCGGTCCGGCTCAGCCCGAGGACTGCGTGACGTCCTGGCCGTAGAGCCAGTCGAGGTCGGCGGCCAGGCGCGTGCCGGAGCGTCGTTTGAGCACGAAATTGCGCACCAGCGCCACCGGCCCGGATGCGTTCCAGGCAAACCGGTTGAGCGCACCGCGTTGCTCGACGCGCAGCACCCGCGGCCGGCGCTCGGTTTCGTAAATTTGCAGGGCCAGCGGGATGTCGTCTTCATGGCGCGCGACGATGCCGGCCAGCACCTCGGCGTCCTCGATCGCCATTGCCGCGCCCTGTGCGGCGAACGGGGTCATGGCGTGCGCGGCATCGCCGATCAGCGCGACGCCTTCCGGGCGGGTCCACGGTCCCTTGGCGTCGACGACGTGCAGCGGCCAACTCGTCCAGCTTCCCGCATTTTCCACGAGTTCAAAAAGCGGTTTCGCTGCCCCGCTCACGGCATTTCTCAAGACGGTGGAATCGGTGCCGGCCGCCCAGCTGAGGCTTTGCGCGTCGCCTTTCGTCACCGCCACGAGATTGACCGCTGCTCCGGCGCGGATCGGATAGGCCACGATGTGAAACTGCGGATGCAGGAAGGCCGTTACCACGTTCGCGCCGATCAGCCGATCGGCAAAGCCCGTGCCCGAGCCGCGCCGCAGAGTCGTGCGCCAGGCGATGAGCCCGGTGAAGGAATCGTCCATGCCGTCGAGCGCGATCCCGCGCAGCGTCGACCACACGCCGTCGCTCGCAAGCAGCAATCCGCCGCTGGCTTCGTCGATCGCGCCGTTGCGGTCGACCGACAGCGTGATGCCGTGTGCATGAAAGGCGGCGTCGCGTACGGCCGCCCCAGTCGTGATGGTGATGTTGGGATCCTGCTCGGCGCGCGCCAGAAGCGCGCTTTGCAGGTCGGCGCGATGGACGGTCAGATAGGGCGCGCCCCAGCGCCGCTCGGCGGCCTGTCCGAGCGGGACGCGGCCAAGCTCCACGAGCCCGCGCGCATCGCGCAACACGACGGCCTGTGGCCTGACGGCGGCCGGCAGAAGCCGGTCGAGCACGCCGAGGCGGCGCAGAAGCCGTGTCGCGTTGGGCGAAAGCTGCAGTCCGGCGCCGATCTCGGCGAAACCTGGTGCCCGCTCGAAAAGCCGCACCGAATAGCCGCGCTTTGCAAAGGCAATCGCTGCCGTCAGGCCGGCAATGCCGCCGCCGGCCACGAGCACCTGAAGCGATGGCGGGGAGGTCTTCACGGGGAAGACCGCCTCGTGCTCACGCCGCCTGCGGGCGGTAGAAACAGCCTGCCGGGCTGGTGTCTTCCGCGTTCAGCGCGGCGTTGAAGCGATAGAGCGTCGAGCAGTACGGGCAGACCAGTTCGTCCTCGTCGCCCATGTCGAGAAAGACATGCGGATGATCGAAGGGATCCGACGCGCCGACGCACATGAATTCCTTCACGCCGATCTCGACTGCCGCATGCCCGGCGTCGTTCTGGAAGTGCGGGATGGAATGGCCGGCCATCTGTCTGCTCCTCAAGGATCTTTCCGCTGCGCGTGACACGCGCCTCGCCTTTGTATCATATTCGGCGTATTTGCAAGGCTGGCGTCCGGCGCGCGCACGCCGGCGGCGCGCCGGAAAACTGGCAATGAATCGCCGCCCGTGCAACATGAAATCGAATTGAGTGCGGTGATGAACGAACTAAAGCCCGTCCACAGCGAATTCCAGCAGGACGTCTCGACCGTCGCCGAGCTGGGCGAGGACACGCCCGAGCGGTTCGTCAATCGCGAGTTTTCCTGGTTGCAGTTCAACCGCCGGGTGCTCGACGAGGCCCAGAACCCGCGGCACGCGCTGCTCGAGCGGGTGCGGTTTTTGTCGATCTCGGCCGCCAATCTCGACGAGTTCTTCATGGTCCGGGTCGCTGGGCTCGCCGGCCAGGTCCGTGAGGGCATTGCGTTGCGCAGTCCCGACGGGCGCACGCCCGAGCAGCAGCTCGAGCAGGTGTTGCGCGAGGTCGAGCGTCTCCAGAACGACCAGCGCCAGTCGCTCGCAACGCTGATGGAGCTCCTGGAGACGGAGAATATCGAGGTCGTGCGCGGTGCCGCGCTGTCGCCGGCGGAAAAGGCCGTGCTGGAGGAACATTTCCTCGAATCGATCTTTCCGGTGCTCACCCCGCTGTCGATCGATCCGGCCCACCCGTTCCCCTTCATTCCCAATCTGGGTTTTTCGATCGCCTTGCAGTTGTCGCGGCGCAAGGACGGCGCGGAGATGACGGCGCTGTTGCGCCTGCCGGTGGCGCTGAAGCGTTTCATTCGCCTGCCGGCGGAGCGTCCCGACGTGCGTTTCATCACGCTCGAACAGGTCGTGGGCCTGTTCATCGACCAGCTGTTTCCGGGCTACAAGGTCACGGGGTCGGGCACGTTCCGCATCATTCGCGACAGCGATATCGAGGTTGAGGAGGAGGCCGAGGATCTGGTGCGGCTGTTTGAGACCGCGCTCAAGCGGCGCCGGCGCGGCTCCGTGATCCGCATCGAATTCGAACGCGAGATGCCGGCTGCGCTACGCGATTTCGTCGCCGGCGAACTCGGCGTCCTGCCTGGCCGCATCAGCGTGTTGGAGGGGCCGCTGGCGCTGAGCCAGATTTCGGAGATCGTCTCGGTGCCGCGCGACGATCTGAAATTTCCGCCCTACAATCCGCGTTTTCCCGAGCGTATTCGCGATCATGGCGGCGATTGCCTGGCCGCCATTCGCGAAAAGGACATCATCGTCCACCACCCCTACGAATCCTTCGACGTGGTCGTTCAGTTTCTGCGCCAGGCCGCGCAGGATCCCGAGGTTGTGGCCATCAAGCAGACGCTTTATCGCACGTCCAACGACAGCCCGATCGTGCGCGCCCTGATCGACGCGGCGGAGGCCGGCAAGTCCGTCACCGCGCTGGTCGAGCTCAAGGCACGCTTCGACGAGGAGGCCAATATACGCTGGGCGCGCGACCTCGAGCGCGCCGGCGTGCAGGTCGTCTTCGGTTTTCTGGAGTTGAAGACCCACGCCAAGATGTCGCTGGTCGTGCGGCGCGAGGACCAGAAACTGCGCAATTACGTGCATCTGGGCACGGGCAATTATCACCCCATCACCGCACGCATCTACACAGATTTGTCCTATTTCACCTGCGATCCCGAGATCGCGCGCGACGTGGCGCAGGTGTTCAATTTCATCACCGGCTATGCCGAGCCGGATCGCGAGATGCGGTTGGCGATCTCGCCCTTCACGCTGCGCGAGCGCATCCTGCACCACATCACCGACGAGGTCGCGCATGCGCGCGCCGGCCGGCCCGGCCAGATATGGATGAAGATGAACGCGCTGGTCGACCCCGCGATCATCGACGCGCTTTACGGTGCCAGCCAGGTCGGCGTCGAGATCGACTTGGTTATTCGCGGCATCTGCTGCCTGCGGCCGCAGGTCGCCGGCTTGTCGGACAATATCCGTGTCAAGTCGATCGTCGGGCGCTTTCTCGAGCACAGCCGCATCTTCTGCTTCGGCAACGGCCACGGCCTGCCTTCCGACGAGGCGGTGCTGTATTTCTCGTCCGCCGATCTGATGCCGCGCAATCTCGATCGGCGCGTCGAGGCGCTGGTGCCGATCACCAACCCAACTGTGCATGAACAGGTGCTCGACCAGATCATGCTGGGAAATATCATGGACAACCAGCAGAGTTTCGAAATATTGCCGGACGGAACGTCGCGCCGCATGGCGCCGGAAGACGGGGAAGAGCCCTTCAATGCTCAGGAATATTTCATGACCAATCCAAGCCTGTCCGGGCGCGGAGACGCGCTGAAATCGAATGCCCCGAAACGCATCGTCCAGCATGGTCGGCGCAAGAAGGCCAGGCAAGCCCCTTCCTGATGATCGTGACATCCCAGGGGCGGCTTCAGGACCGCCATCCGCTTTCGGTCATCGATATTGGCTCCAACTCGATCCGCTTGGTCGTCTACGAGGGCATCGCCCGGGCCCCGACCGTTTTGTTCAACGAAAAGATGCTGGCCGGGCTCGGCAAGGCGATCGTGTCGACCGGCCGTCTCGACAGCGACGCGGTCCGGCGCGCGGTCGACGAACTGCGCCGTTTTCGTGCGCTGTCTGAGCAGGCCGGTGCGGAAGCACTTCACGTCATCGCCACCGCGGCGGCGCGCGAGGCCGAAAACGGCGCCGATTTCATCGAACGCGCCGAAACCATTCTCGGCGTGCCCATCCAGGTCCTGAGCGGCCGTGAGGAAGCGCATTTTTCCGCGCTCGGCATCATTTCGAGCTTCTATCAGGCCGACGGCATTGCCGGCGACCTGGGCGGTGGCAGCCTCGAACTTGTCGACGTCAGACGCGACACGATCGGCGACGGCATCACACTGCCGCTCGGTGGGTTGCGCCTGCAGGACATGTCCAAGGGCTCCGTCGCCGCTGCGGCACGCATCGCGCGGCGCGAGATCGCGCGGGCGACATTGCTGAAGGGCGGGGAGGGGCGGAATTTCTACTGTGTCGGCGGCACCTGGCGAAATCTCGCCCGGCTGCACATGCACGTGACGGACTATCCGCTGCACGTGATGCACAATTACGAGATGGATGTCGACGGCTCCGCCGCCTTTCTCAAGCGCGTCGCGCGCGGTGACATCGACAAGATGAAGGGCATCCAGCACATCTCGAAAAACCGTCGCGCGCTTCTGCCTTACGGCGCGGCCGTGCTTCAGGAAATCATCCGGGTGATGAAACCCGGCAAGATCGTCATTTCCGGCCTCGGCGTGCGCGAAGGCTATCTTTATTCGCTGCTCGGCGAAAACGCGCGCCGCTCCGACCCGCTTCTTTCGGCGGCCGAGGAACTGGCCGTGCTGCGCGCCCGTTCCGTCACCCATGCCCGAGAACTCGCCGACTGGACCGGCACGGCGTTTGCGGCTTTCGGGCTCGAGGAAACCGAGGAGGAGGCGCGCTACCGACGCGCGGCCTGCCTACTGGCCGATATCGGCTGGCGGGCCCATCCCGACTATCGCGGGACCCAATCGCTCAACATCATTGCCCACGGCTCCTTCATCGGGGTCAGCCACCCGGGGCGTGCCTATATCGCGCTGGCCAATCTCTACCGGCACGAAGGTTTGTTCAACGACGCTGCCGCGCCCGAAATGCGCGCTCTGGCCACGCCGCGCCTATTGGAGCGCGCGCGGATGCTGGGCGGGTTGCTGCGCGTCGTCTACCTGCTCTCGGCCTCGATGCCCGGCGTCATTCCCAAACTGCGCTGGGTGGCCAACGGCAAGGATGGCCTGGCGCTCGAAATCCCCAGGTCGCACGGCGCCTTGATGGGCGAACGGCCGGAGGGGCGGCTTCAGCAGCTCGCCAAGCTCAGCGGCCGTCCGCTGGAACTGCGCCTGGAGAGCGAGGATGAACCGCGCTAAGGCGCTTGTCCTGCCTCGACCAAAAAGGGCTACCCAAGCCGGGCCCTTTGGGGCGGGGCAGTCCCGAAGCCTGAGCCGAGATGCGCCTCAAATCGGCCCGACCGTTGAGAGGCGCGCCACGGGAGCGCGGGTTACGGCTCGAAGATGGCGACTTTCCTGTCCTCGAAGCGTAGAGCGAGTTCGCCGCGCACCAGCTTGAGGGCCGTTTCGCCGAACACTTCGCGCCGCCAGCCATGCAGGGCCGGCACGTCGGCCTGCGTGCCGTTGGCCGCTATGCGCTCGATATCGTCACCCGAGGCGAGCATTTTCGCCGCCACGCCCTGTTTCTCGGCGACGTGCTTCAAAAGCACCTTCAACAGCTCGACCGCGGCACCCGTGCCCTCCGGCAGTTGCTGCTGTTTGGGCAGGCGCGGCATCTCCTCGCGCGGCAGCGCCAGGGCGGCATTCACCGCCTCCAGCACGCCGGCTGCCGCGCTCGAGCGTTCCCAGCCCTTCGGGATCGTGCGGAGCCGCGCCAGCGCGGCCTGGTCCTGCGGCTGCTGGACGGCGATTTCGCTGAGCGCGTCGTCCTTGAGAATGCGTCCGCGCGGCACGTTTTTCTCGCGTGCCTCCAGTTCCCGCCAGGTCGCGACCGATTTCAACACGGCCAGCTCGAGCGGCTTGCGCAGACGCACGCGAAGGCGTTTCCAGGCGTGTTCCGGGTCCGGCGCATAAGTCTCGCGGGTGGTCAGGACCTGCATTTCTTCGTTCAGCCAATGGGCGCGGCCCTCGCGGTCGAGCTCGTCGCGCAGATGGCGGTAAACGTCGATCAGATGGGTCACGTCGGCCAGCGCGTAGGCGAGCTGGCGCTCGGTCAGCGGGCGGCGGCGCCAGTCGGTGAAGCGCGACGACTTGTCGATGCGCTCGCCGGTGATCTTCTGGACGAGCTGTTCGTAGGACACGCTGTCACCGAAGCCGCACACCATGGCCGCGACCTGGGTGTCGAAAAGCGGCTGCGGCACCAGATCGCCGCGATGCACAACGATCTCGATGTCCTGGCGGGCGGCGTGAAACACCTTGGTGACGCGCTCATTGCCCATCAGATCGAAGAAAGGTCCCAGATCGATACCGGGAGCGAGCGGGTCGACGAGTGCCGTCATGCCCGGCGCGGCCATCTGGATCAGGCACAATTCCGGCCAGAAGGTGGTTTCGCGGATGAATTCGGTGTCGACGGTGACGAAGTCGGACTTCGAAAGGCTTGCAACGGTGTCGGCGAGCTCGGCCGTGGTCGTAATCACATGCATAACCGGTCTTTAGTGCCGTTTATCGTCAGATGGAAGCCGTTTGATGGAATGGTTTTGACCTTCGGGCAGCCTGAAGTCCCCGGCGTGAAGGCGATGCGGGCGGGCAACGTGATGATGCGGGACCCTTTATGGGCCGTCGTCGCCGTGGCGCGCCTCGTCGCGGCGCCTGGCCAGCCGGGCGAACGCCGTCGAGGTTCGCAACAGCGCGGTGAAGCGGCTTCGCTGCTCGGCCGGAACGCTTCCGCGCGTCAGCATGCGGTGCACGATGATCGCGATCAACGCGGCATAGATGACGGCGGAAAACGCGAACAGATAGCGCGGGCCGAACCATTCCATAGCGGTCGAGGCGGCATAGGGGCCGCCGATCGCGCCGAAAGAGTAAAACAGCATCAGTGCCGCGTTGACGAGCACGAACTCGTCCTTGCCGGCGCGATCGTTGGCGTGCGCGGCCGACAGCGAAAACAGCGGCATGGCGAAGGCGCCGAAGATGAAAACCAGCACGAAATTGGCGAACGGCCCGGCGCCGGCGAAGAACACCAGCGCCAGCGCGGCGCCCAGCGCGCCGGCGGCGGTCATCAGCAGCACCGCGCGCCGTTCCCACCGGTCCGACAGGTAGCCGAGCGGGTACTGGATCAGCGCGCCGCCGACGATGCCGGCGCTGACGAAAGTCACCACATTGGTGACCGACATGCCGATCTGTTCGGCATAGACCGGGCTCAAGGTGCGAAAGGCGCTGTTGGTGATGCCGACCGCCACGCAGCCGATCACCCCGACAGGCGAGATGCGCCAGACCCGGCCGAGATCGAGCCGGACATCGGCGGGCGGGACGGGGTTCGAGCGGTCGCCGAGCGAGACCGGCACCAGCGACAGCGTGATCATGATCGACATCACCGCGAACACAGAAAACCCGTCGGCGCCGAAGACCGGGATCAGGAATTGCGCGCCGGTGACGGCGCCGATGTCGATGATACGGTAGAACGCCAACACGCGCGCCCGGTCGCGGTTGGCGACGCCGGAATTGAGCCAGCTTTCGATGACGGTAAACAGCCCAGCGAAGCAGAACCCGCTGGCAAACCGGATCGCCGACCAGGTGGCCGGATCGATCATCAGCACAAGAAGCAGGGTTCCGGCCGACGCGATCGCGGCCAGCGCGGAAAAGGCGCGCACATGGCCCACCGCCTTCATGATGCGCGAGATCGCCAGGCAGCCGAGCAGGAAGCCGCCGAAATAGGCCGTGCCCATCAGCCCGATGGTCGACGGCGTGAAGCCCTCCTGCGCGCCGCGCAGCGCGATCAGCGTGCCTTGCAGCCCGTTGCCGCCGAGCAGGATGCCGGCGGCGATCAGCAACGGAATGAGGGGGCGGATGGAGGACATGGACCGCAGGTGCGGGAGGAATCGGACGCCAGTGATCATGCCGCGATTTTGCGCTGCCCGTTAGTGCCAATCGGACCTATTCGGTTGCGAAAACGTCACGTCATGCGCTTTGGCCGGGTCGGGTGTCAGTCGGTGGCCTCGGCATCGGCCAGCATGCCGTCGACCAGATGGATGCGCCGGTCCATGCGCCCGGCCATTTCCATGTCGTGGGTGACCACGAGCACCGTCTTGCCCTGTTCGCGCACCAGCGCCTGCAGGATCGAAAACACCTGCTCGGAGCTTTTCGAATCCAGGCTGCCGGTTGGTTCGTCGGCCAGAAGCAGCGCGGGATCGTTGGCGAGCGAGCGTGCCACCGCGACCCGCTGGCGTTGGCCGCCGGAGAGCTGGAACGGTTTTTTGTGCACATGGTCTTCGAGCCCGAGCGAGGCGAGCAGGGCCTCGGCGCGGTCGTTTATCTCCCCCCGCGTCAACCGGCCCAACTTGCGCATCGGGATCGCTATATTGTCGCGGGCGGAGAATTCCGGCAGCAGGAAATGGAACTGGAACACGAACCCCATCTTGTCCAGCCGCAGCCGCGCGCGGGCGGCCTCGTCCATCTCGCCGCAATTACGTCCGTCGACACTCAGCCGTCCGGATGTCGGCAAATCGAGCAGGCCGAGCAGGTAGAGCAGGGATGATTTGCCCGATCCGGACGGGCCGGTGATGGCGACGAACTCGCCCGGATCGATCGAAAGGCTGACATCCTTGACCAGCGTGACCGGTACGGTCTCGGGCAGGATGCGGGTCAGCCCGTCGGCCTCGATCAACGCGCTCATGACGCCCCCCGGATGATGTCGACCGGATTGAGCCGCGCCGCGCGCCGGGCCGGCAGGTAGCCGGCAACCGCCGCCGAGCCAAGGGCGAAGACGCTGGCGATGGCGTAGTGCAGCGCGCTCCAGGCGATCGGCAGATTGGTGATTTCCTGGCCGCCGGCGTCGAGTTCGAAACGCACCGAGGCGAGCGCGGTGGTCAGCGCGAAGCCGAGCGCCCAGCCGAGCGCGGAGCCAGCCCCGCCGATCGCCAGGCCCTCGATGATGAACATGCGCTGCATGTCATTTTGCGAAAATCCCAGCGATTTCATGATGGCGATGTCGCGCGCCTTCTCGTGGGTGATGGTGGACACGATGTTGAAAATGCCGAAGCCGGCCACAAGCATGATCGCCGCAACGACCGTGTACATGATGACGTTGCGCACGACGAAAGCCTCCATGATGCCCTCGCTGGCCTCCTGCCAGGCCACCGCCTTGTAGCCCAGTTCGGCCTCGATGCGTCGGGCGATCGGCGGCGATGAGAACGGGTCGTCGAGCTTGACGCGGATATCGTTGATGGCGTTGGCGCGTTCCGACAGGATCTGCGCGTTCTTCAGAAGAATATAGGCTTCGCCCTCGTCGCGCGCGGTCGTGCCGGTGTGGAACAGGCCGACGATGCGGAACGCGCGCGACAGGCCGGTCGACGACACCGCCGAGACCGTGTCGCCGAGCCGGGCGCCGAGCTTGTCGGCCATGCGGTCGCCCATGACGATGTTGTTGCCGCCCGAGCCGAGCGCGATGAAACTTCCGGCGACGAAATCGCCGACGATCGGCGAGACCGCCCGTTCGGTTGTCGGGTCGACCCCAACGATTGAGGCGCCGGCCTCGCGTCCGACGTAACGCACCACACCCTGCGTTCTCAGGCTTGCCGAATAATGCCCGGGAAGCCAGGCGTCGAGCCAGGCCATGGCGGCGGTGGGATTGATGATGCCGCGCCGGTCGTCGGGCGGTCTCAACCCGGATATCTGCGCGGCGGCGAAGCGGTCCTCGGCCGGCTGGCGTTTCGAGGTCCGGCGCTCGTCGGTGATCTGCACATGCGGCATGGTGTCGATCAGTTGCTCGACGAAATCGTCCTGACCGCCCTGCATCAGGGCGGCCATGGCGATGGAAAAGCCGACCCCGACGGCTACCCCGATCACGGCGACGAAGGTCTGGCGTCCGCGCCCGACAATGTGCGTCAGCGCGATGTCGAGGATCAGGCGCATCAGCCGCCCGCGCCGGCCCGCACGCGCTGGCCGTCCTCGATCGCCTCCGGAAAGGGCGAGATCACGCGCGCCGCCTCGTCGACCCCGCCGAGTACTTCGATGTGGGTCGTGCCGCGAATGCCGGTTTCGAGCGCTTTTTGGCGCGCCGTGTCGCCCTCGACCACGAAAGCCGTGTCGTCGCTGACGGCCAGGGTCGGCAAAAGCAGGGCCTGGCGCGACACTCGCACCACGATGTTGACGTCGACCGACATGCCGATGCGCAGCGGCGTGACGGCGGGCAGGGCAAGGCGCACGCGGTAGGTCTTGGTCACCGGATCGCCCTTTGGCGTGATGCTGTCGACCGTGGCTTCAAGCGTGCGGCCGGCGAAGGCGTCGGCGCGCAGCAGCGCCTGCTGACCGGTCTCCACGCGTGGAATGTCCTCCTCGTTGACCTCGGCCACGATGATCAGCGGCGAGGGGCGCCCGACCCAGAACAGCACCATTCCGGGTTCGCCGATTTCGCCGACCTCGGCATCCTGGCGCAGAACCACGCCGTCGCTGGGAGCGGTCAGCACGTAGTTGGCGATCCGCGCCTCCTGGCCGGCGATCAGCGCTTCGAGCTGCGCGACCGCCGAATGCGCCCGGTCGAGTTCGGTCTGGTTGACGACATTGCGTTCGACCAGCAGCGCGATACGGTCGCGCTCGGCGGCCGCCAGCGCATGGCGCACCTTCAGTTCCGCAAGCACGGCGGCGGCCTCGGTGTCGTCGAGGCGCACCAGCTCGTCGCCCTCGGCGACGCGTTCACCCTCGCAATTGCACACCCACACGATGCGCTCGCGCACCAGCGCCGTCACCTTGGCCCAGTTCCGCGGCTCAACGATGCCGGCGGCGTAGACGATCTCGGCGGCGTCGCCGCGCGTCGGTGACACGGTTGCGACCGCAAGCGGCCGCGACCAGTACCAGTAGGCGCCGAACGCGACTGCGGCGGCAACCGCCAAAAGACCAAGGATACGGACGGCTCTCACGATGGCTTCTCCGGCAGGCGACCCTGTATTGATACGCTATTCTAGCTCTTAACAGGCCAAACCCTATTGTGGGCACTCATCATGCGCACCCGGGCGATGCCTTGATCTGAGACAAGTGACCGGGCCCCCGTCGGCTGTTGGGAACGCCCACCGGCCCCCGGGCTGCCCCGTCGTCACCTTGACAAAACGCCCCGCCCATGCGCTTTTCGCGCCACTTTCCGGACCAGGCGGCGCAACGCCGGTCCCCCATGAATCCACAGACCGGAATTTCCCTCATGCACCGCTATCGCAGCCACACCTGCGCCCAACTGAGAAAAGCCGATGTCGGCGCGGCCGTTCGTCTTGCCGGATGGGTTCACCGCGTCCGCGACCATGGCGGCCTGTTGTTCATCGACCTGCGCGACCATTTCGGCCTGACGCAGATCGTCGCCGATCCCGATTCGCCGTCGTTCAAGACGGCCGAGACGGTGCGCGGCGAATGGGTGATCCGCGTCGACGGCGAGGTCAAGGCGCGTACCGAAGACACCGTCAATGCGAACCTGCCGACCGGCGAGGTGGAGATTTTCGCGCGCGACATCGAGGTGCTGTCGCAGGCCAGGGAACTGCCGCTGCCGGTCTTCGGCGAGCCTGACTATCCCGAGGACATAAGGCTGAAATACCGTTTCCTCGACCTGCGTCGCGAGACCCTGCACAAGAACATCGTCGCGCGCACGAAAATCATCGCCGAGATGCGCCGTGCGATGGGCGAGGTCGGCTTCACCGAATATTCGACCCCGATCCTGACCGCGTCTTCGCCTGAGGGCGCGCGCGACTTCCTGGTTCCCTCGCGCCTGCACGAGGGCCAGTTCTACGCGCTGCCGCAGGCGCCGCAGATCTACAAGCAGTTGATCATGGTGTCGGGCTTCGACCGTTATTTCCAGATCGCGCCCTGTTTTCGCGACGAGGATCCGCGCGCCGACCGCCTGCCGGGCGAGTTTTACCAGCTCGATCTCGAAATGAGCTTTGTCGAGCAGGAAGACGTGTTTTCGACCATGGAACCGGTCATGCGCGGCATTTTCGAGAAATTCGCCGACGGCAAGCCGGTGACGGACGTTTTTCCGCGCATTCCCTATGACGAGGCGATGCGCAAATACGGGTCCGACAAGCCGGACCTCAGAAACCCGATCGAGATGCAGGATGTGTCGGAGCATTTCCGCGGCTCCGGCTTCAAGGTCTTCGCCAACATCCTGGCCAATGACGACAAGGCCGAGGTCTGGGCGATCCCGGCCAGGACCGGCGGCAGCCGCGCCTTCTGCGACCGGATGAACTCCTGGGCCCAGGGCGAGGGCCAGCCGGGCCTCGGCTACATCTTTTGGCGCAAGGAAGGCGAGGGGCTGGAAGGTGCCGGTCCTATCGCTAAAAACATCGGGCCTGAGCGCACTGAGGCGATCCGCACCCAGCTCGGCCTCGAAGACGGCGACGCCTGCTTCTTCGTCGCCGGCAGCCCGAAGAAATTCGCCGCCTTCGCGGGCAGCGCGCGTACCCGCGCCGGCGAGGAGCTGAACCTGGTCGACCGCGACCGTTTCGAACTCGCCTGGATCGTCGACTTCCCGTTCTACGAATGGAACGAAGAGGAAAAGAAGGTCGATTTCGGCCACAACCCCTTCACCATGCCGCAGGGCGGGCTGGAGGCGCTGGAAAACGCTGAGCCGCTGTCGATCAAGGCCTACCAGTACGATCTCGTCTGCAACGGGTTCGAGATTGCATCGGGCGGCATTCGTAACCATCTTGTCGATGTGATGGTCAAGGCGTTCGAGATCGTCGGCTTCGACCGCGCCACCGTGGAGGAGCGTTTCGGTGGTCTCTACCGGGCGTTCCAGTATGGCGCGCCGCCCCATGGCGGCATGGCTGCCGGCATCGACCGCATCATCATGCTTCTGGTCGGGGCGAAGAACCTGCGCGAGGTGACGATGTTCCCGATGAACCAGCAGGCGCAGGACCTGCTGATGGGCGCGCCGTCGCCCGCCATGCCGCAGCAACTGCGCGACCTCAATCTGCGGGTGGTTGCGCCACCGAAGGAGTAGCGATCGCTTGCACACGGACTGGCGTATCGTCGCCGGGTTTCCCGAAGTGCTCCGCGGCCAGGCCGCGGCGCTCTATTTCGAGGCCTTTTCCGGCAAGATCGGCGGCGTGCTTGGCCGCGACGGCCGCGGCGAGCGTTTCGTCGCCTCGGTGATCGATCCGGCGTTTTGCCTGTCGGCCGTCAGCGGCGACGGCGCCACGCTGCTCGGCATTGCCGGCTTCAAGACAAAAGACGGCGCCATGGTCGGCGGCGGCCTTGCCGAGATGGCGGCCGTCTACGGCTGGGTCGGCGCGGTGTTGCGTGGGGTCTTGCTGTCGGCGCTGGAGCGCGACCTGGCCGATGGCCAATTGTTGATGGACGGCATCGCCGTTGCCCCGCAGGCGCGTGGCCTCGGCATCGGATCGGCGCTGCTCGATGCGGTCTGCCAGCACGCGCTGAAGTGCGGCGTTGCCGAACTGCGCCTCGACGTGATCGACACCAATCCGCGCGCCAGGTCGCTTTACGAGCGCAAGGGGTTTGCGGCTGGCCCCACCAGTCAAACCGGCCTACTGCGCCATGTTTTCGGGTTTTCGTCGGCCACGACCATGGTTCGGACGCTGGCGTGATGGGGGCGGCCGGCAAACACGGTCCGCGTATTCTCTTGACCGGGTTCGGTCCCTTTCCGGGCGCTCCGGTCAATCCGACCGAGGCTTTGGTCGCGGAACTGACCGCTGCGCCGCCGCGCTTCGACATCCCATGCACGCTGCGCATGGCGGTACTCGACGTCGATTATGCCACGATCGCCACCCAGCTCTCGGCCATCGGCCGCGATTTTTTGCCCGATATCGCCATTCATTTCGGGCTGGCCGCGGAGTGTCGCGGCTTTCGCCTCGAGCGCCTGGCCCGCAACAGCCATGCCGGCGCGCGCCCCGATCGGGCAGGCGGCCTGCCGGACGCCGAACGGATTTGCGCCGGTCCGCCGACGCTGTCCTCCAGCCTGCCGCTCGCGGCGATCGCCATTGCGCTCGGCGGGCACGATCTTCCGGTCGAATGGTCTGACGATGCCGGCGGTTATTTGTGCAACACGGTCTTTGCCCTGTCGCGCGCCGGGGTCTGCGACGGGCTCGATCCGGCGATGAGCGGTTTCGTCCACGTGCCAATGGCGGGCGAGGGGTCGCAATTCCGCCTGACGCCTGTTGCTCTGCGCGATGGCGCATGCGTGATCGTACAGACCTGCCTGCAGCATTGGGCGTCTGGCCGGCGCGGCCAATAGCGACAGGTTTGCAGGCTGCGGGACGTGCGCAGCCCAAGCGGCGGCAGATGTCAGCATTTTTGCCTCTGCGCGTGCGGAAATCGCCTGCGTCTGCTATAGGCGTCTGCCCGCGATGCGGCCACCCGGCCGTCTTGTCTCAGGATCCGGACCGGCCCCATGAACGATGTCTCGCCCGCGGGCAAACAGCCTCTTGACGATACCGCCGCGCAACCCGCCATATCCGCGCGCGGCCTGGTCAAGCATTTCGGTGCCGTGCGTGCGGTCGACGGCATCGACCTCGACGTGCCGCGCGGCATGATCTTCGCCGTGCTCGGCCCCAACGGTGCCGGCAAGACGACGCTGATGCGCATGCTCGCCACGCTTTCGCGGCCCGACGCCGGGACGGCGAGCGTTCTCGGCCGCGACCTGGTGAACGAACCGGCCGAGGTGCGCGCCGTCATCGCCATGACCGGTCAGTTCGCCTCGCTCGACGAGGATCTGACCGGCCGCGAGAACTTGTTGATGCTGGCGCGTCTGTGGGGCTTTCGCGGCCGCGCCGCCAAGTCGCGCGCCGACGAGCTTCTGGACGCCTTCGAGCTCGCCGATGCCGGTCACAAGCAGGTCAAGGATTATTCGGGCGGCATGCGACGCCGGCTCGACATCGCCGCGTCGCTGGTCGTCACGCCGGGCGTGCTGTTTCTCGACGAGCCGACCACCGGCCTCGACCCCAAGGCGCGCAAGGCGGTCTGGCGCATGATCCGCGGTCTGGCGGATGCCGGCGTCACCATTCTGCTGACGACCCAGTATCTGGAGGAGGCCGACCAGCTCGCCGCCCGCATCGCCGTCATCGATCATGGCCGCAAGATCGCCGAAGGCACCAGCCGCGAACTGAAGGCGCAGACCGGCTCCGGGTTCTTGCATGTCGCGCTCGCCGACCGCGAACGGCTCGACGAGGCCGCGCGGCTGTTGGAGGCCCGCTTGGCCAGCCCGGTCCAGACCAGCGTGGAGGGCGCGCAATTGTCGGTTATGGCCGGCAGCGCCGAGATCGCCAGCCAGGCGATCGCGGCACTGATTGAAGCGGGGATCGAGCCGTCCGATTTTTCCATGGGCCAGCCCAGTCTCGACGAGGTGTTTTTCGCGCTCACCGGACAGGGTGTGGAGAGCGATCCGGTAGTGGAGGACGAGCGATGAGCCGAACCCGTGCCCTGGCGGCCGCCTTGCATGGCGTTGAGCGTCCGCGCCGTCCCTCGGCATTTTCCAATGCGCTGGTCTTTGCCTGGCGGGCGGTGTTAAAATTCAAGCACGTGCCCGAGCAGCTTTTCGATCTGGTGATGACGCCGATCATGTTCACGCTGCTGTTCACCTTCGTGTTCGGCGGCGCGCTCGCCGGCTCGACCGGCGATTATCTGCAGTTCTTTCTGCCCGGCATCCTGGTGCAGACCGTGGTCTTCAACGCGGTCTATTCCGGCATGGGCCTGTCGACCGATCTCGGCAAGGGTCTCTTCGACCGCTTCCGCTCGTTGCCGGTCTGGCCGCTGGCGCCGTTCGCCGGATTGATGGTCGGCGACATGCTGCGCCATCTGATCGCCGCGGCGATCATTTTGACGATCGGGCTGATCCTCGGCTATCAGCCCGAGACCGGTATCGTCGGTGTGGCGGCTTCCTTCGCGCTGTTGGTCGCGATCGGCTTCGGTACGGGCTGGATCTTCCTCGTCCTCGGCCTTTTGATCCGCACGCCGACGACGGTGATGACCGTCGGCTTCACCTTCCTGTTCCCGGTCGTGTTCGCCTCCAACATCATGGTCGATCCCGCCACCATGCCCGGCTGGCTGCATACCTTCGTCGATATCAACCCGGTTTCCTTGATGACGACGGCGATGCGCGGTCTGATGAACGGCGGCGTGACGGTGCACGAAATCGGCCTGGCGCTGTTTGCGCCGGCGCTCCTGACCGTCGTGCTGGCGCCGACCACCTTGTGGCTCTACATGCGCCGGTAAGACCGGACAAAAAGACGGCCCGGCACAGAATGCCGGGCCGTGTCGGTTCGGTTTCGAGAACCGCCTTTATTCGTTTGCGGTGATTTTCAGGCCGAGCTGCTGCGGCAGCGCCTGCGGCGCGGTCATCGCTCCGGCCGCGACCATGGCGAACGGCAGCGGGTTCTGCGGTGCCACGCGCACTTCGAGGCTCTGCGGATCGTCGAGGAACTTGCCTACCGCCGCGGAGACCGCCGCCGTCAATTCGGGATTGTTGAGCTGCGCCATGGCGAAGGGCAGGACCGCCTTGGCCTGGTTGACGATGTCGGCCGGCTTGGCGCCCTGCTGCGCGGCGACGAATTCGAGCGTCTTTTGCGTCAGCGTGTCGTCGTCGAAGCGCAAGGTGGCGCCGTTGAGCGTCAATTGCTGCATCAGGCCGAGCATGGCCATGCCCTGCGCCGACTGGTCCTGGCCTTCGTTTTCAGCCATTTTGGCCTGAATGTCGCGCAGCGCCTTTATGAATTCGGCCGTGTAGCCGCCAATGTCGAAGGTCATTCCGATCGTGCCGGCCTGATCGACGGCGATGTCGTACTGGTCGAGTACCATGCGCCCGTCGGTCGGGGACCACGAGCCGGACAGTTCCAGATAGCCGTTGATGGTTTCGTAGCCAAGCGCTTGCACGACGGCCTTGGCCTGGGGATCCTCGATCGTGGTCAGGTCGGCGGTGAATTTTTCCGCGGCGCCGCTGAATTCCAGTGGCGCATCGTCGCTGAGCGGCGACATTTCCACATGAAGCTGCTCGAGCGTGAACAGCGGCCGGCCTTCCCGCGTCACTCTCAGAAGGTTCATGTCGGCACTTTCATAAGCCCCGACCATGGCGGCGATGCTGTCGTCGCCGACGGCCGGCAATTCGAGGCCGGTGACGCTGATGCCGTCGATGGCCACGTCCACGTCTTCACTGGAGAAGGCGTAGGACGGCATCGCCAGGGTGCCGACGACGATCGTGTCCCCGTCCTCGCTGATGTCGGCAAGCTCGATGTTGCCGAGCGGCAAGGCCTCGTCGGTACCGGCAGGTTTGACCGTGACGCCCTGCAACGTCATCCGCGTGCCGTCGCCGGCAATGTTGCTCCAGGATGCCTCCACGCCCTGTTTTTCCATCATCGCCTTGAGGCGCGCCGCCACCTCGTCGGCATCGGCGGCCAGGGCTGTGTGCGGCATGTAGGCCGCCATCAGTCCGGCGCAGGCCAAAATGTGGGGGCGTAGACGTGGGTAAGACATGAATTTGTTCCCTGAGTTGGCTCGATGTCCCTTTGTGCCAATCTACGGCGAACAAATGGACCGGATAATGTCAAAATGCGGAAAACGCCGCGATTTCAGTGAATTTGCTCACTTTGGACGATATTCGACCGCACGGCCATAGGTTTGCGCGGATTTCGCAGATGGATCGGAGAGCGCTTATATACCGGGAAAGCTGGGGGCATAAAGCCGTTCCGGCGCGCGCCCACTTGCCCGGCGATACCTACTCCATTAACCGGAAAACATGGGAAAAAGCCTGATTCCGCCCGGTGGCGATGGCGGTGACGCGATCGAGCCCGTCGACCTCAAGAACGCGCTCGAGGAACGCTACCTCGCCTATGCGCTGTCGACCATCATGCATCGTGCCTTGCCGGATGTGCGCGACGGGCTGAAACCCGTCCATCGCCGCATCATGCATACGATGCGCCTGCTGCGGCTCAACCCCGAGCAGGGCTTCGCCAAATGCGCCCGCATCGTCGGCGAGGTGATGGGCAAGTTCCACCCGCATAGCGACCAGGCGATCTACGACGCGCTGGTGCGTCTGGCCCAGTCCTTTTCCATGCGCTACCCCTTGGTCGACGGCCAGGGCAATTTCGGCAATATCGACGGCGATAGCGCGGCGGCGATGCGCTATACCGAGGCGCGCATGACCCAGGTGTCGCCGCTGCTTTTGGAGGGGATCGCCGAGGACGCGGTCGACTTCAGGCCCACCTACAACGAAGAGGAGGAGGAACCGGTCGTTTTGCCGGGGGCTTTCCCGAACCTGCTCGCCAACGGTTCCTCGGGCATTGCCGTGGGCATGGCGACCTCGATCCCGTCGCACAACGTTGCCGAGATTTGCGACGCCGCGCTGCATCTGATCGACAATCCTCAGGCGAGTGTTGCCGAGCTGCTCAAATTCGTCGAGGGACCGGATTTTCCCACCGGCGGCGTCATCGTCGACGACCGGGCCTCGATCCTCGACGCCTACGAGACCGGCCGTGGCGCCTTCCGTGTGCGCTCGCGCTGGCACCAGGAGGACCAGGGGCGCGGCACCTGGATCGCGGTCGTCACCGAAATCCCGTTCGGGGTTCAGAAGTCGCGGCTGATCGAAAAGACCGCCGAACTGCTCTTGGCTCGAAAACTGCCGCTGCTTGAGGATATTCGCGACGAAAGCGCGGAGGATGTGCGCATCGTCCTGGTGCCCAAGAGCCGCACGGTCGATCCCGCGCTGCTGATGGAATCGCTGTTCAAGCTGTCGGAGTTCGAAAGCCGCTTTTCCCTCAACATGAACGTCCTGACGCGCGGGCGGGTGCCCAACGTCCTGTCGCTCGCCGGGGTGCTCAGGGAATGGCTGGACCACCGCAAGGAGGTTCTGGTTCGCCGCTCGCGTCACCGGCTGGGCGAGATCGAGCGGCGGCTGGAGATTCTGGCCGGCTATCTGATCGCCTACCTCAACATCGACGAGGTGATCCGCATCATCCGCGAGGAGGATGAGCCGAAAAAAGTGATGATGGCGCGCTGGGATCTCACCGATACCCAGACCGAAGCGATCTTGAACATGCGCCTGCGCGCTCTGCGCAAGCTCGAGGAGTTCGAGATCCGCAAGGAGTTCGACCAGCTCACCGACGAAAAGGCCAAGATCGAGGCCTTGCTCGCATCCGAGGCCAAGCAATGGCGTACGGTGGCCTGGGAAATCGGGGAGATCCGCGAGACATTCGGACCCGAAAAGAACCCCGATCTCGGCAAGCGGCGTACCACCTTCTCCGAGGCTCCCGATCACGACCTGTCCGACATTCACCAGGCGATGATCGAAAAGGAGCCCGTCACCGTCGTGGTGTCGGAAAAGGGGTGGCTCCGAGCGATGAAGGGTCATTTGTCGGACCTGTCCAGCCTGTCCTTCAAGGAAGGCGACAAGCTCAAGCTCGCCTTCCACGCCCAGACCACCGACAAGGTGCTGATCTTCACCACCGGCGGCAAGTTCTACACGATCGGTGCCGACCGGCTGCCGGGTGGGCGCGGCCACGGCGAGCCGGTGCGCATCATCGTCGACATGGACAACGACCAGGCGATCGTCACCGCCTTCGCCCACGATCCCGCGCGCAAACTGCTTTTGGCATCCTGGGCCGGCAACGGTTTCGTGGTGCCGGAGGCCGAAGTCGTGGCCAACACCCGCAAGGGCAGGCAGGTCATGAACGTCAAGGCGCCGGACGAGGCAAAGCTGTGCGTTCCCGTCTCCGGCGACCATGTCGCCGTCGTCGGGGAAAACCGCAAGCTGCTGGTGTTCGCGCTCGACGAGGTGCCCGAACTCACCCGTGGCAAGGGCGTGCGCCTGCAAAAATACAAGGATGGCGGCATTGCCGACATCAAGACCTTCGCCATGGAGGAGGGCTTGTCCTGGAAGGATTCGGCCGACCGCACCTTCACCCGTGTCCGCGAGGAGTTGACGGAGTGGATGGGCGCGCGCGCCGGGGCCGGCCGCATGGCGCCGAAAGGCTTTCCGCGCACCGGAAAATTCGGCTGAACGCGGCGCGCTGTCGCCGGTACGTTTCCGCGGGTCCAGGACAGAACGCCGCCGCGCGCGGCGGCCACGGTGCAGCAAAACGCCGCCCCGCGCCCGGCGTCTTTTTCGCCGCGGGGCGTTGCGGGCGGTAGCCGGTCTCGGCTAGTAAGGCCGGCAGACCGAAGGCCCGGACGCGCGTTGCCGTCAGGCCCGGCGCGAATTTCCGAACCAATGACGGGCAATCTTGCGAGGCGACCACCAGGGCCGATGATCCAGACGCCGTATTATCTGATCGACAAGTCGAAGCTCTTGCGCAACCTCGAAAAGATCGCCCATGTGCGCGAACGCTCGGGTGCGAAGGCGCTGCTGGCGCTGAAATGCTTCGCCACCTGGTCGGTCTTCGATCTGATGCGCGACTACATGGACGGCACGACCTCGTCGTCGCTCTACGAGGTCAGGCTCGGCCGCGAGAAATTCGGTGGCGAGACCCACGCCTATTCGGTTGCCTATGCCGATCACGAGATCGATGCCGTGGTCGGCCATGCCGACAAGATCATTTTCAATTCGATCGGCCAGCTCGACCGGTTCGAGGCGGCCGCCGCCGGCATTGTGCGCGGCCTGCGTCTCAATCCGGGCGTCAGCAGTTCCGGTTTCGACCTCGCCGATCCGGCGCGGCAATTCAGCCGGCTCGGCGAATGGGACGCCGAGCGCATCGCCGCCGTGCTCGACCGCGTTTCCGGCTTCATGATCCACAACAACTGCGAAAACGCCGATTTCGCGCTGTTCGATCGCATGCTGGGCGAGATCGAAACCCGCTTCGGCGAACTGCTCGGCCATGTCGACTGGGTCAGTCTCGGCGGCGGCATCCATTTCACCGGCGAGGCCTATCCGCTCGATGCTTTCTGCGACCGCCTGTCGGCGTTTGCCGACCGTTTCGGGGTCCAGGTCTATCTGGAGCCGGGCGAAGCTGCGGTGACGAACTCGACCACGCTCGAAGTGTCCGTGCTCGACACGCTGTTCAACGGCAAGCACCTGGCGATCGTGGATTCCTCGATCGAGGCCCACATGCTCGACCTCTTGATCTACCGCGAGCGGGCCACGATCCGCCCCGATTCCGGCCCGCACAGTTACATGATCTGCGGAAAGTCCTGCCTGGCCGGCGATATTTTCGGCGAATTCCGCTTCGAGAAGGAACTGTCAATCGGCGACCGGATTTCGATCCAGGACGCCGCCGGCTACACCATGGTCAAGAAAAACTGGTTCAACGGCGTGAACATGCCCGCGATCGCCGTGCGCCAGCTCGACGGCAGCGTCGATGTCATCAGGACGTTTTCGTTCGATGACTATGTGGCCAGCCTGTCCTAACCGACACGCCGGCGCCTCGGCGCCGGATCATGTTTGTTTCCAACGATGGAGTTGAACGCGTCAGGATGAAAAAGAATGTCTTGATCGTCGGCGCCGGCGGCGTCGCCCAGGTGGTGGCTCATAAATGTGCCCAGAACAACGATGTGCTCGGCGATATCCATATCGCCTCGCGCACCGTGGAAAAATGTCAGGCCATTATCGACAGCGTGCGCGAAAAGGGCAGCCTCAAGCAGGACGGCGTGCTCGAGGCGCACGCGCTCGACGCGCTCGACGTCGCGGCCACCAGGGCGCTGATCGAGAGCACAGGCGTCCAGATCGTCATCAATGTCGGCTCTGCCTTCGTCAACATGTCGGTGATGTCGGCCTGTCTGGAAACCGGCGTGGCCTATCTCGACACGGCCATCCACGAGGATCCGGCCAAGGTCTGCGAGACGCCGCCCTGGTACGCCAACTACGAATGGAAGCGGCGCAAGGAGTGCGAGGACAAGGGCGTGACCGCCATTCTCGGCGTCGGTTTCGATCCGGGCGTCGTCAACGCCTATGCAGCGCTGGCCAACAACGAGTATTTCGATCGGATCGACTCGATCGACATCATCGACGTCAATGCCGGCAGCCACAATCGCTGGTTCTCGACCAATTTCGATCCCGAGATCAATTTCCGCGAGTTCACCGGCCAGGTCTGGTCGTGGCAGGACAGCAAATGGACCTCCAACCAGATGTTCGAGGTTCGCAAGGTCTGGGATCTGCCGGTCGTCGGCGAAAGCCAGACCTTTATGACCGGCCATGACGAGATCCATTCCCTGTCGCAGAACCTGAACGTGCCGGACGTCCGTTTCTGGATGGGCTTCGGCGAACGTTACATCACCGTCTTCACCGTGCTGAAGAATCTCGGCTTGTTGTCGGAACAGCCGGTGACGACCGCCGAGGGGCTCGAGGTGGTGCCGCTCAAGGTGGTCAAGGCGGTGCTGCCGGATCCGGCCTCGCTGGCGCCGCACTACACTGGCAACACCTGCATCGGCGATCTCGTCAAGGGCGAGAAGGACGGCAAGCCGCGCGAGGTCTTGATCTACAATATCTGCGATCACAAGGCCTGCTACGAGGAGGTCGGCAGTCAGGCGATTTCCTATACTGCGGGCGTGCCGCCGGTCGCCGCCGCCATGCTGATCGCCGACGGCACCTGGGACGTGCAGAAAATGGTCAATGTCGAGGAACTGCCGCCGCAGCCCTTCCTCGGCCTGTTGAACCGGATCGGCCTGCCGACGCGGCTGCGCGAGGGCGACAAGGACGTCGCGCTCGATTTCTAGCCGCTCAGGTCCTGTCCGGATAGGACGTCGGATCGCAGAAACGATTCGAAATCAGTCTGTTCGGACGCTGCGCTGATTCGGTTCTTGAACGCAGCGGCCCCCTAGCGAACCGCCGGCCATGAGCCGGCGGTTTTTTTCTGACGCCTCACGATGCCGTGGTAGTCGTTGCGCCGGACTGTTCGAGCAAGGTTCGCAGCGGTCCGGTCTCGCCGGCGCGCATGCGTCCGTCCTCGCGCACGAACACGGCGCGCAGTTCGAAACCCTCGACCACAAGCCGCTCACCCACCGTGCCGCGGTAACCGAGCCGCAGCGTCTTGCGGTTCCAAGCCTCCACGGCAAGTGCCATCTCCAGCACGTCGCCCTCCGTTGCCGGTGAACGGAAACTGGCCCCCGAATCGACCAGTCCCACCCCGACGCTGCCCAGAGCCTCGCAAAGCCGGGCATGGCTGCCGGCTGCGGCGCGGAACCAGGCGTGACAGGTCGCGTCGAACCAGCGGTAAAAATTGGGGTAGAAGACGATTCCGGCCGGATCGCAGTCGCCGAAGCTGATCTGGAAACGTGTGGTGAAGGCGGGCGTTTTCATGTTTGTCCGTGCGATCGATGGCGTTGCAGTGTGTAGCGGGCGGCGGCCTCTTTTACCAAGCATGACGGCGCATTGCATTGATAGCCTGTCCGTGGCCGGCTGTCGTCCAATGTGCCGAAGACAGGGCGCCGGCCGGCCCTGGCGGGCGCCAGAGCCCGTCACGCGGCTGCAATAATTCCGTCATTGATACGGGCTAGATATTTGCAGCATTGTGCGGGTTTGCGGCCGGGCGAGCCCGTGCGCAGGAAAGATGAGGGATATGATGCACAGCACCGATGGCGGCAAGGACTGGCTCGAGGCTGAGCTTGCCGACACGCTCGACGAGGATTACGAGCTCGAGCTGTCGGAACCGGCCCTGTCGTTGGAGATCCGCAAGGTCTACAAGAAGGCCCACCCGGACACGATCGACAGGCAGACCTATTTCCGCGAGCTGATCCGCCTTCAGTCGGAGCTGATCAAGCTGCAGGACTGGGTCGCCCATCACAAGAAGAAGATCGTGGTGATCTTCGAGGGGCGCGACTCGGCCGGCAAGGGCGGGGTCATCAAACGCATCACCCAGCGGCTCAATCCGCGCATCGCCAGGGTGGTCGCTCTGCCTGCGCCAACCGAGCGCGAGACCTCGCAATGGTATTTCCAGCGCTACGTCCCGCATCTTCCGGCGGGCGGCGAGATCGTCCTGTTCGACCGCTCCTGGTACAATCGCGCCGGCGTCGAACGGGTGATGGGCTTCGCCACGCCCGACCAGGTCGAGGAATTTTTCCGCGACGTGCCGGAGTTCGAACGCATGTTGGTGCGTTCGGGTATCTTGCTAGTGAAATATTGGTTCTCGATCACCGACGAGGAGCAGCAGATGCGCTTTCTGATGCGCATCCACGATCCGATGAAACAGTGGAAACTCTCGCCGATGGACCTGCAAAGCCGGGTGCGCTGGGAAGGCTACACCAAAGCCAAGGAGGAGATGTTCGCCCGCACCAACATCTCCGAGGCGCCGTGGTACATCGTGGAGGGCAACGACAAGAAGCGTGCGCGGCTGAATTGCATCGACCACCTGCTCAACCAGGTGCCCTACGAGCCGATCCCGCACGAGGAGATCGCCTTGCCGGAGCGTGTCTTCAATCCCAATTATGAGCGCAAAGTGCTGCCGCCCGAACTCTACGTGCCGCAGAAATACTGAAACGCTAGCCCGGCCGCTCAGGCCGGGTGACGCACCGCCAGAGCGGCGCGCCGGCGCCGGCCGTCGTGCAATTGCCACAGCGAATGCGCGATCAGCGTGACGACCAGGATCGCGCCGCCGGTTATCGAGGCCGCCGTCGGCACCTCGGCGAAGATCATCCACACCCAGACCGGCGCCAGCACCGTCTCCAGCAGATAGAACATCGCCACTTCCGGACCGGAAATATATTTCGGGCCGGTCGCCAGGCAGAAAAACGAGATCGGCATGATGACGGCGCCGTTGAACAGGATCCACCACGGCGCCTCGACCCGGTAGCCGGTCTTGGCGACCATGAGGACCGAAATCACGAACGGCAGCGACACCGCCACCAGCGCGGTAAAGCCCATATCCTTGCCGGTCGCCCGCGAGATCGTAATCGCGGTGGCCAGCATGAAGGCCGAGGCGAGCGCAAACAGGTCGCCGACCAGGTTGCCGGTGCCGATGCCATCATAGACGATGATCAGCATGCCAACCAGCATCAGCGCCATGGCGATCAGTGTGGCCGGGCGCGGGCGCTCCTTCAAAAACAGCCACGACAGCAGCGCGGCGAACATGGTGTTGAAGGCGAGCAGGAAGACCAGATCGGCGGTCGTGGTGTTGTAGACGGCCATGATGAAGGTCACCGAGGAGGCCGCGTAGAGTGCGGCCACCATCAGCCCGGCGCGACCGGGAATCAGCGCCGGGGCGTTGCCGCGCAGCAACCGCCAGGCCAGCCAGATGGTGAGCGCGGCGACGACGGTCGTGCCGCTGCGCAGCATCAGGATCGACCAAGGATCGCCGTCGGCGAGACGGATCAGCGGTATGTCGATGGTCAGCGTCATGCCGCCGATCGCCGTAATCAAAAGGCCCTTGGTGTGGTGGTTGGTGGAAGCGGTCATGGCAGGGGCGGCTGATCCGATTGAAAACAGTTCGATTTGCGGAGAGCTTAGCCCGGTTTGGCCAGCGCACTACCCGGCCGGGCGCGACAAGTGTTTCAGCGTTTTGCCTTGCACAATGCCGGTTCCGTTACAGCAAGCCGCAATGTCGTGTCCTGCCCGTCAGGCGCAGGCGCCGTCGTAGCGTTCCCACCCTTTTGGACCGAGATGCTCCTGCGGCTGGTAGCGTATTTTGTAATCCATCTTCGACGAGCCGTGCACCCAGTAGCCGAGATAGACATGCGGCAGGCCGGCCGTGCGCGCCCGCGCGATGTGGTCGAGGATCATGTACGTGCCGAGCGAGCGCTCTTCCTGGCTCGGATCGTAGAAGGAATAGACCATCGACAATCCGTCGGCCATCGTGTCGGACAGCGCCACGGCGATCAGTTCCCCCTGGCCGGTGCCGGTGATGAAGCTGTCAGGGCCGCGGCGGCGATATTCGATGATCTTGGTCTCGACATGGGTGTCCTCGACCATCATGGCGTAGTCGAGCACGGTCATGTCCGACATGCCGCCCTTGCGGTGGCGGGCATCAAGATAGGCGCGAAACAGTGAATATTGTTCGGTGGTCGGTTCCGCGTCGTGCACCGCGCCGATCAGGTCGGCGTTTTTGTGCATGACCCGTTTCATGTTCTTCGACGGGCGGAACTCCTCGGCCAGGATGCGTACCGACACGCAGGCCCGGCAGGTTTCGCAGGCAGGCCGGTAGGCGATGTTCTGAGAGCGGCGAAACCCGCCTTGCGTAAGCAGGTCGTTGAGTTCGGGCGCTTTCTCGCCGACCAGATGCGTGAACACTTTGCGCTCGAACTGCCCGTCAATATAGGGGCAGGGCGAAGGCGCTGTCAGGAAGAACTGCGGCGACTGGGTCGGATGCTGCGTCATGGTTTCCGATATCTGCGGACAATCCATAGCTTGGACGGCGCGCGCAAAACGTCAACCTTTTCTTGGACTTTGCCAAGGCCAAATGTCATCAGAAAAATTGAACAGAGCCTGCATGCGGCACAACCGGCCGACAGGCCGCTAACGCTCGGCGCGTGTCACCACAGTGCCCAGCAGCAGGTCGTGCAGCGTACGCTTGCGGTCGGCAAACAACGAGACCAGCAGTATCAGGGGCGTCAGGATCGCGTTGCCGGCCCAAAAAAGCACGGTGTGAACCACTGCCAGGAGACCGTCGACGGGGCGTTCGTCGAGCCGGTCCAGGCGCAGGCCCATCAACTGCATGCCGGGCGTGGCCTGTTTCGCGCCGCCGAGCGTGCTCCAGATATAGATCAGCGCCACGATCGGGCCAAGAACGCCGAACAGCGCCCAGCCCAGGCCGAGCGTCAAGACGCCGAGCAGGAGCACCAGGACCGCGAAGGGGATCACAAGCAAGCCGATGAACAGATAATCGAGCAGGAAGGCAAAGACCCGGCGTGTGCGCACGCCCTCATAGACGCGCCAGTCGTCAAGCCGCGAAGCCAAAATATCGCCGTCGAGAATATTGTCGCTCATCCTGTCCTTTCCTGGGCTGCGGTTCGCGCGCCACCCGTCGAAGATGGGGATCGTCCGGCCGAAATCAAGAATTGCGAAGGGCTGCCGCCGTCACGCCGCGCCGCGCGGCCTGCGTAGGGCCGAGCCGGCGACGCCCAGCCAGCCGAGGATCATCAGCGTTCCGCCCGCCGGCGCGGCCATTGCGAAAAGCCTGGTGTCGGCAAAGTGCCGCATCAGCAGGTCGCCGGCGAACAGCAGGACGCCGGCAAGCAGAACCAGTCCGGCCGCGTGAGCCAGGCGTTCGCATGACAGGAGCCCGAGCGTCAGCAGGGCAGGGGCGTGAAAAAGCAGGAATTGCGCCGCGGTCGCCACATTGCCGCCGCCGGCATGCGCGGCCACCGCCGACAGCGCCACGCCCGCGGCGCCGATCAGTCCCGCGGCCAGGATGAGCAGACGCGCCGCGCTCATCGGGGCGCGCCTCGTCGCATCGCAGCGTCTGACGAAAACCCTGTCGCCGCCATCATCTTTCCGAAAGCACCCGCGCCACCTGCGGCGCGAAATAGGTCAGGATGCCGTCGCAGCCGGCGCGCTTCAGGCACAGCAGCGATTCCATCATCGCGCGGTCTTCGTCGATCCAGCCATTGGCGCCGGCCGCCTTGATCATCGCGTATTCACCCGACACCTGGTAGGCGAAGGTGGGCATGGCGAACGCCTCCTTCAGCCTGCGGACGATGTCGAGATAGGGCAGGCCGGGCTTGACCATGATCATGTCGGCGCCTTCGGCGAGGTCCTGCTCGGCTTCGCGCACCGCCTCGTCGGAATTGGCGTGATCGAGATAATAGGTCTGCTTGTCGCCCTTGAGCAGGCCGGCCGTGCCAACCGCCTCGCGATAGGGGCCGTAGAAGGACGAGGCGAACTTGGTCGCGTAGGACATGATCGCCACGTCCTGGAAGCCGTTGGCGTCGAGCGCGTCGCGCACTGCGCCGATGCGCCCGTCCATCATGTCCGACGGCGCGATCACATCGGCGCCGCTTGCTGCCTGCAGCACGGCCGCCTCGGCGATCTGCGCCACCGATTCGTCATTGACGATGATGCCCTCGCGCAGGATGCCGTCGTGGCCATGGTCGGTGAACGGGTCCAGCGCGGCGTCGGTGATGATCCCGATTTCCGGCACGGCCTGTTTGATCGCCCGGCTCGCCTTGTTGAGGATGTTGTCGGCGTCGAGGATGTGCGAGCCGGTCCGGTCGCGCCGGTCGCGCTCGATATTGGGGAAGGTGGCGACCGCTGGGATGCCGAGTTTCGCGGCTTCCTCGACCTGGGCGACCGCCAGGTCGAGCGTCATGCGGTAGACGCCGGGCATGGCGGCGATTTCCTCGCGTCGGTTCTCGCCCTCGATGACGAAGATCGGCCAGATCAAATCGTCGACCGTCAAGCGGTTCTCGCGCACCATGCGGCGCGACCAGTCTGTCTTGCGCAGGCGCCGCAGGCGCCGGCTTGCAGTGATCTCGTCGACGCTGCGTGCGCCGGTCTTGGTGTCGCGAAACATGCGGTTCATGGCGCACTCCATGGCGGGGGGCGATTTCCGGGCGAGGGATAGCATGGGTGCGGCGGCGCACAAAGCCGCTTTAGGGCCGTCGATGACGGCTTTGGCGCCGGCGAGATTGACGCCGGCGCGGCCGCCGCATAAGCCTCGGCATCGGGCGAGGTGTGCCGGATCGAGTGGTGCGACGACCTGGCCGCGCAGACGACGCGAGGGACGACCGGCATGGATTTCGGCGGTGGCGAGGAGATACGTTTCGAAAAGCTTGGTGCGGCCGGGGTGGTGACGCTGACGCGCCCCAAGGCGCTCAACGCCGTCACCCACGCCATGGTGCTTGCGCTGACAAGAGCGCTCGCCGCCTGGGCAGACGATCCTGAGATCGCGCTGATCGTCATCAAGGCCGAGGGCAGGGCCTTTTCCGCCGGCGGCGATATCTTGCACATCTACGAGGCCGGACGCGCCGGCGATCCGCCGCTCGACTTTTTCGCCGACGAATACCGTCTCAACCTCGCCATCGCGCGCTTCCCTAAACCCTATGTCGCCCTGATCGACGGTATCGCTATGGGCGGTGGCGTCGGTGTGTCGTTCCATGGCACCCACAGGCTGATGAGCGAGAACGCTGTCTTCGCCATGCCCGAAGTCGGCATCGGTTTTTTCCCGGATGTCGGCGGCAGCTACATCCTGCCGCGGCTGAAAGACCGCTTCGGCCTCTATCTCGGTCTGACCGGCGCCCGCATCCGCCAGGGCGATGCACTGTGGAGCGGGCTTGCGAGCCATGCCGTCAGACAGGCCGATCTGGAGGCGATCCTGGCCGCGCTCGCAGAAAGCGGTGATGCCGACGCGGTTACCGCGCGCTACGCGCAGACGGTGCCGGGCGAGACCGCGGCCGATGCGGTGGCCGCGATTGCCCGCCATTTCGCGCCGGACGATTTCGACCAAACCCTGACGTCACTGCGCCGCGACGCCGAGGCCGGCGAGGATTTCGCCGTCGCGACGCTGGAGACGTTTTCCAAGCGTTCGCCCACCAGCCTGCGCGTTGCCCATCGCCAGATCACACAGGGCGCGACCATGGGCATGGCAGCCTGTATGCGCATGGAGTTTCGCATCGTCAGCCGTATGTTGACGGGACACGATTTCTACGAGGGCATTCGCGCGGCCATTATCGACAAGGGCGCCACGCCGGTGTGGCAGCCGGCGACACTCGAGGCGGTGACGCCGGACGTCGTGGACGCCTATTTCGCACCACTTGAGCGGGACCTGGAGTTGTGAGCGAGGACGGCGTCGATGTCGCCGCCTGGCGGCCGGGACTAATCGAGGCGGCGTTTCCCTGGTTCCTGCGCATCGTCGCCGCCTACAGCCTGATGTTCGGGGTCGCGTACTGGGTCCGGCTGATCGGCTATTATGACGGCCCGCTCTGGCGCTTCGACACCATGCCGGTGGAATGGCAGGTCGCCTCGGTGTCGCTGTCGGTGCTTTTTCCGTTCGCCGGCATCGGCCTGTGGATGACGGCCTCCTGGGGGCCGGTGATCTGGTTCCTGTGCGCGGCGATGGAGACGACGATGTATTGGGGTTTTCCCGACATGTTCGGCCATCGACCGCTGATAGCCGTGTCGCACCTGCTCGTTGCGTTGATTTACATTGCCTTCCGCGTCGGCATCGCGCTGCAGCGCCGCAACGCTCGAATTGATTGAAAATTGTGCCGCGCGGATTGGGAGAAAATTAACGCATCTTTTGATCTCCGGTCCGTAATCGCTTGTTAAGGCTGAGGTTTAAGTCGAATTTTATTCGTCTGCGCTAGGGTCGGCGCCAAGGTGAAAACAAAAACAATCACCGGGCGTCAAACAAGAGGCAAAAGACGATGAACAAGTCACGACAGGCCCCGCAGGCCGTCCCGACCGAGGGCGAGGGACCCGAAGCGATCCGCACGCTCTATCTGGAATCGCTGCAGCTGGTGGAGCGTCTTCATCGCCGCCTGCTCGATGTGATCAAGGACGAGTTCGAGCGTAACGGCCGCTCCGACATCAACGCGATCCAGGCGCTGCTGCTGTTTAATATCGGCAATGCGGAGCTGACGGCGGGCGAGCTGCGCTCGCGCGGCTACTATCTCGGCTCGAACGTATCCTACAATCTGAAGAAGCTGGTCGATCTCGGTTTCATCAACCATCAGCGCTCGCGGGTCGACCGCCGCTCGGTGCGGGTCAGCCTGACGGCGAAGGGCCAGGAGATCGCCGAGGTGGTCGGCAATCTCTACAATCGCCATATCGGCTCGATCGAGCAGGTCGGCGGTATCAATATCGAGGAATTCCGCCAGATGAATCGCGCCCTGCAGCGACTGGACCGGTTCTGGAACGACACCATCGCCTATCGGATGTAGTCGCTCTTCGCCTCGGTTTGGATATGTCGAACGGGTCGGTGCCGGGCGCCGGCCCGTCGTCTTTTCGGCCTCTCACGCATATGTGTCGCGTCGGGGCCTTCTTGCCGCCATATTCTTTCGTGTAGGAACGTCCGGGGTCGCAGGTCGCGCTTGGGGTCGCGTTTGACGGGTAGGCGCTTTGTTAACCACGCGCTTTTAGGATCGACCCTTGATTGCGATGGCGCGCCCCGAGAGTGCGCACAACACGAATAATGAGGCTGACTGGCACGATGAAGACGGATCGCCGCACGTTCCTTGTTGGCGCGGGCCTGGCCGCCGCGTCCTTGTCCACGGTGCCCGCGCGCGCGCAACAGGATGTCATTAGGGATCTGATCCTGTCGCCGAAGCGCGGTGCCTGGGACGATCAGTTCGACGCTCGCGCCAGCAGCGGCGAGAAAGTGGCCTCGAACCTGCCGATTCTCAGCCCGCAGACCGTCGGCCATGTCGAGCAGGCGATCGCGCAATATTCCGCTATCGTGGCCCGCGGCGGCTGGCCGATGGTGCCGGCAACCAAGAAATTGCGCCTCGGTGTGGTCGACCGCGACGTGGAGGCGCTGCGCCGTCGGCTGATGATTTCCGGTGACCTGGCCCAGAGCGCGGGCATGTCGTCGGCCTTCGACACCTATGTCGACACCGCCGTCAAACGCTTCCAGACGCGCCACGGGCTGCCCGCCGACGGGGTGCTCGGCCGCTACACTTTCGCCGCCATGAACGTATCGGCGCCCGTGCGCCTGGGCCAGCTCGAAACCAATATCGTGCGGCTGCGGTCGATGTCGGGTTTCCTTGGCGACCGCTATGTGATGGTCAATATCCCCGCTGCCCAGATCGAGGCGGTCGAGAATTCGCGCGTCGTGCTGCGCCATACCGCCATCGTCGGCAAGATCGACCGTCAGACGCCGATCCTCAATTCCAAGATCAACGAGGTGATCGTCAATCCGTACTGGAACGCGCCGGTGTCGATCGTGCGCCGGGACATCATTCCGCTGGTGCGCAAGAACCCGAACTATCTCGCCGAAAACAATATCCGCATCCTCGGGCCGGGCGGCACCGAGGTCGATCCGGCCACCATCGACTGGTCGACGGAGGAGGCCGCCAAGCTGCGCTTCCGCCAGGATCCTGGCAAGATCAACGCCATGGCGTCGGTGAAGATCAACTTTCCCAATCCGCATGCCGTCTACATGCACGACACGCCGCAGCAGGGCCTGTTCAATAAGCTGATGCGCTTCGATTCGTCCGGCTGCGTGCGCGTCCAGAACGTACGCGATCTCGTCACCTGGCTGCTACGCGATACCGATGGCTGGAACCGCCAGCGTTTCGAGCAGACCATCAAGACGGGCGAGAGCACGCCGGTGGCGCTGGCAGCGCCGGTGCCGGTCTATTTCACCTATGTTTCGGCCTGGTCGACCGGCGATCAGGTGGTGCATTTCCGCGACGACATTTATGGCCGCGACGGTGTCGACGAGTTGATGATCTCGTCCGCCCTCTAAAGGCCGGACCCCTTTCATCCGATCGAGGCCTTCCCGGTTTCCGGGGAGGCCTTTTTCATGTCCGCGCCGGCCTGTTTTCGCCCGGTGGGCCGTGGCCGGGCGTGCCCCCGCGCGTGCGACCTGCTGCGGCGCGCACGCGCCGGCAAATTTCGCGCCGGCCGCGTGGAAGCCCGCTGCGAAGTGTGTTAATGCGCCCGCACATCCCTGAACCATCTCGACATGAGGACCGTTCACTATGGCTACTGCCACTGCCGTATCGCCCGCTGCCGACAGCTTCTTCAACAGCCCGCTCGCGGACGTTGATCCGGAAATCTTCGGCGCGATCGGCAAGGAACTCGGTCGCCAGCGCCACGAAATCGAGCTGATCGCGTCGGAAAACATCGTCTCCAGGGCAGTGCTCGAGGCGCAGGGCTCGATCATGACCAACAAATACGCCGAGGGCTATCCGGGCAAGCGCTATTATGGCGGCTGTCAGTTCGTCGACATCGCCGAAGAACTGGCGATCGAGCGCGCCAAGCAGCTCTTCGGCTGTCAGTTCGCCAATGTGCAGCCCAATTCCGGGTCGCAGATGAATCAGGCCGTGTTTCTGGCTCTGCTACAGCCCGGCGATACTTTTATGGGCCTCGACCTGAATTCCGGCGGTCACCTCACGCACGGCTCACCCGTCAATATGTCGGGAAAATGGTTCAACGTCGTCTCCTACGGCGTGCGCGAAGACGACCACCTGCTCGACATGGACGAGGTCGAACGCCTGGCGCATGAGCACAAGCCCAAGCTGATTTTGGCCGGCGGCACCGCCTATTCGCGCTTCTGGGACTGGAAGCGCTTCCGCGAGATCGCCGACGCGGTTGGCGCCTGGCTGATGGTCGACATGGCCCACATTGCCGGCCTTGTTGCCGGTGGCGTGCATCCCTCGCCGGTGCCGCACGCCCATGTCGTGACCACCACCACTCACAAATCGTTGCGCGGGCCGCGCGGCGGCATGATCCTGACCAATGACGAGGCGATTGCGAAAAAGGTGAACTCTGCCGTGTTCCCGGGGTTGCAGGGCGGGCCGCTGATGCATGTCATCGCCGCCAAGGCCGTCGCTTTCCGCGAGGCGCTTCAGCCCGAGTTCCAGACCTATGCGCGCGACGTGGCCGCCAATGCCAAGGCGCTCGCCGCCAGCCTCAAGGAGACTGGCCTCGACATCGTCTCGGGCGGCACCGACAACCATTTGATGCTGGTCGACTTGCGGCCGAAAAACGCCACCGGCAAGCGCGCCGAGGCGGCCCTCGGCCGCGCCAACATCACCTGCAACAAGAACGGCATCCCCTTCGATCCGGAAAAGCCGTTCGTCACTTCCGGCATCCGGCTTGGCACCCCCGCCGGAACCACGCGCGGGTTCGGCCAGGCCGAGTTCGGCGAGATCGGCAATCTGATTGCCGAGGTGCTGGACGGTCTCAAGGCGTCGAATTCCGACGAGGGCAACGCGGCCGTGGAAGCCGCGGTCAAGGACAAGGTGGTCGCGCTGACAGAACGCTTCCCGCTCTATCCCTATCTCGGCTGACGCCGGCCTGCCGCCAATAACCACGACGAGGGATCGCGATGCGTTGCCCCTATTGCCAGTCTGAAGACACGGCCGTGAAGGATTCCCGTCCGGCCGAGGACGGCGCCGTGATCCGCCGCCGCCGCGTGTGCCCGGATTGCGGCGGGCGCTTCACCACGTTCGAGCGGGTGCAGCTTCGCGATCTCGTCGTCGTCAAGCGGTCGGGCCGCAAGGTGCCGTTCGACCGCGACAAGCTGATCCGTTCCTTCGATATCGCGCTCAGGAAACGCAATGTCGAACCGGAACGGATCGAGCGTGCGGTTTCCGGCATCGTGCGCCAGCTCGAGAGCTCGGGCGAGACCGAGATCGCCTCCGACCAGATCGGCCGGCTCGTCATGGAGGCGCTGAAGTCGCTCGACGATGTCGCCTATGTCCGCTTCGCCTCCGTCTACCGCAATTTCCGCGAGGCGAAGGATTTTCACGAATTGCTCGGCGAATTGGGCGGCGAGGAAGTCGCCCGCGAACCGTGACGGCGCCCTCTCCCGCCGGCGAGGGCCCGGCCGCGCTCGATCGGCGTTTCATGGCCGCCGCCATCCGCTTGTCGCGCCGTAATCTCGGTCTCACCGCGACGAATCCTTCGGTCGCCACCCTGATCGTCGCCGACGACGGCAACGCGCCGGTGATCGTCGGTCGCGGGGTCACGGCGCGCGGCGGTCGGCCCCATGCCGAAACCGAGGCGTTGGCCGAGGCCGGCGAGCGCGCGCGCGGGGCGACCGCCTATGTCACGCTCGAGCCCTGCGCCCATCATGGCCGTACGCCGCCATGCGCTTCGGCGCTGATCGCGGCTGGAATCGCGCGCGTCGTCGGCGCCGCGAGTGATCCCGACCCGCGCGTCTCCGGCAAGGGGTACGCCATGCTGCGGGCCGCCGGCATCGAGGTCGTGGAGGCCGTGCTGGCCGATCGCGCTGGCGACGTGATGGCCGGATACCTAACGCGTTCCCTGAAAAAACGCCCGGAAGTGATTCTGAAGCTGGCCGTTTCCTCCGACGGCATGATCGGACGCACCGGGCAGGGGCAACTGCCGATCACCGGTCCGGTCGCGCGTGCTCAGGTCCACCTTATGCGTGCGGAAACCGACGCCGTCATGGTCGGCATCGGTACGGCGCTGGCCGACGATCCCGAACTGACCTGCCGGCTGCCCGGTCTTGAGGAGCGCTCGCCGGTGCGCATCGTGCTCGACAGTGGCGCGCGCCTGCCCGTAACATCGAAGCTGGTGGCGCAGGCCGCCCGGGTCCCGCTGCTGGTCGCCGCCTGCGCCTCGGCGCCGCAGGCGCGGCGCCGAGCGCTGACGCGGGCCGGTGTGGGCCTGCTTGCCACCGAGGAATTCGACGGCGCGGTCGCGCTGCCGGAGCTTCTGGAGGATCTGGCCGCCCAGGGCATGTCGAGCATCATGGTCGAGGGCGGCGCCAATACCGCCAGAGGTTTTTTGGCCGAACGGCTGGTCGACCGCATCGCCCTGTTCACCGGGCCGGACCCGGTCGGCCCGGGTGGCATCGCCGCACCGTTCGACCGCGATACGCTGCCCGAGGGATTTCGTGTCCTGCGGCGCGCCCGTTTCGGCACCGACGATTATGTTGAACTTGTGAGGACGGCGTGAATGTTTACCGGAATCGTCAGCGATATCGGCCGCGTCGTCGACATTCGCCCGCTTTCGCAGGGCCGGCGTGTCCGCATCGAGACGGCCTATGATCCCGCCACGATCGATATCGGCGCCTCCATCGCCTGCGCGGGCGTGTGCCTGACGGTGGTGGCGCTGCCCGATGCCGGTTCGAACGCGCGTTGGTTTGAGGTCGAGGCCTGGGAGGAGGCGCTGCGGCTGACGACCGTGGCTGAATGGCGCCAGGACACGCGGCTCAATCTGGAACGCGCCTTGAGGCTCGGCGACGAACTCGGCGGCCATATCGTGTCGGGTCACGTCGACGGCCTGGCCGAGATCGTGGACCGAAAGGACGAGGGCGACGCGGTGCGTTTCACCTTGGAGGCGCCGTCGGCGCTCGCGCGGTTTATCGCGCCCAAGGGATCGGTCGCCCTCGACGGCACGTCGCTGACGGTCAACCGTGTGGAGGGCGCGCGCTTCGACGTGCTGTTAATCCAGCATTCGCTCGCCGTCACCACGTGGGGGGAGCGCCAGCGCGGCGATCGCGTCAACCTGGAGGTCGACACGATGGCGCGTTATGCCGCACGCTTGGCCGAGACCGCGCCCGACGGCGGATAGTCCGCGCCTTTGCGGTGTCCCCGGCCCGTATGGCGCAAACAAACTTGCGCCGCACGCGCTGCCGCCGGCACTTTGTGTCCAATCATCGCCGCCGCCGGCTGGCCCGCAAACTCGCGCTTGCGTGCCAACGCGGTTCGGCCTAAGTCAGCCGCTCACGCGGAGAGACCCCATGAGCGCTACCAGAAAAAAACATCTGTTGATCGTGGAGGCGCGCTTCTACGACCAGATTTCGGATGCGCTGCTGGAGGGGGCCAAGGCCGCGTGCGAGGAGGCCGGCGCCAGCTATGACGTCGTCACCGTGCCGGGTGCGCTCGAGGTCCCCGCGGTCATCGCTTTCGCGCTCGACGGCGCCGAGGAGGGCGGCACCGACTATGACGGTTTTGTCGCGCTGGGCTGCGTCATCCGTGGCGAGACCTATCATTTCGACATCGTTGCCAATGAATCCTCCCGCGCCCTGACGGGCCTCGCTGTCGAGGAATCGATCGCCATCGGCAACGGCATCCTCACCGTCGAGAACGAGGAACAGGCCTGGGCGCGCGCCAGGCGCACGGAAGGCGACAAGGGCGGTTTTGCCGCGCGTGCGGCGCTGACCATGATCGCCGTGCGCGAAAGGCTCGGAGCCTGACCGTGACCGCGCCCACCGACAACGACAAATCGCTGGGGCGCTCCGCGAACAAGCGCGGCGCGGCGCGGCTCGCCGCCGTCCAGGCGCTTTATCAGATGGACGTCGCCGGCAGCGGCCTTTTGGAGACGACCGCCGAATACGAAGCCTTCCGTCTCGGCAAGGAACTCGACGGCGCGCTCTATCGCGAGGCCGATCCGCAGTGGTTCCGCGCCATTCTGGCCGGCGTCGTGGAAAACCAGAAGACGGTCGATCCGGTGATCCGCCAGGCCCTGACCGAGGACTGGCCGCTGTCACGCCTGGACACGACCTTGCGCGCCATTCTGCGCGCCGCCGTTTTCGAATTGATGAAACGCGCCGACGTGCCGGTCGCCGTCATCGTGTCCGAATATGTCGATATCGCCAAGGCCTTCTACGTCGAGGAGGAGCCGAAGCTGGTCAATGCCGTGCTCGACCGCGTCTCGCGGCGCTTGCGTGGCGAGGGGCGGGGCAGGGACGCCTGATGACGGTCGAAGCGCAGGCACGCGAAGCGCGTCGCACCGCGCTCATCCTTGCCGCATCCAATGCGATTGTCGGCGCCGCCGCCCCGGTCTCGATTTCGATCGGCGGGCTGGCCGGCCACTACCTGCTCGGCGCGGACAAGTCGCTCGCCACCGCGCCGGTCACGGCCTATACGGTCGGTGTCGCGCTCGGCGCCTTGCCGCTCGCCTGGCTGGTGCGCCGCTTCGGACAGCGCAACGGTTTTCTGTCCGGCACGCTGGCCACCGCGTCTGGCGGCGCGCTTGCCACCTTCGCCCTGTTCCGTGGCGATTTCTGGCTGTTTTCGCTCGGGCTGTTGATCATCGGTATCGGCGGGGCGTCGGTCCAGCAATACCGCTTCGCCGCCGCCGACAACGCGCCCGCCCAGTTCAAGGCGCGGGCAATTTCCACCGTACTTGCCGGCGGCGTTGTGATGGCGATCGTCGGCCCGCAGGTCGTTATCTTTACCCGAAACCTGTTTGCTCCGGTCATGTTCGCCGGCTCGTTTGCCGCCGTGATCGGCCTGGCCGCGCTCGGAGCCGTCATTTTGTCCTTCCTGCGCCTGCATGATCGCCAGGCCGTGGCGTCGGCAAAAATGGATGCGCCGGTTCGCCCGCTCGGCACCATTTTTTCGCAGCCGCGTTTCATCGTCGCGCTGGTGTGCGCGGTCGGCTCCTACGCGCTGATGACGTTTGTCATGACCGGCGCGCCGCTTGCCATGGTTGGCTGCGGCTTTTCGCCCGACGAGGCCGCGCTCGGCATTTCCTGGCACGTGATGGCGATGTTTGCTCCGAGCTTTTTTACCGGCCGGCTGATCGCCCGCTTCGGCAAGGAGGCCATCGTGGCGACCGGTCTGATCCTGCTCGTCGGCTGCGCCGTCGTGGCCCTGTCCGGCATCGCGCTGTGGCAGTTCTGGAGCGCACTGATCCTGCTCGGCGTGGGCTGGAATTTCGGCTTTATCGGCGCCACCGCGATGGTCTCGGAGACCTATACCGACGCCGAGAAGGGCAAGGTCCAGGGCGTCCACGATTTTCTTTTGTTCGGCTCCGTCGCCTTCGCCTCGCTGATGTCGGGCCAGGTCTACAACGCCTGGGGATGGGACATGCTCAACTGGATCATCTTCCCGGTCGTGTTCGTGTGTATCGCCGCGCTCGTCGTGCTCGGCCTGTCCGCGCGGCGCAAGGTCTCGGCCTGACGCGCCACGTCGCTGCGTGCCCGTCGCGCGTCCGTTCGGCGTTAGCCGCCGCGCGGCGCATTCGTGGCGAAAGCGGGGCAAAACTCTAACAAAACCTTGACGTTGCCCTGGCCGTTTCGCATAAGCCGCGGCGACTGGTCGGAATCCGCCATGTCTCGGCGGTGACCGATCTTCCTTCAACGGCCCAGGGAGGGGTTTTCTGGGCCAAACTCGAGGAAATTGGCAATGACAATACTGTATGTGGTCATCGCCTGCGGCCTTCTCTCTGTCCTTTACGCCATCTGGGCGACGCAATCGGTCCTTGCGGCCGATCAGGGCAATGAGCGCATGCAGGAAATCGCCGGCGCTATTCGGGAGGGGGCGCAGGCTTATCTGAACAGGCAGTACACCACCATCGCAATCGTCGGTGTCGTCGTGTTCCTGCTGGCCTGGTGGCTGCTGTCGGGCGCGGCCGCGGTCGGTTTCCTGATCGGCGCGATCTTGTCGGGTGCCGCAGGCTTCATCGGCATGCACGTGTCGGTCCGTGCCAATGTGCGCACAGCACAGGCGGCCTCCAACAGCCTGGCGGCCGGTCTCGACATCGCGTTCAAGTCCGGTGCCATCACCGGCATGCTCGTCGCCGGCCTCGCGCTGCTCGGCGTCGCCGTCTATTATTACGTGCTGATCGGCCCGATGGGCCACGCGCCGTCCGACCGCGCCGTCATCGACGCCCTGGTCTCGCTCGGCTTCGGCGCCTCGCTGATCTCGATCTTCGCCCGGCTCGGCGGCGGCATCTTCACCAAGGGTGCGGATGTCGGCGGCGATCTCGTCGGCAAGGTCGAAGCCGGCATCCCGGAGGACGATCCGCGCAACCCGGCCACCATCGCCGACAATGTCGGCGACAATGTCGGTGACTGTGCCGGCATGGCCGCCGACCTGTTCGAGACCTACGCGGTGACGGTCGTCGCCACCATGGTGCTCGGCGCCATCTTCTTCGGCGGCACCGAGGTTCTGGGCAGCGTCATGCTTTATCCGCTGGCGATCTGCGGCGCGTGCATCATCACCTCGGTGGTCGGTACGTTCTTCGTCAAGCTCGGCGCCAACGGCTCGATCATGGGCGCGCTCTACAAGGGCCTGATCGTGACCGGCATCTTGACCGTCATCGGCATCGGCGCCGCGACCTCGCTGACCATCGGCTGGGGCGACCTTGCGCTTGCCAACGGCACCACCGTCAACGGCACCAACCTGTTCGTGTGCGGCGTCGTCGGCCTGGTCGTGACCGGGCTGATCGTGGTGATCACCGAATATTACACCGGCACCAACAAGCGCCCGGTCAACTCGATCGCGCAGGCGTCGGTCACCGGCCACGGCACAAACGTCATTCAGGGGCTGGCCGTCTCGCTCGAGGCGACAGCCCTGCCGGCGATCGTCATCATCGCCGGCATCATCTCTACCTTCCAGCTCGCCGGCCTGTTCGGCACCGCGATCGCGGTCACCACCATGCTCGGCCTCGCCGGCATGATCGTCGCGCTCGACGCTTTCGGCCCGGTCACCGACAATGCCGGCGGCATTGCCGAAATGTCGGATTTGCCGCCGGAAGTGCGCCAGACCACCGACGCGCTCGACGCGGTTGGCAACACCACCAAGGCGGTCACCAAGGGCTATGCGATCGGCTCGGCCGGTCTCGGCGCCCTGGTGCTGTTTGCGGCCTATTCCTACGATCTGGAATATTTCGCCGCCAACAGCGCGACCTTCCCCTATTTCGCCGATATGGGCGACGTCTCGTTCTCGCTGTCCAACCCCTATGTGGTGGCCGGCCTGATCTTCGGCGGCCTGATCCCCTACCTGTTCGGCGGTATCGCCATGACGGCCGTCGGTCGCGCGGCGGGCTCGATCGTGGAGGAGGTGCGTCGGCAGTTCCGCGACGATCCGGGCATCATGAAAGGCACGTCCAAGCCGAACTATGCGCGTGCCGTCGATCTGCTCACCAAGGCGGCGATCAAGGAAATGATCATCCCGTCCCTGTTGCCGGTTCTGGCGCCGCTGGTGGTCTATTTCGGCGTCTACCTGATCTCCGGCTCCAAGGCTTCCGCCTTCGCCGCGCTCGGTGCGTCGCTGTTGGGCGTCATCGTCAATGGCCTGTTCGTCGCGATTTCGATGACGTCCGGCGGCGGTGCGTGGGACAACGCCAAGAAGAGCTTCGAGGACGGCTTCGTCGACAAGGACGGCGTCAAGCACGAAAAGGGCTCCGACGCGCACAAAGCCTCCGTCACCGGCGACACGGTGGGCGATCCCTACAAGGACACGGCCGGTCCGGCCGTCAACCCGGCCATCAAGATCACCAACATCGTCGCCCTGCTGCTGCTCGCCGTCCTGGCGCACTGACAGCAGACAAGCGACATCAAGCAAAAACCCCGCGGGAGCGATCCCGCGGGGTTTTCGTTTGGTTTGGCGGTCCGGCTTTGGCTGCCGTCGACCCGGGTTCGGGATTAGCCCGGCGGGCCGCCGAACGGACCGTTGGGCGGCGGCTTGCCGCTGCCGAGGCCGGACAGGAGACGTCCGACGAACGTGTGGTCCTTGCCGCCGGTCGGCGTGGTCCTGGACACGAAGTCGAACACCTTGCCGTCCTGCAGCCCGTAATTGGACAGGCTCGCCACGCGGCCGTCATCGCCGAAATAGACGGCCAGAACCCGCTGGTCGACCAGGCGCGGGCGCATGAAGGCGACCGGGCGCACCCGCTTTTGCGAGATGTAATAAAAAACCTCGTTGTCGAACGTCGCCGTGGTTGAGGGCGTGCCGAGCGCCAGCAACACCTGCTCGCGGCTGGAGCCGGCCGGCACCAGCTCGAGCGCCTCCTCGTCGACCACATAGCCCTGGGTGAGGGTTTCGCGCGGATTCAGGGTCTGGGCGGCGTTGCAGCCGGCAAGCGGCAGGATTCCGGCCGCCAGGGCGGCAAGGAGGTAGCGCCGGCGTTTGTCCCCATTGAAATTGACTGGAAGCAACGACATCTCCATGAAAGACGCTTCGCGACTTGCGCCGCAGCGCGAACTCGGTAAACCAGCTTACACGCCGATGCAACAGGCCCACTCTCGTGAGGCGGACCAGGGAGTGATCCGGCATGCTCAAACAACTACTCGGCCTCGCCCCGAAACCGAACCAGGCCGTGGTCGAAAAACTCTACCGGCAAATCGTGGCGGCGGCGCGGCAGCCGGTTCCTTATGAAAGCTGGTCGGTGCCCGATACGCCGCTCGGCCGCTTCGAGATGCTGTCCCTGCATGTTTTTTTGCTGATGCACCGGGCGCGGCCGGACGGCGCGCCGCTGTCGGAACTGGTGCAGGATCTGACCGACGAGTTCTTCCGCGACGTCGACCATTCGCTACGGGAACTCGGCATCGGTGACCTGGGCATTGCCAAGCGCGTGAAAAAACTGGCGCGCATGTTCTACGGCCGCGCCGGCGCCTATGGCGAGGCGATCGAGTCGGGCGACCGGAGCGCACTTGCGGCCGCGCTGGCGCGCAATATCCGGCCCGACATTGCCGAGTGGCAGGGCGCCGCGCCGCTGGCCGATTATGTGATGGCCGCGCATCTGGCACTGGCCGGCCAGGACAGCGAAAGCCTGCTGCGCGGCGAGATCGCCTTCCCGACGGCCGCGGAGCGCAAGACCGAGGCGTGAGACGATGACGGACAGTGTCGAAAGCCCGCTCTCCTTTCGGGTCAACATCCGTACGCTGCCGCGCAAGGGCATGCCGGTTTCGATCGTTGCCGATGGGGATCAAAAGGCGGCCCTGGCCGTCACCCACGGCCTGCAGGCGGTGCGCGATTTTCGCGCGATGCTGAACGTATCGGCCTGGCGCGCTGACGGCGTGCGGGTGGTCGGCACCGTTTCGGCCGACATCGTGCAGACCTGCGTGGTGACGCTTGAGCCGCTTGAGGCTCGGGTGGAGGAAGCGCTTGAGGCGCTGTTCGTGCCCGAAACCTCGCGCCTGGCCCGGCCGGCGCTGTCGGCGGAGGGCGAAATCCTCCTCGACCCGGAGGGCCAGGACGCGCCGGAGACGTTTTCGGGCGATTCGATCGATGTCGGTGCGCTTGCCGAACAATATTTCGCGCTCGGCCTCGATCCTTACCCGCGCTGCGAGAACGCGCCGATGTCGCAGATTGCCGAAGGCCCGTCGGATTCCCAGGAGCAGGAATCGCCCTTCGCGAAATTGCTTTCCTTGAAGCGCAAAAGCTGACAACTGTGCGCTTTGTTCCGGCGAATCCGGTTGTGCCGGCTTTCAAAAGCGCTATTTTCGCCGGGCTTTCGGAGGTTCGACCATCGTCAGATATGAGATGAGACAGGCGTGATCAGGATATCCATTGACGCCATGGGCGGCGACCACGGACCGTCCGTCATCATTCCGGGCATCCAAAAGGTGGTCGAGCGGCGCCCCGACGCGCGTTTCATGCTGTTCGGGCGTGAGGACGCCGTGGTTCCCGTCCTGGACAAACATCCGCGCGTGCGCGCGGTTTCGGATTTCGTGCACTGCGAGGTCGCCGTGCGCATGGACGACAAGCCGAGCCAGGCGCTGCGCCAGGGACGGTGGAAGTCCTCGATGTGGAAGGCGATCGAAGCCGTCAAGAAGGGCGAGGCCGACGTGTGCGTGTCGGCCGGCAATACCGGCGCGCTGATGGCCATGTCGAAATTCTGCCTGCGCACCATGGCCGACATCGAACGCCCTGCGATCGCCGCCATCTGGCCGACCGTTCGCGGCGAAAGCATCGTGCTCGACGTCGGCGCCACCATTGGCGCCGATGCCCATCAACTGATCGATTTTTCGATCTTGGGCGCGGCGATGGCGCGCGCCTTGTTCGATCTCGAGCGGCCGACCATCGGCCTGCTCAATGTCGGCGTCGAGGAGATCAAGGGGCAGGAAGACGTGCGCGAAGCGGGCCGGCTGTTGCGCGAGGCTGATCTCAGGACGATGGATTATCACGGGTTCGTCGAAGGCGATGATATCGGAAAAGGCTCCGTGGACGTCGTCGTCACCGAAGGCTTCGCCGGCAACATCGCCCTGAAATCGGCCGAGGGTACGGCCAAGCAGTTGGCCGAATATCTGCGCAGCGCCATGAGCCGCACGCTTTTCGCCAGGATCGGTTATGTTTTCGCGCGCTCCGCCTTTCAGCGCCTGCGTGAGAAAATGGATGTCCGCAAGATCAATGGCGGCGTGTTCCTGGGGCTGAACGGCATCGTCGTCAAAAGCCATGGCGGCACTGACGATGAGGGTTTCGCCGCCGCCGTGGAACTCGGTTACGATATGGCGCGCAACGGCCTGATCGAGAAGATCAGGGCCGATCTCGACCTTTTTCATTCTCAGCGGTCGGCCGGCGAGCGCGCGGGCAAACAAACCGCCACGGGCGATATTTAGGAATACAGGAATGATACGATCAGTCGTGCGCGGCGTCGGAACCGCATTGCCTCGGCGTGTCATGCGCAACGCCGACTTCGAGGGCATGGTCGAGACCTCCGACGAGTGGATCGTCCAGCGCACCGGCATTCGTCAGCGCCATATCGCCTCAGACGACGAGACCACGGCCTCTCTCGGCGAGGCGGCGGCGCGCAACGCGCTCGCCGCTGCCGGCATGACGCCCGACGACATCGATCTGATCGTGCTGGCGACGTCGACGCCCAACCACACCTTTCCCGCGACCGCCGTCGAGATCCAGGAGCGCCTGGGCATGCATCACGGCTTCGCCTTCGATCAGCAGGCCGTGTGCTCGGGCTTCGTCTATGCCATGACGACGGCCGACCTCTATATCCGCGGCGGGCAGGCGAGGCGGGTTCTCGTCATCGGGTCCGAGACCTTTTCGCGGATTCTCGACTGGAGCGACCGCACCACCTGCGTCCTGTTCGGCGACGGTGCCGGCGCGGTGGTCCTGGAAGCGACGGAGGGGCAGGGCACGGTGGCCGACCGCGGCATCCTGGCCGCAAGCCTTAGGTCTGACGGCGCACACAAGGACAAGCTCTATGTCGATGGCGGGCCTTCCTCCACCGGCACGGTCGGCCATCTGCGCATGCAGGGACGCGAGGTCTTCAAGCATGCCGTGGCCATGATCACCGACGTCGTCGAAGCGACCTTCGCCGCCGGCGGCGTGAGCGCGGACGATCTCGACTGGTTCGTTCCCCATCAGGCCAACAAGCGCATCATCGACGCCTCGGCCAAGAAGCTGGGCATCGCCGAGGACAAGGTGGTGACCACGGTCCATCTGCACGGCAACACCTCGGCGGCCTCCGTGCCGCTCGCTTTGGGTTGCGCGGTGGGCGACGGGCGGATTCGCCAGGGTGACCTGGTCCTGCTCGAGGCAATGGGCGGCGGATTCACCTGGGGCGCGGTGCTGCTACGATGGTAGAGGCGCCGTCGTGCCTGCCGGTTCTTGACCTGGGTGCGCTGATTCCCTAACGTCCCTTCGGTTTTGAATAATCTAGCAATTCTGAGCGAGACTGGACGACCGAATGGGGGGAAAGACCATTACGCGCGCCGATCTGGCTGAATCGGTCTACCGCAAAGTGGGGCTGTCGCGGACCGAATCGGCACAGCTGGTCGAAATGGTGCTCGACGAGATCTGCGACGCGGTGGTGCGCGGCGAGACCGTGAAGCTGTCTTCCTTCGCCACGTTTCAGGTGCGCGAGAAGAACGAACGCATTGGCCGCAATCCCAAGACCGGCGAGGAAGTACCGATCCTGCCGCGCAAGGTCATGACTTTCAAAGCCTCCAATGTGCTCAAGAGCCGCATTCTGCGCGCGCACAAGGCGCTGCGCGTCAAAGGCGAAAAGAAATAAAATCGCCGCCGATCGGTTCGGGCCGGATCGCCGTGCGTCGGCAGTGCCGCGCCCTGGATGGCCGCGCCGAGCATTGGCGCCGGTATGCCGGGACCGCGCAACGGCTTGAATATTTTTGCGCAAACCGCTGAAATAGGGACCGAATCGGAGGAACGTCCTTGCTGGAGCATGCCATGGACAAGAGCCCCGACGCGTTCAGAACCATTAGCGAAGTGGCCGAGGATCTCGACCTGCCGCAACATGTGCTGCGGTTCTGGGAAACCCGCTTCGCCCAGATCAAGCCGATGAAGCGCGGCGGCGGGCGGCGCTATTACCGTCCGCAGGATGTCGATCTGATCAAGGGCATCAAGCGCATGCTTTACGATCAGGGATACACGATCAAGGGCGTTCAGAAATTGCTGCGTGAAAACGGCGTCCAGTTCGTGGCCGCCATCGGCGCCGGCGACCTCGCCGCCGCGGAGGCGATCACCAAGCGCAAGCAGGCCGAGGCACCGGCTCCGGCCGCCCCCAAACCCGCCGACGACGAGATGCTGGTCGGCGAGCCCAAGGCCAAGCCGAGTCGCCGGTTTTTCGGGCTGGGCAAGGCCGACGAGGAGAGCCCCGTCCAGGGCGAGGGCAGGCTTTCGCGTGACAACCGGGCGCTCCTGCAGGAGGCGCTGTTCGACCTTCTGGAATGCAAGCGCCTGCTCGATCAGGTGCGCTGAGGCGATCGTCGCTGAGAGCGTTTCCAGGCGAAGTGGAAGCCGGTTCGCCGTTCGGAAACGCGTCAAACAATAAGGTGGGGCCGCTGTGCGATTCCGCGAAAAGCAGAACGGCTCTGGGTGAAAGGGGAAACCGGGTCGCCGATCAAAACGGGTTGGGACAATAAGGTGGGGCCGCTCTGCGATTCCGTGAACAGCGGATCGATTCTAAAGCCTTCGGCGGTTGGCCCGCCTAGCCGTCATTGGCGGCGTTGAGCTCTTCCGGCCGCAGCCCGTGATCCGTCTCTGCCGGGAACACGGTTTGTGAAATGGTCGGCCGCCGTTTGACCACGAACGGCTCCATCGCCGTCAGCAGGCGCTGGACGCCCGGCGTGCGCCGGTGCGCGGCCAGTGCCGACCGGTTGGCATAGAGCGCGCTGACGATGAACCGGCGGGCGATCGGCCGGCCGTCCTCGTCGATCGGCCGCAGAAGCTCGAAACGCAGGCAGCCCGGTTCGTCGTCGAGCGTGCGACGGGCATGCTCGCCCATCAGCGCGCAGAATTCGGCTTCGCCGCCCTCGACCGTTTCATATTCGACGATGATGCTGTACGCGCTCACGCTGTGCTCCCGGGCCTGTGCGATGCGAGCATAGCGCGCGCGGCCAAAGGGCCGCAACGCCTGTCCACGAGGCGGCATCGCCCCGGCGACAGTGTCACCCATGTCTTAGGTACAGACTGTTACCTATGTCTCCGGGTCGTACCCAAAATAGCTGGCGATCCCGGCAGGACTCGAACCTGCGACCATCGGCTTAGAAGGCCGGTGCTCTATCCAGCTGAGCTACGGGACCGTCGCGGCGCACGGCGGCACCGCGCGCAGCGTGAACACCTCAATGCGTCCAGGGCGTCTTGCGGTCATAGCGGAAATTCTCCGCATAGGAAATCTGGCGCCGGCGCAGTTCCTTCGGCTCCTCGACGCGGAAGGCCACGCCCTGTTTCTTAGCGTAGGCGACGGCTTCTTCGCGGGTCTCGAAGGAGAGCTTGATCTGGCTCTTCATGTCGGCCGAGCTGGTATAGCCCATCAGCGGATCGATCTTGCGCGGCTCTTCGGGCTCGAATTCGAGAATCCAGCGTCCGGTCTTGGCCTTGCCGGACTGCATGGCAGTCTTGGCCGGGCTGTAAATGCGGGCAGACATCGGTGTTTCCTGCTTTTTGACGCGAATGCGACTGTCGGCACTGCCCTAGCCAGAATCAGGCCGTTTGCCAAGCCCGCGCGGCGCGCGATCTGCCGGCCGTGGCAAGATCGGCATCCGGTCTCCGGCCGGACCGGCCGTCAATCACGCGGGCCGAACCTGAGTCGTACCATGAGCGACCCGAGACATGGGTAACAAAACGTACCGGACACATGGGTAACACTTTTGGCTTTGCCGGAGGTGTTGATGCCGTGGAGAGAAAGTTCGGTTATGGAGGAACGTCTTCGATTTGTTGCCCGCCTTCTGGAGGGCGAGAGCATGAGCGCCGTGTGCCGGTCTTTCGGGATATCCCGAAAGACCGGCTACAAAATCTTCGGCCGCTACAAGGCCGAGGGGCTGGAAGCTTTGTGCGACCGCTCGCGGCGGCCGGTGCGCTACGCCAACCAGCTGCCCGACCAGATCGAGCGGCTGATCGTCGAGTGCAAGCGCGACAAGCCGCACTGGGGCGCCAGGAAGATCAGGGAGCTTCTGGTCAGGAAACTGGCCGGCGATGTGCGCATTCCGGCAAACAGCACGGTGCACGCGGTGCTCGACCGCCACGGCCTGGTCAAGCGCGCCCGGCAAAGGCGACGCAACAAGGCTGCAGGCACGCCACTGTCGCAGGCCGCCCAGCCCAACGATCTGTGGTGCGCCGACTTCAAGGGCGAGTTCAAACTCGGCAACCGGCGATACTGTTACCCCCTGACGGTCACCGACCAGGCCTCGCGCTACCTGCTTCTGGTCGAAGCCCTTGAATCGACCAGGCAGGATCCGGTCATCGAGGCCTTTGTCCGCCTCTTCAAGGAGCGCGGCCTGCCGATGGCTATCCGAAGCGACAACGGTGTGCCCTTCGCCTCCCCCAACGGGCTCTACAATTTGTCTAAGCTGTCGGTGTGGTGGCTCAGGCTCGGCATTGCGATCGAGCGCATCAGGCCGGGCCAGCCGCAGCAGAACGGCCGACACGAACGTATGCATCGCACCTTGAAGCAGGAGACCAGTCGGCCGCCGGGCATCAACGCCCTGCAGCAGCAGGACCGTTTCGATGCCTTCGTCAGCGAGTTCAACGAGGAAAGGCCGCATGAGGCCATCGACATGAGGGTTCCGGCCGAGGCCTACGCAGCCTCTTCAAGGCCCTATGATGGCCTGCCCGACCTGGACTACCCCTTCCACGACACGGACATCATGGTCACCGCATGCGGGCGCATTTGCATGCACAGAAAGAAAATCAACGTCTCGACCGTGCTCGCCGGTCACAGGCTCGGCATCAAGGAGGTCGACGACGGAATTCGGCTGTTGAGCTTCATGCACTATGATCTGGGATATATCGACCTGGAACAGAGGACCTTGCAAACCATCGACAACCCGTTCGGCTCGAGATTGTCACCCATGTGTTAGGTACAATCTGTTACCCATGTCTCCGGGTCGTACCCTTAAAAAATGGTCGGAGCGGCGGGATTCGAACCCACGACCCCTTGACCCCCAGTCAAGTGCGCTACCGGGCTGCGCTACGCTCCGAACCGGAGCAAGCCTTAAAGGCTCGACCATGCGCGTGCAAGCGAAAAACGGCCGTCGATCGCAGTTGCGCTGGGGAACTCTCAGTCGGTCGTGCCGGCCGAGTTTTGCGGTTGTGCGACCGGCAGGCTGACGGTGAATGCGGCGCCGCCCTGGGGGCTCTCGGCCACCGTCAGCGTGCCGCCGAAACCGGTCACGATCTGCCGGCTGATGGCGAGCCCGAGCCCGGCGCCGGTC
>NZ_PYBP01000007.1:0-215259 GCF_003015025.1 Nitratireductor sp. StC3 | reverse complement strand
CAAACTCAAGGACTGGCGGCGTATCGCAACACGCTATGACCGGTGTGCCCACACCTTCTTCTCCGCCATCTGCATCGCAGCCACCGTCATCTTCTGGCTTTGATCAATGAGTCCTGAGCCTAGCGCAGCGTCAGGAATTTCTTGCGCAACACGGCCAGGAACGCCTGATCGATCGTGCCCGCGCCAATCTCGGCAAACAAGGCCTTGCGGCGGCTGTCGGCGATCCAGTCGTTGCAATGCGCAGCGACCCCACCCGTATTTTCGCCGGCACCGAGACGGGCGATCCGCCGGGCCAGGCCGGCCTTGCCGTGCGCAAGCACCAGAGAGGGCTCGATCGCGTCCTCCGATGTGAAAAAGGCCCTGTGACATGCCGCCAAGCGCTCATGCATGGCGTTGGCCGTGGCCATAGTGGGTAGCGCAAAATAAACGCCCTCGCCCTTGCCGGCACGCATCAGGCGCGAGGCCAGCATCAACGCCGCTTCGGTCTTGCCGGCGCCCGTCATGTCCTCGATGATGAAGAGGTTGGGGCCCGGTTCGATCGCGACTTCGTCGATCGCAGCCTGCATGGGGCGCAGGCCGTCATGCGCTAACCCGAGCGACGGCCATGCGAGCGTGGCGACGGCCGGCGGCGCGAGGCCGTGTTCACACGGATGGCGCAATGCGCCATCGCGCGCGCCGCGTCCCAATAGGCCGACGCGCCGAAAGGCTGACGCGCGCTGGTTTCAGGCGCCGGAAAACCGGATGCGATCCAGTCGGCTGTCTTCACCAAACCGTTGAGAAGCAGAGACACCTTCGTCAGCCGCGCCTTGCCAATGGGTTCGAACACCTGCCCCGCCAGAACATCGACCAGGGTTTCGGCGGCAGCGTGCAGGCAAGCGTCGGCAAGGCCCGCTTCTCCGAGCGGAGCGTACGCGCCGACCCGCGCGGGCCGGAAACGCCCAGCCATTCGGCCGCGGGCGGCCGGCCATGATGTCCCGCAACAACAGCCACGATCTCGTCGCGGATCTCCCTCCACGCGGCTTTGAACGCACGTTCGCGCGATGCCGCCACGCCGCCCTCATGCATCAGCAACGCGGTGTAGCACCAATGGCCGCCATCTATGCCAACGTCGTCCAGCCGGCCGAGCGCGGCCGCCGGCCATAGATCCGGCCGTTTGGCCTGAAAGGGAGCCGAAAACTTGCCGAGATCGTGCAGCCCGGCAAGCAGCGTACTGAAATTTAGGGCCCCGGCACGCCAAGCGCATGCGAAAGCCTGGCAAGGAACGCCGGACGGCACGCCAGCAACTCATGCGCAACGGCGGTGACATCGAACAGATGATGCACCACGGGTTTCGACGAGGACGCGGCCTCGCCATCATAGGTCTTGCCCCAGAACACGAGCATGTCCGGCACGGCGGAGGCGGAAAGGCGCTGTTCGTTTTCATTCATGAGCGGCCGTCCATGTTCCAAGAGGCAGCGTCGCAACGGCCAATCCAATCGGATTGCTGCCACGACCTCAAACGGAAAATTGACGTTCAGCCCGCTGTTTCGCCGGCTCCGGGCCCCGCTTGACCATGCTCCTTCGCCGAAGATCGCCTTCAGGTCGGCGCGTCTCAGCGGGGCGTCCAGGCGGCGGCCAGAATAGCCAGTGCGGCCAGCGGCAAATGCGGTCGCAGCGCAGCCAGCCGTTGCGGCGAAAAATGCCCCGCCTGCCCCATCATGTTGACCAGGCCGACCGGTCTACCGGCCACGATCACCGGCACATTGGCGAGCGCGCCATACCCCTGTTCGGCGAAAAAGACGTCGAAACCGGGCAGCCAGCGTTCGATTTCCCGGCCGTTATTGGCGATAATCGGCTCGCCGCGGCCGAAAAGCTGACGGAACCAGGCCGTATCTTCGACGCGGTCGGCGTCGCCGAGCGGGTATTGCTCCGGATTGGAGGAAAAAAGCCGGGTCAGCACGCGCCCGCCGGGCGTCGGCGCGAGCACGGTCAGAAGGTCGTATCCGACCGCCCGCGCCACGCGCTCGGCCAAAAGCGCAAACAGCGCGTCCGGTCCGCGGGCGACGGCTTCGGGCAGGCCGGCGGCGGTGGCCGTCATCACCTCACCCGCCGATCAGGGTCAGGTCGCGGGAAAAGCCGGTCAGGGAGCGGCAGCCCTGTGGCATCACCAGCACGTCGTCCTCGATGCGCACGCCGATCTCACCCGGCCGGTAAAGGCCGGGTTCGATGGTGAACACCATCCCCGGCTCCATCGCCTGATGGTTGCCGATCATCACCTGCGGTGCCTCGTGCACGTCCTGGCCAAGGCCGTGACCGGTCTTGTGGACAACGAGATCGGCAAATCCCGCCTCGACCATCACGTCGGTTACGCCCTGGTCGAGCTCGTGCAGCGACAGGCCGGGCCTGGAAACGGCGCGGCCATGCGCGTTGGCGGCCGCCACCGCCGCGTAGATCTGGCGATGCTCGTTGCTGACGGTCTCGACGAATACGGTGCGGGTGATGTCGGCATTGTAGCCGCCCCAGGCGGCGCCGAAATCGATCAACAGCGCGTCGCTCCTGGCCAGCACGCGCTCCACGCTCGGCTCGCCATGCGGATCGGCGGCGGCGGCACCGGTCAGCACGATCGGATCGAAGGCGGCACCGTCGGCGCCGTGTTCGAGCATCGCCGCCATCAACACCCCACGCACGGCGCGCTCGCTCATGCCGGCCACGGTCGCGGCCAGCGTGTCGGCCAGGGCTGCCTCGCTGATGGCGATCGCGCGCTCGATCGCCGCGATCTCGGCCTCGTCCTTGTACAGGCGCATGCGCGAGATCGCCGCATGCGCGTCGATAACCGGGGTGTCGCGAAAGGCGTGGCGGATCGAGTTCGCCTCGAAGACGCGCATGCGCTGGCCCTCGACCCCGATGCGCGAGGCGTTGAGCCTGGCCGCGACCACGGCGAAGGCATCGACATACCCGTCCGAATCCTGCCAGTAGGCGGTTTCCACCTCCGGCGCCAACGCCGCCCAGCGCGCCTTTTCCAGTTCCGGAACCACGGCGTGCATCGTGCCGGAGCGGGTCACGAACAGCACCGTCGGCCTTTCCATCAGGTGAAAATTGGCGCCGGTCAGATAATAGAAATTCGCGCCCGGCACGATCGCGACCGCTTCGGCGTCGGTAGCCTCCATCGCCGAAAGCAGACGTTCCCGACGGGCCTGCCTGAGTTCTGGGTCGATCATTTCGGGCTCCTCAATCCGTTGCCGAGCGAAAAGTTCACGCCGACCTTGGGTTCCAGCGAGCGTTGCACCACACGCAGTTCCGACATCACGTGGGCGCTGGCCGCCTCCTCCGAGCCCATGGCGTCGCCGGCCTCGATCGCAGCGGCCATGGCCGCGTGCTCGGCAAGGCTGCGCTCGGCCTCCTCGGCATTGAAGATCGGGTAGTAGTGCAACAAATGCATGCGCCGGCCATAGTCGAGCGCTAGCCGATAGAAATTGCCGAGAAAGCCGTTGGCGCTGGCTTCGGAAATGGCGAGATGAAAGGCAAGGTCGGCCGCCGCGATCGCGTGGATGTCACCGCCCTCGACCGCCGTGGAATAGCGGGCCTGGCACTGCCTGACGACGGCGAGGGCGTTTGGCGTGCGCACTTCGGCCGCAAGCCGGTTGATGGCGCGCGACAACAACATCAGCGTGTCCATGTATTCGTGCGCATTGCTCATTGTGTGCGGCGTGACGATGGCGCTGCGTCCCGGCAGAAACGTGACCAGATCCTCGCGCGACAGCATCAACAGCGCCTCGCGCACCGGCGTGCGCGACAGACCAAAGCGAGCGGCGAGCGCGACCTCGTCGAAAGCCGTCCCCGGCGCCATGCGCAGCGACAGGATGTCCTCGCGCAGTTCCTCGTACACCGCCGTCGAACCGCGCCCGCGTTTGGCCGGCGGGTCCTCCTGGCCGTCGCTCGCACCAGACTTCATCCTGGCCTTCTTCGTCGTGCTCGGTGCCACGTCCTACTCCCTGCAACCGTTGGGTCCGCTGTTGTTCGCGCTCAATATCGAGTGAGCGCGACCCGGCAAAGCGAAAATTCCGGTTTCAAAATTCCAGTTGCATAAAGTTTGTATTATGACTACGCTTCGACGTCTAGAGGGTTCGTTTGCATTTGTGGGAGGAGACGCAATCATGAATTCACTGCAAAGACTGGCCGCGTCGGCTGCGGTCTTGACCTTCGCCCTTTCGGGTACCGCGGCCGCAAAGGACTGGAAGGTCGCGTTCTTCGCGTCGTCGGGCCAGAACGGCTTCAATCAGGCCGTCTATGAGGGTGTGGAGAAGAAGGCCAAGGAACTCGGCAATATCGAAACCGCCATCTATGACGGCCAGTTCGACGCCGCGCGCCAATACAGCCAGATCGAGGACGTGCTGGCCGGCGGACAGTTCGATGCCTTTATCGTCGTGCCGAACGATACTGTCGGCATCGCCGGAGCGGTCGAGCAGGTCGGCGCGGCAGGCAAGCCGCTGGCCACGACGCTGTTTCCGATCGGACCGGATCTGTCCAAGCTGGAGCCGCAGGTGCCGGGCGTCACCGCGACCGTGGCCAGCCCGCCCGCCGACGGGGCACGCGCCCAAGCCGAGGACGTGGTTGAATTCTGCGCCGAGCGCGATCCCTGCAAGGTCGTCATCATGATCGGCCAGCGCATCTATCCGTTCGACAATCTGCGCTACGAGGCCTATCGCGCGGTGCTGGACAAGCACGCCAACATCAAGGTGGTGGCCACCGGCGAAGGCAATTACGATCCCGACAAATCGCTGTCGGTGATGCAGGACATCCTGCAGGCCAACAACGATATCGACGTCGTGCTGTCCAATGCGGATCAACATTTGATCGGTGTCGAGATCGCTCTGGAAGCCGCGGGCAAGTCGGTTGCCGACCTCTATCTGTCCGGCGGCGGCGCCGCCTCGGTCGCCATCGAGGCGATCCGCGAGGGCCGCTGGGACGTGACCCTGGCCCATTTCCCGGTATCAATGGGCGAATACGCGCTCGACACTGTCGTCAAGGTGCTGGAGGGCAAGGACGCGCCCACGGTCATCAACATGGACGAGGTCGGACCGGTGCCGGCCCTGATCGACGCCGCCGTGCTCGAAAAGCATCCGGACTTCAAGGGCGAGTGGGCGCAATAGGCGCTTCCGGCCGGCTGCATTGCATGGCGGCCGGCCATAGCTGCAATCACCATCTGGGAGAGTTGACGTGACGGGCAGGTCCTATCGCGTGTCGGCCGATATTGGCGGCACATTCACCGATATCGTGTTTCAGGATGCCGACACCGGCGATTGCGAGGCGCACAAGGTGCTCTCGACGCCAGACAACCCTGCGCTCGCCGTGATCGAAGGCGTCGATCGCCACGTGCCCGCGGGCGCCGATGTCGCCTTCTTCGTGCACGGCACGACGGTCGGTCTCAACGCGGTCTTGACGCGACGCGGCGCGCGCGTGGCGCTGTTGACGACGCAGAATTATCGCGACGTCTACACGATCCAGGGCAACGACCGCGGCGAGATCTTCTCCATCCACTGGCGCAAGCCGCGCCCGCTGGTGGAGATCCCCGACACCTACACCGTCAACGAGCGTATCAATGCCAAGGGCGAGGTGGAAACCGCGCTCGACGAACGCGAGCTGGACCGGCTGATCGCCGCGGTGCGCGACAAGAACTACGAGGCGATCGCGGTCTGCCTGCTGTTTTCGTTCAAGAACCCCGCGCACGAACTGGCCGTCGAAGCCTATCTGCGCAAGCACCTGCCCGACATCGCAATCACGCTGTCGCATCGGGTCTCGCCGGAATGGCGAGAATTCGCGCGCACGTCAACGACGGTGATGGACGCCTATGCCGCGCCCGTGGTGCGGCGCTATCTCGACACGCTGGTGAGCCGGCTGTCGGCGCGGTTGCCCGAAGGGCGGCAACTGCACGTGATGAAGTCGAACGGCGGCGCCATGACGGCGGGCGCGGCGACCGAGATGCCGTTGCAGACGCTGCTGTCGGGCCCGGTCGGTGGGACGATCGGCGGACGCACGCTGGCCGAGACCACCGGCCGGCCGAACCTGATCTGTGTCGACATGGGCGGCACCTCCTTCGACGCCAGCCTGATCATCGACGGCCAGCCATCCGCCTCCAACGAGGCGGAACTCGAAGGCCTGCCGATCCAGATGTCGGTGGTCGACATCCACGTCATCGGCGCAGGCGGCGGCTCGATTGCCTGGCAGGAGGCCGGCGCGTTGCGCGTCGGGCCGCAATCGGCCGGCTCGGTGCCGGGACCGGCCTGCTACGGGCGCGGCGGCACGGAGCCGACCGTCAGCGACGCCAACCTCGTGCTCGGCCGGCTCGATTCGTCGAATTTCGCCGGCGGCTCAATGACGCTCGACCGCGACAAGGCCCGGATGGCGGTGAAAAAACTGGCCGACCGGTTCGACATGTCGACCGAGGCGATGGCGCAGGGCATGATCGACATCATCAACGCCAAGATGGCCGATGCGATCCGTACCATCACCATCCGACGCGGCATCGACCCGCGCGATTTCGCCCTGGTCGCCTATGGCGGTGCCGGCCCGGCCCAGGCGGCGGCGCTGGCCCAGCAACTCGACATCAAGGAGGTCATCATACCGGTGATGCCGGGGGCGTTTTCGGCCTGGGGCATGCTGCAGACCGACGTGCGGCACGACTTCAAGATGACCTATTACGGTTACTGGCACGAGATCGCTCCCGAAGACCTGGCCGAGAAATTCGACAGCCTGGAAGAAAACGGACGCGACTATCTGCGCAAGGAGGGCTTCACGGACGCCGAGATATCCTTCGAACGCTTTGCCGACTTTCGCTATCACGGCCAGGAATATGTGCTGACGATCCCGGTTCCGGCCGGCCCCGTAGACCTGAACGCCGTGCGCGGCAGCTTCGACGCGGCCTATGAACGCCAATACGGCCACTCCAGCCCCGACGCGGTGGTCGAAGTCGCCAATCTGCGCGTCGCCGCGCTCGGAACGCTGGAGCGGCCTGCCATTCCCGATCCGCTGGCGAGCCAGCGAACGGCCGCGCGCGGGCGCAAGGTCTATTTCGACGGCATCGAGCACGAAACGGCCATCGTCAACCGCTCCGAGATCGCAGCCGGCGAAACCGTCGAAGGACCAGCCATCATCGAGGAGGCGACCGCCACGACACTGCTGCCGCCCGACTGGCGGGCCGAGGTAATCGCCGGCGGCCAGCTTCTCCTGACACATCGCTAGGCCGCGGAGGAACCAGACCATGGCTCACGCCGACCCGATCACCACGGAAGTGGTCCGCAATTTCGTCATCTCCTGCGCCCAGGACATGAATGCCGCCCTGTGGCGTTCGGCGTTCTCGGCGATCATCTACGAAGGCCGCGACAGCGCCGTGGCGCTGCTCGACGAAGAGGGCAACATGCTCGGCCAGTCGACCGGTGTGCCGCTGTTCGTCGGCGCGATCGACGCCTGTGTGAAACTGGTGCTCGACCGTTACGGCGACGACATCCATCCCGGCGACATCTTCATCCTGAACGATTCCTACCTGCAGGGCACGCATCTGCACGACGTCACCGCCATCGGGCCGCTGTTTTACAAGGACGAGCTCGTCGGCTTCGGCGCCGCGCGCGCCCACTGGCAGGACATCGGCGCGATCGATCCCGGCTCGACCATGGGCTCGACCTCGATCTTCCACGAGGGCCTGCGGCTCGGCCCGACGCGCATCGTCAGCCGTTTCAAGCGGATTCCGGAGTGGTATGATCTTTTGACCCGCAACACGCGGCTCAAGGACATGACGATCGGCGACCTCAACGCCCAGATCACGGCGATCCGCACCGGCGAGCGTCGTCTCGGCCAGATCCTCGACCGGATCGGATCGGACACCTATCGCGCCGCCTGCGCCAACATCTTCGAGCAGGCGCGGCTGCTCGACCGCGAGGCGATCGCCAAACTGAAGGACGGGACCTACACCCGCGAGGGGTATCTCGACGATGATGGCGTCGGCGCCGAGCCGGTGAAAGTCGCGCTCAGCCTGACGATCGAAGGCGAACGCATGATCATCGATCTCGACGGCTCCTCAGGACCGGTCGAAGGCTCGATCAATTGCGGCGCGGTGCAGACCGGCTCCCTGCTGCGGCTGGCCTACAAGACCATGATCAACCCGGACCGCGCCATCACCGGCGGGTCGTTTTCGACCATGGAGGTGCGCATTCCCGAAAAGTGCATGTTCAACGCCAAGGAGCCTGCGGCCTGCGAGTGGTATTTCACCGGGCTCGGCCTGCTCGCCGACCTGATGATTTCCTGTCTGGGCGAGGCGATGCCGCACAAGGCGACCGCCGCCCACTACGGCGATTCCATGGTGGCGGCCTTTTTCGACATGGATCCCGAGCGCGGCCAGTGGATTTCCGTCGAGCCAACAGCCGGCGGCTGGGGCGGCACGGTCGGACAGGACGGCGAAAGCGCGCTGATCAACCTCGTCAACGGCGGTTTCCGCAACCTGCCGGCAGAGGTCTATGAGACCAAATTCCCGGTACGGGTCGAAGAGTTCGCTCTGCGCCGCGATTCCGGCGGGGCGGGACGCTGGCGCGGCGGCTGCGGCGTGGTGCGCAGCTATCGGCTGCTCGACGACTGTTTCGGCGCGCTGTGGTTCGAACGGTCCAAGACGCCGGCCTGGGGTATTAAGGGCGGCAGCGACGGCGCCGGGCCGGACAACGATATCGTGCTGCCGGACGGCTCCGTCGAAAAACCGCTCAAGATGCGCGCCAAGCGTTTTCCAAAAGGCACGTTGGTCGTCACCCGCACCGGCGGCGGCGGCGGCTATGGCGACCCCAGGGCGCGGCCCGAAGACGAGGTGCTCGCCGACGTTCTCGCCGGCACGGTCTCGCGCGAGGCTGCGCGTTCGCTCTATGGTGTGGCGGTGACCGAGGACGGAGCCATCGATGCCGCCAAAACCGCACCGCGCCGGCAGGAAGCGGCGTCGGACTGATCGATCTGGCGAAAGGACGTTGCGGCCAATGGACGAAACGGCGCCCCACAGCCATGAAGCACACGGGAGCGGCGATCGGACTGCCCCGTGCATCAGCTTACGGGGCGTTTCAAAATCGTTCTCCGGCGTCAGCGTTCTGCGCGGCATCGATATCGACTTTAACGCCGGGGAAATTCACGGCCTGATCGGCGAGAACGGCGCCGGCAAGTCCACGGTCGGCAAGATCGTGGGCGGCTACTACACCCGCTCGGGCGGGGCGCTCACCGTCTTCGGCGAGACGGTCGGGCATTGGGACCCGCCGCAGGCGCTGGCGCGCGGTGTCGCCATGATGCACCAGGAACTGCAACTAGTGCCCGACCTCACCGTCGCCCAGAACGTGTTTTTGGGCATCGAGACCAGCCACGCCGGCTTTCTGGCCGGCGACGAGGCAGCGCGGCTGGCCGAGATTGCCGCCTTCGCCGGCTTCGATCTCGACCCGTCGGTGCGGGCCGGCACGCTCAGCATCGCCGACCAGCAGAAGGTCGAGATCATGCGCGCGCTGGCGCGCGAGGCGCGCGTGATCGTGATGGACGAGCCGACCTCCTCGCTGACCCATGACGAGGCCGAGCGCCTGCACGGCGTCATGACGCGACTGCGCGACCGCGGCCACACCATCATCTACGTCTCGCATTTCCTCGATCACGTGCTTGCCGTCTGCGACACCGTCACGGTGATGCGCGACGGCGCAATTATCCGCACCGGCCCGGCGAAGGACGAAACCAAGGCATCGCTGATTACGGCGATGATCGGCCGGTCAGCCCAGGACGTCGCCTATCCCGAATTGCCGCCCGAACCGCGGCGCACCGGCACGCCGCTGCTTTCGGTGCACGGCCTGTCGACCGAAACCGGCGTGCGGTCCGCCGATCTCGCGCTTTATCCGGGCGAAATTGTCGGGCTGGTCGGGCTGGTCGGCAGCGGACGCACCGAAATCGTGCGTGGGATCTTCGGCGCCGACCCGGCCCTTTCGGGCACGGTCGAAATCGACGGCGAGCCGTTTGATGAGCGTTCGCCGCACGCCGCGATCGCACGCGGTCTTGCGATGGTGCCGGAAGACCGGCGCAAACAGGGCCTCGTGCTCACCCAACCGGTGCGGGCCAACATGACGCTGCCGCACCTTGGCGCCTTCGCCAGGCTCGGCCTGATCGGCGAACGCGACGAACGCGACGCGGTCGCCCGGCTCGTCGAGTATTTCGGGGTGCATCCGAACCAGGTCGACGGCCAGGTGGTCAACTATTCCGGCGGCAATCAGCAGAAGGTGGTGATGGGCAAATGGATCCTTGGCGATCCGCAAATCATCATTCTCGACGAGCCCAGCCGCGGCGTCGACATCGGCGCGCGACGGCGCATTCACGAATTCATCGGCGAGACGGCGCGCCGCGGCGCCGGCATTCTTCTGATTTCCTCGGAGATCGAGGAAGTGATGGGCCTGGCCCACCGCGCCTACACCGTGTCTGGCGGACGCGTGACGGGCCAGTTCGTGCCGCGCGAAACCACCCTCGACAAGGTCATATGGCGCCTGTTCCACGAACAGGAGCAGCAGGAGGCAAAGAAAAGCGCATGAGTGCCACCAATACGACCCCCGAAGCATCCGCCGCCGCCCTGCTGCCGGTGCTGCGGTTCCTGCAAACCTATGCCGTGGCGGTGATGATCGCGGCCCTGATCGTTCTTCTGACGATCCTCAGCGATTCGTTCCTGACGCTGCAGAACCTGATCAACATCTTGAACCAGAACGCGCCGCTGGCGATCATGGCCTCGGCGATGACGCTGGTCATCATCTGCGGCGGGTTCGACCTTTCAGTGGGGGCGATCTTCGCCGTCGGCGGCGTGGTCGCGGCCGCGCTGGCGCTGCAGGTGCATCCGGTTGCCGGGCTCATCGCCGCGCCGCTGGTCGGCATGGCGCTCGGCTTCGTCAACGGCCTGACCATCACAGCGCTGAAGATCCATTCCTTCCTGGCCACGCTCGCCACCGGCCTGGTCTATCGCGGCATCGCGATCCTGATCACCGGCGGCACGCTCATCCCCGTGCGCCTTGACGCCTTCACCTGGCTCGGGCGCGAGCGGATCGGCCCGGTCTATGTCGCGGTGCTCGTCCTGATCGCATTCGCCGTCATATTGACGGTGGTGCTCAACAGGACCACGCTCGGCCGCAAGATGTTCGCGGTCGGCGGCAACGAGGAAGCCTCGATCCTGTCGGGCATCCGCACCCGGCGCATCAAGATCATCGCGTTTTCCATCAACGGCTTCGCAGCCGGCCTCGCGGCCGCGATCGCGGTTTCGCGGATTTCGCTCGGCCAGGCCACGGCCGGCACGGGCATGGAACTGGAGGCGATCGCCGCCGTCATCATCGGCGGCACCAGCATCTATGGCGGCCAGGGCGCGGTGTGGCGCTCGGTCGCCGGCGTGTTCATGCTCGCGCTCGTCAATAACGGCTTCAACATCCTCAACGCCGACCCGTTCTACAAGGATCTGACGACCGGGCTGATCATCGTCGCCGCGGTCGCGATCAGCGCCAGCGGCCGACGCAAATAACAAGGGAAGGCATGCCGGGTCCGGGCGACACGGCCGACATCTTTGCCCCGGCACGGGCTTGCGCCGGCGTTGACTGTTCAGCCGCTTCGGAACGCTGTTGCTTCCTGCGGTGCGGCCAGCAGCGCCGCGCCGACGAGGCCCGATTCGGGGCCGAGCCCGGCCACCCGCAGCTCAGGGCACAGCGGCGCCGGGCGCCACAGGCTTGCGTCGAGCGCGCGCCTGCATGCGGCGAGATAGGTCGGGCTCGCCGACGGCATCCCGCCGCCCAGAACGACCACTTCGGGATCGAGCACATTGGCCAGGAAGCCCAGTGCGCGGCCCAGCAGCGCGCCGGCGCCGGCGACAACACCGTGCGCGCCCGGCTCGTTCGCTTCCGCCTCGGCGATCAGCGCGGCCACGGATGGCACGGCCAGGCCGGCCGCACGCGCGCGCGCCAACATGCCCGCGCCGCCGGCAATGTCTTCGACGCTGAGCGGCTCGCGGCGCGCGTCCTCCTCGACCAGGTGGCTCATGCCAAGCCCCATCGCCCGGCCGCGACACCCCAAATAAGGCACGGCGCCGCGCATCACGACGCTGGCAATGCCGGTCCCGGCATTGGCGTAAAGCCAGTCGCCCAGTCCGCGTCCGACGCCGAAACACGCCTCGGCCACGGCCGCGGCGCGGACATCGGAATCGATCGTCAAGGCCGGCGCGAACGAAAAGGCCGCGCGCAACTCCGCCGTCGTCCACGGAACGCGATGGGCGCTGACGATCTCGCCGGCCGTATCGACGGCCTCGCAGATGCCGACCCCCAGCGGAACCGCGGCATCAGCCGACAGCGCCCGCGCCTCGTCGGCCACACGGCGGAGAAAATCGCTCCCGGCGCGCGCGCGCGCCGGGGTTTCCAACCGCACGGTACGGTCGACCCGTCCGCTGACGGTGTCGACCAGACCGATGACGGTCTTGCTGCCGCCGACGTCGATACCGATTGCGTTCATGCGCCGTCAGCTCACACGCCCTTGTCGCCCAGTCCGGGGCCGACACCGAAGACGAAGCTTGCCGGTTCGCCGCGCAGATTGGCGTATTGGTGGCGCGTGCCGTCGGGAAAGAAGAAGCCGTCGCCCGGATTGAGCTCGAACCAGACCTGGCCTTCCCTGTCCGGGCACAGGACATGCAGGCAGCCCGAAAGCACATAAAGACATTCGTCGCCCTTGCGGGTGATCATCGAGGATTTGCGCCCGGGCAGCACGGTCGTCTTGCCGCTTTCCAGATGTTCCGTGGCCGCGTAAAGGCCGGTGATGACACCCTGATCCTCGGGGTCGAGTTCCCAAAGCAGGTCCGCGTCGCGCAAGGTCTTGATGGTCGCGGTCTGCTTTTCCTCGTCGGCGGCCATCGGCCAGCGGCCGATGAAACGCTCCTGGCGATAGGTCGACTGTTCGAGATAGGGACGGGTGCGGGCATAGACGCCCGACGTGCCGGTGGACGGCGGCGGCGAGAAATATTCGAGCACGCGCACCGGCTTGTCGGACAGGCTGAAACCGTGATGCCAGGTGTCCTTGCGGAAGAAGATCGCCTCGCCTTCCTGGACGATGCGAACCTCGCCGGTTTCCGGATTGGCCGCGCCGAACGTGCCCGACAGCACGTAAAGCACCTCGTCGGCGCCGAACACGGTGCGGTAATCTTCCGAATGTTTGAAACCCGTGCCGCCGGCCAGGCTGAAGACGAGCTGGTGGATCTTGTCGGTGGAGGCGTAGATCAGGTCGTCGACCAGTCCGGCTCCGGCATCGCCCCACACATGACGCGTAACCTCGGCATAGGGGATGTGGGTCGGCCTGTCGAAAACAGGCCGCGGCGACGATTTGTAGCCCATTGGAAACTCTCCGCTGAAGGGTGTTTCAAGGCGCGAGCGGATCGCCCCTTGTTTTTGTACCGTCCGGACAGTACAAAGAACTATGAGCAAGCGCAAGACCTCTCACCCGACGGTCCAAAAATTGCTGGACACCGCCGAGACCATCGTCGCCAGGGACGGTCTCGTCGGCCTCACCTACGACCGGGTTTCGAAGGATGCCGGCGTCGCCAAGGGCACGGTGCTTTATCACTTCGCCTCGAAGGAAGATCTCATCACCGCGATGATCGAACGGCTGGTGTCGCGCTTCGACGCCGCGCTGTCGCACGCGATGGGCTCCGATCCCGACGCGAGCGGACGGGCCGTGCGCGCCTATATCGCAGCCACCCACGAAGGCGACGCCTTCACCGGGGAATATTTCGACCGGGTGAACGGCGCCATCACCGCCGCGCTCGCCAACACGCCCGAACGGCTTGCCGCCGTCCAGGCCCAGGGCCGCCGCCACCAGGACGCCATCATCGCCGACTCGCCCGATCCCGTGCTCGCCACGATCGTGCGCATGGCGATCGACGGCCTGTGGTTCTCGGAAAGCCTCGGCCTGATGAACTACGACCCCATGCTCAAGGCGGCGGTTCTCGCCCGCCTGAAGTCATGGACCTACGGCAAGGAGACGCCTGCCGCCCGCAACACACCCCAGGAACAACAACAGGGAGAAAAGAATGCAACGTAATCACGCCAAACCGCGCCACGGCCTCGACCGCCGCAGCTTCATCGCCGCCGGCACCGCGACCGCGGCAATGCTGACGCTTCCGCGTTCGGCCATGGCCGCCACGCAATTGTCGTGGATCGGATGGCAAGGCTACGATGCCCCCCTCAAGGCCGATGACTTTCTGAAAAACAACGACATCGACCTGTCGACCACCTATATCAGCTCGAACGAGGAGATCATTACCAAGCTGCAGGCCGGCGGAGCCGGTCAACTCGACCTGATCTCGATCTATTTCGGGCACATCCCGATCCTGGCCAATGCCGGGCTGGTCGAACCCATCGACGAAGCACGCGTGCCGGGCATCGAGAAAATCTTCCCCGAATTCCTCGACGTCGACACGATCCGCAAGGACGGCAAGCTCTACGCCGTGCCCTTCACCTGGGGCACCTTGTCGATGGTCTACGATCCCGCCGCGATCGCCAAACCGGCCTCGTGGAAGGACTGCCTGAAGGACGAATACAAGGGCAAGGTCTCGCTTACCGACGACATTACCGGCCTGATCTCGACCTGGGCGCCGATCGTCACCGGCACCAAGACGCCGACCCGCCTGACGCCGGATGAGCTGAAGCAGACGATCGACTTTCTGATCAAGATCAAGCGCGAGCACGCCCGCACCCTGTCGCCCAACTACGGCGAGGCGACCGACCTTTACGCTCGCGGCGAGGTCGTCATTTCGGCGATCGGCTGGGACGCGCAGGTGGCCTTCGCCGCCGAAAAGGACAAGCAACTGGCTTTCGTACGCCCGCAGGAAGGCGTGATGGTCTTCATGGACACGCTGGCCATTCCGAGCGGTGCGCCCAACCGCGACGCCGCCTACAAGGCACTGTCGCAGGCGGTCTCGGCGAGCGGACAGACGGTGATGGCGTCCGATCTCACCCAGGCCGTCGTCAGCAGCGACGCCGTCCCGCTGGTCGATCAGGTCAACCGCGAAGTCTATCAGTACGGCGACTTCGAAAGCCTGTTCCAAAGCGCCCGCTTCAACCCGTTCTGGCCGCTGCAGGACGACGGCGAGCACGCCAGCTACGACCAGATCCAAGAAGAGTACCAGCGCTTCCTGCGAGCCTGATCGATGCACGCAACGGCACCCCAAGACCCGATCCTGCTTCTGGCGGGATTGGGCCGACGCTACGGCCAGAGCGACGTGGTCAAGGATATCGAGCTTGCGATCCCTCGCGGATCGTTCACCTCGATCCTCGGCCCGTCCGGCTGTGGAAAGTCGACATTGTTGCGGATGATCGGCGGCCTGACGCTGCCGACTTCCGGCCGGATCGAGATCGACGGCGAGGACGTCACCTACCTGCCGCCGCAGAAGCGCCCCACCAACACCGTGTTCCAGAGCCACGGCCTGTTTGCACATATGAGCGTGCGCGAAAACGTCGCCTTCGGCCTGTCGCTCGCCCGACGCCCGCGCGAGGAGATCGCCGAGCGGGTGGCCGACGCGCTGAAGCTGGTCAGGCTCAGCGGCTTCGAAGACCGCCCCGTCGATCGGCTGTCCGGCGGCCAGCAGCAGCGCGTGGCGCTGGCGCGCGCGCTGGTGATGCGCCCCAAGATCCTGCTGCTCGACGAACCGCTCTCCGCCCTCGACCTCAAACTGCGCCAGGCGATGCAGGAGGAGTTGCGCGCCATCCATCAGGACGCCGGCGGCACCTTCATCTTCGTCACCCACGATCAGGCCGAGGCCTTCGCGCTCGGTGACCGCCTCATCGTCATGAACAAGGGCCGGATCGAACAGGCAGGACCGCCCGGCGAGGTCTATGCGCGTCCGCGCAGCCGGTTTGCGGCCGAATTCGTCGGCGACGCCAATTTTCTGGCCGGCGAGCGCAAAAACGGGCGGGTCGCGCTCGCTATCGGCGTAGAATTCGACCTGGCCGGCCCGGACGGTCCGCTGCACCTCATGCTGCGCCCCGAGGCGGCGCGCCTGCACACCACCGACAAGGGCGGGCCCGAAGACGGCCGGCTCCGTGTCGCGGGCAACATTGTGGAGATCGTGGATCTCGGCCCATTCGCCCAATGCGTCCTCGAACTGGAAGGCGGGCACAGGATCGAGATTGCCGGCATCTCCAGAACCATGGTCGACGAGATCGCCGTCGGCGGCAGGGTCACGGCAAGCTGGCCCGAGGCCGCCATGGTCGACGTGGCGCCATGACCGGCGCACGCATGCCCTCGCGTCGCCTGCGCGCCGTTCTGCTTGCCGCCCCCGCCTTCGCGATCCTGGCGGTGCTGTTCGCAGTGCCGATGCTGCTGCTTTTCGTCGTGAGTTTCTGGCGCGTGCGCAATTTCGCGCTGACACCCGACATGTCCCTGGCCGCCTACGCCCGCGTCTTCGACACGTATGGCGACGTGCTCGTCTCGACGATGATAAACGGGGGCCTGACCGCGCTGATCTGCGTCGGGCTCGGCTTCCTGTTCGCCTATGCCGCACGCTTTCGCGCCGGCCGCTGGGGCGATGCCCTCATCCTCGTGGCGATCGTCACGCTTTTCGGCGGCTATCTGGTCAAGATCTACGCCTGGAAGGCGATCCTGAGCACGGACGGCTTCCTGAATGCCATCCTGATCGCGTCCGGGCTGAGCGCCCAGCCGCTCGACACGCTGCTCTACAATCGCGGCGCCGTGATCGTGGCGCTGGTGCACTTCCTGCTGCCCTTCGCCATCCTGCCGATCTACGGCCAGTTGCGCAACGTGAGCGACATCCAGATCGAAGCCGCGCACGACCTGGGGGCAAGCGGGCGCCAAACGTTGATGCGCGTCATCGTTCCGCAATGCAGAACCGGGCTGTTCGCCGCCTTCGCGATCTCGTTTCTCTACGCCGCCGGCGACTACATCACGCCACGCTTTCTGGGCGGCGGGTCGGGCTCGATGATCGGCCAGTTCATCGCCCAGGAATTCTCGACCCGTTTCAACTGGCCCGCCGGCGCGGCGATGTCGTTCGTGCTGATGGCGGCGAGCCTGTTGGTGCTTGGGCTGGTGGGCGCCCTATTCGTCAGGAGAAGACCGTCTTGAGACCGCTTGGCGCTGTCCTCTGGTTCGCCGTGATCGCGACGCTGGTGCTGTTCATGCTCGGCCCGCTGGCAATCGTCGTGGTGTTTTCGTTCAATTCCGGGGCGCTGGTCAGCCTGCCGCTGACCGGTTTCAGCCTCGACTGGTACCGGACGCTGTTTTCGTCGGCCGAGTTCTGGGCCGCGTTCCAGAACAGTCTCGCCGTGGCGGTGCCGACCGCGTTGCTGGCGACGGTAACCGGCACGATGACGGCCCTTGCTCTCACCCGCAAGAGCGCAGCGGCGAGCGTCCCGCTGCTGACGGCGCTTTCGGTGCCGATCATGATCCCGCCGCTCGTCGTGGCGATCGGACTTGTCGTGCTTTACGTGCGCTGGCTGTCGGTGCCGCTCGGGCTCGGCGCCGTGATCGGCGGGCACCTGCTTTTGACCCAGCCGCTGGTCGCACTGGTCGTCAGCGCCCGCATGGCGAGCTTCGACCGGGTCGCGCTGGAGGCGGCGCGCGACCTCGGCGCGAGCCCGTGGCAGGCCTTCCGGCACGTCACGCTGCCACAGATCAGGGCAGCGCTGGTCGGCGCGGCGCTGCTGGCCTTCGCCATCTCGCTCGACGAATTCATCATCACGATCTTCACGATCGGGTCCGGCAACACGCTGTCGACCTTCGTCTGGGGCAAGATGCGCACCTCGCTCGACCCCTCCATCAACGCGATCGCCACCCTGCTTCTCGTCATCACGATCGGCTCGACCGCGATCGCGTTGCGGATGACGCGCTATCGCGGCTGAGCGGAACGCGGCCGCCGACGCCCCTCAATAGCGGCGTTCGAACAACGGCGTCTTGCGTGTCGCCTTCTCGAACGTGCCCGGCGGCACGAACTCGATCTGCGGATTGATTTTTAGGGTGCGGTGCAGCGCAGCCGCGATGCGGCGACCAAGATCCTCGAGATCGCCGGCACCGGTTTCGGGGGCATGTTCGATCCGCAGTCCGAGCGGCGGAAGCACGGTCGGCGGCGGCGCGTTGAGCACGATGCGCATGTCGCCGGTGACGGCGGGGGCGAACTCGCTGACGACCGACTTGATCGCGGCCGGATAGACGTTGACGCCCTTGACGATCAGCATGTCGTCGGAGCGGCCGACGAGCTTGACGCGCGGCCCGCGAAAGCCGCAGGACGGACATTCGTCGAGCAGGAGCTGAACGATATCGCCATAGGCGTATTTGATCGTCGGACAGGCCTCGCGCTGAAGCGATGTGTGGACCATCTCGCCGATCGCCCCATGCACGGGATCGACCGGCGCGCGGGTCACCGGATCGATCAGATCCTGATAGCTGGTGCACAGTTCGGGCGCGATGCCGTGCAGGCCGTGATAGGCCTCGCTGTCGCAGGAATGGCCCGAGGCATGGCCGGCCGGCGTCCACACGTCATAGGCACGGGCGCCGTATGTCTCCTCGATGCGCGCCTTTACGCCCGGGATCGTCGCCCAGCTTTCGCCGGTCAGGATCAGCCCGCGCAACCCCAGATCGCCAATCTCCATGCCGATGATCTCCGGCGCCCGCGCGGCGAGATATTCGGCCAGCGAGGGCGTGCAGGACAGCCATTGCGGCCGCGTCAGCGCGGCCATGCGCAGCATCACCTCCGTACCCGCGCGCGCGTCGATGTCGATCGGCAATGCGCGCGCCTTGCGCAATCCGAACAGCGAAATCGTCGTGGCGTAGATGCCGAGCGCGAAGCAGAACAGCACGCGCTGCCCGGGCTGCACGCCGATATTGCGGAACCGGGTCGCGATCGCGCCACTCAACCGGTCGATGTCGTCGCGCGAAAACGTATAGGAAAAGGTAGGGACGCCGGTCGTGCCCGACGTCGTCGCCGTCAGATGAAGGTCCTCGAGCGGCGCGCACAGATGCATGCCGAAAGGGTGGCCGAGTTTCTCACGGCTTTCCTCGGCGCTGCGGCGCTCGTCGTCCTTGCCCATCAGAACCGGCATCGCGCGCAGGTCCTCGAGCCCGCGAATGTCGCGCGGGTCGATGCCATGCGCGGCGAAACGTTCGCGGAAGAAGGGCGAACGCTCGTGGCAATAGGCGAGTTGGCGCACGATCAGCCGGTCCTGCATGGCGCGGATCTCGTCGCCGGAACGGGTGTTGTTGGCGGGATCGGAATAGTTGGTCGTGATCATGAGGCTTTCCGGGGGCTGGGTTTGGGCGCGGTCGGCGCGGCCGCCCGTTGCCTGCCGCGCCCTGCAAGGCGCAGCAAGATCGCGCCGAGCCCGTAGGCAGCGGCCGCGACCAGCAGCGAGGACCAGACGCCGTATTCAGCGGAAATGGTCCCGCTCGGCAGGACCAGCAGCAGGCCCGCGGCCAGCGCCAGCGCGCGGGCGGGCCACTCGGCGAGCCCTGCGGCCACGCCGGCCCCCGGCAGATAACCCTGGAGCGCGCAGGACACACAGGTGACGCCGACAACGGCGGTGGCGAAAGCCAAAAGGATCTCGGACGCGGGCGCGTCCATCAGCAGGGCCGGATGGAAAACGAAGACGAAGGGGACGATATAGATGATCGCGCCGATGCGCATGGCCTCGAAGCCGGTCTGGATCGGACCGGAATGGGAGATCGTCGCCGCCGTCAGCGCGGCGATCGCGACCGGAGGGGTGATGTAGGACACGGCGCCGTAATAGAGCAGGAACATATGGGCGGCGAGCGGGTCGATGCCCAGCCTGGTCAATGCCGGAACAAGCAGAATGGCGAGAAAGATGTAGCTGGCGGTGATCGGCATGCCCATGCCGAGGATGAAGCAGGTCGCCGCGCCCATCAGCAGCAGCGCATAGACATTGCCGCCGGCGAGCGCCAGCAGATCGTTGGTCAGCGAGCCGATGACGCCGCTGACGAAAAGCGCACCGATGACGAAGCCGATCGAGGCGACGATGGCGGCCAGTTCGGCCAGCGCGACGCCGATGCCGGTCACCAAATTTGCCGCGCCACGCAGGTCGAGACGATGGCGCGGATTGAACTGGTTGATCACCAGCAGCAGCATCGTGGCGTAGTAAGGCGCCTTCTCCTCCAGACTGGTCAGAAGGATCAGCAGCACCAGCGCCACGATCACGGCCGCATAATACCAACCTTCCCGCAAAACCTTGCGAAATTCCGGCATCAGCGACGGATCGAGCCCACGCAGGCGGGTGCGCGCCGCATAGGCGTCGATCTGGACGAACATGCCGAAGAAATAGAGGAATGCCGGGATCGTGGCCGCGATCGCGATCGTGGCGTAGGACACGTTGAGGAAGCTCGCCATGACGAAGGCGGTGGCGCCCATGACCGGCGGGGCGAGCACGCCGCCCGTCGAGGCGCAGGCCTCGACGGCGCCGGCCATGCGTGCCGACAGGCCGCTGCGCTTCATCGCCGGGATCGTCAACGTGCCGGTCGACATCACATTGGCGACCGCGCTGCCCGACAGGGAACCGAACAAGCCGCTGGAGACGACCGCCACCTTGGCCGGGCCGCCGCGATATTTGCCGCATAGCGCGAAGGCGACGTCGATGAAAAAAGCGCCGGCGCCGGTATGCTGCAGCGCGACGCCGAAGATGATGAAGCCGAGCAGGGAGGTGGCGACCGTCCGGCTCGGCAGGCCGAACACGCTTTCTCCGCCATAGACGTGATAGGCCGCGAGATCGAGCAGCGGCTGGGAGATACCGTTGAACGGGCTCGGCAGATGGGCGGCGACCAGCGGAAAGGCCGAAAGCAGCAGGCAGACGATGAAGACCGGCGTACCGCCGGCGCGCCGGCCGCACTCCATGCACAGCGCCCACATCGCCAGCGCGATCCACTTCGCATCGTTCGGCGCGGCGAACTCCCAGCCCTGTTCGAAGATGATGTCGGCCTTGACGAACAGGTAGGCGGTGATCGCCAGGCTGACGAGCGCGAGGCCGGCATCGACCGCCCGCGACAGGGCGCTGTGGCCGATCGGCCGCAACGGCATCACCAGAAAGGCGGTCGCAATCAGCAGGCCGATGATCAGCATGACGGCGGTCGATTCGATCAGCACGTAGCCGACGAGAAAATCCAGCCCGAACGTGTGGTTGACGCTGATCGCGGTCACCACGATCGCGACCGTGAAGATCACCATGCGCTCGAACCCGCCTCGGCTCGATCCCTCCCGCACGGTTGGCTCCTCCTGCCGTTTCATCCTCCCGACCTCCCTCAGTTGGATGCTGCTCGCCTGTTGGGCCCCGCCCGCAGCGCGGCGGTTGCCGGCTCGTCGACCTCCAGAGCGGCCGTCAGCACAACCCCGTAATCGCGCATGGCCGCCTCGCGGCTCACGAAGCCGTTTTCGACATCTTCGCGCACCCGCGCCGGGTCGCGGGCGAACGGATCGCCGCGGCCGGCACCGCCCGGCGGTTCGACGATGATGACGTCGTCGCCCGGCACTTCCTGCCGCCCCATGGGACTGAAAGGACGCCCGGAACAAAGCCGCACCGTGCCGGGTTCGCCGTCTCGTCCGCCGTCGAGGCCACGCGGCGCGTTGCCGGTGCGCTCGTAGGACGCGGCCATCCAGAACGGATCGCCGTCGCGGCTCGCCACCTCGATGACCTGGCCGAGCCCGCCCCGGGTCCGGCCCGCACCGCCCGAATCGCAGCGCAGCGCGCGCCGCCGGTAAAGCACGGGCGCGCTCTTTTCCGATATCTCGATGGGGATGGCGCGCACGCCGCTGGGAAACGCGGTCGCGTTAAGGCCGTCCAGGCCGGGACGCGCGCCGGTGCCGCCGGAATGGAAGAACAGCGCGTTGAAACCCGCCTTGCCGTCGCCATGCGCCGACCGCAGCAGCCGGATGTTCCAAAGCGTGCCCGCGCCTTCGGCCGGCACCCTGTCGGGCACGGCCTGGGCCAGGCAGCGAAACACCAGATCAGGCAGCATCTGGCCGATCAGGTGCCGCGAGGCAACCGGCGCAGGATCGGTGGCGTTCAGGATCGACCCTTCCGGCGCGCGGATCGTGACGGCGGAAAGCGAGGACCAGTTGTTGGGCACCGAACGCCCGACAATGCAGCGTACACCGTAGCTGGCATAGGCTTCGGTATAACAGAACGGAACGTTGTTGCCGCGCGGCGACGGCCGCAGATCGCCGCCGAATTCCACGTCGATGCGCCCGTCGGCGACCGTCATCGTCGCGGTCATCGCGACAGGCCGGTCGATGCCGTCGAGCGTCAGCGCCGCCTCGTAAACGCCGGTCGGAACGCGCTCGATCTCCTCGCGCATGCCGCGCATGGAGCGCTCGAAAATGAAATCGGACAGCGCCTCGAGATCGGCGAGAGCGAACTCGTCGCACATGGCCAGCAGGCGCCGGCCACCGGTATGGTTGCCGGCAATCAGCGACATCAGATCGCCGGTCACCTGTTCGGGCATGCGCACATTGGCACGCAGGATGCCCAGCACCTTGTCGTCGACGCGCCCGGCATCGACCACTTTGGTGATCGGTATCCTGATGCCTTCGTGAAAAACGTCCTTGGCGTCGAACCCCGGCCCCATCCCGCCGATATCCACCAGATGGCTGGTGGCGGCGAAGAAGGCGATCAGCCGGCCGGCCCGGAAGACGGGCGTGACCACGACCAGGTCGTTGAGATGGCCCGTGCCCTGCCAGGGATCGTTGGTCAGCGCGACATCGCCCTCGCGCCAGTCGTCCAGGGGGATGGCGTCGATGAAGTGGCAAACCGATCGGGCCATGGAGTTGATGTGGCCGGGCGTGCCGGTCACTGCCTGCGCGATCATGCGCCCGTCTGGCGTGAACACCCCCGCCGACAGATCGCCGGCCTCGCGCGTGGTCGGGCTGAACGAGGTCCGGATCAGCGTCTGCGCCTGTTCCTCGACCACCGAAGTCAGGCGTCGCCACATGATCTGCCGGGCGAGGTCGCCGGTTTGGAAGGACATGCCGCTCATCCCCTACGTCGACATTCTCAAATGGATGAAGCCGCGCTCATCCGTCTCGCAAGCGAACCCGGCGGGTACCACCGTCGTCGTCTGCTCTTCGGTGACATAGGCCGGGCCGGCGCCCCGCCAGCCCGCATCCAGCGTTTCGCGCTCGAAGCGGTCGGCCGCCACGTAGTCGGCCTCGGCCAGATCGTAGGCCCGCGCCGGCGCCGTTTCGACCGATTTTGCAGAAGGGGCCCGCCGTCCGTTCCACATCGTGGCCGGGTCGCTCAGCGACAGCGCGTTGCGGTGAACCCAGCCGACGATCTCGATCGGCAGATGCGGCAAAACACGACCGAACTGCCTGAGATATTCGGCTTCGAACAGATCGGTCATCCAGGTTCGGAAATCGTCCCTGGCAAAGGGATATTCGAAGGGCACCTCGATATGGTGGCCCTGCCCGGCATATCGCATCAGCGCCTTCCACTCGATGTCCGGTTCGGCGGTCGCGGCGAAGCGGCCGGTGTGACCGGACGCGGCAGCCACGATTCCGTCGAGCTCGGCGGCCACCTTGTGCGGCTCGACGTCGTCGAGCATGAGATAGCTGGTGCGCCGGATCGTGTAGGCGATAGGGGCGGCGAGGAAACCGACGGCCGAGCCGACCCCGGCATTGGGCGGCACGATGACATGGCCGATGCCGATCTTCTGGGCGATGCGCGCGGCGTGCAGCGGGCCGCCGCCGCCGAAGGCGACCATGGTGTATTCGGAAATGTCCTTGCCCTGCTCGATGGCGTGCATGCGCGCGGCATTGGCCATGTTCTCGTCCACGACCTCGGCGAGCGCGGACGCCGCCTGGGCCGGCTCCAGGCCCAGAGGTTCTGCGAAGACGGCGGCGAGTGCCGCCTCGGCCCGCGCCTGGTCGAGAACGATGCGGCCACCGGCAAAACGCTGCGGATCGAGCTTGCCGAGCACCAGATTGGCGTCGGTGACGGTCGGCCGGTCGCCGCCGAACCCGTAGGCCGCCGGCCCCGGCTCGCTGCCGGCGCTATGCGGGCCGACCTCGATCTGGCCCATGGCGTCGACATGGCCGATCGATCCTCCGCCGGCCCCGATCTCGACGAGATCGACGACGGGAATGCGAAGCGGCAGGCCGCTGCCCTTCTGGAAACGATAGGTCCGGTCGACCTCGAACCAGGCATCATATTGGGGCACGAAATCGTCGACGATGCAGACTTTCGCCGTCGTGCCGCCCATATCGAAGGACAGGAGCTTGTCGATACCGAACGCATGGGCGACCGACACGGCCAGCGACGCGCCACCCGCCGGGCCGCTCTCGACCAGGCGAACCGGCGCCTCGCACGCCGTCTCGATCGACGCCAGGCCGCCTTCCGACATCACGATCAGTACCGGCGCGTCGATGCCCATCGCGCGCAGGCGTTTTTCCATCCGCACGAAATAGTCGACGACAATCGGTCTCACATAGGCGTTGGCGCATGTGGTCGAGGCGCGCTCGTACTCACCCGCCAGCGGAGAGATGTCGCATGACAGCGAGACGCTGATCTCGGGAAAGCGCTCCCGCACGAAGCGGGCAACGGCCCTTTCGTGCGCCGCGTTGGCGTAGCTGTGCAGCAGGCAGACCGCGAGGCTTTGCGGCCGCGTGCTGGCAAGAAATTCCGCCAGGTCCTCGAGCGCCTCGTCGCAGAGCGCGGTGATCACGTTGCCCTCCACGTCGATGCGCTCACGCAGGCCGAAACGCAGCGGCCGCGGCACCAGCGGCCGCGGCCGGGTGATCATCAAATCATATTGCTCGAACCGGTTTTCGTGTCCGATATCGATCATGTCGGTAAAGCCGGACGTGCTCACGAAGGCGGTCCTGGCGCCTTTTCGCTCGATGATCGCATTGGTGGCCAGCGTCGTGCCGTGAATGACGAGGTCGACCTCACCGGGCGCGACCCCGGCGCGGGCCAGCAAATCGCGCGCGCCGTCCAGGACGGCCTCCTCCGGACGGTCCAAAGTGGTCAAGAGCTTGCCTGTCAGCAGGTCTCCGTCGCGGTCGAGCGCGAGGTCGGTGAAGGTTCCGCCGATATCGGTGGCCAACCGGATCATATAGGCTGCTCCATGCTTTTAGTGCCCGCCTTCTAATGGCGCGCGCCTGCAAGCAGCCACCACACAGTGGCATTTTATTCACGGAGTGGACAACGCGAGGAACCCCAGATCCTGCCTGGTTTGCACTGTCATGCTCATTTCGGCGGCGATTTCCGCCGCCGCTTCCCGCAGGGGGCCGAGACATTTTCTGGCCACCTCGGCCGCGGTGGTGACCTGCGGCAGGAACACGGTGTCGATACAGCACGCCACCCGGTCGCCGATCATGACGGGAACCGCAATCGCGCCGACCTTCGGCGGCAGGGCGAGGTCGCGCGATCCGTAGCCGGCCGCGCGGGTATGTTTGATCTCGGCACGGATGCGCCGCTGGTCCTGCAGATTGCATACGATGCGGATCAGGCGCTCGCGCTCCTCTTCCGGGCACCAGGCCAGATAGGCGCGGCCGGACGCCGAGCCCAGCACGGGCGAGCGCATGCCGACGAAGCGCGGGTTGATGTCGATGACGGAATGGCCGCGATTGGAATGGCTGACCACCATTTCGCGACCGTGCAGCATCAGGATGTCGGACGGCCAGCCGATCCGGCGCAGCAATTTGAGCAGGATCGGGGTCGTCGCCGCTTCCAGCCACAGGTTGAAGTTGAAACCCGACGACAGCAAATGCACCTTCGGTGTCGCCTGGTAGACGGCCTGATCGGGATCGCGGTGAACCAGATCGGCGACCTCGAGCGTGTCGAGCATGCGAATGACGGTCGCGCGCGGCAGCCCCACCGCGCGGACGATCTCCGGCAGGCGCGCCTGACCGAGGCGATTGACTTCCTCCAGCACCCGGAAGGCGCGCAGCACGGCCCTGACCGGCTCGTAACCGGACGAGCCGCGCCGGGCGCTCGCTTCCAAACCGGTCTCGTTTTCCTGCGACAGCCGACGTCCTCCCCGCTCTGCGCCCGGTTCTGTTAGCACGATGCAAGCGCGGGGTGGAACAGCCCTGCTCCACCCCGCCTTTTCAAAGCTCCGCTTTTTTGCAGCCTCGGCCTAACCGGCTCCTACCAGTCCTCGAACACGGTGTCCTGACCCGCCGCAGCCAGCTTTTCGGCCCGGATCGTCTGCCACGCCTTGACGAAATCGGCATCGCTGTCGTCACCGGCCTTTTCCTTGGCCTCGGCCCAAGCCTCGGCCAACAGAGCCTGGCGCTCGAGATTGCGCTGCTGGCGCGCCTCGAACTCAGGCGTCCAGAAGCCGATTTCCTTGTAATAACGAACCGCGCCGGGATGGATCGGCACGAAGACATTGCTGAAACGCTGACTGTCCAGCTTGAAGCCGGCATTCGACGGATAGCCATCCTTGAAGTCGTCGTAATAGGCGAACAACGCCTTGGTGAAATTGTAGACGAGTTCCTCGTCGGTCTGGTCGACGGCGGAAAAGATCGGATAGGCGAGCGTCGCCATCTCCAACCCCGCTTCCGGTACGTCCGGACCGATCGTGGCGACATGCTTGATCAGCCAGGGCGAGACCTTCCACATGCGCTCCCAGGCTTCCTTGTCGTCATGCGGCGTCACCAGCCAGGTGAGGCCGCGGTTCGACGAGGAAACGCGTACGCCGTCTGAATTGTTGGTGTTGGAAATCGCCGTGTCGGCCCGACCGTCGATGACCGCGTCGATGCCGGCCTTCAGACTGGCCACCTCGACCACCTCGACATCGTCGAAATCCAGACCGCCAAAGGCGAGATAGGACAGGTTCAGACGCCGCGACACCGGCGAGCCTTTCACGATCGCCATGCGCTTGCCCTTGAGGTCGGCCGCGCTCTCGACGCCTGCGTCCGCCGCCACGATCAGCCCGGTCGAGCCTTGCGAGATGCTGAGCGCCACGTAGCGCACGGGGACCGGACCGAGATTGGGCGCTCCGAACTCGTAGACGCCCTCCTGCGAAAAGATCGAATCCGTGCCAAGCGTGGCGAACTGGGCCCGCCCGTCCTTGAGCGGCGTCAGCCGGGCCACATCGCTCTTGGCGGGAAGGATTCGAACCTCGGTACCGGTCTTGTTTTTCAACGTCGCCGCGATCGAGACCGCGGAGTTATAGGCCGTGGCGCCGACATCGTAGGAAACCCAGACCATGTTGCCGGGCAATTCGACGTCCTCGGCCTGCGCGGGCGCGACCGGCGCCAGGCACATGGCCGCCAGCCCCACCGCCGCCAGTATCCGTGTTCGAAACATACTCGCCTCCTTCCATTTTTTTCTTGTCGCTTCTAGCGTCGACCGATCTCCGATCAACAGTTCCCACCGGGATGCGACAAGCGTCGGCAGGAGTGGCCTCGACCACAAGTCGCTTGGCATCAAAGTATTCACTGTATGGACACTCGGCGGCGGTCTTGTATCCATTCCGCCGCTCTTTCCCGTAGCGAATGGCCGTCAGAGGCAGCGGGGCCGATATTGGCTCGGCCGGGCTCGACCTTGACCAGAATGCCGGGAGAACCGCTTATGGCCGACATCAGCACCGCGGACCACCCCTCATCGACTATGTCTGACGCCCTCGACGCTGAGGCGCTGAAGTCCTTGGGGGCACGATTACAGGACCTGTTGCGTCTGCGCACCTTGCCGATCGCCATGAAACTGTTCGAGACGGTGGAGGCGATGCAGGCCGTCCGTGGACTGCGGTTGCCGGAAGCCGGCACCGCCTTCACCTCCTGCCAGCTCGTGACCCGGTGCCGCTATTCCGGCGTCACGCTCGGCTTCACGCACGACAATGTGCGCCCGCACTCCAATTGCGGCGGCATCCTCGGCCTCAACAAGCCGTCCGAGGCCTATCTTTCGGGCGAGCGGATGAACGGCATCTGGTTCGAGAACCAGGAAGCGTCCCGCCAGCACCAGCAGCAGATGCCACGCGTCCCGCATGGCCGCTATGCCGGGGTCGTGGTTTCCCCGCTCCGCTCGGCCCGCCTCGACGACCCCAATATCGTGCTGTTTTACGGCACGCCCGGCCAGATGATCATCTTCATCAACGGCCTGCAGTGGCGGCGCTACGAGCGGTTTGATTTCTCGGTCACCGGTGAAAGCGCGTGCGCCGATTCCTGGGGCACGGCGCTGGCGACCGGCAAGACCAGCCTGTCGATCCCCTGCTTTGCCGAGCGGCGCTATGGCGGCGTCGCCGACGACGAGCTTTTGATGGCGCTGCGACCGCATGAACTTGCGCGTGCCATCGAGGGCATGGAGGGCCTGTCGCGGGCCGGACTGCGCTATCCGATCATTCCCTACGGCCCCAACGCCGATCCCGGGCCGGGCATGGATTTCAGCTACGGCGACAAGCCGAAATGAGCGCCGCCCCGCTGACGATCGCGATCGTGCAGATCCCGCTCTCAGGGCGCAGCCGTCAGGCCGCTATCGCGTCCGCCTTGAAAAGCGCGCCGACCTATCGGGCGCTCGCGCCAAAGGGGCTGGTGCGCAAGGATTATCTCAACGGGCCGGCCGGCGGCGGCGGTGTCTACACCTGGCGCAGCCGCAGCGAGGCGGAAGCCTGGTACGACGGGGCCTGGAAGGCGCGCATGACCGAACTGTTCGGTGTCGAACCGGTTGTCACCTACTACGAATGCGCGGTCACGGTGGACAATCTCTCGGGCGAGACCATCGTCCGCGATGGCCGCCAGGAAGCGGCGCGATGAGCGGTCCCCTGTCCGGGATCCGGGTGCTGGATTTCAGCTCGGTCGTGCTCGGACCGTTCGCCGCGCTGATGCTCGGCGACATGGGGGCCGAGGTGCTCAAGATCGAGTCGCTCGATGGCGACGTGATGCGGCACGCACAACCGTTCCGCAATCCGGGAATGGGCGCGATCTTCCTCAACCTCAACCGCAACAAGAAGAGCCTGGCGATCGACCTCAAGCGCGAGGCGGCGCGCGAGGTGGTGAGGCGACTGGTTGCGGGGGCGGACGTGGTGCTGCATTCGATCCGCCCGGAAGCCGCCACGCGGCTCGGCCTCGACTATGCCTCGCTGGCGGCGATCAATCCGCGCCTGATCCACTGCGCGGTGCGCGGCTTCTCGTCCGGCCCCTATGCGGACCTGCCCGCTCTCGACGACGTCATCCAGGCGGCAAGCGGCGTCGCCCGCCTGCAGGGCGGCGACGGGCCACCACGCTTCGTCAGCACCATTCTGGTCGACAAGACCGCCGGCCTGCACGCCGCCTCGGCGATCGCCATGGCGCTGTTCGAACGCGAGCGCTCCGGCCTCGGCCAGGAGGTCGTCGTGCCGATGTTCGACACAATGGTCCAGTTCATGGCGGTCGAGCATCTGCAGGGCTTGACCTTCGAGCCGCCCGAGGGACCGGCCGGCTACGCGCGCGTTCTGTCGCCGCACCGCAAGCCCTATCCGACGCGCGACGGCCATATCAGCGTCATCCCCTATACCGACCGGCAGTGGACGCGCTTCTTCGCTGCCGCCGGCAGGCCCGATCTCGCCGGCGATCCGCGCGTCGGCTCCGCCACGGCGCGCTCGACCCATGTCGACTGGCTCTACGCCACGCTTGCCGAGATCCTGACCGAGCGCGGCACGGAGGAATGGCTGTCTTTGTGCCGAAAAGGCGATATTCCCGCCATGCGGGTCAATTCGCTCGAGGAGCTCCTGACCGACGAGCAGGTGGAGGCGACCGGGCTGCTGCGGCACGACCGGCATCCCTCCGAGGGCGCGCTGCGCCAGGTCGACATCCCGGTCCGCTTTGCGCGTACGCCCGGCAGCGTGCGCCGCCTGGCGCCGCGCCTCGGCGAGCACACGGTCGAGACGCTCGCCGATTGCGGCTTCTCGACCGAAGAGACCGAGGCGTTGACCAAAGCCGGCGTTTGCCTGGCCGCTCCGTCGTCGCACACGGGCATGGCCGACGCATCCAAGCTGGAGGACACATGACCGAATTTCTCGACGACCCCGCCATTCGCTGGGTTTCCCACAGCTCCCATTGGGGGGCGTTCGACGCCGGCGTGCGCGACGGCCGGCTGGTCGGCGTCAGACCCTTCCGGCACGATTTGCACCCCTCGCCGCTGACCGGCGCCATACCGGACGCCGTCCACGCCGGGAGCAGGATCACAACGCCGGCGGTGCGTCGCGGCTTTCTCGAACGCGGCGCGGCCTCACGCGAGGCGCGCGGACGCGACGAATTCGTCGCGGTCGGCTGGGACGAGGCGCTCGATCTCGTCGCCGCGGAGTTGGAGCGGGTGCGCTCCGTCCATGGCAACGAGGCGATCTTCGGCGGCTCCTACGGCTGGAGCAGTGCCGGTCGTTTCCACCACGCCAAGACGCAGCTGAACCGATTTTTGAACACGACCGGCGGCTTCGTCGGCCAGATCCAGAACTATTCCATCGCCGCCGGACTGACGCTTTTGCCGCATCTGCTCGGCTCGACGCAGGCCTGCAGCGGCCCGCTCACCGGCTGGGGCAGCATCGCCCGCAACAGCGGATTGGTGGTCGCGTTCGGAGGCGTGCCGGACAAGAACCTTCAGGTCGCCGCGGGCGGGCCGGCCGAACATGCCGCGCCGTCGGGGCTCCGTGCCGCGCGCGCGGCCGGCGTCGAATTCGTCAACATAAGCCCGTTGCGGAGCGACATCGATGCGGAAATCGATGCGGAGTGGATCGCCCCCAGACCGAACACCGACACCGCCCTGATGCTCGGCATCGCTCACACGCTGCTTGCCGAAAACCTGCACGACCGCGCCTTTCTCGAGCGCTACTGCGTGGGCTATGCGCGTTTCGAGGCCTATCTCGCCGGGCGGACGGACGGCACCGAAAAGGACGCCGTTTGGGCGGCGGCGATCTGCGGTATCGATCCGGCAACGATCCGCGCCCTGGCGCGGCGCATGGCAGCAACGCGCACGATGATCACCATGACGTGGTCGCTGCAGCGCGCCGACCACGGCGAACAGCCTTTCTGGATGGCGATCACGCTTGCCGCCATGCTCGGCCAGATCGGCCTGCCCGGCGGCGGGATCGCGTTCGGGCACGGCTCGATCTCGGGCATGGGCACGCCGCGCACGGAGATCGCCTCGCCCAACCTCAGCGCCGGCGCCAACCCGGTCGAGACCGCGATCCCGGTGGCCCGCATCTCCGACATGTTGCTGCATCCCGGCGCGGCCTACGATTTCAACGGCCGGACCTGCCACTATCCCGACATCCGGCTGGTCTACTGGGCCGGCGGCAACCCCTTTCACCACCACCAGGACATCAACCGGATGCGCACGGCGCTGCGCCGACCGGAAACCTTCATCGTTCACGAGAGCTGGTGGACGGCCACGGCGCGCTTCGCCGACATCGTGCTGCCGGCAACGACAACGCTGGAACGCAACGATGTCGGGGCGTGCGGACGCGACCGCTTCATCATCGCGATGAAACAGGCGATCGAGCCGCTTCACGAGGCACGCAACGACCACGACATCTTTCGCGGCCTCGCCGAACGTATGGGCACGCGGCAGGCTTTTACCGAGGGCCGCTCGGAACGGGACTGGATCCGCCACCTCTACGAAACCGCCCGCGAACAGGCGTCGCGCCGCCAGGTCCAACTTCCGGATTTCGATAGTTTCTGGGAACGGGGTTTTGCCGAAATCGAGCCACCGGCTGCGGATTTCGACCTGTTTGCCGATTTTCGCGCCGACCCTGGAGGGTCCAGGCTCAAAACGCCGTCGGGCCGCATCGAGATCTATTCCGAGACGATCGCCGGCTTCGGCTACGACGACTGTCCCGGACACGCGACCTGGCTGGAGCCGGCCGAATGGCTGGGCTCGCCGCATAGCCGCACCTATCCGCTGCATATGATCTCCAACCAGCCGCGCAACCGGCTGCACGGACAATTGGACGACACCGCGCTTAGCCGCTCTGGAAAAGTCGGCGGACGCGAGCCGCTCCTGATCAATCCCGCCGACGCGGGAGCCCGCCAGCTTGCCGACGGCGACATCGTGCGCGTGTTCAACGCGCGCGGCTCCGTGCTCGCCGGGGTCAGGATCACCGACACGATCCGCCCCGGCGTCGTGCAACTGGCGACCGGTTCCTGGTACGACCCCGCCGACCCCAGCCGCGACGGCAGCACCGACAAGCACGGCAATCCGAACGTGCTGACCCTCGACAAGGGTACCTCCAGGCTCGGTCAGGGGCCGATCGCCCAAACCGCCCTCGTCGAGGTCGAGCGGGCGGCCGACGCGCCGCCGGTGACGGCCTACGACCCGCCGAAAATCGCCCGGGGAGTGACGCCATGAGCGGCGGCGAGGGTGGAGACCGGCCGATGACGCGCGTGGTCCATGCCGGGCGCGATCCCGAAGCGTGGAACGGTGCGGTCAACCCGCCGCTCTATCGGGTCTCGACCGTCATTCAGGCCAGCATGGCGGACCGCAAGGCCGCCTTCGCAGAGCGCGCAGCCGACGGCAAGCGCATGGTTTACGGCCGTACCGGCACGCCGACCACCCGCGCGCTCGAGGACGCGCTTTGCGAACTGGAGGGCGGCCATCGCGCCCAACTCTATCCCTCGGGCTTGAGCGCGATCGCCAGCGCGATCACGGCCTTCGTCACGGCAGGCGACACCATCTTGATGACGGACAACGCCTACGGGCCGACGCGAACGTTTTGCGACACCTATCTGCGCCGCATGGGAGTGAAGACCGTCTATTTCGACCCGCGGCTGGGCGCAGACACCGCCCGGCTTATGACACCGGACGTCAAGCTGGTCTTTCTGGAATCTCCGGGTTCGCTCACGTTCGAGATCGCCGACGTGCCGGCGATCGCCCGGGCGGCGAAGGCGGCCGGTGCGACGGTCATGATCGACAATACCTGGGCGACGCCGCTTTTCTTCCAGCCGCTCGCGCATGGTGTCGACGTCTCGATCCATGCCGGCACCAAATATATCGCCGGCCATTCCGATGCCATGCTGGGGATTGCGATCGCCAATGAGGAAAGCTGGCCGCGACTGCGCGACGGCGCCCGCCAGACCGGCATCTGCGTCGGCGCCGACGAGGCCTATCTGGCGCAGCGCGGACTGCGCACGATGGCGGTACGCCTGCGCCAGCATCAAGAAAGCACACTCGCCGTCGCGGCCTGGCTCGCCGCGCGCGACGACGTCGCATCGGTGTTTTATCCGGCCTTGCCGGAAAGCCCGGACCACGCGCTGTGGCGACGCGACTTTGCCGGGGCGTGCGGCCTGATGGCATTCGAACTCGCCACCAAGCGCGCCGACCGCGCCGCGGCGATCGTCGACCGCCTGCGGCTGTTCGGGATCGGATCGTCCTGGGGCGGTTACGAAAGCCTGGCAATCGTCGCCGATCCGGCGGCATACCGGACCGCGACGCGCTGGCAGGCCCGCGGCGCGCTGATCCGCCTGCATGTCGGCCTAGAGGACCCCGCCGACCTGATCGCGGATCTGGACGCCGCGCTGGAAACCGGCTGAACCGACCCGAACCACCGCGACGGACCGGTCTCAGCGCGCCATCAGCACAGGCACGGGCGGTTGTTCGAGTATGGATTTGGTCACCCCGCCGAACAGGCGTTCCCGCAGCCGCGAATGTCCGTAGGCGCCCATTACCATCAGTTCCGCATTCTTGTCGGTGGCGTGCCGGCGCAGGATGTCGGCGACCGGGCGGCCCTGGCTCGGCAGCCGGTCGACGGTGACCTTGGCGCCGTGACGCGACAGATAGACGGCCAGGTCGGCGCCGGGCTCCTCGCCGTGGACCGTATTCCCCGCGACAGGATCGACCAGCGCCAGCGACACGTCTTGCGCACCGACGAGCAGATCGAGCGCCGCGGTCACGGCGCGCGACGCCTCCGGGCGGGCGTCCCAGGCGACGGTGACGCGCTCGGGACGCAGGTTCGGCGTCACGCCTTGCGGCACCAGCAGCAGCGGCGTACCGGACGAAAACAGCACGCCTTCCACCATCTTGTCCCACAAGGCGGGATTGTCGCGCAGCCCCGGCCCGGCCAGGACGAGATCGGCATAGCGGGCGCGCCGGCCTATGGCGTCGTCGGCCCAGGCCTGCTCGACATAGTCGCTGGCGACATCGCCGGGAACCGGAAGCGCTGCGACCAGCTTCGACACCGCCTCGGTACGCGCGTCCAGCCGCTCGATATCCTCCTTGCGCTCCCTGGCCCAGACATCCGAAGCCATCGCGGCGTATTCGCCGACCGGCGGCGGAGCGGCGATGACGAGCACGAGCACCGAGAGGTGGGCGTCAATTTGACTGCACAATTCGGCGGCACGATGCAGGTCGTCGTCATTCGCCTCCAGCCCGGTGACAGCGAGTATCGTTTTGATGGTCATAATCCGTTCTCCGTTCGCCGTATCGACATCACGGCCTACACTCGCGTTCGATAGACGTTGGCGCGCATGCCGTCGTTGCGATAAATCAAGCGGGGCCCATCGCCGCCATTCCGGTGCGATCTTGATCCGCATCAAGGCACCGCCCGTCGCAGCCCCGCATGGTGGGTTGCGTGGACCAAAGCGGGCCACCGCGCCAGAGCGCACACCATGAGGCCGGCCGATATGACACCGCAAAGCACGATCAATGAAGACGGCGCGCAGGATGCGGCGACCGGATTTCTGTCGAAGCCGGAGACCTATCGGCTCGGCACCCCGGTCGAGGTGATCGAGACGCATATTTCGCGCATCTTTCTCGTCGGCGATCGCGCCTTCAAGATGAAGCGGGCGGTGCGACTGCCTTATGTCGACTTTTCCACGCCGCAGCAGCGGCTGTCGGCCTGCCGCAAGGAGGTGACGCTGAATTCGCGCACCGCGCCCGATCTCTATCTGGGGACGCGGCGCATCACCGCGACACCGGATGGCGGGCTCGAATTCGATGGCGACGGCGCGCTCGTCGACGCGGTGGTGGAAATGAAGCGCTTCGACCAGTCCTGCCTTCTCGACCGGCAAGCGGAGGCGGGCACCCTGACGCCGCGCCTGATGAGGGATGTGGCGCGCGCCGTTCTTCGTTTCCACGACGCGGCGCCGGTCGTGCATGACGGCGGCGGCGCCGACAATATTGCCGGCGTGCTCGACATCAACGCGGCGGGGTTCGCGACCAGCACGCTGTTCTCGCCCGATGCGGTCGCCGCACTCGGCGATCGCTTCCGCGCGACGCTCGCCCGCCATGCGGCCCTGCTCGACGCCCGCGAGACGGCCGGCAAGGTCCGCCGCTGCCATGGCGATCTGCATCTGCGCAATATCTGCGTGCTCGACGGCGTGCCCTGCCTGTTCGACTGCATCGAGTTCAACGACCAGATCGCGACCGTCGACGTGCTCTACGATCTCGCCTTCCTGCTGATGGATCTTTGGCATCGCGGGCACCGTGATCTCGCGAACCTTGTTATGAACCGCTATTTCGACGCCCAGGACGAAGAGGACGGGTTCGTGCTGCTGGCGTTTTTCATGGCCGTACGCGCGGCCGTGCGCGCGCATGTCACGGCAACCCAGTACGAGGAAGGCGGACGGCAAAACCGGGCGCTCGCCGACGAGGCACGGTCCTATTTCGACCTTGCCGGAGCCCTGCTCGAAGAGCCTCCCGCGCGGCTGACCGCGATCGGCGGGCTCAGCGGCTCGGGCAAGACGACGGTTGCGGAGGCGCTCGCCGCCCATGTCGGCGCAGCTCCGGGAGCGCGCATCCTGGAAAGCGACCGGCTGCGCAAGGCGATGTTCAACGTCGCCGCCGAGACGCGATTGCCCGCGGAGGCCTACAGCGCCGAGAACTCCGCCAGGGTCTATGCCGACATAGCCCGCCGCACCCGCAAACTGCTCGACGACGGCGGCACGGTCGTCGCCGATGCCGTGTTCGACCGGCCCGGCGACCGCGCGCGGATCCGACAGTGCGCGCGCGACACCGCAACGCCTTTTATCGGCATTTGGCTGGATGCCGGCGCCGCACTTCTGCAACGTCGCGTCAGCGAAAGGTCCGCCGACGGCCCGTCCGACGCCACGGTCGCGGTGCTGGCGGGACAGTTGCGGCGCACACGCGACGATATCGAGTGGACCAAGCTCGATGCCGCCAGACCGCTGGAGCGGATCGTCGCCGACATCCTTGCCCTACATGGCTCAAAGAGCCTGCCGGACCGTGACGGCGTGCGCACCGGAACGAGAGGATGACCGCAGACCGCAACGCCATGGATTTCCAATTCGGACCTGTCGGGGGAATGCCAGTGATGCACACAACACAAGCCGGGCGGACGACCGCCATCGCCGTGGCACTTTTGGCGATGGTCGCGATGGTACCGGCGGTCGCGCAGAGCCTCGATCCGGAAAGTGCGTTTCGCGGCCGCCGTTTGGCCGAGACCAATTGCGCGCCGTGCCACGCCATCGCGCAGATCGACGAAAGCGAACATCCCGACGCGCCGCCATTCAGACACATGGCCAACCGCCGGCCGCTCGAGACACTGCCGGCCGACATGCTCGGCGACCTTTTTCTCCGGCACGCGGTGATGCCGCAATTCGAGCCGGACGAGCGCCAGGTGAACGACATCGTCACCTATATGAAAAGCATCCAGGAATAGGCGGCGACCCGAAATCCGCACAAAGCCGGCCGTGACCGGGACCGCTTGCGACCGCGCGAACCGCCCTCAGGCCAGATCCAGCGCGGCCACGCAGAGACCCGGCTCGGTTTCGCTGCGCGCGACCGCAAAGCCGAATTCACGACACAGCGCGAGCATCTTTTCGTTGTCGGCGAGCACGAAACCCTCGATGCGGCGGATGCCCTCACTGCGCGCATAGTCGACCAGCTGCGACAACAGCGCCCATCCGAGCCCGCGTCCCTGCAGGTCGGTGCGCACGAGAAGCGCATATTCGGCCTTTTCTTTGTCGGGGTCCGACGACAGCCGCCCGACGGCGGCCAGGTCGCCGCTGCTTGCGTCGAGCGCGACGAACGCCATTTCGCGCGCGTAGTCGAGCTGGGTCAGCCGGACCAGCATCTGATGGGGAAAACTCTTGCGCTGGGCGAGAAAGCGGAAACGGATGTCGTCGGGCGCAATGCGGGCCAGAAAGTCCGAATAGAGCGCAATGTCGGCCGGGCGGATCGGACGAATGTCGTAGCGCGCCGGGCCGGCGTCGATCCGCTTTTCCCAGCCGTCGGGATAGGGTCTGATCGCCAAATCCGAATTGGGGCCGGCCTCGCCGACGCGTCCGGGGTCGATCTCGACGCGGGCGTCGAGCGCGATCGTGCCGTCGGCATCCGCCAGAAGCGGGTTGATGTCGATCGACACGATGCAGGGGAAGTCGACGATCAACTGAGACAGGCCCTTGAGCGCCGCCGTGATCGCCGCGCGATCGGCCGGCTTGCGGTCGCGATAGCCCGCCAGAAGACGGCCGATACGGGTTCGATCGATCAGATCGCCGGCGAGCACACTGTCGAGCGGCGGCAGCGCGATCGCGGTGTCGTCCATCACCTCGACGGCGATGCCGCCGGCTCCGAACAGGACGACCGGCCCGAAGATCGGATCGTTGCTCATGCCCAGAATCAATTCCTGGGCATGTTTGCGCACCACCATCGGCTGAACGGCGTAACCCTGGATATCGGCCTGCGGCGCGTGCGCGCGAACGCGGCTTTCGATCTCGGCGGCCGCCGCCTCCGCCGCCTCGGGCGTGCTCAGATTGAGCACGACGCCGCCGACATCCGACTTGTGCGAAATCGCCTTCGACAGCAGCTTCACCACCACTTTTTCGCAAGCCTGCAAAAGCCTCGCTGCCGCCTTGCCGGCCTCGGCCGGCGATTCGGCCACGACCGTCTCCGGCACGGCGATCCCGTAGGCGGCGATGACGGTTTTGGCTTCCGGTTCGGTCAGCATGCGCCGGCCTTCGCTGGCCACAGCAGCGAACACGGCCCGGACTTCATCGCCATTTTTTGCGACATTCTCGCCGCCGCTCGACGGCACCCGCATCAGCGCGCGCTGGGCTCGCGACCAGTCGCTGAGATAGGAAACCGCGGTGGCGGCGGCGGCCGGTGTCTCGAAGCTGGCTAGCCCTGCTTCCTGCAGGATGCGACGTCCTTCGCGGGCGGTATGGTCGCCGAGCCAGCAGGTCAGAACCGGCTTGCCGCCGATCTTGCCCCTGGTCGTCAGGCCGGCAACCGCGCGGGCGGCCTCGATCGGCGAGGCCAGGCCGGTCGGACAGTTGAGCACCATGACCGCATCGACGCCCGGATCGGCGGCGACCGCCGCGACCGCCGCGCCGTAACGCTCGGCCGCAGCGTCGCCGATAATGTCGACCGGGTTGGCGTGCGACCAGGTGGCCGGCAGGGCCGCGTTCAGCCGTTCGATGGTCGTGTCCGCCAGCGCGGCCAGTTCGCCCCGGCAATCGACGAGCTGGTCGACGGCCAGCACCCCGGCGCCACCGCCATTGGTGACGATGGCGACCCGCGCGCGTTCGAGCGGGGCAAAACGGGCTGTGGTCTCGGCGGCATCGAACAGATCGGCCAGGCTCGTCACACGCAGGATCCCGGCCCGCTGCAGCGCGGCCTCGACCACGCGGTCGGCGCCCGACAGCGCGCCGGTATGGGTGGCGGCCGCCTTGGCCGCGGCCTCGTGGCGGCCAGACTTGATGGCGATCACCGGTTTTAGGCGCGCTGCCGCGCGCGCCGCCGACATGAATTTGCGCGGATCGGGGATCGTCTCGAGATACATCACGATCGCGCTCGTGTGCGCGTCGCCGGCCAGCATGTCGAGCCAGTCGCCGACGTCGACATCGGCCATGTCGCCCAGCGAGACGATGTGGGAAAAGCCGAGATGGTTTTCCGCCGCCCAGTCGATCAGCGAGGTGGCGATCGCGCCCGATTGCGACAGCAGCGCTATATTGCCGGGCTTGGCCGCCATATGCGCGAAGCCGGCATTGAGCCTGGCCGGCGGAATCATCAGCCCGAGCGTGTTCGGCCCGATAATGCGAAAAAGATGCGGGCGGGCGGCCTCGAGCATGGCCTGGCGCAAGCCGTTTTCGTGCGTCAGGCCGGCGGTGATGACCACCGCGGCGCGCGTGCCCCTGGCGCCGAGCTCGCCAATGATGCCGGGCACGGTCGCCGGCGGCGTGGCGATGACGGCGAGGTCGGGAGTGCGTGGCAGGTCGGCGACGCCGGCAAAACAACGCCGCCCCGCGACCTCCTCATATTTCGGATTGACCGGCCAAACCTCGCCCTGAAAGCCGGCATCGACGATGTTTCGCATCACCACGTCGCCGACGGCCCCGTCGCGGACCGAGGCGCCGAAGACCGCCAGCGATTTCGGGTGAACGGCGCGCTCGAGATTGCGGATGGTCACTGCGAAGCTCCTTGGCCCTGACGTGGTGCGGATGGACTGTACGACGTCCAGGCCCGCTCCCCTAGGCCCCGAGCGGACAAACCGGACATGTTTTTGATCGCGCTTGACGCTGGGGCGCGGCGCGAATTGCGGGACGCGGATCTTCTTTTTTCGCACGGGTTCGGGCAGGATCGGCGGCGTCAGCCGGTTCGAGGCGTGGTTTTCCCAGCCGCCTCATCCCCGCGCGCCGCAGACAAATACTGTCCTGCGCGCGGCGAGCAGCCAGCCCGACGGGACGTCTCGCGCGCCGCGGCGTGTTTTTTGCTACAGGGCGTCGATCGCCCGTTCGGACACGCCGTCGGCACCGGAATGCGGCCCGGTCTTGGCGGCCGCGATCACGGCACGGAATAGTCGAAATCGTGACACTGGGCGCAGAAATTCTCCGATTCTTGGTGGACCTTGTGGCAAAGGTCGCATTCGGCGAAGGTCGGGCCGTGCGGCGTCGAATGCGGATTTGCCGGATGCGTGTCGGCCGTCCGTGCTGCAAGGTCTTCCAATGGGCCGTGGCAGGCGAGACACTGCTCGGTCGACATCGGCCCCGGCGCCTCGGTTTGATTGTGGCATGTTTGGCACGTCACCCCGCTAAGCAGGTGGCTGTGATCGAGCGGGATCGCCGACAGCAGCGCGAGCGGGGTGTCCGGCGCATGGCAGGCCACACAGTCATCACGCTTCATGCCGGCGGTGGGAACGTGTCCGGGTGACAGCACCTGCGTGTCGCCGTGGCAGGTTGCGCAATCACCGGGGTCGTCGCTGTGCATCAGCAACGCCGTCGCGGCGGGCGCTGCCGACACCACAAGAAGCACCGCCAGCCCGAGCGTCGCCCACAGCACGCGCCGCCTATCTTTGCCGCACATCGTCATATCCCGAAAACGCTGCGCCCTCTATGTGCCAGGTCAGCCCCAGCCCTTTTCCGCCGCGGCGTTCCGCCCCGCAATACGACCGAACGTGAGACAATCCGTATAGGCGCAAGACCCCAGTCGTGACGCGCCGTGGATGCCGCCGGCGGCCTCGCCGGCCACGTAGAGACCGGCAATCGGCTCGCTCGACAGGACATCGAGCGCCTGTGCGTCGCCATTGATCGCGCAGCCGCCCATCGTGTGGTGAATCTTCGGCGACAGCCTGACGACATAGAAGGGGGGCGTGCCGATCTTGCCGGCATCCGCCTGCATGTATCGTCCGAATTCGGTATCGGCACCCGCATCGACACTTTCGTTGAAGGTCTCGATCGTCGCTTTCAACGGCGCGAGCGGAATCTCGTGTGCCTCGGCCATCTCCTCGAGCGTGGCATATTCCATCAGCACGCCGGCTTCCTTCATGCGTTCGAAACGTTCGCGGCGGCCGGCCGCGCTGCCCTTGGCATAGCCGGCGGAATCCACGAAGGCGACGGTCTTGTTGCCCACGGCAAGCATCGCATCGGCACGGGTCTTCCTGTCGGCCAGTTCGTTGACGAACCGTTTGCCGGTCTGCGTGTCGATCCACAGCCCGTAGGACGCCGCCACGCCCTGAGCGAAATGCGGGGTTCGCCCGAAGCCGCGTTCGTCCGGACTCGTCCACGGACCAAGCTGAATCCAGGATGGCTGAACAAGGACGCAGCCGATGCCGAGCGCCTCGCGCAGCGCCTCGGACGTGGCGCCCGGCTGATTGGTGGTGTCGAGTTCGCCGCCAAGACGCGGATCCTGCAAGGCCCGGAAGACAGGGTCGGCGCCGAAGCCGCCGGTCGCAAGCACCACCGCCTTGCGCGCCTTGATGGATATCGGCGTACCGCTCTCCAGATCGGGATGGCTGAATCCGCTGTGAGCGATCACGCCCTTCACGCGCCCGTCACCATCGCGGATCAGACGCTTCAAAAGCGTGCGGGTGCGCGGTTCGACGCCCATTTCCTTGAGTTTGGCCAGTTGCGGTCCGATAATGCCCGATCCGCTGCCGGCGGCAAGCGCGTAGGACCGAGGCACGGCGTGGCCGCCCATATGGGTGAGGCCGGTATACTCGGCCCCCAATTCGTCGATCGTCCACTGCACGGTTTCGACCGACTTCTCGGCGACGATGCGCGCCAACTCCGGATGATTGAGATGCAGCCCGGCTTTGAGCATGTCGTCATAGAGGCTGTCGACGGTGTCTTCGATTTCCGCCTCGGCCTGCAGCGGCGAGCCGGCGGCCGCAATGACGCCACCACTGATGATCGAGTTCCCGCCCGGCGTGCGCATTTTTTCCAACAAGGCCACCGACGACCCCGCCTTCGCGGCCTCGTGAGCGGCGGCCAGTCCGGCAAAACCGGTGCCGACGACAACGACATCGAATTCCTCATCCCATGTCTGCGGAAGCGCCGCCGTGGCAGCCCGGACGTCGGTCGCCGACCATGGCAACAAGCCGCCTGCCAGAACCGTGGCCGTCCCCGCCAGCATGCTTCTGCGGGTTACATTAGGGGTGGTGACCATGATGCCCTCCTTCTGTCAGGCCCGAATTGTCGTCGCAGCATTTTTGATATTAAGACGGCCTACCGGCCATCCCGGCATTGACGTGGATCAAAACGCTGCCCGTTCGGCCTGACTTGGCGAGCGCGATCGGACGCCGACCCGGCGCGGCGGCCAGCGCAAATCGCACACGCCAGCACGCTTCGGCACACCCCAGAGCAGCGGCGCTATTCTGTTAAATATTTGGTTTCATTGAAGAAAAATGGTGCCAGGGGCGGAATCGAGCTTATAGTCTATCAACTTGATTTTATTTATAAATAAGCAGTGTGGCTAACGGCCAATACCCGCAAAATTACCCAATCCAAAATCATACCGGCGGTTCGATTCCGTTTTCCACAGGTAACTGCATTACATGATACACCCTGTGCTATCGTCCCGCCACCTTGCGCAATGCCGTCAGCCGGGGCATTGCGATGCCTCCACATATTGGGAGTCATCGTGACGAGGATACTGTTGAAGCAGCAGCCAATTCCTCCGGCCTTATCGGACTTCATCACCTTCTCGCCTCGGCCTCCAGGATACGGGATCCTCGATCCAGCGATTGATGTCGGATTCCCGCCACCCGGCCCCGTGGATGCTGATTTTAATCTGGGCGGGGAACGTGCCCTCTGCGATCTTGCGATAGATGGTGGAGCGGGACAGGCCGGTGCGGACGAGGACGGTTCTCAGGCGGATGATACGGTCTGGTTGGTCCATAGTCGTGTTGCCTCCTGCTGGTCGCTTCTGATCCAGACAGAAACAGCGATTTGTTGTTGTGCAAGAGGTATTTGGCTGGCGTCGAACAGTGGCGTAGAAACGGCGGTAAATAGGAAAGATTACAGCCCAAGTCCGCGCCCTCTGCCGAGGTCGATGCCGTGGGTGAGGGCGAGTTCTCGCCCAAGGCTGCGACCTGATTCGAACGAGATGCCTAGTTCTCGCTTGCGATTGGCGAGCAGTGATTCCAGTTGCGGATCGCGCTCCAGGCTCTTGGCCATGTTGCCCATCTCCATCCGCGTGGATTGGTAACCGGACATGTCGCCTGCCTGATACTGGCGCTGGCTGGTCCGGTCGAGCTTTTGCCAGCGTTCCACGAAGCGGTCGGCGCGGCGCTGTGGATCGGTGCGCAGCTCGGTTTCAAGCTGGAGGGCGCGGATGGCGCGGTTAACTTTGCCTGATCCAGCCTCGCAGGCAAGGTCTCCGTCCTTGGCGTAAGCGGCTTCGGCATCCTGCCAGCCGTGGGGCCGCACATCCTCGAAAGCCTTGCGGGCATCGTTCAGTTCCTTCACCTGTTCCGGGGTCGCCTTGCCGCCCATCTCCTGCGTCTCAAAGATCGCGCCCACAGCGCCAGCGTGACGGATGAGCGCCCGCGTGCGGGCTTTGCGCAGCGCCGCTTCCGGGTCTTCCTCCTCCATTCGTTCTGGCCGCATGGAGTCGTGCTGCGCGGCCGCTACATCCGCACTTCCCCTCTCCGGCCGCTGCGCGTCGGCAGGACTAGGCACACCGTCTCCGGGGGAGTGCAATCCGTCGAGCAACCTGTCGATCCTGTCGCGAACCTGCTCGGGCACGACCTTCCGCATGATTTCGGCGACGCGGGCGCGGAAGGTGATACCGCGACGCTCGGCATAGTCCTGTGCCGGATCAAGCTGCTGCTCGTAGTCTGTCGCCATGTCCTTGGCGCGGTCGCGCGACAGGGCATTTATCAGCTTATCCTGGGTAGCGAAGTCGTCGCGGCCATAATGCAGGTCCATAGCATCCCTGGGCCGGGAAAGCGCGACATAGCTGTCATGGACATCGAGCCCCGGTGTTGCCAGAACATGGGTGCGGTCCACTGTCATGCCCTGCGACTTGTGGATGGTGGCCGCGTAACCGTGGTCGATGTGGTCATAGTCTTTGAGGTCGAACGAGATGTCGCGCCCATCGTCGGTGCGTACCATCATGCTCTGCGTGCTGATGTCTTCGATGGTGCCGAGGGTACCGTTCTTCACGCCAAGACCGCGTTCGTTTTGCAGGAACATGACGCGATCCCCAGCGGCAAAGCGGCGCTCGCCGCGCTCGACTGTGAGGCGAATGTCATCACCGAGGCCGCCCGTATCCCGCATTTTCTCCCGCGCCGCTTCATTGAGTTCGCGAACCTCAGCATTGGTATGGGTGAGGATGATCCGGCTGGCGTCCGGGGATGCCTGCCGGTCGCGGTCCCAGCGGTCAATCAGCTCGTCACGTGCCTGTTCCCGAGTCTGGGCTTCATGCACCATGTCATGGCTGTCATAGGCATGGATGGCATCTCGCGTTCGCCCTGTCGCCAGATCGCGCGTCGTGTCGCGCTGCCAGTCCTCGCGCTGACGGCGCACGGTTTCGATTTCGACACCACCATGGCGCTCATAGATCGAGCGGAACGCCGCACCCGCTTCGATCGATTGCAACTGCTGCGGATCGCCAACCAGAACGACTTTTGCGCCGACATCGGCGGCATGGGAGAGCACGCGCTCCAACTGGCGCGTGCCGACCATGCCGGTCTCGTCGATCACAAGAACATCGCGTGACGTGAGCAAGTCGCGGCCGTTCTCCCAGCCATGCTCCATGCTGGCGATAGTGCGCGAGGATATGCCCGACCCGCCTTCCAAATTCTCGGCCGCAATGCCGGACAGTGCAACGCCGCGAACCTCGTAGCCTGCCGCTTCCCATGCCTCCCGCGCTACGCCGAGCATGGCGCTCTTTCCCGTTCCGGCATAGCCGACGACAATGTCAAGATCACGCCCGTCCGTGACATGCGCCAGCGCGTCGGCCTGCTCGCCGGACAGGACAAGCCCACGCTGTTCCGCACGCGCCAAGGCGGCTTCGCGGTCCGCATCGCTCACCTCGTGGCGTTCCCGTTCGGCCATGAGTTCGGCCGCGCGGTGCAGTCGTTGTTCGGCTTCGATCATCGCCTGCGTGGTGAAGCGGTCCACGCCGCGTCCGTCCTGACCGAGTTCGACCAAATCGGGCGCGTTGCGCATCGCGCCCATAACCTCGTTGAACTGGTCTATGCCGTCGCTGTGCCGATGCGCGAACCGCGCCATGTCGCGGCGCGTGAAGGTGGATTGCTGGTGTGTAATGGCGTCCAGTGCGAGGGAAGGATCGGCGATGATGCGCTCGCCATTGTTGCGGGCAATCTCGCGGTGCAGTTCGGCGCGGTCAGCAGCCTCGATCCCGTCGATCTCGATGCGCTGCGCAGGCGCACCGATCTGGCTTTGCGGCTCCAGTTCGATGCCCTGCGCCTCAAGACTGCGATGGTCGATCCGCGCGTCGATGTCGAGTTCGGCAAGACGCTCGTTGGCAAGCTCGGTCCAACGCACCCGCCAGCGCTCGACCATCTCCGTGCGGTTCCAGTCCCGCACTTTCGGACCGAAACCATCCTCGTCCACAGACCTCATCGTCAGCATGACATGCGCATGGGGTTTCGGCATCCCATCCTCGATGTCCCAATGCACATTGAGATCGGCGATCATGCCCTGATCGACAAATTCCAACTGCGCGAAGTCGCGGGCGAGTTCGATGCCTTGCGCCTGCGTCATTTCGCGCGGAATGGCGAACTCCACCTCGCGGGCAAGCTGCGCGTCCTTTCTGACCTCGAACGCTTCGACATCGTTCCAGAGCCGTTCGCGGTCGGACCAACGCTCGGGCGCACCATCCGGTAGCATGACTTCGGAATGGACGACGCCGCGCTTGGCGGAATAGTCCTGAACGCGGTCGATGCGCTCATCGCGCAACCGCGAGGCCGAGCGGTAGGCGGCGGACGCCACCGCGCTGGAGCCTGTCTTGCGGCCAATGACCTTGACGTGAAGATGATAGATCGCCATTGCGATCAAGAATTGCCACGGCAAAGCGAACGTCGGAACGACGTATAAGCGCGCCCTCCCTCGAAAAAATCTCGGGATGGATCGGGCCGTGCCAGACCGTCCCGGCAACATAGAATCATTCCGGCAGGCGCTCAACTATCATCGCTCCATCGAGAATTTGTACGATGACGGAGACGATGATGCGGAAACCACGCGACTACGACGCGGAACTGAAAGCACTGGAGGACAAGGCACGGGAACTGAAAACGCGCAAGGTGCAGCAACTCGGCGAACTGGTGATCGCCACCGGAGCCGATGCGCTCACCGCCGATGAACTGGCCGGCGCGCTGATCGTGCTGGTCGAAACCAAAGATGCCGGAAAGCGGGAGTCGTGGGCCAAGCGCGGAGCGGCGTGGTTTCGGAGCAAATCGCGGCGAACTGCTCCCGCGCCTGAGCGCGACGCTGGCGGCGCTCCGGCGCAACCGGGCAGCGGGCAACCGCCACAGGGCAGCACGGGTGCGGCATGACATGCGCAACTGGCAGGTCGAGCGCCGCAAGCGCACGCGGCATCTGATCGAACTGGGCGGCCTCGTCGTCAAGTCGGGGATCGTCGAACTGACCGGCGATAATCGCTCCACCATACTCGGGGCGCTGCTCTGGGTGGCTGACAAGCTCAACAGCGAGCAAGGCGAATATGCACGCGCGCTCTGGGCCGAAAAGGGGAAGCAGGCGTTCTCGGCGGAACACAACGGCGAGACACCTACCGTGTCACCAGGCCAGCACAGTCGGTCTTAGCCGATGGCGGGCGGCGCGAAGACCTCAAATATCGCAGCTTGCCGCGCAAACACGGTTCATATTGTTTTGTCGGACGGCAAGTCTGCCGTGGTGGAAAAGAGCCATGAGTCCACCCTTATCCCTTGGCAGCCCGTCATCGATCGCCAGCTTGGCCGCGAGGTTATCGGAGTCGTGCAGGGCGGATCGGTGTCAGTTAGGGTGGCAGAGGGGGCTCGCCATTTGGGCGTAACCAACACAACACGCCGGCCATTGCATCGTCAGTCCCGGTGAGCGAGCTATCTAGTGATATTGGGGCTTTCTTATTCGCCACATCCGATCACGTCGCCATCCTCAACGCGGGCGCAAGGGCTATCAATGCACCGCCGCCAGCCCGAACTCAGACAGAATCCAATTCACTGTCTGCATAACAGGATTGCGGGCCGTTCTCTGCGCCACCCAAGACATGAAGAGGTATTCGCCCGAGGATTCGGGATTACGCCAAATCTCCACCAGACGCTCCGCCGCAAGGTCGTCAGCGATCAGGTAGGTTGGCGCGATGGCAACTCCATGACCATTGATTGCCGCCTCCAACGCCAAAGCCGATCGGTCGAAATTTAGCAGACTGTTTCTTTCGCAGCGGCCTGCGGAATCGATCAGGCGTTCCCATCTGCGATTCGAGTCCTGCAAGAGCGGCAAAGACAATACCGTCTTCAAATCCAATGGCCAGTCGGGCCTGAGTAGATGTGGGCTGCACACAGCAACGAATTGAAGTTCCGCGAGACGTATTACCTGACCCCCGGGGGCTTTGTTGCTGGTCTTAGCAGGCCAAATCGCAATCTCGTTTAAGCCAAGATTTCTCTGAAGCAATTCTTCATGTGTTTCGGTTGTAATGGACACGCTCGGAAACTGGGCGGCGAAGCACTTCATTCGAGGCATGAGCCATCTGGAAGCGAACGACGCCCCGAGGTGTAGGATAACCGGGGCACCCACGCGTTCTAAGTCTGCCGCCGCAGTCGCCAGAATCGATAACGCCTCTTCGACAGCCTCGCGATATCTCTCGCCGTTCGGCGTAAGACTAACCCCGCGCGCCTTTCGCTCGAACAATGTAATCCCGAGATCAAGCTCAAGCTGCTTGATGCGTTGAGAAACCGCGCCGTGGGAGATGTTCAGCGCCTCCGCCGCCCGCAGGAAGTTACCGTAGCGTGCAGCAATGGCGAACACGCGCAACGCGTTCAGATTGACGTTATGGACCATCGAAGCCACAGGTGTTAGATTTTCTAAATCCTTGGACAATTATGCTGTTTTGTCAATGCTTCCATGGTCTGCGATCACTGACAAAGTTTCAGTCGTCCAGACGACGGACGATCTCCAAAAGCGGAAGGCCCTCCGATGAGGACGACTATCAGACCTGCCATGCTGTCAGACTTGGAGAGGATCTCAGAACTGCTGCTGGCTGACGCCGAGGCTCGTTGTGCGCTTGACCCTCAGCTATGGAAGCTGGACAGCGCTGCCCGAGAAAAAATTCTGGCTACCGTGACGCTGGCGATGGAGGCCGACAAGCCTGGATTCCGCCAGCAATGGCTGGTCGCAGATACCGGCCGGGATATCGTTGGCGTGACACATTCAATTCTTTTGCCAGTTCCTCCTATTTATGCCGGCGAGTTCGGCCCGCCGGGCTTGATCATGGAAGATTGCTTCATCAAACCCGACGCGCCGCCGGAGACGCGAGCCGCGCTTCTTCGAGCTGCCGAAGCCGATCTGGTGAATGCGGGTGCTCGGATACTACTGGCCTCCAGTGTCGAGGGGGGTGACTGGGAAAGCGAATACCTCCGTCAAGGCTTCGAGCCACTTACGCTATATTTTGCGAAGACCGGCCTGTGCGAAGCCCGCGATTTCACTGATGTAAGGCAAGCGATTGAGGAAGATGTCCCGAACATTGTCACCTCAAGCGCCGTAAACAGGCAGATTTTAAAGGGGCTACACCCGTTCTTTTGGAAACCGCACGATGATGCGGACGACCGCTTCGGATCGTGGATGAAACGCAGCCTGACGTTGAGCGACCGGAATATGTTCGTTTCGGATTCGGGTGGAAGGCTGCGGGGCTATGCGATCTCGCACCCGGCGACCCCGCTGCACTTTCCGAGCCCGCACGACATTTCTGCCGTTGGCGTGATTGATGACTATTTCCATGAAGAGTTAGAGCAGTCCCAAGGACTTGATGCGGGCAGCACCACGGCCGCCGAGTTACTTGCGGCCGCGGAAGCTGCACGAAGAACCCGAGGCGACGCCTCGGTTATGGTCGTCTGTCCGGCGGCTTGGCAGTCGAAGATCACTCTGCTGGAGCAGTCTGGTTACAGGAAGGCGATCACTTGGTTCATAAAGATGAGCGAATGACGGCTACCGGCTTGCATATCACGGTCGGTGTGGGCGGGCTGCTCACGCTGATCGTCGGCATCGCCGTTTGGTTGTGGATGCCGAAAAAGCTGTCGGGATAGCCATGCGGAAACGACGATCAGCGCCGATGATTGATCGTCAATGGGGAGTTCCGACTTCACTTGGGTCGCGTATTCCCCTCTCGTCGCTGATCCAGACACTTGCCGTCGCTGAGTATCTGAGTTTCCGTCATGCTGGGAACATGCTCGGCATCGCCCAGTCCAGCATTAGCCGTCGCATTAAGTTGCTGGAAGAAGAACTCGGCATCCTCCTGTTCGAGCGGAGCACCCGCGGCGTCCGGCTAACCGAGGCCGGGCGCCGCTTCGTTGAAGGTGTTGCCGCTGGAATCGACCAACTCGACCATGCTGTAAAGACGGCCGGTGCCTTCGCATGCGGCGATCTCGGCCGCATTCGCATTGGCGTCCATGCGCTCGCCCCAGGCAGTTTCCTCGATGGCCTTCTCGCTGGCTATCGCGAAGCACATCCACAGGTCATCATTGAGATTGCCGAAGGCACCGCGCACGACAGCATCCACCAGCTTCGCACGCGCGAACTCGACATAGCCTTCGTCGCCGGTGCGCCCGATCTCCCCGATTGTCATACCCGTCGCATCTGGCACGAACCGCTCTTCGCCGCCCTGCCCGCCAATCATGCCCTTGTGGACCGGTCGGGTGTGACTTGGGCCGATCTGGCAGGCGAAACCTTCCTCGTCCGCAACGGCGGGACCGGCCCCCAAGCTTATGAATATATCATCCAGCGCCTTGCCGGTCGCTGGCCGGCGGGGCCGTCGATCCTGCGCTGCGACGTCGAGCGCAACACACTGATGCAGATGATCGCGCAGGGCTTCGGCGTGTCCATAGCAGGACGGGCGACGGCGCTGATCAACATGGCCGGCGTTGCGTTCCGGCCGTTCTATGACGAACCGGAGCCGGTCCCGTTCTCAGCAGTCTGGTCGCCCTATAATCAGAGCGCGACGCTGCGCAATCTGCTCCACCTCGCCGGCAGGTTGGGACGGTCAAGGCAGGGGCGAGCCATATTATAGGGCTATGGTGTAAATGTAGTGCTCATCACTATCGGTCACGGCCCGCCAAACACCGCCTATTGCAGCACAAATTCACCGGGTATCTCCTTAATTATCAATCAGATAGGTGGTTGCTAGGCAGTTGATCTAAGGGGCAGGTTCTTGCACGCTCTACCACGCAGAATCGCCCTATGAGTACAACCGCCGATAATGCGCTAAAATGCCCTTTGCATCCATCGGCGAACAGGGTGGGCATGACCAGATTTGGCTTTTTACCGACCGCCCGCTCTTAGAGTCCGTGCCGAAACCGCTCATGAGTTTCGTGCGATGCGCCTGACGAGGATCATGACGGCTGCAGCGTAGAGGAATGCGGTGGCGGATTCGATGGTGGCCTCTGCATCCTTCCATAGCCTGCGGTTGCGGCTGACCCACGCGAAGAAGCGCTCGACTACCCACCGCCTTGGCTGGACCGTGAATCCGATCTGGTCGGGCTTGCGCTTGACGATCTCGACGGCGATGGAGGTGGCTTCGGCTACCCGCGGACCCTGATAGCCGGCATCGGCGAAGACCTTGCGGATGAAGGGGAACGGCCGCCGTGAGGCTTGCAGAACGGGGCCTGCACCGTCGCGGTCCTGGATGCTGGCGGGGTGCGGGAACAGCACCAGCGCCCGGCCGTCGGTATCGACGAGGGCGTGGCGCTTGCGGCCCTTGATCTTCTTGCCGGCGTCATAGCCCCGCGGCCCGCCGCTCTCGCAGGTCTTGACCGTCTGGCTGTCGATGATCGAGGCCGTGGGCGAGGCCTCGCGTCCGCAGCGCTCGCGGTCCAGCATCAGCAGACGGTGGTTGATCTTTTCGAACAGGCACTCGTCGCGGAAGCGGCGGAACCAGCGGAACACTGTGCTTCTGGGCGGGAAGTCCGACGGCAGAAGCCGCCAGCCGATGCCGCCGCGCATGACGTAAAAGATCGCGTTCATGATCTCGCGCAGCGGCCATCGGCGCGGCCGTCCCGTCTTCGCCGCCCCCGGCATCATCGGCGCGATCAAACTCCATTCCCGATCCTTCAAGTCGGTTTCGTAACGCAGGTGCTCTCGGCTATGCTGGCGGCGGGTAGCTGGCGTCCACATCAGGTCTCTCCGAATAGGCTTCGACACCCAATTCGGAATCACGACCGCGCCAGCTACTCAACCGTTTCGGCACGGGCTCTTAGAGTGAGATTATAGTATTGGCCGCTCCAACTCCGCCTGTACCTGTAGCCTTTTAGTTAGGACTGAGAGAGATCAACTCGAGATAGATGTTGTATGGTGCCAAATCTAGGTGATCGACTCGACAAGGGCTATCTTCTACCTTCCCCATAGCGGCAAAATGCACGAGGGGGGCGATGGTGGAGGCAGCAAGACGACAGACGCGACATAGGGTCGCCAGCCTGCTGATTTACGCCGCTTTGCTGGGGACGGTCCAGTATTGGGTGGTCTCGACGGGCTTCACGCCCAACGAGAACGCCATCTGGCTGTATAGCGGATTCGCCAGTCTCCTGTTTGGCAGCCGCCTGCTCAATCCGCATTTCACGCCTCCGGCGGACGCGGCCACGAACGCATTCATGGCGCTGGCGGCGCTGATAGCGGGGTCCCTTGTCGTTGCGCCGGGCAGCGCCGATGCCGTGCTGTTGCGGGCCATTATTGCGCTCTGCGCCGTCATATGTGTCATATCCGTCCTAGTCCTGCTCATCAGGGCCCCGGTCGGCGCGGAAACCCGCCCCCTCGTTCGGCTCGCGGACAAGGCGGTTCGCGGGCTGGGAAGCCCGGTCGTGATCTTCACGATCGTCATCCTGCTGTGCGCCTGGCTCTTTCACCGGACCCGCGCCGACGAGGTTACGGCCATTCTCAGCGCCTGGGCTGTGATCGTCGTCCTGCGGCCCGTGGAGTCGGTCCTAAGCTTCGTCGATTGGGCCAGAGAACAATGGGGCGTGGTCAGGGCCGATCAGGTCATCGGCGCGATAGCGGCCTATCAGTCGCCAGGAATCGTACTGGTGCGGCAGCTCGGCGATAGCAGCGTGCCGCGCGGCACGCCCATGGTGGTTGCCGACAATAACGGGCCGTGGATGCTGGGTGTCGCCCTGAACTATGTCGGGCGCGACGAGGGCAACCTGCTTCGTGTGCTCACCGTGCGGCTGCCGGAAGGCCTCAAGAGCCGTATCAGCAAGTTGCCGAAGGCACGGGGCACAGGTATCGCCCTCGCACTATCCGCCGCGCCGGAAGAACTGGCCGATGTGCCCGCCATCCAATGGATCAGTCGTCTGTGCGGCGTAGTCGTCAGCGACACCAATCTCGACTACGTGTTGTTTGAAGTCACGGAAGACAGGGACCTAGCGGAGGGGCGGCTGGTGGAAGCCCGCATCGGCGACCATCACGTTATTTTCCAGATCATCGACGGACTGACGAGAGAGGAAATCGTCCAGCAGAAGAACACTTACGGCTATGCGCGGGCCAAGGCCCGGAAGATCGGCCGGTGGGACGCAGAGGCCGAAAAATTCGTACCAGTGAAATGGCTGCCCCGGATCAATGCGCCCGTCTTTCTGCTGGATTCCCACGAGCAAGCCGTCTCTCCCGGCGCGGTCGGACATTTTCCGAGTACGAATTTCGGCGTTGGACTGAATATCTCGGACGCGGTGACGCATAACACTGCGATCCTCGGCATTCTCGGCATTGGCAAGAGCTACCTGTCGATCGAGTTGGTCGAGCGGATGATCGCCGATGGAATAAAGGTGATCTGCCTCGATTTGACGGACCAGTACGCCAAGCTGCTGAGCGAGTTCTTGGATGACGCGCATGAACAGCAGTTGGATGACGAACTGCAAAAGGCTGGCGGTCGAGGCAAAGCCGAACAGAACCGCGAGGAAGGCGGTACCATTAATCAATTTTCGCAGAAGCTCGCGGAACAGCTACGCGCGTTCGTTGTCGAGGATGGCCGCAATCTGCGCGTTCTGAATCCCGCAGCGTTCGATGTGTGGAGGCAAACGGGCTTCAAGGACTACAAGACCGGCGACGCATCTATGGCGTCCTTAACGCCCACCGAAATAACAGCGATCATATCAGATGCCGCCCTAACGGTGTGCCAGGAACTCGGCATGATCGACCAGGCGCGGGTCTGCCTCATCTACGAAGAAGCACATTCACTTGTCCCTGAATGGAACTCGGTGGTTGCAGAAGGAGATAAGGCGGCAACGGCGCGGAGCGCGCGGGCGATCCTGCAAGGACGCAAATACGGTCTCGGCTGTCTGCTCATCACGCAGCGCACGGCCAATGTGACCAAGACGATCCTCAATCAATGCAACACGATCTTCGCCATGAGAACCTTCGACGATACGGGAAAGGAATTCCTGTCCAACTACATCGGCCGCGACTATGCAGGCGTACTTCCCAGCCTCGAAGCGCGGCATGCCGTAATTTTCGGCAAGGCCTCGTCCTGCGAGAATCCGGTCCTCGTGCGCTTGAATGACCACCAACCCTTCCTCGATGCTTTCCGCGCAGCACATCCGGTCCAGCCATTGCCTGCTGCGCCAGCGCCTCAAGACGAGCCGGAGCCTGCCGAGCAGGCGAACGAAGTCGACGACCAAATTCCGTTCTAAGCTAAATGCATGTCTCGATGCTTGCCACACACGGACGGAATCGGTGGAAAGCGGAATGCCGTTATATTTGTCAGAACCATCAGTCATATTCATACCACCACTCTTAATACACAAGGTAGGCAGTCGTGTCGTTCAAACTCCCCGTTTCAGCACTTGAGAAAGCAATCAAGCATCTTTGCAAATACGGTGACACCGATGTGTTCCCCCATTTGCCGGAGCTTGCGTTCTTTCGGGACGAGAGTGCAGCCATCGTGACTGAACTCAAGGAACTTGACCTTGATTCCTATAACCCAGGTGGCGCGTTCGAGGCTCTTGCGCCGAAGAGCCGTTTCGGTTTCAGGATTACTCATCAGTTGAGTGCTGTGGACACGGTCCTGCTTCTTGCCGCGGTCATAGAGATCGGCTCTCTGATCGAAGCTAGGCGACCTGATCCGAAAGGTCTTGAAGCGTTTTCGTATCGTTTCGACAGTGCGACCGAGGAGTCACTGTTCCTGCCAAACCGTACATTTAAGGATTGGCTCCATGCGCAGCAGAACCGAATTCAGGGTAGCCTCAAGATAAAGCAGGTGGTGCTGACGGACATCTCGGACTTCTATGCCCGCATAAATTTTCACCGCTTGGAAAATCTACTCGACGAGGCCGCCCCCGCGAACGGCGCGGCAAGATACATCAAGAAAGTGATCAAGGTCATCCGGGCGAAGCAGTCGTTTGGATTGCCGGTTGGCGGTACTGCGGCGAGACTGCTGGCTGAGCTGGCACTTTCCGACACTGACAAGGCGCTCATAGACCACGGCATCATAGCCACGCGATTTGTCGATGACTTCCGCATCTTTCTGAACGCCGGCGACAATCCGTATGACGTCCTAAGCTTTCTTGCCCAGCAGCTCAGCATAAACGAGGGCTTATCGCTCAATGCTGCAAAGACGAGGGTCATGTCCCGGACGGCGTATTTGGAAACGCTCAAAGGGCTGACCAGTGACATATCGGAGGAAGCCGAGGGAGAGGCGCTCGAAACCTTAACTGCGGACATCTATTTCGAGGAATCGCCAGATCCTGAGGATGTAGAGGCTCTCAAAACACTTAATTTGCTTGGGTTTCTTCAGGAGGAAATCGGCAAGGAGGACTATGATGTTGGCCGTATCAAGGTTATTTTCCGCGCCCTTAAGATCGCAAAGCCCCCAGATGCCATCGAATACATCATATCGAACTTTTCGGAACTTGCGGTGTTCGCTAAGGAGGTTAGCCTTCTGATGCAGGCGTTGGAGGAGGAAGTCCCTGGCTGCTTCAACGACCTCACGGAGAGCATTATTTCAGCAGTCTTGGAACCCCCCGCGTCCAGCATCCAAGTCATGCGAACCTGGCTACTGGAACTGTTCGTGCGCGGCACCGTGCCGATCACAGGTATACAGTTCCAGAAAATCGAAAACCTATCGTCGCTACTGGATAAGAGGCAGCTTCATATTATCCGGAGTAGGACCAACAACAAACATTTCTTTCGCATGAACAAAGCCGCTGCCGGGCAAATTCCGCCCTTCGAGCAGCCCGCATTCATTTCCGGCGCCGCGTGCTTGCCGAAGGACGAATATGAAAACTGGCTCGTTACGCTCAAACCGATCTTCTCAGGGCCGACCTGCCACCTATTCCTTAAATGGGCGAAATCCAACAAGGATAAGTTAATCGTAAAGCTTGGCGTCTCAGTAGAATCTCATGTTGAATAGTAAATATGTATACTTGCAGCAGGTACAACGGAGCGGCCCCTCGCGATTTAAACATGGCTACGACAGAGATGAAATTGCGGCTTGACCCGTTCTGAGGCTGTATTGCGAAACGATGCTCTGTACTTTCTCACACCAGTTTCCCCTATTCGTTGAACAGTTTCTCAACCAGGGGCGCATGTTGCGCCGTCGTTTCCGGGAAGAGACTGTTACAGACATTTTGATGGGTGGGCTCATCACGGCTGGAGGCGGACGTCTAGTTGTTGAGTTCCCGGACGAGCCGATCACCGGTGCCGATATGGAGTGGAACTTCGTTGACAGGCGCACGTCAACGTTCTTCCGCCTCATGTTGCAAGCCAAGCAGGCATATGGCGACGGGTCGATATGGACGCGACACTGCTACCGGGAACTGCTGCACACGTCCGGCTCGGGAGGCAAATTACAAGCGGAGGCGTTGTGCGATGCTGCGCGCCTGCCAAGGTCGTCGACGTACCCGCTCTATATCTTCTATCATGCCGCCGGCACCTGTGAGATGGCGCGGCGTTCCGGTAATACATCGATCGCCGGCGTCAACATTGCCGACGGCTTCGTGATCGAGCGGCTTGTCAAGGCCGCAACCACGCGCACCCTCCGCACGAGCAATAAGAGCCTGCGGGTTATCGCACCGAAGCTGGCACCGCTGTCGGCTCTGTTCTGCCCAGCTATGATCGCGCCGGTACCACCTTTCGCATTTGCACCCGGAGCGGTCTCATCACCCATGTATCTTAGTGTATCCGCAGGCCGTCGCGTCCTGGGCGTCGCGATGCCGCCCACTCCAGCTGGTGTTCGTGCCCGCGTACTTGATCTCAGGGCAGCGGCATTACTGGAGAGCGCTGATCTAGCCGAACAACCTGGCGACACCCTCCCCGACGTTCCCGAGGTATCGGACCGCATACCCGATGACGTGCAAGACGTTTTGAACCGAAGAGAAGAAGGCGCAGGGCCTACGCCCGGGCTTAACCGCTGGCGCTTGACGTTTGTGTCGGCCAGTCCCACTCCAAGCGACGGCGAGTAGGAGGTCTCAAAAGACATGCTCGACGAGGACCTTCGTCACCGTGCCCGCCGGCTCATGGCCGGCGACCGTCGCGTGGCCGACCTCGATCGCCTGTTTCTCGGACTCAGAGCACGCGCCGGCTTTCAGGCCTGTTTTCGTGAAATCGGAGACTTCGTCGCCCACCGCGACACCCGCGAGAAGGGCCTCATAACCCAAGTCGGCCGGGACGTGTTCACTAGTGTGGATGTCTGGAGCTCAAAGATGCGCGGCCGCGAACCGACTTGGGCGGACATCGCCCGCGCCGCCCACGCAAATTTCCGGCTCGCATCCGACGAGCAGCTAAAGGCTGGATGTGGTTGTAAGCGATCGTCTGCCAAGCAGCGGCTGCAACGAGCGCTGGTCAAAGTCGAGCAGGGAAAGAGGCCGACTGACAAGGAAGTCCAGACGCTCGACTACCTTGGTAACCGGTTCATCTGGAAGCCTGCCTTTACTGCCGCGCAGCTTGCCGCCGAGTTCATAGAGGTGTTGCTCCGAACCGGCATCACTAAACCGGGAGATGGCGGTTTTTCTGAGGAGACGCGCACCTTCCTCGCGCTTTACGCGATCGCCCTCATGCACGGCTCGGCAATCATCCTAGCGGACGGCCGTCGAGGACGCCTCTTCGCCGGATTCGCCAACCGGCAGCGGCATCTTGAAGTAAAGGTCGAGATCATCTTCAACGAACTCTCGAAGCCGCTGATGGCGCCGATCTGCCTTTTTCTGACCGACCTGTCCCCGGAAGAGAACTGCTCGCCTACCTTGCTTCAGTCCTCCGATCCTGTGCTCCCCTCGCATTGGAATTTTCCGCTCGACCTTGGGCCGGATGGTAAGCTGGATCGGGTTGGCTGAAATACGATTCGACCAACCCGTTCTACTGTCCTTAGAAATTTGCATTAAGGAGAACCATGGAGGGCTATAGCGTAGACGTAGTTCTCGGTTTCATCGTTTTCGCCCCGGCGGACTGGGCGGGATCCGAACGCGTGAGATCCGACGAATACGATCGCGCTGCCTAGCCCCAGAGCCTGAACCTGATCGCGAGGTGGCCGCCCATTGAGCGGCTTAACTGCTTATGCCGCTGGCGACGATTATGCCACCTGGAGGCCGCGAGCCGGCCGTGGAATGCGCGTAAAACTAACGGCCCGCCTTTAATGCGTCTAGCAAATCTCCCCACTCCTGCATCAGCGTAACCCGCTGCTCCCAATAGGTGGCGCGGTTGTAGGTCCGCCGGATGGCGTTCTTGTCCTGATGCGCCAGGACCGCCTCAATTACGTCTGGATCGTAGTTGCGGGCGTTGAGGATGGTGCTCACGGTCACCCGGAAGCCGTGCGCGGTCACTTCGTCCTTGCTGTACCCCATACGCCGCAGCGCGGCATTCATGGCGTTTTCGGAAAGCGGACGCTTGGTCGAACGGATCGAAGGAAAGACCAGACCACCGTGTTCGGAAAGTGGCCAGACCTCTTCCAACACTCGGAGCGCCTGTTTGGACAGCGGCACGTCGTGCGGAACGCGCATCTTCATACGCTCGGCGGGAATGCGCCAAACAGCCTTCTTTCGGTCGAACTCGTCGCGGACCGCTCCCCGTACCTCGCCGGGACGGACACAGGTGAGGGCGAGGAACTGGAGAGCAGCTTTGATGGTCGGCCAGCCGTCGTAGTCATCGATCGCCACTAGGAGCTGACCGAATTTTCTCTCATCAGTGATAGCGGCACGGCCATTGGCTTTCGGCGGCTGGAGCGCGCCCTGGAGGGCCAGGGTAGGGTCGGTTTCAGCCCTGAGGGTGACAATGGCCAGCCGAAAGACACTGCCGATCACGCCGCGCAAGCGCCGCGCCGTCTCTCTTCGACCGCTCTTCTCGATCTTCTGGAGGAGCTGGAGGATTTCGGCCGGGGTGATCTCTTTGATGGGACGCCTGGCGAGCGGGCTGGCTAGGTCTTCGAGGAGCCACTTGGTCTTGGTGACGGTGGCCGCCGCCGCCTTCCGTTCCTCCATCCGCTTGACGTATTCCTCGGCGATCAGGCCGAACGTGGTGCGCGCTTCCGTGATGGCCGCGATCTTCTCCTCCTTGCGTTTTGTGGAGGGGTTGATACCGGCAATAAGCAGCCTCTTGGCTTCGTCGCGCTTCTCTCTCGCGTCGAGAAGCGACACCAGCGGGTATTTCCCAAAGGAGAGGATATTTTCCTTCTCCAGGTAGCGATAGCGCAATTGCCAGAGCTTGGAGCCACTTTTTTGGACGAGGAGATAGAGCCCGTCGCCGTCGGCGAGACGATACGGCTTGTCCTTGGGTTTGGCGTTCTTGCAGGCGAAGTCGGAAAGCGGCATGGGTAACGGGCCTCCGGGGTAATGGGTAATACCCGGATCGTTACCCACAAACTGATGCGTTGCAATGGTATGTGGCGGGGCGCCATGAGCAGCCAGAACCAGCTAACTCATTGATTTTTATTGATGGGAGGGACGCTATGAGAAGCTATGGGAAGGGCTAATGGTGCCCAGGGGCGGAATCGAACCACCGACACGCGGATTTTCAATCCGCTGCTCTACCAACTGAGCTACCTGGGCACGGCTAGCGGTCGACCGCCGGCCGGAGTGCTGAAGGCCGGCGCGAACCAGCCCGAAAGCGCGTGGGTTATAGCACGAGTTTGGCCCCTGTCCAGCGTCGCCACAGGGAAAATTCGCAGGCGCGGACGAACCCGTTTTCCCGCGCCTCCCGACGCCCCGGCACACGGGCCCGGCAATCGCGGAAGACCGGGCGCGAAACGCAGCGGAGGGCCGAAACGGCGCCCCGTTTCAAGATACCAGATGTCCTCGCAACGGCCTGACCGGCGCCGATTCACGCCGGGCGAGCGGGCCGAGACCGGGGCGAACCGGCCCGTGTCAGGCTTGGCCGTCGTCGCCGTCACCGGAGATATCGGCCGATTCGCCGGGAATGGCATAGCGGCCGGAAAGCCAGCGGTTGAGATCGACCTCCTTGCAGCGCGTCGAGCAGAAGGGAAAGGTGGGGCGCGCCGACGGCTTGCCGCATTCGGGGCATTTGGCGCGCGGCCTGAGCGGCGTCACCTTGGGGTCGTGTGCAGTGTTCATCTCGATCTCAGCGGCTGCGCCAAAAAACCGGTCCTTCGGCCCCGCCATATCGGATTGTCGGCCGCGGCGTCAAACAAGCCTGTCGGCTCGGGCATCGTCCGTCAGGCGGTGCGGGCGCCCGAGAGCCAGGCGAAATGCACCTTGTAGCCCTCGCCGGTCAGCAGACCGACGGTTTCGTAGAGCGGCAGGCCGACGACGTTGGAATAGGAACCGACCAGCTTGACGACGAAGGTGCCGGCAAGCCCCTGCACGGCATACCCGCCGGCCTTGCCGCGCCATTCGCCGGAGGCGAGATAACTCTCCAGTTCCTCGCGCGACAGCCGCTTGAAGCGCACCCTGGTCTCGACCAGCTTCTGGCGCGTCTTGCCGGACGGCGTCTTCAGGCAGATGCCCGTATAGACGCGGTGGGAACGCCCCGACAACAGTCGCAGACAGTTGGAGGCTTCGTCGAGCAGCTCGGTCTTGGGCAGAATGCGGCGCCCGACCGCCACCACAGTGTCTGCGGCCAGGATGAAGGCGCCCTCGAAACCGTCCTCCTCCGACAGCGCCGAAAACGCCTTTTCGGCCTTGGTCTTCGACAGGCGCTTGGCCAGAGAGCGCGGATGCTCGGCCTTGGCCGGCGTCTCGTCAATGTCGGCGGGAAAGACGCGATCCGGCTCGATGCCGGCCTGCTGCAGCAGTTCGATGCGTCGCGGCGACCCCGAGGCCAGCACCAGATTCTGGAATACGCTCATGAATGAACCGTCGGCACGCGGCCGGTTTGGGCCAGCGCTATTTGAAGCGGTAGGTGATGCGGCCCTTGGTGAGATCGTAGGGCGTCATTTCGACCAGAACCTTGTCGCCGGTCAGAACGCGAATGCGATTCTTGCGCATCCGTCCAGCCGTATGGGCGATGATTTCGTGTTCGTTTTCGAGCTTGACCCGGAACATTGCATTGGGCAGCAATTCCGTGACGGTGCCCGGAAATTCGAGGACTTCTTCCTTCGACATTCGGTACCTTTTCTTGAGAACATATGCGGCCGGCACCCGGGCGGGCCGCAGATCGCGCGGAACCTATATGATTATCCCGCACTTGTGAACACGCTTATTGCGCCGGCGCGCCGCCGCCGAAGCGATCGCGAATCCGGGCTTCGAGGCGATCGCGCACCTCGCGATAGGCGGCGAGGATGTTTTCGCGCGAGCCCGAGACGATCGAGGGGTCCGGCGTGGGCCAGTATTCGACCTCCACCGACAGTGCCCGCGTCAGTTCGAGCGCGGCGTGATGCGCCTCGGGCGCCAGCGTGACGATCAGGTCGAAATAGTCGTCCTCCAGATCGTCGAGCATGCGCGGGGGGCGCTCAAGCGGCGCGAGGCCGTTCTCGGCAAGCACGGCATCGACGAACGGGTCGCGCTCGCCGGCCCGCACGCCGGCCGAGGCCAGAAACACATTGGCCGGCAGCAGCGCACGCGCGATGCTCTCGGCCATCGGCGAGCGGATCGCGTTCATGCCGCACACGAAAAGGATGGAGTTGGGCGCGGCGCGACCGATACCCGGCGACGGGTTGGATGCGGGAACGTCCGGCACACTCAAGAGCGCCCTCACCCACGCCAATGCAGCACGCAGATCAGCGTGAACAGCCGCCGCGCCGTGTCGAAATCGACATCGATCTTGCCGGCGAGCCGATCCATCAATGTCTGCGAGCCTTCATTGTGGAGCCCGCGCCGGCCCATGTCGATCGCCTCGATCTGCGACGGCGTGGCGCTACGGATGGCTTGATAATAGCTTTCGCAGATCATGAAGTAATCCTTCACGATGCGCCGAAAGGGCGTCAGTGACAGAATATGGGTGACGACGGCGGCGCCGTCCTCGCGCGATACCTCGAACACCAGCCGGGATTCGGCCAACGACAGGCGCAACCGATAGGGGCCGCCGTCGTCGCCGACGGGGCGGAAGTGGTTTTCCTCGATCAGGTCGAAAATCGCGACGGCGCGTTCATGTTCGACATCGGGCGTCGAGCGCCCGATCGATTCATCGAGGACGACGTCGACAAGGCGGGACTTGGTGCCGGTGCCCTGTTCCACCACCGCCTCACATGTTGAGCCGGATGGCCACGGAGCGGGCATGGGCGCCCAGCCCCTCGGCCTCGGCCAGCGCGATCGCCGCCGGCGCCAGCGCCCGCAACTGCTCCGATCCCAGTTTCAGGATCGAGGTGCGCTTGACGAAATCGAGTACCGACAGACCGGAAGAAAACCGTGCCGAGCGCGCGGTCGGCAGGACGTGATTGGAGCCGCCGACATAGTCGCCGATCACCTCCGGCGTATAGCGACCGATGAAGATCGCGCCGGCATTGCGCACCCGCGCGGCAAAGGCTTCGGCGTCGTCGAAGGCAAGTTCGAGATGTTCGGGCGCGATCCGGTCGGCAAGCGCGACGGCCCGGTCGAGCGACGGCACCAAGATGATGGCGCCGAAATCGCGCCAGCTCGCCGCCGCGGTCTCGCCGCGCGTCAACTGCTTGAGCTGACCGTCGACGGCGGTCTCGACGGCTGCCGCGAACGCAGCATCGTCGGTGATCAGGATCGACTGGGCGGCGGTATCGTGTTCGGCCTGGGCAAGCAGGTCGGCGGCGATCCATTCGGGATCGTTGTCGGCGTCGGCAACGACCAGCACCTCGGAGGGGCCGGCGATCATGTCGATGCCGACCTTGCCGAACACCTGGCGCTTGGCGGCCGCGACGTAGGCGTTGCCCGGCCCGACGATCTTGGCCACCGGCCGAACCGTCCCGGTACCGTAGGCGAGCGCGGCGACCGCCTGCGCGCCGCCGAGGCGGTAGACCTCCGACACGCCGGCCAGGCGCGCGGCCACCAGCACAAGCGGGTTGAGCACGCCGTCGGGCGCCGGCACGGTCATCACGATACGCTCCACACCGGCAACCCGCGCGGGCACGGCGTTCATCAGCACCGAGCTGGGATAGCTCGCGGTCCCGCCGGGTACGTAGAGCCCGACCGATTCCACCGGCGTCCAGCGCGAACCGAGCTCGACGCCCAACGCATCGGTATAGCGGTCGTCGGCCGGCAACTGGCGCCGGTGATGGGCCGAAATCCGGTCGCGGGCCAGCTCCAGTGCCTCGACCGTTTCCGGATCGGCGGCGGCGAGCGCGGTGTCGAACTCAGCCTCGCCGACGCGCAGCGTTTCGGCACTCAGGGAATTGCGGTCGAGGCGTTTCGTATAGTCGATGAGGGCTTCGTCGCCGCGTGCCCGCACATCGGCAACGATGTCGCGAACGGTCTGGTCGACGTCGTCGGAAACCTCGCGCTTGGTTTCCAGAAAGGCCGCGAAGCGCGTCTCGAAATCGGCCTTCTGCGCATCGAGTGTGATTGCCATTGCCGGCCGTTCCTCAAATACCGTGGCTGGGCCGGGCGCGCGCCTCCCAGGCGCCGCCAAGATCGGCCAGTTGCGCCTCGATGCACTCGACCGCGAGCCGCAGCACGCCGCCGCCGGCGAAAACCAGCTCGACCACCCCGCCCGGCGCGTCGCCCTCGATGAAGCGCAGGGCAAGCAGCGACAGGACGTCGTCGGGTTTCTCGCGAGCAATGCCGGCGGACTTGACCGACAGGACGCGGTCGAAATGCAGGATCGCGTTGCGGCGCTCATTGTGCGGCACCAGCAGCTTTTTCGGCGCTTCCCACACGAACCGGTTCATCGGCAGCACCACCCGCCGCTCGCGCGGCAGATAGTCGATGTCGCCGATCTTGATCACCGCGTCCTGGACGTGGGCCGAGATGATGCGGAGATCGTCGGTGTCGAGCGCCACAAGTTTCAGAAAAGACATGGATATCGGCTCGGTTCCGGTCGGTGTGCCAGTTCGCGCCTGTGTTAGGCGGTCTTTTCGGCAAGCGCAATCCGGCGCCGCGATTCCTTGGCTGCACGAGCGGCCAAACAGCACGCTCAGCTGGAAATACGTTCGATCTCGGCCCCGCAGCGCGAGAGCTTTTCTTCCAGCCGCTCGAAACCGCGGTCGAGATGATAGACCCGATTGACCGTGGTCTCTCCCTGGGCGGCCAGGCCAGCAATGACGAGCGACACCGAAGCGCGCAGATCGGTCGCCATGACGGGCGCACCGTTCAGTTGCGGCACCCCCTCCACGATCGCCGTCTGCCCCGACAGGCTGATATGGGCGCCGAGCCGGGCCAGTTCCTGGACATGCATGAAGCGGTTTTCGAAAATCGTCTCGGTGATGCGCGCGCGGCCCTCGGCGCGGGTCATCAGTCCCATGAACTGGGCCTGCAGGTCGGTCGGAAAGCCCGGAAACGGTGCGGTCGAGATGTCGACCGGCGCGATGCCGGCGCCGTTGCGGGCGACGCGGATGCCTTCATTGGTGGTGCTGATCTCGGCGCCGGTGCGCGCGATCGCCTCGAGCGCGGTTTCGAGAAGGTCGGCGCGCGCGCCTTCCAAAAGCACGTCGCCGCCGGTCATCGCCACCGCCATCGCATAGGTGCCGGTCTCGATCCGGTCGGGGATGACGCGGTGGCGCGCCCCTGACAATGCGCTTACGCCCTGGATCAGGATGGTGTCGCTTCCGGCGCCGGATATGCGTGCGCCCATGGCGTTGAGACAATTGGCAAGGTCCGCGACCTCGGGTTCGCGCGCGGCGTTTTCGATCACCGTTTCGCCCTTGGCCAGCGACGCCGCCATCATCAACACATGGGTGGCGCCGACCGAAACCTTGGGAAAGACATAACGGCCGCCGGCAAGCCCGTTCCTGGCGCGGGCGACGACATATCCGTTGTCGATGTCGATCTCCGCGCCGAGCGCGCGCAACCCGTCGATGAACAGATCGACCGGCCGCGTGCCGATGGCGCAGCCGCCCGGCAGCGACACGCGCGCCTCGCCGATACGCGCCAGCAAGGGGCCGATCACCCAGAAACTCGCCCGCATCTTGGAAACCAGCTCGTAGGGCGCGGTGGCGTTGACGATGTTGCGGGCGGTAAAATGAATGGTGCGCGAATAGCCGTCGCCCTGGCTTTCCCGGCGCCCATTGACCGAATAGTCCACCCCGTGATTGCCGAGAATGCGGATCAGCTGCTCGACGTCGGCCAGATGCGGGACATTTTCCAGGGTCAGCGTATCGTCGGTCAAAAGCGCGGCGATCATCAGCGGCAAGGCCGCGTTCTTCGCGCCGGAAATGGGGATCGCCCCGTTCAAAGTGTTGCCGCCGACGATCCTGATCTTGTCCATTAAACCCGCTTTCGGCGCTTCCGCGCCCGCTGGTGTTGCTTTCTTGACGAGCCGGTCTATGTCAGCCGGCCGCCCGGTTCAAGAAAATCCCCGCAAAACCTCTAGCCGGCAACAAGGCCGAAATCAGGCGGTGCATCTATTGCCCGTCGTCTCGCGCTGTCTTTTCACCGTTTTCGGCGCATGTGGCATCGAGGCCGTCGGGGCGCTGATCGGCCTCGCCGGCGCGGCGCGCACGCGCCTGCGCCTTGCGGCGTGCGAGATTGGCGCGCAGCTGTCCGGCGAGCCGCGCTTTGCGCGCCGCGCCGTCGTCCTGCTTGTGCGTCTTGTCGGCCATCGTCTCCCCGGCCCGATGTAAAATGGTCGCCCCAGAAATAGCCCGCCCGATGGGCGTCGATCAACCGTGCCGAAAACCGAGCCCCGGCGACGGCTTTGCGGCGCTGTCAAAAATGGCGGCCGGCTGCTTGCGCTTGCCTGTGCGATATGCCAGAAGTCCGCCGCGTCGCACGGACTGCTGCCGTAGCTCAGGGGTAGAGCACTCCCTTGGTAAGGGAGAGGCCGAGAGTTCAAATCTCTCCGGCAGCACCAGACGCATAACTTCCCTTGGTTTCGAGCGCTTTTCCCGCACGGTTGCCGGTCGTGGCCAAAGGCCAGCCGCGCGCGCACCCCGCATGCCTCGCCGGAAAAACCGCGCAAAAAACGAAAAAGGCCGGGGCAAACCCGACCTTTCTCCACTGCCTCAACATCCCGCCAGTACATCCGTGGTCGGCGATGGAAGCAATCTGCTTGGACCCTATATGGGGATGATTACCGAAATGTGAAGGCCTGCGGCCGAACGGCACCGCGGTCAGGCGGCCGAATTCTTGCGCGACAGGTCATCTTCCCAGGCGAGCGCGGATTCCACGATCTCGTCGAGATCGTCGAAGCCCGGTGCCCATTTGAGCTCCTTGCGCGCGCGCGCGGCATCGGCAATGACGCTGGCGAGGTCGCCCGGGCGCCGCGCGGCCTCGCGGACTGCAAAGTCGCGGCCGGAGATCTTTTTGGCGCTTTCGATCACCTCGCGCACGGAATAGCCATGGCCATAGCCGCAATTGGCGATCAGACTTCCGCCGCCGGCGCGCAGGCGCTGCAGGGCGAGCCGATGCAGACGCACCAGGTCGCTGACGTGGATGAAGTCGCGCACGCCGGTTCCGTCCCTGGTATCGTAATCGGTGCCGAAAATATCGACTTGGTTGCGCTTGCCGAGCGCGGCCTCGCAGACGACTTTGACCAAATGGGTGGCGCCCGCCGTTGACTGGCCCGCGCGCCCCTTCGGGTCGGCCCCGGCGACGTTGAAGTAGCGCAAGGCGGCGTAGTCGAGGGGATGGGCAACGGCAACATCGCACAGGATCTGCTCGACCATCAGCTTCGACATGCCGTAAGGCGTTTGCGGGGCGACCAGCGCGTTCTCGTCGAGCGGCTCGACGCCGCCGGCGGCATAGACCGCGGCGGTCGACGAAAAGATGAAATGGCGCACGCCGCCGTCGACGGCACTCTCGATCAGGGCCCGCGACTTGCAGGTGTTGTTTTCGTAATAGGCCAACGGCCTGACGACGGAGTCGGGGACCACCACGGATCCGGCGAAATGGATCACCGCCTCGATCCCGTGTGCCGCGATCACGCGCCGCACGAGCGCTGAATCGGCGACATCGCCCCGATAAAACGCCGCCTCGGGCGCGACGGCCCATTCGAAACCGCTCGCCAGATTGTCGACGACGACGACGTCCTCGCCGTGGTCGAGCAATTCCCAGACCATGTGACTGCCGATATAGCCGGCTCCGCCGGTGATAAGCACCGCCATCGCCCTACCCCCGTTTGGCTCGCCTCTGTCTCCGGGCGGCATCGGCAATGGCGCAGCGGCGCGTGGGCGGTCCGCCGCACGCCGGTGAAAATCCGCGATTCAACAATACGCCAGAACCTGAATGCAGCGCGGTCATCGCGCATCATGCGCAGCTTTGCCCTAGCGGAAGGTTAAGACGGCACCGCCGGCGGGCCCGGGCGGGATGTGGCCCGACGCCCGGCGCTAGCGCGCGACGATCCAGTCCGCAAGCCGTGCCGCAGCTTCCTCGACATGGTCGAGACGCCGGTGGAAGCACAAGCGGAAAAACCCTTCGCCGCCGGCGCCGAACGCCGCGCCCGGTGCCAGGCCGACATTGGCTTCGTCGATAATGTCGAGCGCGGCGCGGTGCGAATCCGTCACTCCGGCGATACCGAAGAAGAGATAGAACGCGCCTTCGGGCACCGCCAGCCGCACCCGCCCGGTCGCCGTCAAGGCGCGGCAGATACGGTCGCGGGCGGTGCGCGCGCGTTCAACCTGTTCGTCCACGAAGGCGTCGCCCTGTTCCAGCGCCGCAACCGCGCCGCGCTGCAGGAAATGCGGCACTCCGGAATTGGAATATTGCACCAGGTTTTCGAACGATTGCTGCAAATGCGGCGGAATTCGCAACCAGCCGATCCGCCAGCCGGTCATTGCCCAGTTCTTGGAAAAACTGTTGACGAACAGGATGCTGTCGCCGGCCTGCGTCACGTCGAGGAAAGACGGCGCGCGCGCATCGTCATAATGGAAGCGCGAATAGATCTCGTCGGCGATCAGCCAAAGCCCCTTGCGGCGGGCGCTGTCGCGCAGCTGTTCCAGCGTCGACCTGTCCGCGGTCCAGCCGGTCGGGTTCGACGGCGAGTTGACGAATATGGCACGGCTGCGCGGGGTGATCGCCGCCTCCAGCCGGGCCAGGTCCAGCGTCCAGCCATTCTCCGACAGGTCGAGCTCGACCGGCACGGCACGCGCGCCGGCGATTTCGGCAGCGGCGGCGAAATTCGGCCAGGCCGGCGCGATATAAACGACCTCGTCGCCATGGCCGGCCACCGCCTGCAACGCGAGCAGGATGGCATGCATGCCGCCGCCGGTGACGATGAACTCCTCGTCGGAGAAATCCGCTCCGAACTGACGCCGGTAATAGGCGGCGAGCGCGGCGCGCAGCTCCGGGATGCCGCGCTGCCAGGTGTAAAACGTGTCGCCGCCGCGCAGGCTGTCGACGGCCGCGTCGCAGATGAAACCGGGCGTGGCCAGATCCCCTTCTCCGACCCAGAGTGGAATGAGACCCGGGCGGCCGCGACCATGACCGATAACGGCGGTGATGCCGCTTTCGGGCGCACGCCGCGCTTCATCGCGCAGGTGATGAAAAAGCTTCGACGACACGTCCGGCTCCGGCAAACAATCAACCAAACCGGCGCGGCAGGCCCTTGCGCCGCGCCAATGCGCTAGATCATGGCGGCGGCTGTCTCGCCGCCATGATCGTCTTGCTGCTGTCGCACGGGATATAGCGAAAACCGCCCAGGTCGGTTCGCCGCCCGCACAACCTCCTTCTCGCCGCGCCTATTTGCCCTTGGCCAACAGGTCGCGGATCTCGGTCAGCAACTTCACGTCGGCCGGAGGCGCCGGCGGCGGAGCAGCTTCCTTTTCGGCCTCCAGCCGGCGACGCAGATTGTTGACCGCCTTGACCATCAGGAAGATGATCCAGGCCAGGATCAGGAAATTGAGCAGCACGGTGATAAAATTACCGTAGGCGAGTACGGCACCTTGCTCGCGCGCCGCGTCCAGCGTCGCGGCGGTAACGCTCGACGACAGCGGCACGAAATAGTCGGAAAAATCGAAACCGCCGAAGATCGCCCCCACGATCGGCATAATGATATCGTCGGTCAGCGATTTCACGATCAGCGCGAACGCACCGCCGATGATGACGCCGACGGCAAGGTCCATGACATTGCCCTTGGCGACGAACTCCTTAAATTCCTTCAGCATATACTGTTCTCCTAACGCCGAATCCCCCGGCCGCGCGAGCGCGCCGCCGACAGTGACTATACTGGCGGGCGGCTCAAAGAAAATGCCGACCGCGGCACAAATCGGCGCCATTGCCATCACGGCCAGGTGGCTGTGCCTCCAAAGCATCAATTGCAATTTCGCCGCCGCGGTGAAACGCTGCCGATCATGATCGCACGACAGGGACGGGAGGTGGAACGTCGTTGAGCGGTTGGGTCGTCGTTATCATCGCCATCGCCTATGTCACCATGCTGTTTGCGATTGCCAGCATCGGCGACCGACGCGCCGCCAATCGCGACACGATGCGCTCGCGCCCGATCATCTACGCGCTCAGCCTGGCGATCTATTGCACCTCATGGACCTTTTTCGGCTCGGTCGGGCTGGCGAGCGAGCGCGGCTTCGAGTTCATCGCCATCTATATCGGCCCGACGCTGGTGTTCCTGTTCGGATTTCCGCTACTGCGCCGGATCATCCGCCTGTCGAAAGCCGAAAAGATCACCTCGATCGCCGACTTCCTGTCGGCGCGCTACGGCAAGAGTTTCGCGGTCGCGGCGATCGCCACGCTCATCGCCACCGTCGGGGCGGTTCCCTATATCGCGCTGCAATTGAAGGCCATCTCGGGTTCCGTCAGCCTGATGGTCGAGCACTATAACGGCGCGCCGCCGGCCATCGACCTGTTCCTCGGCGACATCTCGCTGCTGGTCGCACTGCTTCTGGCACTTTTCGCCGTTCTGTTCGGCACGCGCCACTCCGACGCGACCGAACACCAGGACGGGCTGGTGCTGGCGGTCGCGGTCGAATCGGTGGTCAAGCTCGCCGCCTTCCTGGCGCTCGGCGCCATGGTCGCGTTCGTGCTGTTCGACGGCGCCGGCGGGCTGATCGACATGGTCGCCGCCGATGCCGCAGTCGACGCGGCGCTGGCCTATCCGACCTCGCTTGCCACCTGGTTCGTGCTGACGGGCCTGAGCGCGTTCGCCATCATCATGTTGCCGCGCCAGTTCTACGTGATGATCGTTGAAAACCGCAGCGAGACGGAGCTGCGCCGCGCGAGCTGGGTGTTTCCGGCCTATCTGGTGGCGATCAACCTGTTCGTGCTGCCGATCGCGTTTGCCGGGCTGGCCGTCGTCGGCGGGCAGACGAGCGCGGACCTCTACGTGCTGTCGCTGCCGCTGATGAGCGGCCACGATCTGCTGGCGATGATCGCCTTTATCGGCGGTTTGTCGGCAGCCACGGCCATGGTGATCGTGGCCAGCGTCGCGCTGTCGATCATGATTTCCAACGATCTCGTCATTCCGCTTATGTTTCGCCGGCTTTTGACGCATGGAAGGCGCGAGCACGAAGACTGGACGACCGTCATCCTCAATGTCCGGCGCGCGGCGATCTTCTGCATCCTGTTCGTGGCGTTTCTCTATTACCGGGAATCGACCTACAATACGCGTCTGGCCTCGATCGGGCTGATGTCGTTCGCCGCCATCGCCCAGTTCGCACCGTCCTTCTTCGGCGGGCTGTTCTGGCGCGGCGCCAATGCGCGCGGCGCCCTGATCGGCATGACGGTCGGTATCTTGACTTGGTTTTACACGCTTTTATTGCCGTCAATCGCGCCGCCCGACACCGACATTATCGTCAATGGGCTGTTCGGCCTGGAGGCGCTGCGCCCGCAGGCGCTGTTCGGCGTTGAAGCCGAGCCGCTCAACCACGGCACGTTCTGGAGCCTGCTGCTCAACACGATCGGTTTCGTGTTCGGCTCGCTGTCGCGGCAGGCCGTGCCGCTGGAGCGCATTCAGGCCTCGATCTTCGTGCCGCGCGACGTCAGTCCGATGCCGAGCCTGCGCCGCTTTCGCACCGCGGTCACGGTCAACGACCTCAAAGACACGATCTCGCGTTATCTCGGCGTCGAACGTACCGAACGCTCCTTTGAGAGCTTCGCCCGCTCGGAGGGCCGGCGGATTTCCGGCAACGAGCAGGCCGACATGGCGCTGATCCGCTATTCCGAGCAGTTGCTGGCCAGTGCCGTCGGCTCGTCGTCGGCGCGGCTGGTTCTGTCGCTGCTTTTCCAGCGCAACGACCCCTCGGCCAAGGACGCCTACCGCCTCCTGGACGACGCCTCCGAGGCGCTGCAGCACAATCGCGACCTCTTGCAGATCGCGCTCGACCAGATGGAGGAAGGCATCACGGTGTTCGACCGCGATTTCCGGCTGACCTGCTGGAACCGGCAGTTCCGGACCCTGTTCGACCTGCCGGACGAGCTCGGCCGCGTCGGCGTGTCGCTCGGCCAGGTCGTCGACGCGCTCGCCAGTCGCGGCGACATCGCCGACGGCACGGAGGCCGACACGATCGACCGGTTGACGCGTTTCGGCAAGCCCTGGTTGATCGAACTTCTCACCAGCGGCCGCATCATCGAAGTGCGGTCGAATCCGATGCCTGATGGCGGGATCGTCGCCACCTATGCCGACATCACCCAGCGCGTGCGCGCCGATCTGGCCCTCAAGGCCGCCAACGAGACGCTGGAACAACGGGTCACAGACCGCACCGGCGAACTGACACGGGTCAACGAGGAGCTTGCCCAGGCGCAGATGCTGGCCGAGGAGGCCAATCTCGGCAAAACGCGGTTTCTGGCCGCCGCCGGCCACGACATCCTGCAACCGCTGAATGCGGCGCGGCTTTATTGTTCCTCGCTGATCGAGCGGACCAGCGAGGAGCCGGTTTCGGCCGCAGCAGCGGCGATCGACTCCTCGCTGGAATCGGTCGAATTCATCCTCGGCGCGGTGCTCGACATTTCCCGTCTCGATGCCGGTGCGATGAAACCCGCCGCCAGCGCCTTCCGTCTCGAGGGCCTGATGCGCCAGATCGGAACCGATTTTTTGCCGCTTGCCCGCGAGAAAGGCCTGGATCTGCGCATCGTACCGTCCTCGCTGACGGTGGCCACCGATCGCAACCTCATGCGCCGCCTGTTGCAGAACCTCGTGTCCAATGCGATCAAATATACACGCAACGGCACCGTGCTGGTCGGTGCGCGGCGACGCGGCGACCTGGTCGAAATCCAGGTGCTCGATTCGGGGATCGGCATTCCCGCCGACCAGCTCAACACGGTTTTCCGGGAATTCCATCGCCTCGACGCCGGTGCGCGCGAGGCCCAGGGCCTGGGACTCGGCCTGTCGATCGTCGACCGTATCGCACGCGTGTTGCAGCTCGAGATCAGGATCGGCTCGCATCATGGCCGCGGCACGGTGTTTTCGGTGATCCTGCCGGTCGCGCCCGCAATCGCGGAACGGGCGGCGGAACGGGCGGCGGGCGAGCCGCGCGCGGCCTACTCGCTGGCCGGGCTACGCGTGTTGTGCATCGACAATGAAAACCGCATTCTGGACGGCATGCGCCTGCTTCTCGAGGGCTGGGGCTGCGACGTGACGACGGCAACCGGGTTGGCTGCCTATCGCGGCTGCGGCAGCGCCGAGCGCGGCGCCCCCGACGTCATCCTGGCCGATTATCACCTCGACAATGACGATGACGGGGTGGCCGTGGTCAAGGCACTGCGCAAACTGCACAAGGAAACGATCCCGGCAATTTTGCTGACCGCGGACCGCTCCGCCGACGTCCGCGACCAGGCAACCGAAATCGACGTGCCGGTGCTCAACAAGCCGATCAAGCCCGCGCAATTGCGCAGCCTGCTGGCGCGCTGGCAGCGGATCAGCCCCGCGGCCGAATAAGTCCCTAGTTTTCCGGCGCGAGAAGGGCGTCGGCGCCGATCCGGGCAAGCTGGATGACCGCCTGGGTGCGGCTGTCGACATCGAGCTTTTGCAACACTGCGGAAACGTGAGCCTTCACCGTCGCTTCCGACACACCAAGTTCGTAGGCGATCTGCTTGTTGAGCAGCCCGTCGGCCAGCATATTGAGCACGCGCGCCTGTTGCGGTGTCAGGGACCGCAGGCGCCGGATCAGGTCGAAGATTTCCGGATCCGATTCCGGACCGAGCTCCTCTTCGGTCGGGGCCGAAACCCCGCCTTCGAGTACCGTCGTCACGGCGATGCGTATTTCGTCCATGCTGGCGGATTTGGAGATAAAACCGGACGCGCCGAGCTCCAGCGCCCGCCGGATCGTGTCGGTGTCGTCACGCGCCGACACCACAACCACCGGCACGACCGAATTGATGGCGCGCAGGGCGACGAGGCCTGACAGGCCGCTCGCCCCCGGCATCGTCAAATCGAGCAGCAAAAGATCGACATCGTCACGCCCGCATACCGCCGCCTTGGTTTCCGAAAAGGTCCCGGCCTCGAGGATGGTGATGTCGCGGTCCATCGACACCAGCGCCTGTTTCAGCGCGCCACGAAACAGCGGATGGTCGTCCGCGACGATGAACGTATAGCCTGAAGACAAACGCCCGGCCCTCCCTGTCTCCGTTTCCTTGCCCGAACGGATGACGCGCCGATTATGCGGGGATGATACGCCATTTCAAGCCGCGCGGCCAAACCGGGCAACAAACGGGCGGCCGCATGCCCTGCCGGGGACACCGAAAGACAGCCGGCGCAACGGTTTGCCGTTGCCCGTCGCCCGATTGTGATTTGTGCGCCGGCCGGAAAACCGGGCATTGTCGGTGCCGTCTCGGAGCCGCGGACCCCGTTGATGGAACCGATTCGTCAAGTCGCCATGGTCTGTATCGGCCGCGCCGTCATGTTCGGCGCGATCGCGATCGCGCTCGTCATGCTGTCTTTTTCCTTCAATCCGGCGCTCGCCTTCCGCTCCGGCGCGATCACCACCATGGTCATGGCCGGCATCCTCACCTTCAAGGCCGTGGCCGCCATGTCGCAAAATCCGAAACGAACCGAAGTCTGGCTCAATCTCGCCGAACAGTTCCGACCGCAAAACCCCGAAGCCAGGCTGGTGTTCCTGAAAACCCTGCGCGAGGTCTATGGCCGCTTCGCCCGCGCCAGCTTCCTGATCGCCTGTGGGTTTTTCGCCGTTTCGATGGGATTGGTCGCACTGGGTTTCGATACGGCCCCGTTCACCCCGGCAACGCCCCTCGTCAGCCAGATCCGCCCGTAGCGCGGTTTTCGTGAACGGCAAGGCAAATCCTGGCAGACGCGAGCCGAATCATGCGCTAGTTCGAAGACCGTCCAGGCCGGGCTGCTGCATGGGGTCGCCCCGCCATCGACCTAGGGAGGATTCGTGGACACGACAGCCGAGACTGCGCCGACGCCGGCCGAGCTTGCCGAAACGCATCGCGCCTTCGTCAACACCTGGGAATGCGACGAGAACGCCCATCTCAACGTGCAGTTCTATTTCAAGCGCATCGACGAGGCGGCGCGATTCTTTGCCGCCACGCATGGCGGCGCGCTCGACGGCGCCTTGCCGCATGTGCGCCACGTGCGCTTTCACGCCGAACTCCATGTCGGCGCCATCACCCGCATCCTCAGCGGAACGATCGCCGACGGTCCGTTTCGCGGATATGTGGTGCATCTGCTCGAAAATCTGGAGACCGGCGCGCTGGCGGCGACCGCGCTCGACACGCCCAACGGCGCGGACGGCACCCGCGCCGTCCCGGCGGCAGCCGTGGCGCGCGCGCTGCCGCGCGGCGTTGAGCCCGAGCCCGCCGTCCCCATGCCCGGCGAAGCCGTGCTCGCGGCAAACGGGCTGATCGCCAGCCGCTCGATCGCGCTGCCCGGCGAGTGCGACGCTGCCGGCCGGCTCACCGAACAGTTTTATGTCGCCCGCTTCACCGACGCCGCGCCGCATGTGTGGGAGCAAGGCGGCGTAACCATCCGCTGGCTGCGGCGCCACAATTACGGCCGCGTCGCGCTGGAAATGAAAATCACCCACCATCAGGCCGCGCGCGCCGGCGACGGGCTGCTGCTTTATGCGCGCCCCTCGGCCTTTTCGGGCAAGACCTTCCGGCTGCGGCACGAAATGAAACGACTTTCAGACGGCGCGTCGCTGGTGACCGGCGAGGTGGTGGCGGTGGTTCTCGACCTTCAGACGCGCAAGAGCGTGGCGCTTCCCGCAACGCTCGACACGGACAGCGCGTGCGGGCATTGACGCCGGCGGCCGTCAGGTCTTCTGCGATGTGCCGTCGTCGGGTTCGCCGCCGAGATCGCGTTCGAACTCCTTGACGATACCCATGAAGCGACGGAAGAAACGCTCCATGTAGCCCATCGTCTTTTCGAACTCGTCCTCGCTCGGCAGCCCTTCCTCGCGCGGCCGGTTCTCGAGCGCGGCGAGCCGCTCCTCGATTGCCGCGACCTCGTCCTGCAATCGCGCGATCTCGTCCTGCAATGCGCGCCGATCGTCAGCGGCCAGCCGGCAAACGAGCCGGCCATCCCGTTGATTGCAATAGGACATCTCCCCGGTTTGGCGATCCATGCGCACGTAACCGTCCTGCGACTTCTCGACCCAATAACGCTCGCCATCCTGTGCGGACGCTGTGCCGCCGGCGGTCATGATCGCGCCAAACGCGGCCGCCGCCAGAATTTCGATTCGCATCTCGCCCTCCGTTTCTTCGCGGGCCGACACCAGCACGGCAATGCGCCGGAATTGCGGTTGCTGTCCACAGCGGCGCAATAATTTGCCGCCGCCCGCTTCCGCGCGACGGCGTGCGGTTCTATAGGGCGTGCATGAGCACCGTCATTTACAAAATCTGCCCCCGAACGCTTTGGCGAGAGGCTGAGGCGCGCGGCGTCTTCGAGGGCGCGGCGATCGACCCTGCCGACGGCTACATCCATTTTTCGACCGCCGAACAGGCACGCGAAACCGCAGCCAAGCATTTTTCCGGCATGGACGATCTTCTTCTGATCGCCGTCGACGCGGCAGGGCTCGGCGAAGCCCTGAAATATGAGGTCTCGCGCGGCGGCGCGCTGTTTCCCCATCTCTACGCGCCGCTCGATCCCGCCGGCGTGCTTTGGGTGAAACCGCTTCCGCTCGGTCCCGACGGCTGGCACGCGTTTCCGGACCTCGATCGGTGAAGGCGCTTGTCGACGGGCTCGGGCGGCGAGCCCTGTTCAGCCTCGACCCGGAAACGGCCCACGGCCTGTCTATCGCAGCGTTGAAATCCGGCCTGCCGCTGGCGCGGCGGCCGCTCGTCGACCCACGTCTTGCAACCACGGTCGCGGGATTAACCTTCGCCAATCCGCTCGGCATGGCGGCAGGCTTCGACAAGAACGCCGAGGTGCCCGACGCACTGCTGAGGCTCGGCTTCGGCTTCGCGGAGGTCGGTACGGTGACGCCGCTGCCGCAGCCCGGCAATGCAAGGCCGCGCATCTTCAGGCTGATCGAGGACGAGGCGGTGATCAACCGGCTCGGTTTCAACAATCAGGGACATGCCGCCGCCGCTGCTCGGCTGGCCGCGCGCGCGCGAAAGCCCGGGATCGTCGGCGTCAATATCGGCGCCAACAAGGAAGCGGAGGACCGGATCGGCGACTATGCGGCCGGCGTTGCCCGTTTCGCCGGGCTCGCCTCCTATCTGACCATCAACATCTCTTCGCCCAATACGCCCGGCCTGCGCAATCTGCAGGGTCGTGGCGAACTGAAAACACTGTTACAGCGGGTTGGCGAAGCGCGGGCTTCCTCTCCGGCGCCGGGCATCCCGATCCTTCTCAAGATCGCACCCGATCTCGGCGAAAGCGATCTCGACGACATCGCCCTGGAAGTCACGGCGCAGGGAATCGACGGCGTCATCATCTCCAACACCACGCTCTCCCGCCAGGGGCTGCGTTCGGCCAAGCGTACGGAAGCCGGCGGGCTTTCGGGCAAGCCGCTTTTTCGCCGCTCCACCGCCGTGCTTGCCCGCATGCGTGAGCGGCTCGGTCCCAAGCCGGCCCTAATCGGCGCAGGCGGCGTCGACGGTACCGAGGCGGCGCTGGAGAAAATCCGCGCCGGAGCCGATCTGGTCCAGCTTTACACGGGGATGATCTATGCCGGCCCGTCCCTGCCCGGCGCGATCGTGGCCGGGCTCGCCCGCCATGCCGAAAAGGAAGGCCTGCGCTCGCTGGCCGAACTCCGCGACAGCCATGTCGCCAAATGGCTGGCCGCGCCGATCGACTGACCCCTTATGGCGTGGCGAAGGTTCGCCGAATGCGGCCGGGCAGAACGGCGGTCAGGCTCAGCCCGCGCGCGATCAGGAAGACATGCAGCGCGGCCCAAAGCCCGTGATTGCCCCACCATTGCGGCAGCGCGATCAACGCGACGACGAACAGGGCGAACGACAACAGCATCATGTTGCGCATGTCGCGCGACCAGGTCGCGCCGATATAGACCCCGTCCATCTGAAAGGCGAGCACGCCCGAGGCGGCGGTGAAAGCGGCCCATGGCAGATAGACCGCGGCGCCGGCGCGCACCTCCTGCGCCGTGGTCATGATCGCCACGATCCCGTTGCCGAATCCCAGCATCGCCAGCGCCGCCAGCCCGGCCATGACGAAACCCCACAGCGAAGAAAGCCGCACCGCGTCGACGAACGACTGACGCTGGCGCGCGCCGACGGCACGGCCAGCCAGTTGCTCCGCGGCGGTCGCGAACCCGTCGAGAAAATAGCCGGCGACGAGGAAAAAATTCAGCAGAACGGCGTTGACCGCCAAGGTGAGCGTGCCCAGTTGCGCGCCCTGGCGGGCAAACAGCGCAAACGCCGACAGAAGCACGAAGGAGCGGATCATGATGTCGCGGTTGACGGCGAACATTTCGCGCAGCGCGGTGGCGTCGAGCAGTTCCGAGCGGCGCGGCCGCGGCAGCCGCGCGAAGCGGCGCATAACCATCGTGGTGCCGACCAAAAAGGCGACCGCCTCGCCGCAGACCGTGCCCCAGGCCACGCCTTCGATGCCCCAGCCGAGGCCGAGGCCGAACCAGACCGACAGCGCGATGTTGCAGCCATTGAGCACGATCTGGAGGAAAAGGCCGCGCATGCCCTCGCCACGGCCGAGCACATAGCCGAGGATCGCGTAATTGGCGAGCGCCATCGGCGCCGACAGCAACCGGATCAGCACATAGGTGCGCAAGGCCTCGGTGACGGCGGCCTCGCCGTCGATGAACCAGGCACCGAGAAAGGCGATCAGCGGCGCGGCCGCCAGCAGCAGCCCGCCAGACACCAGCGACACGGCGTAAGCGCGCCAGAACCAGGCCTGTTCGGCGCGTGCGTCGCCGCGCCCATAGGCCTGCGCGACCAGGCCGGTGGTCCCCGAACGCAGGAAGTTGAAGCTGGCGAAGACCAGGTCGAAAATGATCGCCCCGGCGGCGAGGCCGCCGAGCAGGGCCGGATCGCCGAACTGGCCGACCACCGCCGTGTCGGTCAGACCGAGCAGCGGGGTCGTCAGATAGGCAAGCGTCATCGGCACGGCGATCGACAGGATCAGCCGATGGGTGACGACGAAAGCGCGCTGGTTGCCTTGGGGCGCGGAAGGCTCGTTCACGACCTCCGGTTTGGCGTCCATCAATGCCGTTCCCGTTTGCTGACTGCGCCGGCCACCGCCGTACGCCCCCGCCCGTGCGGACGTGGTGCTTACTATTCGGCCGCAGGGGGACAACACAATAGTGCCAGGCCCGGGCTTTTCTTGGCGGTCCGGCGGCCCTAGTTCTTGCCGATGGCGCTTTCGATCGTTCATCATCCCGACTACGATGCCGCGTTTCCCGCGCATCATCGCTTTCCGATGGGCAAATACCGTTTCCTGATGGAGGCGCTGCGCCGGCGTGGCCTCACGCCAGCCGCCAGCGTGCATGTTCCCGAACCTGTCGGCGCCGAGATCCTGGCGCTGGCGCACGATCCGGCCTATGTCGAACAGGTGCTGACCTGCACGGTACCGGCGACGATCGAGCGCGAAATCGGCTTTCCGGTCGGCGCCAAAGTGTCGCGACGGGCGCATTTGGCCGCCTCGGGCACGCTGCTGGCCGCGCGGCTGGCGCTGACAAACGGCATCGCCTGCAACACGGCCGGCGGCTCGCACCATGCGCGCCGCGCCCAGGGCGCCGGTTTCTGTACCTTCAACGATGTCGGCGTGGCCGCCCTCGCGCTGCTTGGGCAAGCCGCCATCCGGCGCGCGCTGGTGATCGATCTCGACGTGCACCAGGGCGACGGCACCGCCGATATCTTTGCCGGCGAACCGCGCGTGTTCACCTTTTCCATGCATGCGGCGAAGAATTATCCGGCGCGCAAACGCGCCTCCGACCTCGACATCGCGCTGCCGGACGGCACCGGCGACGCCGCCTATCTCGCTCGCCTCGACGCGATCTTGCCTTTGTTGTGCGACTACGGCCGGCCCGACCTGGTGTTTTACAATGCCGGTGTCGATCCGCATGCCGACGACAGGCTCGGCAAGCTCGCCCTGAGCGAGGACGGACTGCGCCGCCGCGACCGCGCGGTGATCGGCCATTTCCACAGCCGGGGCGTGCCCGTCTGCGGCGTCATCGGCGGCGGCTATTCGACCGACGTGCCGGCGCTTGCAGAACGCCACGCAATCCTGTTCGAGGTCGCGGCCGAGTTCGCAGGCGCCGAGGCGCCCGAAATCACCGCCTGACGCTGAGCAGCCGCAGGATGATGAAAGCCGGCACGACGACGGCCGCACCGAGCACGATATAGTCGGCGAAACGGCCGAGGGCGGAAAAGCCCATGTGCCAGATATCCAAGATGACGTCGCGCACTTCCATCCATACCGCCAGCGCCGACCAGCCGAACGCATCCATGACCATGCCGACGAGGAAGGAGACGACAAGCAGCTTGAGCACCAGGCGAACGGGGCTGTCGCCGAGGATCCGGGTCACGCGTCCTGCCACTGGCTTGCTCTCATCCGCTGCTGTTTCCGTCAGCGCCACATAGAGGCTGGCCGCGCCGGCATCAAGGCCGCAATAAGCGTTCAGCTTTTCATTCGGCCCGCGATCAGCCGCGCCACCGGCGGGCCGAAGACCAGCACGATGACGAAGCGCGCCATCTGCAGGGTCATGACGAAGGACAGGTCGACGCTGCGCGAGGCGGCCGCGATGATGGCGACCGAATCCATTCCGCCGGGGCTGGTGGCCAGGAAGGCGGTCAAACCGTCAACGCCGAAAACCGGCGCCATGGCGACGCCCAGCCCGGCACAAAACGCGATCAACAGCAGGATGGCGAGCACGACCTGGGGCAGCGCCCTGCCGGCGTGCGCCAGGATCGGGCGCGTGAATTTGAGCCCGATCGTCCAGCCGATCACGGCATAGCTCGCCGCAAGCAGCCATTCCGGCAATTGCAGGGTGCCCAGACCCGAAAGCTGGTAGGCGGCACCGAGCAGGATGGGCGCCAGCAGCGCGCCGCCGGGAAAGCGCAACGCCCGGCCACCGAACGCGCCGACCAGCGCGATTGCCACCGTGGCGGGAAAGTCCGGCAGGCGCAGTGGCGGAAACCAGTCGATCGGCGGCGGTGCGACGCCGGACGTGTCGACGAACAGGCGGGCGAACAGGGCGGCCGACAGCGAGACGAAGATGACGCGCAGATATTGCATGAACGCGACCAGCCGGGCATCGGCACCGAAAGCGTCGGCCATCACCACCATGGCGGAGGCGGCGCCGGGCGCGGAACCCCAGACCGCGGTCGTGCCCGGCAGCGCACCCCAGCGACCGACGATGGCGCCCAACAGGCCTGAGGCGACCAGCGTGGCGAGCACGACACCCAGGAACAGCGGCCAGCGTTCCAGAAAACCGGCCAGGACCTGGGGCGCGATCGCCATCGCGACCAGGCAGCCGACGACGCCCTGAGCGGCGAAATAGGCCGGTTCGGGCACACGCACCGACGCGCCGCCGACACCGCACAGCACCGCAACCACCATCGGGCCGATCAACAGCGCAGCCGGCATGCCGAGAAGTTCCAGCCCGCCCGCCAACAGCGCGGACGCAACGAAAAGCAGGCCCCATTGCCATGGCGCCGACAGATGTTCGAAACGGGCCGACATTCTTGGAACGGACATGGACGGAAAGCGTTACCGTGACAATCCAGTCCGTTATGTCGGCTTGCGGCGATCATGCCAATCCCCTTATCGCGCATCGTCTCGGTGCCGCCGCCGCGACCCGCGGCAACGCGCGGCCGTTGCGCAGGACCATGGCCACGGCCATAAAGGACACCACTTTTGCAATCCGAGGAGACGGCACATGGTGTCGCGATGGGGATGGCTGCTCCTACAGGTGACGCGACGCCTGTGGTTTCGCGCCACGCTGATTTCGCTGCTGGCGGTGGCGGCCGCGCTGCTTTCGCTGGTGGTCTCGCCCTACCTGCCGCAGGGGCTTTCGGCGCAGATCGGCGCCGGCGCGGTCGAAAACATTCTCAACATCATCGCCTCGAGCATGCTCGCCGTCACCACCTTCTCGCTGAGCACGATGGTGGCGGCCTATGCGGCCGCGACGGGCAACGTCACGCCTCGAGCGACCCGGCTGTTGATCGAAGACACCACGACCCAGAACGTGCTCGGCACCTTTGTCGGCTCGTTCCTGTTCAGCCTGGTGGCGATCATCACGCTCGCCATGGGTGCCTATGGCGAGCGCGGGCGCGTGCTGCTGTTCGCGGTGACCATCTTCGTCGTCCTGCTGATCGTGGTCACGCTTCTGCGCTGGATCGACTATCTTCTACGGCTCGGCCGCGTCAGCGAAACGACCCAGCAGGTCGAAACCGCGGCGGCGCAGGCGATTCGCGGGCATGTCGAGCGTCCCTGCCTCGGCGGGCGGCCGATCTCTCCCGCCGAAGCCCGTCTCCGGCCCGGCGGCCGGTCGGTCTTCTGCGACCGGATCGGCTATGTCCAGCATGTCGACATGCGCGCGCTTTCGAGCGTGGCGGACAAGGCCGAAACCGAGATCGTGGTCGAGGCCGTCCCCGGCACCTTCATCGATCCGGGCCACCTCCTGGCCCGGTTCAACGGCGACGAGGACCATGAACCCGCGATCCGCGCCGCCTTCACGATCGCCAACGAACGCTCCTATGATCAGGATCCGCGCTTCGGCCTTGCGGTGTTGGCCGAGATCGCCTCGCGCGCGCTGTCGCCGGGGATCAACGATCCCGGCACGGCGATCGACGTACTCGGCCGGGCTGTGCGCGTGCTGGCGATATGGACGAATGAAGGCCGGAACGGCGAGCCCGCCTTTCCGCGCGTGCTGGTGCCCGAAATCGAGATGGCCGATCTCGTCGACGATATTTTTACACCGATCGAGCGCGACGGGGCAGGCCTGGCCGAGGTGCAGATCCGCCTGCACAAGGCACTGGCCGCGCTGGCGCGCGCCGGCGACGGACGCTTCCGCGACGTCGCGATACAGCGCTCCCGCCTGGCCCTGCAGCGCGCGGAGACGAGCCTGTCGTTTCGTCCGGATTTCGACCGCGTCCGGGCCGCCGCCCAACTCGTCGGCGCCGATCCTGTCGCCGGGCAACCGGCGCGCGCACCGGCGAGCGGCTGACCGCGACGCAACCCTGCGTCGCGCACGCCAAAATCGGTTGCGTCCGGCCCCCTTGCCGGGTATGGAAACCCCATGAGCGTAACGATGATCGCACAGGCATGGTGGTGGGGCTGCTGACAGCGGCCCGATCGTGCTTGCGTTCGAAATGGATGATGGCCGCTGCGGGAGTTCCGGGCGGCCTTTTTCATGCGGTGTCCGGTCTTCCGCCAATTCGGAGGGATTGAAGATGACGATGGACGTCCTGGAAGACGGAACAGAACGATACCGCACCGAAGGCGGGCTGACGATCACGCGCAAGCGGATCGAAACCGCCTATCAAGACGCGATCGAACCCTATCTCGACGGGCTCGACAGCCGTCGCGGCTGCGTGTTTTCCTCCAACTACGAATATCCGGGCCGCTACACGCGCTGGGATACCGCCACGATCGACCCGCCGCTCGCCATCTCCGCGCGCGGGCGGGCAATGACGATCGAGGCCTTCAATAAGCGCGGCGAGGCCGTGATGCCGGCGATCGTGGCTGCGATCGACGCGCTGGAAGAGGTCACGCCCGGCCCGCGCGATGCGAAAGCGGCGACATTCACCGTCAACCCGCCGGCCACCATCGTGTCGGAAGAAGAGCGGTCGCGCGCGCCCTCCGTCTTCACCGTTCTGCGGGCGGTCGTGGCGCTTTTCCGCAGCGAGCACGATCCCGATCTCGGACTGTTCGGCGCCTTCGGCTACGATCTCGCCTTCCAGTTCGATCCGGTCGACCTGCGGCTTGAACGGGCGGAAAGCCAGCGCGACCTGGTCTTGTACCTGCCCGACGAAGTTCTGGTTGTCGATCACCATGCCGCCCGCGCCTGGTTCGACCGTTACGACTATTCCGGCGATGGATTTTCGACCGAGGGTCTGCCGCGCACGCACGTCGAAGATCCTTTCAAACTCGCCGACACGACGCCGCCGCGCGGCGACCACGAGCCGGGCGAATATGCCGGTCTGGTGCGCAAGGCTGTGGAGAAATTCCGGCGCGGCGACCTGTTCGAGGTCGTGCCGGGGCAGATGTTCTACGAACGCTGCGAAACCGCGCCGTCGGCGATCTCGCGCCGACTGAAGACCATCAACCCGTCGCCCTATTCCTTCTTCATCAATCTGGGCGAGCAGGAATATCTGGTCGGCGCGTCGCCGGAAATGTTCGTACGCGTGTCGGGCCGGCGCGTCGAGACCTGCCCGATCTCCGGCACGATCAGGCGCGGCGAGGACGCCATCTCCGATTCCGAGCAGATCCTGAAACTGCTCAATTCGAAGAAGGACGAGGCCGAGCTGACGATGTGCTCCGACGTCGACCGCAACGACAAGAGCCGGGTCTGCGAACCCGGCTCGGTGCGTGTCATCGGCAGACGCCAGATCGAGATGTATTCGCGCCTCATCCACACGGTCGACCATATCGAGGGGCGGCTGCGCGAGGGCATGGACGCCTTCGACGCGTTCTTGAGCCACGCCTGGGCGGTGACCGTCACCGGCGCGCCGAAATTGTGGGCGATGCGTTTCATCGAACAGCACGAAAAGAGCCCGCGCGCCTGGTATGGCGGTGCCGTCGGCATGGTGCATTTCAACGGCGACATGAACACCGGCCTGACGCTGCGCACCATGCGCATCAAGGACGGGATCGCCCAGATCCGCGCCGGCGCGACACTACTCTACGATTCGGTGCCTGAGGAAGAGGAAGCTGAGACCGAGCTCAAGGCGTCGGCACTGGTCTCGGCAATCCGCGATGCCGGCAAGGCCAGCGATGCGGGAACCGAGCGCGAGACCGCGCGGGTCGGCGCCGGTCTCGCCATCCTGCTCGTCGATCACGAAGATTCCTTCGTTCACACGCTCGCCAATTATTTCCGCCAGACCGGCGCGAGCGTGACCACGGTCCGCTCGCCGGTCGCCGAGGCGGTCTTCGACCGGGTCGCGGCCGACCTGGTGGTGCTGTCGCCCGGCCCCGGCGCGCCGGCCGATTTCGACTGCAAGGCCACGATCGACATGGTTCGGCGGCGCAACCTGCCGCTGTTCGGCGTCTGCCTGGGGTTGCAGGCGATCGCCGAGGCCTTCGGCGGCGAACTGCGCCAGTTGCGGGTGCCCATGCACGGCAAGCCGTCGCGCATCCGGGTGACCACGCCGGGCATCGTGTTTTCCGGCTTGCCGAACGACGTCACCGTCGGCCGCTATCACTCGATCTTCGCCGACGCCGTGCGCCTGCCGGACTGTTTCACCATCACCGCCGAAACCGAAGACGGCACCGTCATGGCGATCGAACACAAGACGGAACCGGTCGCGGCCGTGCAATTCCATCCCGAATCGATCATGTCCCTGGGGCAGAATGCCGGTATGCGCATGATCGAGAACGTCGTGGCACACCTGCCGCGCCGGGCGCGGGAACAGGCGGCTTAGGAGCAATAAGGCCGCCCGGTTTTCCGCAACACGGAAAACCGGGCGGCGCATCACGACACGATGACAGCGAAGCACAAAATCCGGCGTCTCGCCTTCTGGTCGATCATCATCGCCTTTGCGGTGATGGCGTTGAAATTCGTCGCCTGGCGAATGACCGGTTCGGTCGCGCTCTATTCCGACGCGCTGGAATCGATCGTCAACGTGATCGCGGCGGCCGCGGCCTATTACGCGATCAGGCTGAGCCAGAAACCCGCCGACGCCGATCATCCGCACGGGCACCACAAGGCGGAGTATTTTTCCGCCGTGCTCGAGGGCGTGCTGATCGTATTGGCGAGCTTCCTGATCATCTCGGAGGCTTGGACAGCCCTGCAGACGCCGCGCAGCCTCGAAGAACCCTTCGCCGGCCTGGCGGTCAACGCGCTCGCCACGGTCGTCAACGTCGTATGGGCGACGCTGCTGCTGCGGGTCGGAGCGGCCGACCGCTCGCCGGCGCTCGAGGCCGACGGACGCCATTTGATGACCGACGTCATCACCTCGGTCGGCGTCATCGGCGGCCTGCTGGTGGCGATGGCCACCGGCTGGCGCGCGCTCGATCCGCTTTTGGCGCTGATCGTGGCGATGAATATTCTGTGGCAGGGCTGGAAGGTGATCGGCCAGTCGGTGCAGGGGCTGATGGACGTCGCCGCCGATCCCGAACTGACGATGAAGCTGCGCGACATCATCTCGGCCAATTCCGGCGGGGCGCTCGAAGTCCACGACCTGAAGACCCGGATCGCCGGCCGCGCCACCTTTGTGGAGTTTCATCTCGTCGTCGACGCCACGATGTCGGTCGGCGACGCGCATGCGATCTGCGATCGCATCGAGGCAGCCCTCGAGGCCGAAATTCCATCCTTGCGGGTGATCATCCATGTCGAGCCCGACGAGGAAGCCAAGCTCCCCAAAGGCACCAGCGCGGTGCCTTTCGCCTGAGGGCTAATCGCCCCCAAAGGCGTGACCTCTTTCGACATGCAAACAGCGGCGGCGGGCCGGCCGAGCGCCATCGTTAGGCGACAGATTTGCCACAAAATCATCACGGAACACGCTGCCGGTATGGGCGTTTTTGCGCCGAGGGACGCAAGCAACCGAAAGGAAGACCCCATGCGTAAGCTTCTACTCGCCTCCGCCGCCCTGTCGGCCCTGACGCTCGGCGCCGCCCAGGCGCAGGAATCGCCGGTCAAGCAACCGGCGACCGAGCGCGCCGAGGACCAGATCACCACGCAGAGCACCAACGAGAATGCCGAGACCGGCGCTGCCGTCGGCGGCACTGCGGGCGCCATCACCGGTGCGGTGGTCGGCGGTCCGGTCGGCGCGGTGATCGGCGGTTTCGCCGGCGCGATGCTGGGCACCGCGGCCTCCGTACCCCAGCCCGCGGTCGACTACGTTGTCGCCAACCCGGTCGAGCCGGTGGTGATCGAGGGCGAATTGCGCGAAGGCGTGACCATCCCCGCCTCGGCCGCGCTGCAGCCGATTCCCGAGCATCCGGATCTGGCCTATGTCTATGTCGATGGCCGTCCGCTGATCGTGAAGGCCGAGACGCGCGAGGTCGTCTATTCGCCCGGCTATCTCGTCCCCGACGAGAGCGTGGCCTATGTGAAGGCCAATCCGGTCGATCCGATGACCGGCGCCAGCCTGACGCTCGGCGCCAGCGTGCCGGCCGAGGTCGAGTTGGTGCGGATCCCCAACGATCCGGCCTATGCCTACGTCTATACCGAAGCCGGCCCCGTACTGGTCAACACGTCCAGCCGCACGGTGGTTTGGGTGCAGGGCGGCTGATTGCCCTGATGACCCCATAGAAAACGGCGAGGCGCCCGGTCCGCGCGACCGGGCGCCTCTCATTCCGTCCGACTTGGAGACGCACCGCGCACGCACGGTCTTTCTTCAGGCCGCGGTCGCTCCCGAAGGCGGGAGGCCGCCCTCCGGACCCGTGGCCTAGAAAAGCCCTTCGATATAACCGGCTTCGTTGAGCATGATCCGTTCCGAAGACGGCACTTTCGGCAGGCCGGGCATGGTCATGATCTCGCCGCAGATCGCCACGACGAAGCCCGCTCCGGCGGAAAGCCTGACCTCGCGCACCGGTACGACATGGTCGGTCGGGGCTCCGCGCAGATTGGGATCGGTCGAGAACGAATATTGCGTCTTGGCCATGCAGACCGGCAAATTGCCGTATCCCGCCTGCTCCCACTGGTGGAGCTGATCGCGTACCGCCTTGTCGGCGATCGCCTCCGAGCCGCGATAGATGCGTTTGACGACGGTGTTGATCTTTTCGAACAGCGGCATTTCGTCTGCATAAAGGGGCGAGAACTGCGCCACGTCGCTTTCGACGAGCTCGACAACTTTTTGTGCGAGCTCGATCGTGCCTTCCGATCCCTTGGCCCAGTGCATGCACACCACGGCCTCGGCACCCGTCTGCTCTACATAGGCCTTGACGGCCTCGATCTCGGCGTCGGTGTCGGAGATAAAATGATTGATGGCCACGATCGCGGGCACGCCGAACTGCTTCACGTTCTCGATATGGCGGCCGAGATTGGCGCAGCCCTTGGTCACCGCCTCGACATTTTCGGCACCAAGGTCCTCCTTCTTCACTCCACCATTCATCTTCAGCGCCCGGATGGTCGCGACGATCACCGCCGCCGCCGGCTTCAGCCCGGCCTTGCGGCACTTGATGTCGAAAAACTTCTCCGCGCCGAGATCGGCGCCGAAACCGGCCTCGGTAACGACGTAGTCGGCAAGTTTGAGCGCGGTGGTGGTGGCAACCACCGAATTGCAGCCATGGGCGATGTTGGCGAACGGCCCGCCATGCACGAAGGCGGGGTTGTTTTCCAGCGTCTGCACCAGGTTCGGCGACATCGCCTCTTTCAGCAGCACCGCCATCGCCCCGTCGGCCTTGATGTCGCGGGCATAGACGGCGCTCTTGTCGCGCCGGTAACCGATGATGATGTCGCCCAGCCGCCGTTCCAAATCCTTCAGATCGCTGGCCAGGCACAGGATCGCCATCACCTCGGAGGCGACGGTGATGTCGAAGCCGGCCTCGCGCGGAAAGCCGTTGGTGACGCCGCCGAGCGAGCACACGATCTGGCGCAGCGCCCGGTCGTTCATGTCCATCACCCGCCGCCAGGCGACGCGGCGCGTGTCGATCTCGAGCGCATTGCCCCAGTAGATGTGGTTGTCGATCATCGCCGAGAGCAAATTATGCGCGGAGGTGATGGCGTGAAAATCGCCGGTAAAGTGGAGGTTGATGTCCTCCATCGGCACGATCTGGGCATAACCGCCGCCGGCGGCCCCGCCCTTAACGCCGAAACAGGGGCCGAGAGAGGGCTCGCGCAGACACACCATCGCCTTCTTGCCGATCCGGTTCAGTCCGTCGCCGAGCCCGACCGTCGTCGTCGTCTTGCCCTCGCCGGCCGGTGTCGGATTGATCGCGGTCACCAGGATCAGCTTGCCATCCGCCCTGTCCTGGACCGAACGGATGTAGTCGGCGGAAAGCTTCGCCTTGTCATGGCCGTATGGCAGCAGATGTTCGGACGGGATGCCGAGCCTGGCGCCGACCTCCTGGATCGGCTTCTTGGTCGCCGCGCGCGCGATTTCGATGTCGGACTTCACTTCAGCCATATCGGCTCCTCTGCGGTCGGTTTTCGAAGTGCGGCCGCTCCGCCCCCTCGCGGGGCGCATAGAAGCGCGAGAATCGGACATCCTGCCGTCCCGTTTCGGTCGCCGAATGCACGAAATGCGACAGGACTGGCCAGCATGGGCACGCATGGTGCCGACGGACCGGCCGCCCGCTGGGGCGAGCGCTCTCTTTCACCTTCACCGTGCGGCCACGAAAAAGCTCAGCGGTCGAGCACGCTTCTGAGCTCGACAAGGTTGGAGCGCACGCGCAACACGTAAAACCCCATGGTCGCGAGATGGGTCGGCATGATCCAGCCCGCCTCGTTGCCGTTGGAGATCACCAGCGGCTGAATGTTGAGCGCGGCGCGGAACTGCTGTTCCGTCCGACTCCACAACGGGGCCAGGCTGCGCGAAACGATCACGTCGTCGAAATCCGCGCGCGTGGCGTTCAAGACGCCGTAATAGGCATAAAGTTGCCCGTAGGCGAACCAGAAACGGTCGTCGGCGCGCGGATCGAACCAGCCGAGATTGTATTCTTCCGACCGCGCGCGCAACAGGTCCGACGTCGAGCCGATATCGCTGGCGATGCGGTCGAGAAAGGTAATGAGATTGTCGGCACGCGTGTCGAAAATCGCGTTGCAGGCCTCGAGGCGATCGTTGAAGACCTGCAGATCCTTGATGGCAGAGCGGTAAAAGCTGGGCGACGGCGTTTTCGGTCCGAACGGATTGATGCCGAAATACCAGGTTTCCTCGTCGAAGGTGACGGCGCCGCGCGCGTCCTGCAGGTTCTGGTCGATCTGCGAGGTGCCGCGCACACGGCCGAGCGTGTCGACCAGTTCGATGGACACGCGCCGCACGGCCTGATGGATGCCGCGCTGAAAGGATGCCTTGTTGTCCATGAACGGCGTGTGATCCCAGTCGACCCCGAACAAGCCGAGCTTGTAGAGCAGCATGGAGGATATCCAGGCGTTCTCGTTGACGTTGAAATCGATCAGGTCGGCGGTGAGATCGGTGAGCGCGGAGCGCCCGCAGGTCTTTTCGGCGCCAACGCGGCCGTCGGGCGCCTCCTTGCCGGCCGAGAGATTTCGCGTGTCGAAACCGTACGCCGCCACATAATCCGGATCGAACCCGGTCCAACGCTGGGTCTGCCAGAAGAAGTAGCCGTAGAGCCCGACCAGGATCAGGAGACCGATGCCGATCGGCCCCTTGAGCAGCCAGCCGCGGCGCGCATACCAGCGGCTGGCGGCCAGGAACGGCCACAAGATCCACGCCACGACAATGCCGATGCCGCGGCCGATCCACTCAAACACGCGGGTAAAAAACGCAACGATCGGATCAAGCATGTGTCCGGAACCCCTTTCAGTCCGTCAAGCCATAGAGCTTCTGGCGGAATGCCCGCTTGTCGCGGAGATATGTGGTCTGGAGCGTGTCGACAACATGGCGTCGCCAGCGCTCGCTCAGGGCTTCGTAATCGCGGTAAAAACCCTGCTTGTTGAAGACATAGCGCGAAACGAAGTCGTCGGGAACGAAATCGGAGATCAGCCGGCCGGTGAGCCAGGCATCGGGATGGTCGGGTTTCGGACGCACGACCAGGAACCGGCGATGCGGCGCGATTTCATCGAGATCGATCTGGCCGGTTTGGGCGGCTTCGCGCTTGGCCGCGTTCAGGAACGGAAAAGCGCCGTCGCGCTGAATCAAGTCGGCATGGCGATGGATCCAGGTCTGCAACCAGACCTTGTCGACCCGGTTCAGATCGGCTTCGGGGTCGGCCTTGCGGATCAGGCCGCGCACCACCATCTCGGCGCGGTGCTCGAGATAGCCTGAGCGCTCGAGCCAGGATTCGCGCGGCAGATCGAGCCGACCGGTCTTGAGCAGGAAGTCGAACACGCGTTCCGGGTCGCGGATCGACAGATAACTCACCTGCCAGGGCCGCGAGCGACGAAAGCCCGGCGCGGCGGGGTCGGAGATCACGGTCGTCACGTCGGGATCGACAAAGACGTAAAGCCCGCCGAAATGGCTGGTCCAGAACGCGTTGTGACGAAAAATCACCTGATCGGGCACCAGCGCGTTCTCGCGAATGTCGCCCGTCACCTTGGCAAGGTCGACCATACGCTCCAGCATGGCGTCGTTGCGCCAGGCGTCGGGTTCCTGACGCAGCCGATCGGCCAGCCGGCCGAGTTCGGCCGCCTTCCCGAGCACGTCCTCGGCCGACAGCACGCGGAACTCGACCTGGTTGATCGACAGGAGATCCTCGATGTCCTCGACCTTGGCGACGGTGTCCTCGATCTCGCCGTAGATGACGTCCTTGATCGTCAACGCGTCAATCGCTCGGCGATTGCGGCTGAAAAACTCGAACATCAGCTGAGCGGTGTTGGAAAAGGCCGTGTGTACGACGGGTAAGTCGGCCTGACGCGGCGACAGGATGATGAAACGCCGGTTGATCCGGTTCGGATCGAGATAGTTGTCGTCGCCGAGTTCGTCGGCCACTTGCGGCGAAAACCCGGTCCGGTCGACATCGATCGCCTCGAGCGCGGTCGGTTTGAGGCCGAAGGCGGTCAGCGCCTTGTTGTAACGCGCGACGAGGTGCGGTTCGTCGACCCGCATCAAACGGCCGTAGATCAGCTCGCTGTCGTAAAGGCGCTTCATCCCGTCCTTCTCGCTCGCAACATGCGACCTCGCCGGCAATTTCCGGGCGAGCACCGTTTATGATCTAAAGGCTCGCGCTGTTTCCCTCAAGGCATGGTTCGCGGCCACGGCCACATTCCCGGCACGGCCCTCTGCTCGAAGGACGACGACCGGCGCAGAAAGACAGGCTTGCCCCTCGCCCTGGTCCATGAAACGCTAGATCGTCGCGTTGCGGGGTACAGACAGTTTGTTAAGCCTTCTCAAATGGTTGCTTGGCGTCTCGGCCAGCCTTGGCCTGTTGATCGTCTCCGCGCGCCTGCTCCTGCCCCTTCCCGACCTGCAGGCGCGCACGCCGAGCACGGCCATACCCCTGTCGAAGGAGACGGCCTGGGGGCGCGGCCTTGCGGCCTCGGTCCGCGACCACCCGGAAAAGTCCGGCGTTCTGCCGCTCGCCACCGGACACGAGGCGCTGGCCAGCCGGCTTCTCCTGACGGCCCAGGCGGAACGCTCGCTCGACGTACAATATTACATCTGGCACGACGACGTTTCCGGCCGCCTGCTGCTGCGGGCGCTGGCGGACGCCGCGCGGCGCGGCGTGCGTGTACGCCTGCTGCTCGACGACAACGGCGTTTCGGGAATGGACGCGACGCTGGCCGCGCTGAACGCACAGGACGACTTCGAGGTGCGGCTGTTCAACCCGTCGCGCGTACGCCGGCTGAAGCTTGCGGGTTTCGTGTTCGACTTTTTCCGCATGAACCGGCGCATGCACAACAAGGCTTTCATCGTCGATGGCGCGGCCGCGATCATCGGCGGGCGCAATGTCGGCGACGAATATTTCAGCATCGGCGAACAGAACTATTTCCTCGACCTCGACGTGCTGGCGGCCGGTACGGTCGTGCCGGAGACGGCGGCGAATTTCGACCGCTACTGGAACAGCCAATCCGCCTATCCGATCGACGCGGTGGCCCCCAACGCCGACAGGCGGCTGCCGGACTGGCTGACGGAAGGCGGCACCTCGCCGGAGGCCGAATGGCTGAAACGGATGCCGGAACTGGAAGAATCCGTCGCGGGGCGTCTGAACAGCGGCGACATCACCCTGGAATGGACCGATGTCCGGCTTTTCAGCGATCCGCCCTCGAAAGGGCTCGGCAGAGCCAAACCCGGCGAGTTGATGATCAGCCAGCTCGGGTCGGCTCTCGGCCCCGTCCGCAAGAGGCTGGACGTGATCTCAGCCTATTTCGTTCCCGGCAAGGGCGGCATGGATTATTTCAAGTCGATCCGCAATTCCGGCACCGCAGTCACCATCCTTACCAACGCCCTCAAATCGACCGACGTCGCGATGGTCCATGCCGGCTACAGCAAGTATCGCCGGCGCCTGTTGAAGGCCGGCATCGCGCTCTACGAGCTCAAACCCAGGCCCGGCCTGCCCGATGGCGCCTCGGAACTGTCGGCGACCGGCTCATCGGGCTCCAGCCTGCATGCCAAGACCCTGAGCGTGGACGGCCAGCGCGTCTTCGTCGGCTCGTTCAATTTCGACCCGCGCTCGGTCCATCTCAATTGCGAGATGGGTTTTCTGATCGAAAGCGCATCGATGGCCCGGCGCATCCACGAGGCGTTTACGCGCGATCTGGCCCACAGCGCCTACCGGGTGGAACTGCAGAACGGTGAACTGCGCTGGATCGAGACCGGTCCCGACGGCACCACCACGGCACTGGATACCGAGCCCGGCGCCTCGCTGACCGACCGGATCATGGTCACCGTGTTCGGCTGGCTGCCGATCGAATGGCTGCTTTAGCCAAGGCGGCGTGAAAGTGCTCGGTCGGTCGTTTCTCCGGACGCCGCACAGGCCCACCGGTCGATACGCCGCCTCGCACGCGGCAACGCAGAAAAAGGATCCTCTCGGCGTCCGCCGCGCGGCACTCACGCATGCCACGTTCCTTTCGCCTTCATCTGCTCGATCTCGCGCAGTGCGCGCTCGCGCAGCCGCGCGTCGCGGATCATGGTCGAGACCGCGGCGTCGTCGGAGCGATCGGAATAGCGGAACTCGGAATCGGCGTAGCGGTTGATCTCCTGCATGACCATCGCCATCGTGAAGGGACCGCGCAACTCCTCGATCATGGCTTTCTTGTCGTCATAGGCCTTGTGCATGAAGGTTTCGGGTTTTTCGAACCAGTCGTCGGGCAGTTCGATATCCATGGCCCGCATCTTGATGGCATCGGTGATGTTCTTGATCGCCCGGCCGGTGAAGCGCGGCTCCGCCTCCTTGATGAGATGCAGGTACGAGCCGATGTCGGCCAGCGTGCGGGGCTCGCCATACTGGTCGAGATAACGCTCATAGACTTTCTGCAGGCCCTCTTCCTGCGGCTTGGAATGATGCTCGTAGGCGGTGTTGACGGCGCGCTGGATCACCTGGGCGTCGAACAGATCATGCTCGCCGAGCGGGATGCCGTGATTCTTGCCGGCCAGCAGCACGAAAATGTCGATATAATCGTCGCGCGTCTGCGGCCCGTCGACAAGCCAGCGCGCCCCGGCCCGCTGCCTGAGCGCGTCGTCGACATTTTCGGGATAGTTGGAGAACATGCCGAAGGAGCAATTGCCGCGCACAACCGTCGAGGCGCCGGCGAAACTTTCCATCAACACGCCGGTGATCTCCTGCTGGCCGGCCGAGGCGCGGTCGTCGGAGCGCTTGGCGGCGACCTGATCGATGTCGTCGACCGTGCCGAAACCGATGGCGCGCGGATTGATGACGTTGTTGACGAACTGCTTGCAGTTCTGGCCGGACTTGCCCTGGTAGGACGAGATCTGGTCGACGCCGAAATTCTCGTAATGGAACGGGTAGCCGGCAATCTGGCAGTAGTCGTTGATCAGCCCGGCCGTCATCTGGATCAGGATCGTCTTGCCGGTGCCCGGGGCGCCGTCGCCGATGAAGGTGAACAAAAACCCGCCGAGTTCGACGAACGGGTTAAGCTGGCGGTCGAAATCATAGGCCATCAGCATCTTGGCAAGCTTCATGGCCTGATATTTGGCGATGTGGTTGCCAACGATCTCGTTCGGCTTCTTGAACGTCATCACCAACGGCTTGCGCTTCTGACCCGGCGCAACGTCGAACCCGTCAAGGGTGAAATCGTCCTGGTCGATACGGATATGCGCGTCCTCGAACGGCCCCAGCCCGTCGAACCGGCCCTTGCGCGCCAGCAGACCCTCGACCGCCTCGCGGGCAAAGGCGCGCGCCCGGCTCAACAGGTCCTGATCGTCCTTGGCGCCGGCAATCGCGGCATCGAGGCCGGCGATCATCGATTTCAGCGCATCCTGCGGCGTGTCGAACAGGAAATCCGGTTCCTCGACGTCGTTGGGCGCCTCGGCGTCGCTTTCGATGGTCTGCAAGAGGTAGCAAGCGAGGCTGAAGGCGGCGACATAGGCCGAGGCCGACAACAGCCGCTTGAAGCGCTGGGCCTCATCGCCCTCCAGCGGGGCACGGCTGTTTTTGGCCTGCAGGCTTTCCAGTTCGCTGGAGCGGGCGAAAACGTCGCCGACCGCCAGCGCGACCGCAAGCCCGCGGCGGGCGCGAAACAATAACGTGTGCTGGGGGATCGACATCATCACGTCGTCGGCGCGCACGGCGGCGACCGATTTGGCGAACTCGACCTCGCGCGTGCGGCGCACGGAGCCGGTCGATACCGTCGAGACGAAACGCCGGCCGGTGCCGGCAAGCGCGGTCGAAGAGCGCCCGCCGCCGTCCTCCATCACGATGATGCGGGTGATCATGCCCTGCGCCACGGCGCGGTGCTTTTCGATGTCGGCTTCGCCGATCGTGGTCAGGCCGGTATCCATCTTACGCCCCGAATCCTCTGCATTGCTTGACAACCGCCCCGGACACCGTCGCGGAGGCTACACATCGCTGATCACCCGCTCGCCGGACAGGATGTGGACCTTGTAGCCCGAAAAGATCGTCTCGGCCTCGCCGGCCGCATACAGCGCCTGATAGGCCTCGTGCGGCACCAAAGCGTGTTTTTCGTACGCGCTCACGCCCTGTCTGGCCGCCTCCAGGTCGTCGGTGTTGATGAAAAACTCGTCGCGCGCCGGTGTGCTCGACCACAAGCCGCGCCGGCCGGGTTTTTCCCCCTTGGAAAACACCTCCTGGATCGTCCAGGTCAAAAGCCAGGCATTTTTGGAATCGCGCACCTTGTCCAGCACTTCGGCCACGGTCGAATTGTGCTCGGTAATGCCGGCCGAATAAAACGGCCCCAGCACCACGCGCCGCAGCTGCTTGGGGTGCAGCGTGTCGAAATCTTTGTCGAGATTGCCGGCGATCGTCGCCGGCGACAGAGAATAGGCCGAGTTCTTTTCGGCGAAATCGTCGAAGCGGTGCGCCAGGTCCGGGTTGAGAAGCCCCTCGACCGGCAGGGGGATCGGCACGGTTTCGTTGAGCTTGCCGTCCCGCGTGACCAGCGCGCCGACCATGTCGTCGGACGAATCCTCGATCATCGCCATATAGACGAGCGGCAGGTTGGCCGACCCGTCGAAGGCGCCCCAATGGACCAGGCAGTAGGGCCGCCCGGTCTTGGGATTGACCGACACCCGGACCGTCTTGGGCAGGATGAAGGGGGCGAAGACGAGACCGGTGCCCACATCCTGCAGATAAAGCCGCTCGGCCATTGAGCGCTGCAGATCGCTCGGAAACGCCTTGCGGCGCAGGATGAAGTCGACCATCTCCGCGCGCAGCTCGTCCGGCTTGGGGATCGCAGCCAGCTTTTGATCGGCGGTGCGGCGGTCTTTCTCCAGTTCCATGACGTTCTGGAACACCGGGAAGCCGCTTTCGGCCCGCGAGATGCGGAACGACTGGGTGAAGCCAAGCCGGTTCTTCCAGCACGCAAACGAATTTTCCAGCCGGGCGATATATTCCGACACGACCTGCGCCACCAGGCCGTGGCCGTAAAGCGGCGAATTGTCGTGCCGCAAAAAGATATCGAGCCCCTTCAGGGCAGCCGAAATGGCGTCGAAATAGCGGTTCGCGGCTGTGCTAGTATCGGTCATGCGCGGACGTTTCGACTACTGTTGCACGTAGTCGGCCGCATTGTGCTTTTTCATCACCTCGTCGAAGCGGCGGGCGAAGGCATCGTCGGCGAGCTTCTTGCGACGCTGGATGTCGGCGGTCGTGACCATGTTCTTCTCGTGCAGTTCGAGCAGGTCGCCGATATGGCGCTGCGCGGCCGCGCCGATGCCCGCCATCGTCTCCTCGGCGGTGTTGTCGACCTGGCTGCCCAACGTGTTGATGCGGTGGGCGACGTCCTGCTGGGCCGCCGTCTTCAAGGAGTCCTCGAGCGCCTTGTACAAGACGATGCGCTGTTCGGTGTCGATGGTCAGCTTGTTGATCAGCGTGTTCTGGGCGGCGATCTGATTGTTGAGCGAATCGACGAAGGTCTGGAACATCGAGGTGTAGCGCTCGAGCGTCTGGCTTTCGGCCAGCAATTCCTGCTCCTTGGCCTGCATCTCGTTATATTCGGTGGCCAGCTTCGAGCGCTCGCCCTCGAGTTCGGTGCGGTCGGCCTGGCTGGTGGAGGCGGCGATGCGGTTTTCGATGTCGAGCAGCATCGGATTCAGTTCCTCGATGCGCTTTTGCGTCGTCGTCAGCGTGTCCATGGTCGTCTTGCGGCGCTCGATCACTTCCGCCAGGCTCGCCTCGGAGGTCTTGTAGCGCTCGTCCAGCACCTGTTTCTGGTCGGTCAGGATGCCGACGATCGTGTCGGACTTTCCGAGCAATTCCTGCAGGTTTCCGGCCAGCGACATGTTGCGGACGCGCTCGGTGCGCATGCGCTGCTGGCGCTGCTTGGAGAAGAACCCGACAAAGGTCTCCCAGCCGGTATAGCTTTTCATGCTCTCGAATTCGGCGCCGAACACATTGGTGGCGTCTTCGAGCCCGATGATCAGGTCGGCGATATTCGCCTCCATCGTCTTCTGCTGCTTGAGCACGTCGGCGATACGGGCGTTTTCGATGTCGAAATCGACTTCGCCGATCTTCTTGTCGGCCTGCGCGATCTGATCCAGCACGATCCCCGACTGCTCGATCTTGGAGCGCATGTCCTCGACCGTTTTCCGGGTCCTGGCGATTTCGGCATCGAAATTTTGCAGGGTCGCCATCCAGTTTCTCCACTTCGCTGATCGATGCCGGCGGTCGCGCGGCGGTGGTTGAATATATGAGCCGAATGTTGCGATTGAAAGTCCGCTTGCCGTCAACGACGACCCGGCGTTTTCAAGCCCGCCCGGCGCTTCGACCCGTCAGCCGCGCGCGAAGCCGACCATATCCTCGGCCGGCCAACGGCCCATTTCCTCTTCCCAATGGCGCCGGCACAAGGAGACATATTTGTCGTCGCCGCCGATCACCACCTGCTCGCCCTGCCGGCTCACCTTGCCGTCGGGTCCAAGCCTGACGACCATCGTTGCCTTGCGTCCGCACCGGCAGATCGTACGCACCTCGCGCAACTCGTCGGCGATCGCCAACAGCGCGTGCGAACCGGGAAACAGATTGCCCTGGAAGTCGACGCGCAACCCATAGCACATCACCGGAATGTCGAGCCGGTCGACGACCCGGGCGAGTTGCCAGACCTGCTCGTGCGACAGGAACTGGGCCTCGTCGACGAAGACGCAATGCACGACGGTATGCGCGTGGTGCTCGGCGACGCGCCGGTAGAGATCGTCGTCCTGCCTGAACGTCTCCGCCCCTGCCGCCAGGCCGATACGCGAGCCGATGCGGCCCTGGCCGGCGCGGTCGTCGAAGGCGGCGATGAACTCCATCGTCGTCATGCCGCGTTCACGGTAATTGTAGGACGCCTGCAAAAGCATAGTCGACTTGCCGGCATTCATCGTGGCGTAATGAAAATAAAGCTTGGCCATATGTCCCTATAAGCGCAGTCCGCCGCCGGCGGGGAGATGCCGGGCGACGAAGCAGCTACAAAAGCCACGGTCATCCACGCAAATCATGCATATTTTTCGCCTCCCGCACACGCGGCCGCGGCAGAACGGCCGGCACGACGCTTGAATCGACCGCAAAATGGTGTTTGGTTCGCATACCCAACAAAAGGAGTGCGGACCAATGCCGTCGCGCTCCGACAAAGCGTCTCAACGGGAGAAAATTCATGCACCGCACCAAGACCTTCGCCATCGCGCTCGGCCTGAGCGCCGCGCTGTCGGCTCATGCCCAGGCCGCCGACCCCGAAAGCTGCAAGGAAGTGCGCTTCTCCGATGTCGGCTGGACCGACATCACCGCAACGACGGCGGCGGCCTCCGTCATCACCGAGGCGCTCGGCTACCAGCCCAGCGTGGAAATCCTATCGGTTCCCGTCACCTACAGATCGCTGGCGTCGAACGACATCGACATCTTCCTCGGCAACTGGATGCCGACGATGGAAGCCGATATCCGTCCTTATCTCGACGACGGCACGGTGGAAACGGTCACCACCAATCTCGAAGGCGCGAAGTACACGCTTGCGGTGCCCAAATACACGTTCGACGCCGGCCTGCAGAATTTCAGCGACATCGCCACGTTCAAGGACAAGCTCGACGGCCAGATCTACGGTATCGAGGCCGGCAATGACGGCAATCGCCTGATCCTCGACATGATCGAGAACGACACGTTCGGCCTGTCGGGCTTCGAACTGGTGGAAAGCTCGGAAGCCGGCATGCTGTCGGCGGTCTCCAAGGCGGTCGGCAATAAGGAGGATGTGGTCTTCCTGGGTTGGGAACCGCATCCGATGAATGCCAATATCGAGATGGCTTACCTTGCCGGCGGCGATGACGTGTTCGGCCCCAATTACGGCGGCGCCACCGTGCACACCAATGTGCGCGCCGGCTACACCACGGAATGCCCGAATATCGGCAAGCTGCTCGAAAACCTCGTCTTTTCGCTGAAAATGGAAAACGAGATCATGGGCGCGATTCTCGATGACGGCGCCGAGCCGAAGGCCGCGGCGACGGCGTGGCTGAAAGCCAATCCCGACGCGATCGCGCCGTGGCTGGACGGCGTGACCACGCTTGACGGCGGCGACGGCATGGCTGCGGTCAAATCGGCGCTGGGCATGTGATCGCCGATCGCGGCCGCGGGGGCGCCGCCGCGACAGAACCGGCTCGTGGCGTGCCGACGCTGGGTGCCGCCGGCGGACGCACGGGCACAGCCATTCGAGCGCGTTGCGGCGACTGCGGGGCCTGGCGACGCAAGATGAGCATGGATGCGCCGGTCGGCGGCGCATCCGGTGGGGGCTAAGACATGGATCCGATTTCGGACTGGATCGCCAGCGTCAAGATACCGATCGGGCGCTGGGGCAAGCAGTTTTTCGATTTTCTGACCACCAATTTCGAGTGGTTCTTCGATTCGATCGCCGACGGGCTCAAGCTCGTCCTCGACGGCCTCGTCGACCTGCTGCTTCTGGCCCCGCCGGTGGTGCTGGTCGCCGCGATCGCCGCGCTTGCCTGGTATCTGCAACGCTCGTGGAAACTCGCCCTGGCCGTCGCGCTGGGGCTGTTGTTCATCGTCAACCAGGATTTGTGGAAGGAAACCGTCGAGACCCTGGTGCTGGTCGTCGCCGCCGCCGCCGTTTCGATGGCGATCGGTGTGCCGATCGGCATCTGGGCCGCGCACAAGGAAAGCGTCTACCGCTTCCTGCAGCCGCTGCTCGACCTGATGCAGACCCTGCCGACTTTCGTCTACCTGATCCCGGTGCTGATCCTGTTCGGCCTCGGCATCGCACCAGGCCTGATCGTGACCGTCATCTTCGCCTCGCCGGCACCGATCCGGCTGACCTATCTCGGCATCACCTCGGTGCCCAAGCCGATGCTGGAAGCCGGCGAAGCCTTCGGCGCGACCAAGCGCCAGCTCTTGTGGAAGGTCGAACTGCCCGCCGCGCTGCCGACCATCATGGCGGGGCTGACCCAATGCATCATGCTGTGCCTGTCGATGGTGGTGATCGCGGCGCTGATCGGCGCAAACGGCCTCGGCAAACCGGTCGTGCGGGCGCTGAACTCTGTCAACATTCCGCTCGGCCTGGAAGCGGGTCTGGCGATCGTCATCGTGGCGATCATCCTCGACCGGATGTCGCGGATCGGCCGGGGAGACGACACATGAGCACGGCGGTCGAATTTCGCGACGTCGACATCATTTTCGGCGAGCAGCAGGCGGCTGCGCTCGCCCTGCTCGACAAGGGCGCTGACAGGGCCGAGATCCTCGACAAAACGGGCAGCGTGCTCGGCTGCGCGGGCTGCAGCCTGACCGTCGAGGAAGGCGAGATTTCGGTGCTTATGGGTCTGTCGGGCTCGGGCAAATCGACCCTGCTGCGGGCGGTAAACCGCCTGAACGCGGTCACACGGGGCGAAGTGATCGTGCACGCCGAGGACTGGCAGGCCGATGTGGTGTCCTGTTCGGAGGCCGAGTTGCGCAAGATCCGCCGCGAATGCGTGGCGATGGTTTTCCAGCAATTCGCCCTGCTGCCCTGGCGCACGGTGGCCGAAAATGTCGGCTTCGGCCTCGAACTTGCCGGCGTGCCGGAAAAGGAACGGCGCGAGCGGGTCGCGCGCCAGCTCGAACTCGTCCGCCTCGACCAGTGGGCGGACAAGTATGCGCATGAGCTGTCGGGCGGCATGCAGCAGCGCGTCGGGCTGGCCCGCGCCTTCGCCACCGAGGCGCCGATCCTTTTGATGGACGAGCCGTTTTCCGCGCTCGACCCCTTGATCCGGACAAAACTCCAGGACGAATTGCTGCAGCTCCAGAGCGATCTGAAAAAGACGATCATCTTCGTCAGCCACGACCTGGAAGAGGCGCTGAAGATCGGCAACCGCATCACCATCATGGAAGGCGGACGCATCGTACAGTCGGGTTCGCCGGAGGAGATCGTGCTGGAACCGGCCAACGACTATGTGCGCGACTTCATTTCCAACGTGAATCCGCTTTCGGTGCTGACGGCGTGGAACGTCATGCGCGACCGGCGCGACCTGGATATCGGCAGCGACGGCTGGGTCTGGCTCGACCGCCGGCAGACGACCCGCTTCCGACTTGACGAGAACATGCTGGTCATCGGCGCCGAGCGCAACGGAAAGCCCGCAATCTGGGCGGCGTGCGACCCGCTCGAAACGCTGCCGGAAGATTCTCACCAAGTCTACTGGGCCAAGCCGGGCACGACGTTGAAGGCGGTCATGCACGCCATGCACCAGTCGCAGACCGCACCGGTCGCCGTGTTCGACGAACAGTCGCGCTTCATCGGCGCCATCGGTATCCGCGACGTGCTCGGTGCCGTGCTGCGCCGCTGAGGCCGCTCGCCAGGATCGGGCCTACCATCGCGAACCGGCATCGCACGACGACCGGAGGCGCATGGTTTTCCCTCTGCGGGCGAGAGGCCCGTCGGCGGCCGACGACATGGCAGCGGGTCTGTGAACCGGCTAATAATCGTGTATATTTTTTTGGAATTTTCAGGAACGCGCCCATATTTTGATATTTTTTTCGCAACCAAGAATAGCAATATAATTACTTTCTATTCTTTTAAAACATTTCCAAAAAGCTTTATAATCAAAAATAAAGCTAATTACTTTCAAGATGGCTAATATGCTATCGAACATGTGAAACAAGGGATTTGATCACGCGGCTATATTCCTCTAGGGTCACAAAAAAAGATAACCAGAGGGAGAAAACATTGAATGAGCTTGTCGACGAGGAGCGGGAAGCCGGGTCGTCATCGAGGTCACAGCGCCAAAGCGCGCCCGCTGACCAGCCGATGGTTCTCTTCGAAGAAGTGCAGAAATCCTATGACGGCGAGACACTTGTCGTAAAAAACCTCAATCTCCGCCTCGAGCGGGGAGAATTCATGACCATGCTCGGACCGTCCGGGTCCGGAAAGACCACCTGCCTGATGATGGTCGCCGGCTTCGAACCGGCCACGCATGGCGAAATCTATCTCGACGGCCAGCCCATCAACAGCGTCCCGCCGCACAAGCGTGGCATCGGGATGGTTTTTCAAAACTACGCGCTGTTTCCCCATCTCACGATCGCCGAAAACCTCTCTTTTCCGCTCGAGGTGCGCGGTTTCGACAAGGCCGAACGCGAGAAGAAGGTTCAGCGCGCGCTCGACATGGTGCAAATGGGCGAAGGCGGCTTTCACGGCCGCCGACCGGCTCAGCTGTCCGGCGGCCAGCAGCAACGCGTGGCGCTCGCCCGCGCGCTGGTGTTCGAACCGGAACTGGTCCTGATGGACGAGCCGCTCGGCGCGCTCGACAAACAACTGCGCGAACACATGCAGTTCGAAATCAAGCACCTGCACGAATCGCTCGGCGTCAGCGTGATCTACGTCACCCACGACCAGAGCGAAGCACTGACGATGTCGGATCGGGTCGCCGTCTTCAATGACGGCGTCATCCAGCAACTCGCCTCGCCCGAGGTGCTCTACGAAAAGCCGGAAAACAGCTTCGTCGCCCAGTTCATCGGCGAGAACAACACGCTTGTCGGCAAGATACGATCGATCAATGACGGCATCGCGCGGGTTCTTCTGAACGACGGCGAGGAGGTCATGGCGCTAGCAATCAATGCCGGCCCCGGCGAGCGCACCCAGCTTTCCATCCGGCCCGAGCGTGTCGAGATCGATCCCGACGAAAGCGTCACGGATCACACGGTGACGGGACGCGTCGAAGAGGTGATCTATCTCGGCGACCATATCCGCACCCGCATGACGGTCGCCGGCAACAGCGCCTTCGTGGTCAAGACACGCAACCGGCTCGGCGCGCGCCGCTTCAAGGCCGGCGAAAGCGTGCGGGTCGGGTGGGCGACCGAGGATTGCCGGGCCCTCGACCACGGCGACTGAGTGCCCGGCGCGGGCGCGGTCCGAACAGGTCATCCGGCGGACCTTGAGAGAAAGAAAAACCAGCGTCGGACACAAACTCGATGTGTCTTTCATCCCGAAGTCAAAGCAGAAAAAAATCAAAGGAAGGTGTCAGTATGAAACGGGTTCTGATCTTAACCGGCACGGCCGCGGCGATCGCGTTTGGCGGCGCGATTGCGCAGGACAAACAACTGACGATCGTCTCGTGGGGCGGTGCCTATTCGAAATCCCAGATCGAGGCCTACCACAAGCCCTATACCGAAAAGACCGGCGTGGAGATCCTCAATGAGGACAAATCGGCCAACGCGCTCGCCGGCATTCGCGCCCAGGTCGAGGCCGGCAACGTGACCTGGGACGTGGTCGACATGCTGCAGGCCGACGCCCAGCGCGCCTGCGACGAGGGTCTGGTGATGGAAGTGCCGCACGACGAGTGGCTCAAGGCCGCACCGGACGGCACGCCAGCCTCCGAAGACTTCATCGAAGGCACGCTCGGCCCGTGCTTCATCCCGCAGATCCTCTACGCCACCATGTTCGCCTACAACACCGAGGCGTTCCCCGACGGCGGCCCGCAGACGGTCGAGGATGTGTGGGACGTGGAAAAATTCCCCGGCACCCGGGCGCTGCAGCAGATTCCGCAGAAGAACCTCGAATGGGCGCTGCTCGCCGACGGGGTGGAGACCGACAAGGTTTACGAGGTGCTCGCCACCAAGGAGGGCCAGGACCGGGCCTTCGCCAAGCTCGACGAGATCAAGGACAACGTGATCTGGTGGTCGGAAGGCGCGCAGCCGCCGCAAATGCTGGCCGACAAGGAAGCGGTGATCGCCACCGCCTATAATGGCCGCATCTTCAACGCGCAGGTCAACGAGGACCAGCCGTTCGAGATCATGTGGGACCACCAGATGTTCGAAACCGACGGCTGGGTGGTGCCGGTCGATACCGGCAATCTCGACACGATCAAGGACTATCTGGCGTTCGCGACCGACACCCAGCGCCTCGCCGACCAGGCCAAGTACATCTCCTACGGTCCGGCGCGCAAATCTTCCGCGCCGCTGGTGGGTATGCTCGAGGGTACGGATATCGACATGAAGCCGCACATGCCGACCAATCCGACGAATCTCGAGACCGCGATCCCGTTCGATGTCCAGTTCTGGGCCGATTACGGCGACGCGCTTGAAGAGCGTTTCAACGCCTGGGTCGCCGGCTGACCCCAAAAACGGCGGCGGGGCGCCAGCGCGCCCCGCCCGCTTCGCCGCCGCATCCCGAACCCGACCGGACGGACCCATGGCATCGTCACGAAAGACTTCCCGCGAGCCGATCCTCGCAGCCGACGGCACGCCTTTGAAGCAGGCGCTGCGCCGCTCTCAAAAGGCCGAAAGGCGCCGGGCCTTCGCGCTGGTGGCGCCGTTGCTGATCTTTCTCTTGATCGTGTTCGTCGTGCCGATCCTGGCGATGATCTGGCGCTCGGTCTACAATCCCGAAATCCGGGGTTACCTGCCGCAGACCGCGGCCGCGCTTCAGCAATGGGACGGTCAGGACGTGCCGCCGGAACCCGTATTCCAGGCCATGGCCGCCGACATGATCGTCGGCATCGAGAACCGCACGATCGGCCGCGCCGCCGCGCGTATCAACCGCGAAATCCCGGGCGCGCGCAGCACCGTGATGCGCACCGCCCGCCAGGTCGACGAATGGTCGGCGCCCTATCGCGAAAAATTCCTCGACGCCGACGCCGACTGGGCCAATCCGGAACTGTGGCGCATCCTGAAGCGCGAATCGCGCCTTTTGACGCCGACCTACTATCTGCTGGCCGTCGACTACGAATACAATTCCCAGGGCGAGATCGCGCCGCGTCCAGAAGTCTACCAGGTCTATAAGGGGCTGTTTTTCCGCACCGCCTGGATGAGCATCCTGATCACGCTGATCTGCGTGGTGCTGGCCTATCCGATCTCCTACATGCTGGCGACGCAGCCGGCGCGGATCGCCAATCTGCTTTTGATCCTGGTGCTGCTGCCGTTCTGGACCTCGCTGCTGGTGCGCACCTCGGCATGGATCGTGCTGTTGCAGCAGCAGGGCGTCATCAACGAGCTGCTGGTGGCGGTCGGCATTATCGGCGACGACGGCCGGCTGCGCATGATCTACAACCGAACCGGCACGATCGTGGCCATGACGCATATCCTCCTGCCCTTCATGGTGCTGCCGCTCTATTCGGTGATGAAGACCATCCCGCCGAGCTACCTCAGGGCGGCGAAATCGCTCGGCGCGCATCCGTTCCGCGCCTGGTGGCGGGTCTATTTCCCGCTCACCATTCCGGGCCTGGCGGCCGGCTGCATTCTCGTGTTCATCCTGGCGATCGGCTACTATATCACGCCGGCCCTGGTGGGCGGCGACAGCGGCATCTTCATCTCCAACCTGATCGCGCAGAACATGCAGGGATCGAGCGCCCAGCTCAAGCTGGCGGCCGCGCTGGCCACCATCCTGCTGGTCGCCGTGCTGATCGTGTACTGGGTGTTCAACAAGCTGGTCGGCGTCGACCGGTTGAAGTTCGGATAGGAGGCACCCATGGCCCTGCCGTCATACGCAACGCCGGTCGAGCGCATCTGGCACTACGCCTTCAATATAATCTGCGGGCTGATCTTCTTTTTCCTGATCGCGCCGATCATCGTCATCATTCCGCTCGCCTTCAACGCCGAACCCTATTTCACCTTCACGCGCGAGATGCTGACCTTCAATCCGGACGGCTATTCCCTGCGCTGGTTCAACAATCTGTTCGGTTCGACGGAATGGATGAGTTCGATCCGCAATTCCTTCATCATCTCGATCGCCTCGACGATCCTGGCGACCGCGCTCGGCACGCTGGCTGCGCTCGGGCTGAACCGGCCCAGCATGCCGGCACGCGGCTTGATCACCGCCGTGCTGATCTCGCCGATGATCGTGCCGTTGATCATCACGGCCGCCGCCTTGTTCAGCTTTTTCGCCCGCGCCGGCCTGTCACAGACCTTCCCCGGCATCATCCTCAGCCATGTCGTGCTCGGCACGCCGTTCGTGGTGCTGACCGTGACGGCCTCGCTCGCCGGCTTCAACGAGACGCTGATCCGCGCCTCGCAAAGCCTCGGTGCCAACCAGACGCGCACCTTCTTCAAGGTGATCCTGCCGCTGCTCTTGCCCGGCGTGATCTCCGGCGCGCTGTTTGCCTTTGTCACCTCGCTCGACGAAGTCGTCATCGTCAACTTCATGGCCGGCCCGGAACAGACGCCGATGACGGTGCGGATGTTCTCCGGCCTGCGCGAGGAAATCAGCCCGACGATCCTGGCGCTCGCGAGCCTGCTGGTGGCGCTGTCGATCCTGCTCTTGAGTACGCTGGAAATGATCCGGCGCCGCAATGAGCGGCTGCGCGGCATGTCGCCGGGCTGACGGAAGCCCGATCATCCGAGGGGAGCGCGGCGCGCACGGACGATAAAGTCTCGGCGCGTCGCGCCGTTTGGCGCCAGGGCCGCGCGATGACGGGCTTCATAGTATTCGTCGGAACCGCCCCGCCCGATCCGCTTTTTCCGCTTGATCGTCACCGCAATCGACCGCACTGTCGCCGCCCGGCTTGCGCAGCCGCCTCGGCCGGCGCTACGATGAGACTGGATGGTTCTATTTCATAACATTATTGGAGGAAACTCACCATGAACCCATCGGGCGAGATTGCGATCGTCACAGGCGGCGGCTCGGGACTGGGCGAGGCGACGGCAAGGGCGCTCGCCGCCAAGGGCGCCAAGATCGCCATTCTCGACGTCGGCATGGAGCGCGCGCAAAAAGTCGCCGACGAACTCGGCGGCATCGCGGTGCGCTGCGACGTTTCCAGCGCCGAGAGCGGAGAAGCCGCGATCGCGGAGGTGGCCGACACGCTGGGCGGGCCGCGCATCCTGGTCAATTGCGCCGGCATCGCGATTGCCATGAAGACCACCGGCAAGGAGGGCGCGCATTCGCTCGACGCCTATCGCAAGGTGATCGAAGTCAATCTGATCGGCACGTTCAATATGATCCGGCTTTTCGCCGTGCGCTGCGAGAAGCTGGAGCCGCTCGACGGCGGCGAGCGCGGCGTGATCATCAACACCGCATCCGTGGCGGCGTTCGACGGGCAGGTCGGCCAGGTAGCCTACTCCTCCTCCAAGGGCGGCGTGGTCGGCCTGACCCTGCCGGTTGCGCGCGACCTGTCGCGCGCCGGCATCAGGGTGTGCACGATCGCGCCAGGCATTTTCCGCACCCCGATGATGGCGGGCCTGCCGGAAGAGGCGCAGCAATCGCTCGGTCAGCAGGTGCCCTTCCCGCCGCGCCTGGGCGAGCCTTCGGAATATGCCGCGCTCGCCTGCCACATCGTGGACAACCAGATGCTCAACGGCGAGACCATCCGCCTCGACGGCGCGATCCGCATGGCGCCCCGCTGAACCGGAGCGGCGGGCGATGGAGGGCACGCAGCGCACCGGACCGCTCGCCGGCCTCAAGGTCGTCGAGATGGCGGGGATCGGCCCGGTACCGCTCGCCGGCCTCCTGCTCGCCGAAATGGGGGCGCAGGTCCTGCGCGTCGAGCGTCTGCGCGCCGGGCGCCCGTTCCTGAGCATCCCGGAGGCCTTCGATCTCGACCGCCACGGCCGCGACACGCTCAAGATCGATCTCAAACACGCCGAGGGCGTGGCACTGGTGCGCCGCCTCGCCGCCGGCGCCGACATCGTCATCGAAGGCTACCGACCCGGCGTCATGGAACGGCTGGGGTTGGGGCCGGACGTGCTGTGCGCCGACAATGCCGGGCTCGTCTATGGGCGCATGACCGGTTTCGGTCAGGACGGGCCGCTCGCCGGACGGGCCGGACACGACCTGACCTATCTGGCCCTGTCCGGCGTCCTGCACGCGATCGGTCCCAGAAACGGCAAGCCGCTGCCGCCCCTCAACCTCGTCGCCGACTATGGCGGCGGGACGATGTTTCTGATCGCGGGCGTGCTGGCCGCCCTGGTGGCGCGGGGGCGCAACGGCAAAGGCCAGGTTGTGGACGCGGCGATGATCGACGGCGCCTCCATGCTCGCCGCACCGTTCTTCGCCTTCATGGCGGCCGGTATCTGGCAGGACAGACGCGGCGCCAATCTGCTCGATTCCGGCTGCCCGTTCTACGACACCTACGAGACGGCCGATGACAAACATGTCGCCGTCGCCTGTCTGGAGCCGCAATTCTTCGCCGAATTCGCGCGCCTGCTGCCGCTCGAGGAGAGCCTGGCCAAGGCGCAGTACGACACCGCGCGCTGGGACGAGATGCGCGCCGCGATCGCCGCCAGGCTGAAATCCAAATCCCGCGACCACTGGGCGGCCCTGTTCGAAGACAGCGACGCCTGCGTGGCGCCGGTGCTGTCGCTTGCCGAAGCGCCGACGCATCCGCACAACCGGGCGCGGGCGACCCATATCAAGACCGGCGGCCTGACTCGGCCCGGCCCCGCTCCCCGCTTCTCCGAAACCCCGTCCGCGCCGCGCGGGCCGGTGGCCAAACGGCCCGCCGCCGCTATTTTGGGCGATTTCGGCATCGAGGCGGCCAGAGCCGCCCCTCTTGTCGACGCGGGCATTCTCGATGCATGAACGGCAGCAACAATGCGACCGCTTCGCGGGACAAAAATGACCGAGAAGAAATTCGATCCGATCCGTGAAACCGATGCCGAATCGATCCGGCTCGCCAGCACGCTGATCCGCACGGCCCGCTTCGGCGCGCTGGCCGTGCTCGACCCAAAGACCGGAGCGCCCTCGGCCAGCCGGGTGGCGACGGCGACCGATCTTGACGGTACGCCGCTGATCCTGGTCTCGGCCTTGTCCGGCCATACCGCCGGGCTGATGGCCGATCCGCGCTGCTCGTTGCTGCTCGGCGAGCCAGGCAAGGGCGACCCGCTCGCCCATCCGCGCATCACGCTTAGCTGTCGCGCCGAAAAGCTCGACCGCAACGCCCCAGAGGGCACGCGCGCCCGCCGCCGCTACCTCAACCGGCATCCGAAAGCGAAGCTTTATGCCGATTTCGGCGATTTTTCCTTTTTCAGGCTTGCCCCCCAGGGCGCCAGCCTGAATGGCGGTTTTGCCAGGGCCTATGTCCTGGCGCGGGCCGACCTCGTCGCCGACCATGCCGCCAATGCGGCCCTCGCCGATACCGAACAGGGCGCGATCGACCACATGAACGCCGACCACGGCGACGCGGTCGCGGCCTATGCCCGCCATTTCGCCGGCGTCAAGGACCGGCGCGCCTGGCTTTTGACCGGCGTCGATGCCGAAGGGCTGGATATCGCCAGCGGCGAAGAGAGCCGGCGGATTTTCTTCGCCAGCCCGCTGGCGGACGCCGCCGATTTGCGCGGCGTGCTTGTCGACATGGCAAAAACGGCGCGTAACGACGACGCATCCACGACTTCGTGAGGCCAAGCGGCATTATTTGACGCACCTGCGCTTTCGTCCGCTACGAATCTGGACTAACTTCATTGATACAGGGGGTAACGGCTGGGTATGGGGCACCCGGTTGGATCGTTTTCCGATCCTGGCTTCCTGAAACAACGATCAGATCAATCCCCTCGCAGGAGGCGGACATTGGCACCAGTACAACTCTTGGCTCATGCCGACACCGCAGCAGAATTCCTAACCGCTTTCGCAAACAGCAAGCGAATACAGATCATGTGCGAAATCCTCGGGCGCGAATTGCCGGTCGGGGTGATCGCCTCAAAGGTCGGGCTCAGCCAGTCCGCGCTCTCGCAGCATCTGGCGCGCCTGCGCAATCTCGGTCTGGTGCACACGCGCCGCGACAAGCAGACCATCTACTATTCCTGCGGGTCCGACGACGTCAGAAGGTTGTTCAAGGCCCTCGACGACATTTTCGCAGACGAAGACGAGAGCGCGGTTTCCGAGCAGCGCTGACCGGCTCAAATGCCCCGGCTTAGGCGCCCCGGCATAGGCGCCCCAGCATAGGCACTCCGGCGCGACGGGCCCGGTTCACAGTTTTGCCGATTTGGCCGATGATCGGATTTTGCTACCGATTCCGGATCTCCCCGCATGCCAGCCCAGATCATTCCCGTCGACGATCCGGCCGATCCCCGGCTCGCCGACTATCGCGACATCCGCGAACGCGATTTGGTCGGCCGGCAGGGCCGTTTCATCGCCGAAGGCAAGGTGGTGCTCAACGTCCTGTTGCGCCAAAGCCGGTTCGAGACCGAATCGCTGCTCTTGCTGGAAAACCGGCTCGCCGGTGTCGCCGGGCTGGTCGAGGCCGCGCCCGACGGCGTGCCGGCCTATGTCTGTCCGGCCGCCGTGCTCGACGCGGTGGCGGGCTTCCACGTCCATCGCGGCATTCTGGGGCTCGGCCGCCGGGGCCCGGCGCGCGACCTCGATACGGCACTCGGCGCGCTCGGAGACAACGCGCTGGTGGTCGTGCTGGCCGGGCTTGCCAATCACGACAATATCGGCGCCATCTTCCGCAACGCCGCCGCCTTCGAAGCCGACCTGATCGTTCTCGACGAAACCGCGGGCGACCCGCTCTACCGCAAGGCGATCCGGGTCTCGGTCGGCGCGGCGCTGAAGGTGCCGTTCGTGCGGGCCGGTGCCGTGGAGGAGATAGTCGACCGTCTTTCCGGAAACGGCTTCGACTGCCTGGCCTTGTCACCGTCCGGCGGCACGGCCATCGGCGCATACCGGCCCAACCGGCGTCGGGCGCTGTTTTTCGGCAGCGAGGGTCCCGGACTGCCGGAACCGGTCATGCGCTCGATGCGCACGGTGCGCATCCCGATGTCGGACAGTTTCGACAGCCTGAACGTGGCCGCCGCCTCCGCCATCGCCCTGCACCGGCTCTGGCACGGCGCGGGCTCAGCGGACTGAGGCCGCTTCCTTCAGGGCGCGTACACGCTCGGCGAGGCTGGTCGCCGGCGCCCCCTTGGACGGCGTCCCTTCGCCGGCCTTGGCCAGTTCCTCGCCGATCGGCGAGTCGGGGCCATCGAGCATCTCGGTCAGCTTGACAACTTCGGCGGCGAGATCGTTGATCTGCTCGCGCAGCAGCGCGTTTTCGCGACGCTGCTCGTCCCAATCGTCGGAGCGGGCCCGCGCATGGGTCGACAATTCGGTCTTGAGCTTGCGGTTTTCGCGCAAGACGAGTTTCATGCGTTCCTCGAGCCGGGCGCGCTGCTCGTCGACCCTGGCAACCGCCTTCTCGACATCGCCGCCGGTCGCTCCCGACAGCAGCGTCGACATCTGCAATGTCAGATCGGCGATTTCGGCTTCGAGTTGGACCCGGTTCTTTTCCGATTCGGCAAGCTCGGCACTGAGATCGCTTTCCGTCTTGGACGAGCCCTTGAGCTGCCCGCGCAGCCGGGCGAGTTCCTTCTCGCGCCGGTCGAGCTTGTCTTCGCGATCGCTCAACGTCGTGGTCAGTCGCTCCAGCTTCTTTTCCAACCCGCCGCTCTTCTTCTTCTCCGCCCGCAGGCTGTCCTGCAAACTCTTGCTTTCGGCGACCGCCTCGCGCAGGCGCCGCTCGGCGTCCTTCCGCTGCTCGCGCAGGGTGCCGACGTCGCCGGAGACGCGCTCGAAATCCGCTTCGCGCGCGACCAGTTCGATCTGTCGGTTGCTGGCGGTCAGGCTGGCCTCGTCATACATGCGTCCGAGCTTGTCGAGCTCGACCGCCTTGTCCTCGATATCGCGCTCGGTCTCCGCCAGCCGCTCGCCGAGGCGCTGCAGGCGGTCCTCACGCTGGCGCAACTCGTCGCGCAACTCGCCGGCCTGCTTTTCCAGCGCGGTGATCGCATCGTTCTTCTCCGCGCGCTCGGCAGCCAGTTTCTTGAGCTGCTCGTGATTGCGGTTGATTTCGATGATCTGGTTGGCGGCCTTGTCGCGGAACGTCTGAATGCTCATTTCCAGACGCCGGGTCGACATGGCGAACTCCGCGCGCATGCGATCCTTGTCGGCCTCGATCTCGCCCAGCGTCAAAGGCACCGACGCCTCGATCCGTTTTCGGGTCAGCGCGACGGCGCGCCGCCACAGCGCGGGCGCGATCATCAGCGCGAGAAAGGCCGCGCACAAAAAACCCAGTGAGAAGAACAGTGTGGATTCGATCAAGACCGGCCGCCCTGCCAAGCTTCAAGTCGCGATTGCACGCAGGCAAGATGCCACGACGGCGTCGTCACGATCCATAGTGCATGCGCGTTTACTTTGCCTTAACGTTAAGGCCGAGCGCAGCCCGCCGGCCCGATAGAGATCAGAACGGGTTCCAGGTCGGACGCTGGGTGAGCTTTAGATAGCCGACATTGACGCCGAGCCGGGCACCGACGCCGGTGCGCACAGGGATCAGCAGCATGTCGCCATGCTTGAGCACGTTGAACCCCACGCCCGCAACGACATAGGCCGAGCCGGCCACACCGACGAAACGGCGGAAAAGACCGTCGATCGTCTGCAGGTCGTAGACCAGCATCATGGTGCGCGAGCCCTGGCCGCCGAAATCCCAGCCAATCGAAGGTCCCTGCCAGAACACCGGGTGGTCGCCGGCATTCTTGGTGTAGAGGTTGCCTTCGCCATAGGTCAGCCCGCCGACCAGCGCACCGGAACCCTCCTCGCCCAGAATATAGCCATTGGGGGTGCCATAGGCGGAAAAGATCTTCTCGATCACCGCGGCAAGACCGCCCGAGGTCGCGCCGAAGAAACGATGCCCCGAATCGACGATTTCCTGGGCCGTGTACCCCTCCTGCGCGACAGCGGCCGGAGACGGCGCCATCACCAGCGCGGCCATGGCGACGAATGCCGCGGCGAATATCTGCCGGACCGTCGTCCGGGGCTTTTGCAAAAATCTCAAATCGGTCTCCCTTGCGGAGCGGCGTGAACGAGGGTTGGCGCCGACTGGCGCCGGACGGCGGCGCTCAGGCGCGCGCGCCGGGCCATGAACGGCCGAAGCATCGCGGTTCGGCGAGCCTCATAATTGACGAAACCTGGTTACCAAACGTTTTCCAAGCCGCAACTAAGCGAACGAAGATGGCGCTTCAAAGGCCGGAACCAGCGCCGGCGTGCCTCCGCCTTTGTTGCAGCGGCCGCGACCATGTGTAACGAAACGGACCGGCATGGAACCGGTGATTCGCGCCGGGCATCCGCTTGCCGACACGGGCGTTATTTCAGGCGGGACCGGCGCGGCAAGCCACGGCGTTCCGTATGCGCGAGGAGAAACGGTCAATGTCCGAACTGTTCACACTTTCCGCTCCCGACCTGGCAGCTCTTTTGTGCAGCCGCGTCTGTCACGACATCATCTCGCCGGTCGGCGCCATCAATAACGGCCTGGAACTCCTCGACGAAGGCGGCGCCGACGAAGATGCCATGGCGCTGATCCGCCAGAGCGCCCGAACCGCCTCGGCACGGCTGCAATATGCGCGCATCGCCTTCGGCGCGGCGGGATCGGCAGGCATGCAGATCGACACCGGCGACGCGGCCTCGGTAGCGGCGGCGTTTTTCGCCAATGAAAAACCCGAGCTCGAATGGAACGGCGCGCGGGCGCTGCTGCCCAAGAACAAGGTCAAGCTGCTGTTGAACCTGTTGATGGTGGCAGCCGGCGCCATTCCGCGCGGCGGCCGCCTTGCGGTCGACCTGGCCGAGCTGGAAACCAGCCCGCGCTTCACCATCAAGGCGAGCGGGCCGATGGTGCGCGTGCCGCCGAAATTCCTTGAGATGCACTCGGGCACCAAACCCGAAGAGCCGATCGACGCCCATGCCGTGCAGCCCTACTACACCTTGCTGCTGGCGCGCGAGGCCGGCATGACGATCTCGATCCGCGCCACGGCCGACGACGTGACCCTGACGGCCGCCTGACCGGCCAGGCCAGGCCAAACCCGATCCCGGCGACGGTTCAAATTTTAGGTCCCGGTTAGGCCAATTCCTTTACGATCCCGTTCTAGGATGCAGTCGGGGTAGCCGGCATGCCGGCATTTTGGGCCGCAATCAGGGATTGGGACGATGAAGCGCTGCATGATCATCGACGACTCCAGCATTATCCGCAAAGTCGTCAATCGGATTTTGGGAAGCCAGGACACCGTGGTCGTAGAGGCTTCCAACGGCACCGACGCCCTGGCGATGTGCGCCACGCAAATGCCCGACACGATCATCGTCGACTGCGTGCTGCCCGACATGGCCTCCAGCGACTTCATCCGCGACGTCAAGGCGCTGCCCGCTGGCAAGAACGTGCGCATCCTGATCTCGATCCTGGAATTCGATATCGGAACCATCATGCGCGCCAAGCGCGCTGGGGCGAATGGCTACATGTTCAAGCCGTTCAACCGGGCGCAGCTCGTCGAGCGGTTTCGCGAATTGCAGGAAGCCGCGTAGGCCGGCCGCGCCCGCCTGTCCGCAGCCGTTGGCACCGTGTCGGTGGGATTTCCGACCTTTGGGCATGCGGCTTGACCTGTGTCCCGCTCCCGTAAAAGAGCCGGTCGCGTTCTGAGACCTGCAACGAATTGAAACCCGGAACGGAACGAAAAATGCCCGGCATGGCCGGGCATCGTCTCGGATCCTGAGGCCCGTCCCGGTCAGGCGCTGGCGCGTACTTCCTCGGGTTCGCGCAGCACATACCCACGCCCCCAGACCGTCTCGATGAAGTTCTGGCCGCCGGAGGCCGCGTCGAGCTTCTTGCGCAATTTGCAGATGAAGACGTCGATGATCTTCAGTTCCGGCTCGTCCATGCCGCCGTAAAGGTGGTTGAGGAACATCTCCTTGGTGAGCGTCGTGCCCTTACGCAGGGAGAGAAGCTCCAACATCTGATATTCCTTGCCGGTCAGATGCACGCGCTGGCCGCCGACCTCCACCGTCTTGGCGTCGAGATTGACGATCAGGTCGCCGGTGGTGATGACGGACTGGGCATGGCCCTTCGAGCGGCGCACGATGGCGTGGATGCGTGCCACCAACTCGTCCTTGTGGAACGGCTTGGTCATATAATCGTCGGCACCGAAGCCGAGGCCGCGAACCTTGTCCTCGATGCCGGCGAGACCCGACAGGATGAGGATCGGCGTCTTGACCTTGGAAAGCCGCAGCGTGCGCAAGACCTCGTAGCCGGACATGTCCGGAAGATTCAGGTCGAGCAGGATGATGTCGTAGTCGTAGAGCTTGCCAAGGTCGACACCTTCTTCACCGAGATCGGTGGTGTAGACGTTGAAGCTCTCCGACTTGAGCATCAACTCGATGCTCTGCGCCGTGGCACCATCATCTTCGATCAAAAGGACGCGCATCTCATTCCCCTTCTCTGCCGCCCGACCGCCGTCGCGGCTCGACCGTCCCGGGAGCAGCCATTACGTGAATCGGAGGCTGCCAGCAAATGGTTAACAAAATCTGATTCAGTCTGGCAAGCGCAGGCCAAACGTTGAGCACGTTTTGTCACCGTCTTGAATCCACACATGAATCTTCGATCACGCTCGTTAATGTTCTGGCTTAGAAAACCGGCATAAGCGACTCAGGCGACTCAGCTTGTCGGTTTCGTCTCCGGCGAACCAGGTTTCTTTACCCGGCCTTAAGCCCTCCCCACTATGATTAACGGTGCCCGTAAACGAATGGTTACCGCGACAGAGAAAGTTGAGGATATCTGTGGTGGCGGCCGCGACCGGGGGGACGCGCGACGAGTTCGATGCGCGCGATCGTGAGTAGCGTAGTGTGGAGTGTGGGTTATGAAATCACGTGGAAACCTGGTGCGACTGAAACAGTTCAAGGTCAGTGAAGCCCGCCGGCAATTGGCTCAGATCGATGCGATGATCGCAGATTTCGACCGTATGGCCTCTGAATTGGACGCCCAGATCCTGCACGAGGAAAAGAAGTCCGGCATCACCGATACGTCGCATTTCGCCTATCCCACCTTCGCCAAGGCGGCCCGTCAGCGCCGGGACAACCTCAACAACTCGCGGCTCGACCTGATCGAGCAAAAGGCCAATGCAGAGGCGGCGCTGGCCGAGGCGGAAGCCGAACTCGCCAAGGCCGAACAACTCGAGACGCGCGACACACGCGTACGCGAGGCCGAAAACGAACTGCGCCGCGCCATCGTCGGCTGATCCTGGCACCAGAACCGCCACGCCTCCCGCTCCCCCGGCGGGCGGACGTTTTCTCGCGATGCTACGCTCAACAGACCCGCCGCGTGCGGTCTCACCGCATGGCGCGGCTGTCCCTGCCGTCATTGCTGGCTTATAGGGCGGGGATGCGTTATCTGCTGCCCGTTCTGCTTTTTGCCGCGACCTTGTGCTTTGCGCTCGGGATCGTCCTGCCGCTCCTGCGCGTCGACAGGCTGCTGGTGTTCACCGAGGAGCCGTCTCTCGTCGGCCTGGTCTTCGGCCTGTGGACCGCGGGCGACTGGCTGCTGGCCCTGCTTGTCGGGCTGTTTTCGATCGCCTTGCCGACGCTGAAACTCGGATTGCTGCATGTCGCCGCCTATGCCGGCGACGGCGCGCACCGGTCAGTGCCGCGCTGGTTGGCAGCCCTGTCCAATTGGTCGATGCTGGATGTGGTTTTGGTCGCCCTGGTGATTTTCGCCGCCAAGACCAGCGGTCTGGCCGCGGCCGCCGCCCAGCCCGGCCTTTGGTTTTTCGCCGCCTCGGTGGTGTTGACGGCGACGGCGGCGGCGCTTGTGCGCCACCGGTGACGGCAACCGGACTATCTAGTGGCGATATTGCTGGATACGCGTGGTACGCAGGCCCGCCAGGCCGTATTCGTCGATCGACGCCTGCCAGGACAGGAACTCCTCGACGGTCAGCTTGTAGCGCTGACAGGCCTCGTCGAGGCTGAGCAGACCACCGCGAACCGCCGCCACGACCTCCGCCTTGCGGCGGATCACCCAGCGCCTCGTGTTCGAAGGCGGCAGGTCGGCAATGGTGAGCGGGCTGCCGTCTGGCCCAATAACGTACTTAACGCGAGGTCTAACCAGCTCGGTCATTGCACTCTCTGAACTACTCACTCAAACACTAATCCTCACCAGACTAGACCCACAGCTTTAAAAAAGCGCTAAACGTTCCACACCGCCCTGTTGCGAAACGAGACTGGATAAAACTTGAGCGTTTTGGGCCCATTCGGCGGACGCGACCAGCATCGTCCGCTCTACCCCGCCGCCGACTGGCGATAGCGGTCCGCTTGACCTATCTAAGGGGTGTTGGCATTACCGCCGCGACTTCGAACGACGAGCCGTATCGATCATGAACAGTCTCGACCTTCCGGGCCGCCCGCAAGATACACGCGTCGTCGTGGCGATGTCGGGCGGCGTCGATTCCTCCGTCGTCGCCGGGCTGTTGAAACGCGAAGGCTACGACGTCGTCGGAATCACGCTGCAACTCTACGATCATGGCGAGGCCGCGCACCGGTCCGGGTCGTGCTGCGCCGGCCGGGACATCGAGGACGCGCGGCGCGTGGCGGCAACGCTCGACGTGCCGCATTACGTGCTCAATTACGAAAAGCGTTTCCGCGAGGCCGTGATCGCTCCCTTCGCAGCCAGCTATCTGTCCGGCGAAACGCCTATTCCCTGCGTGGCCTGCAACCAGACGGTCAAGTTCGCCGATCTTCTGGCGACCGCGCGCGAGCTCGGCGCCGACGCGCTCGCCACTGGACACTATATCCGCTCGCGCGCCAACGGTGCGCACAGGGCACTGTACCGCCCGGCCGATGCCGATCGCGACCAGAGCTATTTCCTGTTCGCCACCACCCAGGAGCAGGTCGATTATCTGCGCTTTCCGCTCGGCGGCATGGCCAAGAACGCGGTGCGCGCGATGGCCGAGGAGATGGGGCTCAGCGTTTCGGGCAAGCAGGACAGCCAGGATATCTGCTTCGTGCCGCAGGGCCGCTACGCCGACATCATCGCCCGGCTGAAGCCTGAAGCGGCCACGCAAGGCGACATCGTCCATATCGACGGGCGCACGCTCGGCCGTCACGAAGGCATCGTCAACTACACGATCGGGCAGCGTCGCGGCATCGGGATCGCGGCCGGCGAGCCGCTTTACGTCGTCGAGCTCGACGCACAGAGCGCACGCGTGATCGTGGGACCGCGCGAGGCGCTCGAAACCCGCCAGGTGACGCTGCGCGATTTCAACTGGCTGGGCGACGGCGCGCCCGAGACCCTGCCGGCCGAAGGCATGGAGGTCTTCGCCCGCGTGCGCTCGACGCGACCGCCGGGGCCGGCCGTCCTGCACTGGCGCGACGGCGCGGCGGTGGTGGAGCTTCTCGACGGCGAGACCGGCGTGGCGCCAGGACAGGCCTGCGTGCTTTATTCCGACCCCGGCGATGAAGCGCGGGTGTATGGCGGCGGCTTCATCGAACGCTCGCGCCGCGCGGACGAGGCCGAAGCCGCCCTGGCGCGCCTGCGCACCGTGTCGGCGCATGGCTGAGTGAACAGCCGGCGCAGCGCGTCGGCGCGATCGCCCACTCTAATCGTGAATGACCGTTCCGGCGGTCAGTATTTTCAGAACCGTGACCGCTTCCTCGCCGGTCGTGCGCGGTTCGGCGCGCGTGTCGAGACAGTCGATGAAATGCTCCAGTTCGCGGGTCAGCGGCATGCCCTGCTGCACCTCGACATAAGACGGCTCGTTGGCCGTGAACGCCCACTGGCCGGAATCCTGCCACACCGCATGGCGGTAGACGGCGAGCTTGCGCTCCCAGGGCTCGACATCGTCGAACACCGCCATCGCCTTGGTGCCCACGACCGTCAGCCGCCTTTCCCGGTAGGGATTGAGACGCGAGGTGAACAGATGGCCGCGCACGCCACCGGGAAAAAGCATGTGCAGATGCGCGAAATCGCTCAGATTGTCGAGGATCGCGGCCCCTTCTCCGCGCACTTCCAGCGGCGCGGTGCCGGTAATGGCCAGGATCATCGACAAATCGTGCGGGGCGAGGTCCCACAGCGCGTCGTTTTCGGTGTGGAACTTGCCCAAGCCGAGCCGATGCGAGTGGATATATCTGACTTCGCCGAGCTCGCCCTTGTCGATCAGCGCCTTCAGGGTCTCGAAGGCGGGATGGAAGCGCAGCACATGGCCGACCATGAAGACGCGGCCATGCGCGCGCGCCGCGGCGACGGTGCGCTCGGCGTCGGCAACGGTCAGCGCGATCGGCTTTTCGACCAGCACGTCCTTGCCCGCCGTGACCAGCCGTTCGGCGAACTCGGCATGGTATTGCGGCGGCAGCGCCAAAACCACCGCGTCGACATCATCGCGCCGGTGGAGCTCGTCCGGCGCGATGGCCAGACATTCCTGTTCGCTGGCAAAACCTTCCGCACGCGCGCCGTTGGCGTCCGAGACGGCATGAAGGACGCCGAGCTTCTTGAGAGTCCGGATGTGGTTGCTCCCCCAGTAACCGCATCCAAGAACTGCAATACGTGGCGCCATATGACACTAGCCTGACAGGTTTGGCCTGACATATCCATCGCCCGGCGCGAACTCAACCCCTACGGCCCGTTTGAAGACACGCTGCCGGCGACCGCCATCCGCCGCGCGGACGCGACGGCAATCGACCCGCCCGCCGGCATGCCCGGCTCAGGCGAGCGTGTAGGCGGTCTTCACCGTCGTGTAGAACTCGGCCGCGTAACGGCCCTGCTCGCGCGGCCCGTAGCTGGAGCCCTTGCGTCCGCCGAACGGCACGTGGAAATCGACGCCGGCGGTCGGCAGATTGACCATCACCATGCCGGCCTCTGCATTGCGCTTGAAATGCGTGGCGTGCTTCAGGCTGGTGGTGCAGATGCCTGCGGAAAGCCCAAAGGGCGTATCGTTGGCAACCGACAGCGCTTCCTCGTAATCCTTCACCCGAATGACCGAGGCCACCGGCCCGAAAATCTCCTCGCGCGAGATACGCATGGTGTTGCTGGCCTCGGTGAACAGCGCCGGCTGCAGGTAAAATCCTGGCGTCTCGCGGTTGAGGCGCTCGCCGCCGAAGGCGAGCTTTGCGCCCTCGTCGCGACCGATGGCGATGTACTTCTCGTCCTGCGCCAACTGATTCTCGTCGACCACCGGGCCGATCTGCGTGCCCTCTTTGAGCGCGTTGTCGACCACCAGCGCGCGCAGCTTTTCGGTCGCGGCCTCGACGAAGCGGTCGTGAATGCCTTGCGTCACCACCAGCCGCGAGGAGGCGGTGCAGCGCTGGCCGGTGGAAAAGAAGGCACCGTTGACGGCGCAGTCGACCGCGGTCGCCAGATCGGCGTCGTCGAGCACGACCAGCGGGTTCTTGCCGCCCATCTCGAGCTGCACCTTGCGCATGTGTTTTGCGCAGGCGGCCGCCACACGTGTGCCGGTCGCCACCGAACCGGTAAAGGTGATGGCATCGACGTCGGGGCTGTCGAGCATGGCCTGGCCGACGACGGAGCCCTTGCCCATGACAAGATTGAGCACGCCCTTGGGCAGGCCGGCGCGATGGAGAATGTCGACGATCGCCCAGGCGCAGCCCGGCACCAGTTCGGCCGGCTTGAACACGACCGTGTTGCCGTAGCACAGCGCCGGCGCGATCTTCCAGGCTGGGATGGCAATCGGAAAATTCCACGGCGTGATGATGCCGACGACACCGACCGCCTCGCGGGTGATCTCCACCCCGACGCCGGGCCGGACCGACGGCACGGTCTCGCCCGCCAGTCTAAGCGCTTCGCCAGCGAAGAACTCGAAAACCTGACCGGCGCGCACCGTCTCGCCGATACCCTCCGGAAGCGTTTTCCCTTCCTCGCGGGCCAGCAGCCGGCCGAGTTCGTCCTTGCGGGCGAAAATCTCGTCGGCCGTCTTGCGCAGGATCGCATGACGCTCCATCAGGCCGGAACGCGACCAGGCGGGGAACGCTGCCCGCGCGGCGCGGATGGCGTCGGCAGCCTGATCGCCGGTGGCGCCCGCATAATGGCCGATGACATCGTTCGTATCGGACGGGTTGATGTTGGCCACTCCTTCGCCGTCCACCCAAACGCCGTCGATGAGGTTGCGATGCAGTTCCGCCATGGTCTGTTCCTGTCCTGTTTTTTCCAGCTCGGTCCGCTGTCATGTGCGCGCCCTTTAGCGCGGATTTCCGGCTCTGCGTCAACGGGAGATGTGGCGGCAGGGCGCGCTGCCGATACGGCAACGCCGCTCGGGGCCCGAAACCGGCGATCCTGGCGACCTATCGAGCGGCGCCGCTGAGGAACGCAACACACATGTCGACGGCGGCAAGACGCTCCTGCCGGTCCGGATGCGTCTTCAGCAAGGCTTCTCCCAACATAAAGGATTGGGCAATCGCGGCGCGGCGGCGCGCCTCACCACCGGAAAAACCGAGCGCGCCCATCAATTCGAGGAAAAATTCGGCCCGCATCTCGTCGACCTTGCGCACCGTTTCGGCGGCGAGCTTCTCGCGCCGCGCCCAGGAGCGCACCGCAAGCTCGATGTCCGCGCCGTGCTTGTCGGGCGGCGTGTTGGCCGGCAGCGACAACAGCCGCGCCAGCCGCTCCTTGCCGGTGCCCTCCTCCGAGCGGGCCCAGCGCGTCACCTGAATGGTGGCGCGGTCCATCCAATGTTCCAGCACGCGCTCGACCAGATGCTGGCGATTGCGGAAATGCCAGTAAAAGCTGCCCTTGGTGACGCCGATCTCGCGCGCCAGTTCCTCGACCCGGATGTCGTCGAAATTCGCCTTGGCGATATGCCGGAAGGCCGCGTCGATCCATTCGCGCTCCGTCAGCCGGTTGCCGCCGGCGGCGGAACTGCGAAGACTGGGCTCGTTTCGATCGGACGTAATCGACATGAAGGCACCGACGGCAATTGGCATTTTCGGCCATGATTGCAATGACCATACGCAACCGTATTGACATGTTTTATGCTTTACGGCAACGTTTGGAAAATAAACAGAAAATAACATACGCTACCGTATAGGAACTTTTCGCAATGCAACATTCCAGGCGAGTGGATTTGTGCATTGCAGCGTGCGCCGGGCCTGACTTCATGCCACGGATAGCGCGCCGGGTTCGGCCTCGACGCCGGCCTAGACCATAGGGCAGCGCCCCGCAGGAGGCGGGACGCGCTCAAAGCAACAGGGAGGTCTTCGATGAAAGTGAAATTCGCGCTTGCCGGGCTTTGCGGCCTTTTCGCCGCGACGCCGGCCCTTGCCGACATCTCGGTCTGCATCACCGTTTCGGCCACCGGCCCGGCGGCCTCGCTCGGCGTGCCGGAAAACAACACCATCCCCATGCTGCCCAAGGAAGTGGCCGGCGAGGCAATCAACTACATCTCCTTCGACGACGCGACCGATCCGACGGCGGCGGTCAAGAACGTGCGTAAATGCATCGAGGAGCAGAAGGCCGACCTTCTGATTGGCTCGTCGACGACGCCCACGACGATCGCGGTCGCCGGCGTTGCGGCCGAGACCAAGACGCCGGTGCTCACGCTTGCCCCCGTCGGCCTGCCGGAGGAATCGGAGGTCTGGGCGTTCCGTACGCCGCAGCCGGTCAGCCAGATGGCGGGCGCGCTGGTGGAACACATGACCGCGAACGAGGTCAAGACGCTCGGCTTCATCGGTTATGCCGACGGCTACGGCGAATTGTGGCTGAACGTCATGAACAAGGCGCTCGAAGGCACCGGCATCACGATGGAGCCGATCGAGCGTTTCGCGCGCAACGACACCAGCGTGACCGGCCAGGTGCTGAAGCTGGTGGCGGCCCGGCCCGACGCCGTGCTGGTGGTGGCCTCGGGCACGCCGGCGGCCTTGCCCAACCTGGCACTGGCCGAGCGCGGCTATGAAGGCCAGATCTACCACACCCACGGCTCGGCCAGCCTCGACTTCATCCGGGTCGCCGGCGCCTCGGCCGAAGGCAGCATCCTGCCTGTCGGCCCGGTCGTTGTCGCCGCCCAGTTGCCCGATTCCCATCCCTCCAAGGCGCTCGGCGTCGAATACACCAAGGCCTACGAGGCCGCGCATGGCGAAGGCTCGCTGTCGTCCTTCGGCGGCCATATGTTCGATGCCGGCCAGATCATCCTGGCAACCGTGCCGGTCGCCCTGGAAAAGAGCGCGCCGGGCAGCGAGGAGTTCCGCGCCGCGCTGCGCGACGCGCTGGAAAACATGAACGAGGTCGCGGGCGTGCACGGCGTCTTCAACACCTCGCCGGACGACCATTACGGGCATGACGAGCGCAGCCGCGTGCTGGTGAGGGTCGAGAACGGGGCTTGGAAATATATGGAATAGGCCTCGTCATGGTCGCCACGGCGAGGAGTTCCGGCCCGATGTCTGCCCTGTTTGCCGAACCCCGGGTGTGCATGACCCGGCGCGACGACGGCTCGACGATCCTGTCGAGCCCCGTCGCGCTGCCCGAGCCGGCGCGCTGCGTCGGCGCATGGCTGGTCCGCTGGGCCCGGGACGACCCGCAACGGACCTTCCTCGCCGAGCGCGACGACCCGGCAGCCGCCTGGCGAACCATCACCTACGGCGAAACGCTGACCAGGGTGCGCGCGATCGCCGCCTTCCTTCTCAAGCGCGGCCTTTCGGCGGCGCGGCCGGTCGCCATCCTGTCGGACAACGCCATCGACCATGCGCTTCTGGCACTTGGGGCCATGCATGCCGGCGTTCCGGTGGCGACCGTCTCGCCGGCCTATTCGCTGATGTCTCAGGATCACGAAAAACTGCGCGCCATGATCACCCTGCTGCAGCCGGGTCTGGTCTATGCCAGCGACGAGGCGCTGTTTTCGACCGCCCTGGCCGCGGTCGCCGACCGCCATGACGGTCTCGTCGTCACCAGCCGCCTTGCCGAAAATGGCGTGGCAACCGATTTTGGCGCGCTTTTGGCCGAAAGCGACGATGCGGCCGTCGACGCCGCCTTCGCCGCCGTCGGCCTCGACACGACCGCGCGCTACCTGTTCACCTCCGGTTCGACCGGCGCGCCGAAAGCGGTGATCAACACCCACCGCATGCTGACGGCGAGTCAGGAAGCCAAAGCGCTGACCTGGCCGTTTCTAGCCAGCGAGCCGCCGGTGATCGTCGACTGGCTGCCGTGGAGCCACACATTCGGCGCCAACCACAATTTCAACCTTGTGCTGCGCAACGGCGGCACGCTTTATATCGACGCCGGCAAGCCGGCCCCGCATCTGTTTCATCACACAGTCGCCAATCTGAAGGAAGTCGGCCCCGACATCTGTTTCAACGTGCCGCGCGGCTTCGACATGCTGATCGGCGCGCTGCGCGACGATGCGGACCTGCGCCACCGCTTCTTCACCCGCACCAAGGTCATCTTCTATGCCGGCGCGGCCCTGCCGCAGAACCTGTGGGCGGCGCTGGAGACGATGGCGCGCGAGACCACCGGCGCGGCGGTGCCGATGGTGAGTTCATGGGGTTCGACGGAAACCGCGCCGCTCGCCACGGACTGCCATTTCCAGGCCGAGCGCAGCGGCAATATCGGCATTCCGGTTCCCGGCACCGAACTCAAGCTGGTGCCGGCCGGCGACAAGCTCGAAATCCGGGTGCGCGGTCCGAACGTGACGCCGGGCTATCTGAAGAACAACGACCTCACGCGGGCGGCCTTCGACGAGGAAGGGTTTTACAAGATCGGCGACGCGGTGCGGCTCGCCGACCCGGAGCGCCCCGAACGCGGGCTGTTCTTCGACGGTCGCGTGGCGGAGGATTTCAAGCTGATGTCGGGCACCTGGGTCAGCGTCGGCGATCTGCGCGTGCAGGGCATCGCCGCGCTCGATCCGGTCGCGCAGGACATCGTCGTCACCGGCCACGATCGCGAGGAGGTCGGCTTCCTGGTGTTTCCCAACGCTGCGGCCTGCCGAAAGCTGGCCGGGCTGGGCGACGACGCGCCGCTCAGGGCCGTGCTCGATCACGAGCGGGTGCGCGCGCATGTGCGCAATGGCCTGGCCGCGCTCAAGGCGCGCGGCGGCGGCTCCTCGCGCCATGCGACCCGCGCGCGCCTGCTCGATGCCACGCCCGCCGTCGACGCGGGTGAAATCACCGACAAGGGTTACGTCAACCAGCGCGCCGTACTCTCCCGCCGAGCCGACGAGGTTAAACGTCTGCACGGCGAGGATCCGGCCGATTTCATCGGCCTCGAATAGGTTAACGACCGCTCATCGGACGAGCGGCATCGACAGGGCGGGCAGGACTTGGACGTCACCATCGCACTCTTCCTGATCCAGGACGGCATCATCAACGGCGCGATCTACGCGCTGTTGGCGGTGGCGCTGGTGCTGGTGTTCGCGGTCACCCGGGTGATCCTGATCCCGCAGGGCGAATTCGTCACCTTCGCCGGCCTGTCGCTGGCGGCGATGGAAACCGGCAGCGTGCCCGGCGCGGTCTGGCTGCTGCTTGTGCTGGCGGCCGCTGCAGCGGCCATGGACGCCGGCGCCGCGCTGCGCGAACGCAGCCCCGCCAAGGCCGTGCGGCTTGCCGCGTGGAACCTTGTGCCGGCGATCGCCATCGCCGCGGCGGTGCTGGCGATGGTGCCGCTCCAACTCGGGCTCGGCGTCAACATCGTGCTGTGCGCGGCGCTGATCGTGCCGATGGGCCCCTACCTCTATCGGGTCGCCTTCCAGCCGCTCGCCGACGCCTCGGTGCTGGTGCTTCTGATCGCGTCTGTCGGCGCGCATCTGGCGCTCACCGCGCTCGGCCTGGTGCTGTTCGGCGCGGAGGGCTACCGCACCTCGCCGGTCGTGTCGGGCTCGTTTCAGATCGGACCGCTATTCGTCACCGGCCAGAGCCTGCTGGTGGTCGGTGCCACGCTGGCGCTGCTTGCGGGGCTGGCGCTGTTCTTCGGGCGCACGCTGATCGGCAAGGCGCTGATGGCGTCTGCGATCAACCGGCGCGGCGCACGCCTGGTCGGCATTCCCACGATGCTGTCGGGGCGGATCGCGTTCGCCATGGCCGCGGCGATCGGCGTGGTTTCGGCGGTGCTGGTCGCGCCGCTGACCACGCTTTATTACGACAGCGGTTTCATCATCGGGCTCAAAGGGTTCGTGGCCGCCATCATCGGCGGGCTCGGCGCCTATCCGGCCGCCGTCGCCGCCGCGCTCGCCGTCGGTCTGCTGGAGGCGTTTTCCTCATTCTGGGCCAGCGCCTTCAAGGAAGTGATCGTCTTCGCCTCGATCCTGCCGGTGCTGTTGTGGCGCTCGCTGACCTCCACCCATGGCGACGAGGAGGATTAAGGCCGGTGAACCGACGCGACCTCACCCGCTTTTTGGTCTTCGCCGCCATCATGGTCGCGATCCCGTTCCTGCCCTTCGTGCCGGATTTCTGGGTCACCCTGCTCGATTTCGTCGGGCTGGCCAGCCTGGTCGCGCTCGGGCTGGTGATGCTGACCGGCGTCGGTGGCATGACCTCTTTCGGCCAGGCCGCTTTCGTCGGCTTCGGCGCCTATGCGACAGCACTTTTGACGACGGCTTATGGCTGGTCGCCCTGGCTGACCCTGCCGGTGTCGCTCGCCGTCACCGTGGCCGCCGCGCTTGTTATCGGGCTGGTCACGGTCAGGCTGTCGGGCCACTATTTGCCGCTCGGCACCATCGCCTGGGGCATCTGCTTTTATTATCTGTTCGGCAATCTGAAGACGCTGGGCGCCTATGACGGCATTTCCTCGGTGCCGCCGCTTTCCATATTCGGCATGCCGCTTCTCGACAGCCGGTCGTTCTATTTCGTGGTCTGGGGTTTCGTGCTCGCCGCGATCCTGGCGACCGCCAACCTGCTGGATTCGCGCGTCGGGCGCTCGATCCGCGCGCTGCGCAGCGGCGCGGCGGCGGCGGAGTCGGTCGGCGTCAATGTCTGGCGCGCCAAGCTCACCGTGTTCGTCTATGCCGCGCTGCTCGCCGGCCTGTCGGGCTGGCTCTACGCCCATTTCCAGCGCGCCGTCACACCGGGCGTGTTCAGCCTCACCGTCGGCATCGAATATCTGCTGATGGCCGTTCTGGGCGGCGCGGGTTACATTTACGGCGCCATCCTCGGCGCGGGCATCGTCGTGGTGTTGAAGAATTTCCTGCAGGACCTGTTGCCGCTTTTCTTCGGGGCCGGTGGCAATTACGAGGGCATCGTGTTCGGCATCCTGCTGATCGTCATGCTGCAGGGCGCGCGCGACGGGCTGTGGCCGGTGATCGCCGGCCGGCTCGGCAAAGCGGCGCCGCGCGTCGTCGACGCGACCGGCACCCTGCCCGGCCGCGGCTTCGACGCCGGCGACGGCGCCCTGCTGCGTGTCCAGGGCGCGCGGCGCCTGTTCGGCGGGCTAGTCGCGGTCGACAACGTCTCCTTCGAGGTCGGTCGCGGCGAGATCGTCGGCTTGATCGGGCCCAACGGCGCCGGCAAGAGCACGACCTTCAACCTAGTGACGGGCGTGCTGGCGCTGTCGGGCGGGGAAATCCATTTCGAAGACGAACGCGTCGACGGGCTCGGCCCGGAACAAATCGCGGCCCGGCGCATCGCGCGCACCTTCCAGCATGTCAAGCTGGCGCCGACGATGAGCGTGCTCGAAAACGTCGCCATCGGCGCGCATCTGCGCGGCCGGGCCGGCATGGTTTCGGGCATCATGCGGCTCGACCGCGAGGAGGAGCGCAGGATCTTCGGCGAGGCGGCGCGCCAGATCGAGCGCGTCGGGCTTGCAGAAGCCATGCATCAGCCGGCCGGCGCGCTGGCGCTCGGCCAGCAGCGCCTGGCCGAAATCGCGCGCGCGCTCTGCCTCGATCCGAAATTGCTGTTGCTGGACGAACCGGCAGCCGGGCTGCGCCATCTGGAAAAACAGGCGCTCGCCGACCTGATCCGCCGGCTGCGCGACGAGGGCATGAGCGTGCTCCTGGTCGAGCACGACATGGATTTCGTCATGCAGTTGACCGACCATATCGTGGTCCTGAATTTCGGCGCGCGGATCGCCACCGGCGCGCCCGCCGAAATCCAGCGCGATCCGGCCGTCATCGAGGCCTATCTGGGGAGCCCGGCGTGAGCGCGCTGCTGGAAGTCGGCGATCTGTCGGTCAATTACGGCCGCGTGGAAGCCGTACGCGCGGTCTCGCTGGCCGTGCAAAGCGGCGAGATCGCGACCGTCATCGGCGCCAACGGCGCCGGCAAGACCAGCCTGCTTGCGGCGATCATGGGACTTTTGCCGTCGCGTGGGCGCGTCGTCTTCGACGGCCAGGACCTTGCCCGCGTGCCGGCCGAGGAGCGGGTGGCGATGGGTATCAGCCTGGTGCCGGAGCAGCGCGACCTGTTCGGCACGATGAGCGTGGCCGACAATCTCGCGCTCGGCGCTTTCCGGCGCGGACGCGCCGAGATCCCGGCGCGCCTGGAACGGGTCTACGCGCTTTTTCCGCGGCTCGAGGAACGGCACCGCCAGGAAGCCGGGACGCTGTCGGGCGGCGAGCGGCAGATGCTCGCCATGGGGCGCGCATTGATGGCCAGGCCGCGCCTGTTGATGCTCGACGAACCGAGCCTGGGTCTGGCGCCGCTGATCGTGCGCGACATCTTGCAGACCGTGTCGGAACTGCGCGACGAGGGCGTGTCGATCCTGCTGGTGGAACAGAACGCCCGTGCCGCCCTGCGGATCGCCGACCACGGCTACGTGATGGAACTCGGCGCGGCGACGATGCGCGGCCCGGCCGGCGAACTCGCCGCCGACCCCCGCGTGGCCGAAATCTATCTCGGCGCCGCGCACGGCATGGCCTGAACGATAACGGACCGGCCTGGTCCGGTTTCTTCGCGGTTTGCGACGGGACGACAGAGCCGGCCGCGTGCGTTATCGTCGCGCGACAGCGGCGCTGCTTGTCGACGCCGCTGCCTGTTTCCACGGCCACCATGAAGGGCATCGATGGCGGATCGGCGCAAAAACATCCTCTTCATCATGTATGACCAGCTCCGGTTCGATTATCTGGGCTGCACGGGACACCCGCACTTAAAGACGCCGCATTTCGACCGCGTCGCGGCGATGGGCGTACGCTTCTCGCGCGCCTATGTGCAGTCGCCGATCTGCGGCGCCTCGCGGATGAGCTTCTACACCGGCCGCTACGTCCATTCGCACGGCGCGAGCTGGAACGGCTACCCGCTCAAGGTTGGCGAGAGCACGCTCGGCGACCATCTGCGCAAGGCCGGCATGGACGCCGTGCTGGTGGGCAAGACCCATATGCGCGTCGACGCCGACGGGATGGAGCGGCTCGGCCTGTCGCGCGACACGATGATCGGCGCGCGGGTGGCCGAGTGCGGCTTCGACCTTTGGGAGCGCGACGACGGGCTATGGGGCAAGGGACCCGACGGCTACTACGATCGCGGACCGCAACCCTACAACGACTACCTGAAAGCCAAAGGCTATCCAGGCGACAATCCCTGGCACGATTTCGCCAATGCCGCGCTCGACGAAAACGGCGACATGGCCTCGGGCTGGTTCATGAAGAACGCCGGCCGGCCGGCCAATATCGCCGAGGAAGATTCCGAGACCCCGTATATGACGCGGCGGGCGGAGGAGTTCATCGCCTCCGCACACGACCGGCCGTGGCTGTGTCACCTGTCCTACATCAAGCCGCACTGGCCCTATATCGTTCCGGCACCCTATCACGCGATATACGGGCCGGCGGATGTGCAGCCGGCCATCCGCTCGCAACGCGAGCGGCAGGACCCGCACCCCGTCTACGAGGCCTTCATGAACAACCAGATCGGCCGCGCCTTTCAGCGCGAGGCGGTGCGCGAAAAAGTGATTCCCGCCTATATGGGCCTGATCAAGCAATGCGACGACCAGCTCGGCCGGCTGCTCGCCTTCCTGCAGGAGCGGGGCGACCTCGCCGACACGATGATCGTCATCACCTCGGACCACGGCGATTATCTCGGCGACCACTGGCTGGGCGAAAAGGATCTGTTTCACGAACAGTCGGTCAAGGTCCCGCTGATCGTCTACGACCCGTCGCCGGAGGCCGACGCCACGCGCGGCACGGTCTGCGACCAATTGGTGGAATCGATCGATCTAGCCGCCACCTTCATCGAGGCCGCCGGCGCGGCGGTGCCGGACCATATCGTGGAGGGCCGCTCGCTGCTGCCTTTCGTGCACGGCAACACGCCGGAGACGTGGCGCGACTTCGCGGTGTCGGAATATGATTACGGGCCGACGCCGATGGCGGCCGAACTCGGTGTCGCCCCGGACCGGGCGCGGCTGTTCATGGTGGCGGACCGGCGCTGGAAATACGTCCATGCCGAAGGGTTTCGGCCGATGCTGTTCGACCTGGAGACCGACCCGGACGAATTCCGCGATCTCGGTGGCGATCCGGACCATACCGATGTTGCCGCGATGATGGCCGAGCGGCTGGCGGCCTGGGCGCGGCGGCCGTCGCAACGCACCACGCGCTCAAACGCCGAGATCGAGGCGATGCGCCATGGCGGCGGCCGCACCGGCATTCTGATCGGTCTCTACGACGACGCCGAGGTCGACCCGGAACTCACACAGGCTTATCGCGGCCGGCCGGGACGCGATTAGGTCCGTTCCGAAATGGGTTGACGCCACGGCGCACGGTTTTCAGGCCTGGAGGGCGGCCCAGAGATCGCGCAACTGGCCGGCGGAGGCGAGCGGCACGCCGCAGGCTTCCAAAGCCCGCGCGGTCGCGCGCACGATTGCGGCATTGTCCGCGGCGACCGTGCCATCGGGCAGTTGCAGATTGTTCTCGAAGCCGACACGGGCATGGCCGCCCATCAGCGCGGCGGCGGTCACGCAGGCCGTCTCGCGCGGCCCGAACGCGCACAGCATCCAGTGCGCAAAGCGGTCGGCCGGCCCGTCGAGAAAAGGTAGCAGGTCGCGCGGCGTCGAGCGCTGGCCCGGCACGTAACGGCCGAGCACGAACAGGACCGGCACCGTTTCGAACGGCACCAGCCCGCGGCGCATCAGCCCGGCGAGCCGCGTCGCCTCCTCGGGCGCGTAGAGAATGATCTGCGGGGTAATGCGTTCGCGGGCGAGCCAGGCCAGAAAACGCAGGAACTCGGCCTCGTCGGCTGGCTCGCCGGCCAGTTCGCGCAGGGCCAGCGAGACGGCCTCCGGCCGCGTCTCGCGCACCACCTGCATCTGTTGGGCGGGCGTGTAGGCCCCGAGCGCTTCGCTGGTGACCTGAACGATGAGATCGTTGCCGACCGCGCCGCGCACGGCATCGGTTGCATGCCGATAGGCCTGGGCGTCGAGCAGATGCGCGCCCTGCCGGTCGCGCACGTGCAGATGGATCATCGCCGCGCCGGCCTCGCGGCAGGCGAAAGCCGTTTCGGCCAGCTCCGCCGGCGTCAGCGGCAGGGCCGGATGGTCGGCCTTGGTGCGCCGACCGCCATTGGGCGCGACGGCAATCGCGACCGGCCGCGGATCGGGCTGGTAAGCGTGCGGGACGCCGCTCATAAAACACCGTTCATTGCACAAATGGACATTGTGCAACATTTGTTGCATATCTCTCACTCGAGGTCTACAGTCCGACGATGGACCGTGACGCGCTCGCCCAAAGGATCATCGACAGCTTTCCCGACCTGCCCGCTCAGCTCGCCATCGCGGCGCGTTATATCGTCGACAATCCGGACGACGTGGCGTTGCTTTCAATGCGCGAACAGGCGCGCCGCGCCGGCGTCCGGCCCTGGACGATGAGCCGGCTTGCCAAACGGCTCGGTTATGACGGTTACGAGGAAATCCGTGCCCTGCACGCCACAGCCATCAGACAGGGCGAGCTCGGTTTCGCCGGCAAGGCAGGACGGCAGGCGGCCAGACAGAAAGAAAGCGGCGAGACCGCGCTTGCCCGCGACATCGTTGCCGCCGGCGCGACCCAGATCGACCGGCTCGCTGCGCCGGACAGCCTGGCCGCACTCGCCGACGCGGCGGCGCTTCTGGCCACGGCGCGGCGCATCCATTGCCTGGGCCTGCGGTCGAGCCACGCCGTCGCGGCGCAATTCGCCTATATCATGTCCTTTCTCGGCGACAGGACGGTACTGCTCGGCACGGACGGTTTCGGCGGCTACGACGCCGTGCGCGTGGCCCGGGCCGAGGACGCTCTGCTTGCCGTCAGCGTCGCGCCCTATTCGCGCCTGACCCTCGACATCGCCCACTGGGCAGCCGGCGAGAACGTGCCCGTGGTGGCGATCACCGACAGCCCGGTCTCGCCGCTGGCGGCGATCGCCCGGCACACGATCCTGGTGTCGACGGAGAGCCCGTCCTTCTTCCATTCGATGGCGCCGGCCTTCGTGGCCGCCGAAACACTCGCCGCGCTGGTGGCCGGTCGCGGCGGCGCCGAGGCGCTGGCGGCGATCTCCCGGGCCGAACAGCAACTCGCCGCCTTCGGCGTGCATCATCTCGCCCCCACTCCACGGACAGGACCATGACCCACATTCTGCATCGCCAGATTCACGGCACGCTGCCGGTCGCCGTTGCCGGCCGCGGGGTCGAGTTGTTCGACCGCGACGGCCGCGCCTATATCGACGCCTCGGGCGGCGCTGCCGTCTCCTGCCTGGGCCACGGCCATCCCGACGTCGTCGGCGCGCTGCACGAGCAGGCCGACCGGCTCGCCTATGCCCATACCGGCTTTTTTACCAGCGAGCCGGCGGAAGCGCTCGCCGACATGCTGATCGCCAACGCGCCGGCCGGCATCAGCCATGTCTATTTCGTCTCCGGCGGCTCCGAGGCGGTCGAGGCGGCGCTGAAGATGGCGCGGCAATATTTCGTCGAAAAGGGCGAGCCTCAGCGGCGCGCCATCATCGCCCGGCGCCAAAGCTATCACGGCAACACGCTCGGCGCACTGGCGGCCGGCGGCAACGCAATGCGCCGGGCCCAATTCCGGCCGCTGCTGGCCGAAACCCACCATATCGAGCCGTGCTACGCCTATCGCCACAAGCGCGACGACGAGAGCGAGGAAGAGTACGGGCTGCGCGCCGCCCAGGCGCTGGAGGACAAGATACAAGAACTCGGCGCGGAGACGGTTATGGCCTTTATCGCCGAGCCGGTCGTCGGCGCGACCGCCGGCGCGGTGCCGGCCGTGCCCGGTTACCTGAAACGGGTGCGCGAGATCTGCGACCGCCACGGCGTGCTCTTGATCCTCGACGAGGTGATGTGCGGCATGGGCCGTACCGGTACGCTGCACGCCTGCACGCAGGACGGCGTGGCGCCCGACCTGATGACCATCGCCAAGGGTCTGGGCGGCGGCTATCAGCCGATCGGAGCGGTGTTGTTGTCGCGGGCGATCTTCGACGCCTTCGCCACCGGGTCGGGCCTTTTCCAGCACGGCCACACCTATATCGGCCACCCGATGGCCTGCGCGGCCGCGCTCGCCGTGCAGCGGGTGATCGAGCGAGACGGGCTGCTGGAGAACGTGCGCACGATGGGCGAACGGCTGCGGAACCTGCTGGCGGAGCGCCTGGGCACGCATCCGCATGTCGGCGACCTGCGTGGGCGCGGACTGTTTATCGGCCTGGAGGTCGTCGAGGACCGGACAACGAAAGCGCCGTTCGATCCGGCGCTGAAACTGCATGCCCGCATCAAGCAGGCGGCGATGGCGCGCGGGCTCCTGGTCTATCCGGCCGGCGGCACGATCGACGGCTCGCGCGGCGATCATGTGCTTGTCGCGCCGCCCTTCATCGTCGAGGATCAGGACCTGGACCGGATCGTCGACCGGCTCGACGCGGCGATCGACGCCGCGGTCGCGGAAGTCGGTTAGGGTCGGGGCTCGCCAGGCCGGCCAGGGCGCCGGCTGTTATCCGACGGATTTCTTGCGCCCATGCGCGCGGACGCGCCCACCCGCCCGTCGCCCGGCCACATCCACCAGCCGCCTGAATGTCGGGCATTCCATATGGGTCGGAGCCGAACAATCCGCGACATGGCGCAACGTATCGCGCAACGCCGCCAGTTCGCGAATCTGCCGGTCGAGATCGTCCGCCCTTTGGTGCAGAACCGCGCGCGGCAGTTCCGGAGCGCCATCCTTGCCCAGGATGCCGGCAATCTCATCGAGCGAGAATCCCGCCGATTTTCCCATGGCGATCAGCTTCAGGCGCAATAGCACGTCGGCGGGAAACTGACGCCGCAACCCATGGCGGAAAACCGAGGAAATCAGCCCGATCTCCTCGTAATAGCGCAAGGCCGACGGCCGTATCCCGGTCCTGTCGCAAACATCTCCGATATCGAGAAATTCCATGCTTGACCTCAAGTCAACTTGAATTCGTAGGATGCCCTTTCATCACATTCGAGACAAGGGGCAGCAAAGCCATGGAGCAAACCAGACAATCTGTTTTAGACGGTGCAAATTGGGGCGTTATGGCAGCGCTGGCATTGTCGATGCTGCTGGGCTCACTGGGTACCAGCATCGCCAATATCGCGTTGCCGGTTCTGGTCGGGGCGTTTTCGGCGCCGTTTCATCACGTCCAATGGGTCGTCATTTCTTATCTCGCGGCGCTGACGGTCTCGGTGATCGTGGCCGGACGCCTTGGCGACATCTACGGATTGAGGCGCATGCACCTTTTCGGCCTCGGTCTTTTTCTGCTGGCATCGCTGCTTTGCGGCATCGCGCCAACCCTGTGGGTGCTGATCGCAGCGAGAGCGCTTCAGGGCATCGGGGCGGCCTTTCTGATGACCCTGACCCTGGCGCTGATGCGCGAAACGGCGAACGAAACGCGCATCGGCCAGGCCATGGGCCTGCTCGGCACGGTTTCGGCACTCGGCACAGCCATCGGTCCATCGCTCGGGGGCATGATCATCGCGGCAACCGACTGGCGTGGGATTTTTCTGGTCCTAATTCCGCTCGCGGCATTGGCGCTGATTCTCGCCTTCATTTCACTGCCCATGGATGCCGGCGAGGATCGTACGCAAACAGCCAACTTACGGACCATGATAACCGGGAGCCTGGTCCCCAGTCTTTTGGCCAATTGCCTGGTGGCCGCCGTGATGATGTCGACACTCGTGGTCGGCCCGTTTTATCTCGGCCTGGGGCTCGGTCTGAAAGAAGCGATGGTCGGTCTGGTCATGTCGGCCGGTCCGGCCATCTCGATGTTCAGTGGCGTCCCCTCCGGGCGCGCGGTCGACGCGTGGGGAGCGCGAGGGATATTGGCGATCGGGCTGACAATGCTTGCGGCCGGCGCATTTCTGTTGTCGGTTCTGCCGGAAACGTTGGGCGTAACCGGCTATGTCCTGGCGATGGTCGTTCTGACACCGGGCTACCAGCTCTTCCAGGCCGCCAACAACACCGCCGTCCTGGCGGATGCGCCCAAAGACCGCCGGGGCGGCATCTCCGGATTGCTGAGCCTGTCGCGCAATATCGGCCTGGTCGTCGGCGCATCCGCCATGGGCGCGGTCTTCGCCTTCGGCGTCGGCACGGCCAACCTGGCCAGCGCATCCCGTGCGGCGATCGCCAGCGGCATGCAACTGACCTTCATGCTCGCCACGCTGCTGATGGTCGCCACTCTGTGGATGACGTTTGGGCGCCGCACGCAGGCAAAGCGCCCCTGACCAGCCAGCCCTCCACGCCCTCCGCTACGCCGCGTCGCGCAGGACGAACACCGACTGGCGCGCGTGGCGCACCACGCGCGCAGCGTTGGGCCCGAGCAGGTAATCCTTCAGCGCCGGGCGGTGCGAGGCCATGACGATCAGGTCGGCGCCGAGCGCGTCGGCCGCCTTCATGATCTCGTCGTAGATCGTGCCGTGGGCGACATGTCCCTTGATCGTCACCTCGGTGGCGGGGCGGGCATCGAGCATCGTCTTCAAGGCCGAGCGGGCCGCCTCCAGCGTGGTCTCCTCGAAATCCTTCGGGAAGGCGGCGCCGACGATCGACATCGAATAGGTCGGCACCACGGTGAGGACATCGAGCCGGGCACCGTGCTTGACGGCGAGTTCCTCGGCAACGATCAGGCTGCGGGCAGCGATCGCGGGTTCGCCCAGGTCGACCGGGACAAGAATGCGCTCGAACATTAACGGGCTCCTTAAAAAGCCGGAACGGTCTGCCGGCGGCGCTGCGACAGCACGATCAGCACGAGCAGCAACAGGGCGGGAATGTAAAAAACCTCCTTGGGCATCCGTTCGGCCGCAAGCTGCACCGTGGCGATCTCCACCGGCACGTCGCCGTAAAAATCGAACGTGTCGGTGAAATCGGTGAAAAAGGGCGTGCCGGCGAAGGGCTCATCGAGGACCGCCTTGCCGTCCTCCTCGCGCACCGGCAGGCCGGCCTGCTCGAGCCTCTGCAACCCGTCGCCCGTCGGTCCGAGTGCCGCCAGGATCGTCCGCTCGCTGATCTTGTCGGGGTCGTCGAAATCGGGGCCGGTGATCACCAGCCTCAAATTGGCCTCGTCGGGCTGTGCGGCGGCGATCGCCACCACCTCCGCCCCCGGGCGGTCCTCATAGGGGGGCTGGACATAGTCGAGCCAGAAGCCTGGCCTGAACAGGGTGAAGGCGACGAGGATCAGCGCCACCGTCTCCCAGAGCCGACTTCTGGTGAGGAAATACCCCTGGGTCGCGGCCGCGAACAGCATCATCGCCACCACCGCGACGATGAAGATGAAGACCGCCTTGTAGACCGTTACGTCGATCAACAGCAGTTCGGTGTTGAAGATGAACAGGAACGGCAGCAGCGCGGTGCGGATGTCGTAGGTGAAACCCTGCACGCCGGTGCGGATCGGGTCGCCGCCGGATATCGCCGCCGCCGCAAAGGCGGCAAGCCCCACCGGCGGCGTGTCGTCGGCCAGGATACCGAAATAGAACACGAACAGATGCACCGCGACCAGCGGCACGATCAGCCCGGTCGACGCCCCGACCGAGACGATGACCGGCGCCATCAGCGACGACACGACGATATAGTTGGCCGTGGTCGGCAGGCCCATGCCGAGGATCAGGCTCATCACCGCAACCAGTAGCAGCATGGCCATCAGATTGCCGCCCGACAGGAACTCGACGAACTCGCCGACGACCTGGTGTGCGCCGGTCAAGGACACGGTGCCGACGATCACCCCGGCCGCGCCGGTGGCCACCCCGATCCCGATCATGTTGCGTGAGCCGGCGATCATGCCGTTGAAGAAATCCGCCCAGCCGTCGCGAAAGCCCTGGCCGAAACCGCCCTCGCCGCGGAACATGCGCTTCAACGGCTTCTGGGTCAGCACGATGACGATCATCGACACCGTCGCCCAATAGGCCGACAGGGTCGGCGACAGACGCTCGATCAGGATGCACCAGATCAGGATGACGATCGGCAGAATGAAATAGAGACCGGTGATGGCGACATCGCGCGGGCGCGGCAACACGTCCATCGGCGCGTTGGGGTCGTCCTGGGCCAGATCGGGATGGCGCGCGGCGCGCTCCACGAGGATGACATAAGCCGCCAGGAAGATCAGCGCGGCGGTCCAAAAGGTCATGCCCGGAAAGACGACCTTGATCCAGCCGAGCCCGTAATAGACCAAGCCGGCCAGGACGGCCATGGCGATAAAGCCGAACAGAACTCCGGCCAGACGCTGGGCCAGCGTGCCGATCACCGGCGGGCGCTCCAGCCCCTTCAAACCGAGCTTCAGCGCCTCCAGGTGAACGATGTAGACGAGTGCGATATAGGAGATGATCGCCGGCAGGAAGGCGTGCTTGATCAGTTCGGGATAGGCAACGCCGGTGAATTCGGAAATCAGGAACGCGGCCGCGCCCATGACGGGCGGCGTAAGCTGGCCGTTGGTGGAGGAGGCGACCTCGACCGCGCCGGCCTTTTCCGGTTTGAATCCGGTGCGTTTCATCAGCGGAATGGTGAACGTGCCGGTGGTGACGACATTGGCGATCGAGGAGCCGGAATAGAGCCCCGACAGCGCCGAGGCCACGACGGCGGCCTTGGCCGGCCCGCCGCGCAAATGGCCGAGAAGGGCGAAGGCGAGCTTGATGAAGAAATTGCCGGCGCCGGCCTTTTCCAGCAGCGAGCCGAACAGCACGAACAGGAAGATCATCGAGGCCGAGACGCCGAGCGCGACGCCGAACACGCCCTCGGTCTGCATCCAGTAGTGCCACATCGCCTTGCCGAACGAGGCTCCCTTCCACTGGATCGCGTCGGGCATCCACGACAGATGGCCGAAAAAGACGTAGAACACGAACACGCTCGCCACGATGACCAGCGGCAGGCCGAGCGCACGGTAGACGGCGATACCGAGCGCGAGCATGCCGATCGAGGAGAAAACCAGATCGGCCGTGGTCGGCAGGCCGGCGCGGCCGGCGATATCTTCCTTGAACCACAGCAGGTAGAGGCAGGACGCCGCCCCCAGGATCGCCAGCGCCCAATCGTAGACCGGGACGCGATCGCGCGCGCTCGACTTGAACAGCGGATAGGCGAGCATGGCCAGCACCAGCGCGAAAGCGAGGTGGATCTGGCGCGCCTCCTGATTATTGAAGACGACGTTGACGCCGGTCAGGCTGGTCAACGTGAAGGGGATGTTGGAGGCGATGTAGATCTGGAACAGGGCCCAGACGAAGGCGATCGCGATGATGATCCTGCCGGCGAGACCGGTTGCGTTGCGCGCGCCGCTCTCCACCTCCGCCACCATCATGTCGACATCGACGCCGGTTTTGTTCGTGGCTGGATTATCCGCCATCGCGTTGTTCTCCCCTCCCGGCAACGGCCCCTCCGCCGATGCAAAAAGGCCCGGGCGGTTTTCCGCCCGGGCCGCAGCGCGGTGTTACATCCAACCGCGTTCCTTGTAGTATTTCTCAGCGCCCGGATGCAGCGGCGCGGACAGGCCGTCCTTGATCATCTCCGCTTCCTTGAGATTGGAAAAGGCCGGGTGCAGCTTCTTGAAATCGTCGAAATTGTCGAAGACCGCCTTCACCACGGTGTAGACGACCTCCTCGGAGACGTCGGCCGAGGTAATGAAGGTCGCGCCGACGCCAAAGGTCGTCACATCCTTGTCGGTGCCCTTGTAGGTGCCGGCCGGAATGGTCGCGATGCGGTAATACGGGTTGTCTTCGACCAGTTTCTTGATCGGATCGCCCTCGACCGACACCAGTTCCACGTCACAGGTCGTAGCCGCCTCGGTGATTGCGGCGGCGGGGTGGCCGATCGTGTAGATCATGGCATCGATCTTGCCGTCGCACAGCGCCTGCGCCATTTCCGAGCCCTTGAGCTCGGCTGCGAGCGAGAAATCGTCCATGGTCATGCCGAAGGCTTCCATGACGATCTCGGTCGTTGCCCGTTGGCCGGAACCGGGATTGCCGACATTGACCTTCTTGCCCTTGAGGGATTCGAAACCGTCAATGCCCGTGTCCTTGCGCACGACGAGCGTGAACGGCTCGGCATGCACGGAAAACACCGCGCGCTCTTTTTCGAACGCACCCTGCTCCTCGAATTTCGAGGTGCCGTGATAGGCGTGATACTGCCAGTCCGACTGCGCAACGCCGAACTCGAGCTCGCCGGCACGCACCGTGTTGATGTTGTAGACGGAGCCGCCGGTGGATTCGACCGAGCAGCGAATGCCGTGTTCCTTGCGGTTCTTGTTGACCAAACGGCAGATCGCGCCACCGGTCGGATAGTAGACGCCGGTCACGCCGCCGGTACCGATCGAAATGAACTGCTGATCCTGGGCCATTGCATGGCCGCTCAACCCAGCGAGCGCCACGCCGGACAAGGCGCCGACAACCAGTTTTTTCATGTTTTCCTCCCTCTAACTGGGGTTAAGTGGTGGCGTATTCAGGCACCATCGCGGCGCCAACGTCAACCGCCGCACCGATATTCGCCACACGTTACGGTCGTTGTCCAACGACCGTCTCTCGCACGCCACGGCCGTCAAAGCCCGCGATAGCGCGCTCCAAGCGTGTCGGTCCCTTCGGCTCACCCGCTCCCGGCGGCGCAGCCGCCGCGCGGGGACGCGACGTCGGCCTTGACACGATCCGCGAATTCGTCAAACGTTTAATGAATAAGGGAGGAAGGCTGCCGTGCTCACCCAGTCGCGCGCGGATAACGACGTCAGCACCGCGATCCTGTTCGCGGGCGAGAGGGCGTTCGCCGAGTTCGGCTACAACGGCGCCTCGATGCGCGCGATCGCTCGCGAGGCCGGCGTCAACCAGGCCATGATCGCCTATTATTTCGGCTCCAAGGAAGGCCTGCTCGAAGCGATCATGCGCAGGCGTTCGACCTTCGTGAACACGCAGCGCCAGGAGCGGCTCGCCGCGCTGCGCGCGGCGGGCGCGCCGAGCGTGGAGCAGTTGATCGATGCGTTCCTGCGCCCGTTGATCGAGCTCGGAACCGACGGCGAGCGCGGCGGCTACGCCTATGTGAAACTGCTGGCGGTGCTGACGCATTCCGTCGACGACCTGGCCAAGCGGATCGTGGCGGAGAATTTCGACGGCATCGCGCGCCGATTCGTGGAGGCGTTCCAGGAGGTCGCGCCCGCAATGAGCGAAAGCGACGCCATCCGCGCCTATCTGCTGTCGCTCGGCACCGGCATCGCCTCGATCGGCATCGAGGGGCGCGCGGGCCCGATGTCGCACGATCGCTACGACCGCGTCGACACCGAACAACTGATCCGCTCCGTCGTCGCCTTTGCCAGTGGCGGCGTCAGCAGCTTGATGCAGAAACGCTAAGCCAGACCAACGAACACCGGGAGGAAAAGATGTTCGTACCAACCTTGCGCAAGACGATGATCGCGGCCCTGGCCGTGGCGGCGGCGACGGCTGCCCGCGCCGAGACCATCAATGTGACCTACGTGGCCGGGCATCCGCCGGTCTTTCGCTGGGTCCGGCTGGCCAACGAGGTCTTCATTCCGGCCGTGAACAAGCAGTTGGAGGGCAGCGGGCACACGATCAACTGGGACGAGCAATATGGCGGCTCGCTGGCCAAGGTCGGCGACGAGCTCGAGGCCGTCGAGGAAGGCCTGGCCGAAATCGGCGGCATCTCGTCGGTCTTCGATCCAGCCAAGCTGTCGCTGCAGAACGTGACCTATTACACGCCGTTCGTTTCCAGCGATCCGAGCCTGGTGGTGGAAACCATCGACGCCCTGCACGAGACCAACCAGGCGATGCTGTCGACCTGGGAAGAAAACGGGCTCGAATATCTCGGCGGGCCGATCGCCATTGACGATTACGTGTTGATGACGACGTTCCCGGTCAACTCGATCGAGGACCTCAACGGCAAGAAGATCGGCGCGCCCGGACCGGCGGTGAACTGGCTGGAAGGCACCGGCGCGGTCGGCGTCTCGGGCAATCTCACCACCTACTACAACGAGATCAAGACCGGCGTGTACGACGGCGTGATCGTGTTCGCCACCGCCGCCCTGCCGGGCAAGCTGCACGAGGTCGCGCCGCACATCACACGGATCGGCTTCGGCGCCCAATATGCCGGTGCGATCGCGGCCAACAAGGACTGGTTCGACAGCCAGCCGGACGCCGTCCAAAAGGCACTCAAGGACGCCGCCGACACCTATAAGGCCGCCTATCTCGACGATCTCGACAAGGCGGTGACGGCGAGCTTCAAGGCGATGCAGGAACAGGGCGCGACGATCTCCGACGTCGATGCGGAGTTCCGCCAGAAATGGGCCGCCGGCATGGACAACGTCGCCAAGAAATGGGCGGCCCAGGTCGACAGCGAGGGCAAGGCGGGGACCGAGATCCTGAAAGCCTATCTCGATGCGATCCGCGCGGCCGGCGGCGCGCCGGTGCGCAACTGGGACCAGGAATAATCTTCCTCGGGTAAGCGGCCATGACAGAACAGCAAACGCCGGAGCCGCGCCGCGGCTCCGGGGCGGGACGGCGCCTCCGCGCGCTCGCCGATGGCATCTCCAACGGCCTCAACGTGCTCGGCACGCTGCTGATCCTCGGCCTCGTCGTGCTGGTCAATGCCGACGTGATCGGCCGCGAGCTGTTCCTCGCGCCGATCTCCGGCGTACCGGAAATCGTCTCGATGTCGATCGTGGCGATCGTCTTCCTGCAGGTGTCGCAGGCCTTCCGCATGGGCCGCTTCACCCGCACGGACGCCTTTCTCGACCTGATCGCGGCACGGGCCCCGCGCCTGCGCCACGCTATCGAACTGGTCTATGCCAGCGCCGCGCTGGCGCTGATCTGGTTCGTGTTGTCGGCGAGCTATCCGCTGTTTCAAAAAGCCTGGGAACGCAACACCTATGTCGGCACGTTCGGCGACTTCACCGCGCCGGACTGGCCGGTGAAGCTGGTCATCCTGATCGGCTGCGCGGCGCTGATCATGCAAATGGCGATTTCCGGCCTGATCGCCGCCTACCTTATGGTGACCGGAGACGATGACGGCGCGGGCGGGGAGCGCGGACGATGAGCCCGTTCGAAATCGGTCTCGCCACGCTCGGCGCCATGGTCGTGCTCGTCTATGCCGGGCTGTGGGTGCCGATCGCATTGATGCTGTGCTCCTATGTCGGGGTCTGGCTGATCAAGGGCTCGCCGCTCCTGGCCGGCAAGCTTCTGGCGCTCGCGGCTTCCGAGACGATCTCGTCCTATTTTTTCGGCGTGGTGCCGCTTTTCGTGCTGATGGGGTTCCTGGTGTCCGTCACCGGCATGGGCCGGGACGCCTACGACGTCGCCGCCCAGCTTTTCCAGCGCCTGAAAGGCGGGCTCGGCGTCTCCACCGTCGCCGCCAACGCGATCTTCGCCGCCATTACCGGCATCTCGATCGCCTCGGCCGCCGTCTTCACCCGCATTGCCGTGCCGGAAATGGTGCGGCACGGCTATACCAAGCAGTTTTCGGTCGGCGTCGTCGCCGGCTCCTCGGTGCTCGGCATGCTGATTCCGCCGAGTCTGCTTCTCATTCTCTACGGGCTCTTGACCGAGCAATCGGTGGGCGATCTGTTCATCGCCGGCATCATTCCCGGCCTGCTGCTGGCCGCGATCTTCGCCGGCGGGGTGATCGCGATGGCCCGTTTCTGGCCGCGCTTCATCGGCGAGGACCTGTCCGGCGATCGGCTGCACAGCCTGTCGAGCCGCGAAATGATGGCCAAGGGACTGCCGATCGTGATCCTGATCCTCGTCGTGCTGGGCGGGATCTATCTGGGCGCCTTCACCCCGATCGAGGCCGGCGCCGTCGGCTGCCTCGGTGCGATCGTCATCGGCCTGTGGCGGCGCGCGCTCACCGTCTCCAATTTCTGGAACGTGCTGACCGATACCGGACTGGTCACGGCCTCGGTCTGCTTCCTGATCATCGCGGCGCAGATGTATTCGCGTATGTTGGCGCTTTCGGGCGTGCCGAACGAGTTCGGCGCCTTCGTGGCGACCGCCGATATCGGCTTTTGGGGCGTGATCATCGCCTATGTGCTGCTGGTCATCGTCATGGGCACGATCCTCGATTCCTCCTCGATCATGCTGATCCTGGTGCCGTTGATGCTGCCGGTGCTGCAGCCGATGGGCGTCGACCTGGTCTGGTTCGGCATCGTCACGGTGATCGCGGTCGAGATCGGCCTGCTGACGCCGCCTTTCGGTATCTCCGTCTTCGTCATCAAGTCGACGCTCGACGACGACACGATCAGCCTCGGCGACATTTTCCGCGGCGCCGCCCCCTTCGCGCTGATGATGGCCGTCGTGCTCATCCTCGTGCTCGCCTTCCCCTCCCTTGCAACCCTGCCCCTAGGCCGTTGAGGACCACCCATGCCGCGCAGAATCGTCGACCTTTCCGTTCCGCTCGAAACCGATATCGCCTCGGACCCGCCAATGGCGCTGCCGAAGATCGACTATTTCGATCATCGAATGACGGCCGACCAGATCACCGGTTTCTTTCCCGGGCTCGACAAGGACCAACTGCCCAACGGTGAAGGCTGGGCCGTCGAGCAGTTGAGCGTCTCCACCCATAACGGCACCCATCTCGACGCGCCCTGGCACTACGCCTCGACGATGAACAATGGCGAGCGCGCCATCACCATCGACGAGGTGCCGCTGGAATGGTGCTTCAATCCCGGGGTCAAGCTCGATTTCCGCCATTTCGAGGACGGCTATGTCGTTACCGCCGCCGATGTCGAGGCGGAACTGGCGCGCATCGGCCACACGCTCAAGCCGCTCGACATCGTCGTGGTCAACACCACGGCCGGCGCGCATTACGGCAAGCCAGACTATGTCGCCAAGGGCTGCGGCATGGGACGGGAGGCGACGCTTTACCTGCTGGAGCGCGGCGTGCGCGTGACCGGCACCGACGGCTGGAGCTGGGATGCGCCGTTCGTGCACACGGCGAAAAAATTCGCCGAAACGCACGATCCGAAAATCATCTGGGAAGGCCACCGCGCCGGGATGGAGATCGGCTACTGCCACCTGGAAAAGCTTGCCAATCTCGATCAGCTGCCGGCGACCGGCTACGAGATCGCCTGCTTTCCCTTCAAGATCAAGGCGGCCTCGGCAGGTTTCACCCGCGCCGTCGCCATTTTCAACGACTGAGGATCAGACCCATGGCCCGCAAGAACGACAAGGTCATCATCACCTGCGCGGTTACCGGCGGCGTGCACACGCCGACCATGTCGGACGCGCTGCCGATAACGCCCGACGAGATCGCGCGCCAGTCGATCGAGGCGGCCGAGGCCGGCGCGTCGATCATCCACCTGCACGCCCGCGATCCCGAGACCGGCAGGCCGACGCCGGACCCGGCGGTGTTCATGCAGTTCCTGCCGCGCATCAAGCAGGCCACAGACGCGGTCGTCAACATCACCACCGGCGGCGGGCTCGGCATGACCATCGAGCAGCGTCTGGCCGCGCCGCTTGAGGCCGAGCCGGAACTGTGCTCGCTCAACATGGGCTCGATGAATTTCGCGCTGCACCCGCTCGCCGGCAAATACAAGGACTGGAAATTCGACTGGGAAAAGCCGTTCCTGGAAGCCAGCGACGACTTCATCTTCCGCAACACCTTCCGCGACATCGGCTATATCCTCAAACATCTCGGCGAGGGCTGCGGCACGCGTTTCGAGCACGAATGCTACGATGTCGGCCATCTCTATAATCTGGCCCATTTCGTCGACCGGGGCCTGGTGAAGCCGCCCTTCCTGGTGCAGTCGATCTTCGGCATTCTGGGCGGCATCGGCGCGGAGATGGAAAACGTCATCTTCATGAAACAGACAGCCGACCGGCTGTTCGGCGACGATTATGTTTGGTCGGTGCTGGCGGCGGGCCGCTACCAGATGCCGTTCATCACCCAGGCCGCCATGCTGGGCGGGCATGTCCGTGTCGGGCTCGAGGATTCCCTGCATATCGGCCGGGGCACGCTGGCGAAATCCAATGCCGAGCAGGTCGCCAAGATCCGGAAAATCCTCGAGGAGCTCGGCCACACCATCGCCACGCCGGCCGAGGCCCGCGACATTCTGGAGTTGAAGGGCGGCGACCGGGTGAAATTCTGATGGCCGCGGCAATGCAGAAGGCGATGGTGCAATTCGACTGCCGGGGCACCGCGACCGGCAAGATGCGCAACGAGCTCGACGTGACAATGGTGCTGCCCTTCGAGGAGGGGCCGTTCGCGCTGGCCACCGACGAGGGCGCCTTCCACGGCGGCGACGCCAGCGCCCCGCCGCCGCTGGCGCTGTTCGTGGCCGGGCTGACCGGCTGCATCATGACCCAGATCCGCGCCTTCGCCAAACGGCTAGACGTCACGCTGAACGACCTGTCCGTCGATGCCCGCGTGCAATGGGACTGGCAGGCGGCGGGCCGGGTCTACGAAACCGCCCCGCGCGGTTTCGAGATCGATGTCTCGATCGACAGTCCGGACGCGGACGACAAGGTCGCCGCCCTGATCGAGACGGCGAAGAAGGGCTGCTTCATCGAGCAGACGCTGGGACGGCGGAACACCATCCGTCACCGGATGAAGACCGCGGACGGCTGGCAGGAGGTCTGAAATGACAAAAAACCCGATCGACGGCTTCACCGTCTCCAAAGCTGACATCCGCCATGTCGGCCGCGACCTGCAGCGGCCCGAATGCATTCTGGCCGAGCGCGACGGCAGCCTGTGGGCGGCCGACGCACGGTCCGGCGTCATGCATATCCGCCCCGACGGTTCGCAGGAACTGATCGCGCAAAGCCACGCCCAGGCCTTCGCCACCGCGGCCGACGACGCCAAGCGTTTTACCGAAGGCACCTTGCCGAACGGGCTCGCCTTCGCCCGCGACGGCTCGATCTACATCTCCAATTTCGGCACCGACTGCCTCGAGCTGATGACCCGCAATGGAGACACCAAAGTGCTGCTCGACCAGGTCGACGGCAAGCCGATCGGCAAGGTCAATTTCGTGCTGCGCGATTCCAGGGACCGGCTCTGGGTGACGGTCTCGACCCAGATCAGGAACTGGATGGAAGCCGCAGGCCGCCTGATCCGCGACGGGTCGATCCTGCTGGTGGAGGGCGAGCGCGTACGCACGGTAGCCGACGGCATCGCCTTCACCAACGAGATCCGCCTCGATGCCAAGGAGGAATGGCTCTATGTCGTGGAAACCACCGGCCGCAGGGTGATCCGCTTCCGCGTCGGCGAGGACGGCACGCTGTCGCAGCGCCAGACCTACGGGCCCGAGGACCACGGCGCCTTCATCGACGGCATCGCCTTCGACGCCTACGGCAATCTGTGGGGCACGCATGTGATGAGCGACCGCATCTTCGCCATCACGCCGGACGGCGATTTGCGCATCATCCTCGACGACGACAATCCCGGGCCGAGCCGACGGCTGATGGAGGCGTTCGAAGCCGGCAAGGCGACGCCGGAATTGATGCTGGCCTGCGGCGGCACGATCGCGCCCTGGTTCGCCAGCGTCACCTTCGGCGGGCCGGATCTGCAAACGGTCTATATCGGTTCGCTGCGCGGCACCACCATTCCATCCTTTCGCAGCCCGGTCGCCGGACTGCCGATGGTGCACTGGAACGACGCGCGGCCGTAGACGCGCGCCGCGTCAAACCGCGAGCGCGACCCGGCCAGCCTCCCATCTGCCGGCATTGGCCAGCACGCGCTCGGGGTTCCGGTAGCGCGCACGCAGCAGGCGTTCGTAGACCGCGCCCTCGGCCTCCCGGTCGAGCGGCGCCTTTGCCCCTTCCATGATCATCAGCGCCTCGGACAGCGCCTCGACCGTGCCCGACCCCTCGTCGAACTGCGCCTTCTTGCGCCAGATCAGATCGTGCGGCAGCAGGTCCTGGCAGGCCTTGCGCAGGACCCATTTTTCCGTGGTCGGGCCCGTGCTTTCGGCCGCGGACGGGTCGGTGCGGCGCATTTTCAAGGAGGCGGGAATCGCCTGGGCGAAGGCGATCAGATCGCGGTCCAGGAAGGGCGTGCGCGCCTCCAGGCTCTCGGCCATGGTAATGCGGTCGACGCGCTGCAGATTGATGTTGTGCATCGTGGCCAGCGAACGGGTCAGTTCGTCGGCAAGCGCGCGCGGCCGGTCGACATAGGCGTGATGATAGGTGTAACCGGCGAACAGCTCGTCCGCACCCTCGCCGGTCAGCACCGCCTTGACATGGCGGCGCGCCAGCGCGGCGGCGAAATGGGTCGGCACGGCGCTGCGCACCAGGTCCACATCCGCGCTTTCGAGATGGTAGATCACATGCGGCAGCACGCGCGCGACGTCGTCGGGGGTGAAGGCGTGTTCGAAATGCTCGCTGCCGATATGGGCGGCGACCCGCCGCGCCGCGACGAGGTCCGGGCTGCCGTCCAGCCCGACCGAAAAGGTCTTCAGCCGCGACGGCGCGGCCCTGGCCGCCAGCGCGGCAACGATGGAACTGTCGAGCCCGCCCGACAGGAAGGCGCCGACCTCGACATCGGCGACCATCCATTTCTTGACCGCGTCCTCCAGCACCAGACGCAATTCACGCCACGTCGCCTGTTCGTCGAGCCCCGTCTCGGGTTCGGCCGCGCCGTGGGGCAGGCGAAACCAGCGGCGCATGTCGCCATCGCTGTCGAAAAGGGAGCCGGGCGGTATCGCCTCGATGTCTGACACGGCCAAGCCGTCGAACGCCTTCAACTCGGAAGCGAAGGCGAAACCGCCGCCGAGCCGGGCGACGTAGAGCGGCTTGATGCCGAGCGGATCGCGCCCGGCAAGAATGCGCCCGCGCGTGGCGAGCACGAAAGCGAACATGCCGTCGAGCTGCGACACCCAGCGCTGGCTGGCGTTGCGCGACAGATGCAGGATCGTCTCCGAATCGCTTTTGGTTTCGAAGACGCTTTCTCCGAGGATGGCGCGCAGATCGACATGATTGTAGATCTCGCCATTGACCACCAGAATGTCGTCGCCCTGATGGATCGGCTGCGCACCGTCCTGCGGTCCGATGATCGACAAACGGCAATGCGCCATTACCACCGGCGCGTGCGGGGCGCGGGCGACGGCGACGGCGTCCGGCCCGCGATGGGCGATCTTGTCGATCATCGCGGCGGCGAGCGCCTCGTCGCCGACGTTCCACAGACACACGAAACCGCACATGATCGTCTTCCTTCGCTTGTTCTTCCGGCGATGCGCGCGGCATCGCGCGCGATTGACGGACCGTGAGCGGTGCCCGCCTGTCGGGCGGCCGCTGCCGCCAACCGGCGGCTGACGGAACGCTTCGCCCCGACGGCAATGCCTAGCGCGAATTGTGCGCACCGTATGACACGAATCCGACGCCAATTCCCACCGCTGCCGGCTTTGCCCGGCGATTTGAGCCGACAAACCGGGAAACGGCATTTGCAAAATTGATTATGTTGTTATAACCAATTTTGCGCACACACATATCAAACACTCTGTCAAAGAGGCTTCCGGAGGAACGAAAATGATCAGACATCTCACGCGCATCAAGCTGGCCCTCGCCGCCGCCGTGGCCCTACCCTGCGCGGCCTTCGCCGAACCCGTCGAGATCTCCTACCTGACGCACTGGTCGCCCGACACGGTCGCGCTGCTGGAGGCGGCGGCGCAAAAATACCGCGGCGCCAATCCCGACGTGACCGTCACCGTCCAGGCCGTGCCGTTCGGCGACCTGTTGACGACCATCCGTTCCCAGGGCGGGGGAGCCGGCGGCCCGACGATTGCCGGCATATACGATCTGTGGCTGCCGGAGCTGGTGCGCGACGGCTTGGTGGAAAAAGCGCCGGAGGCCGTCGCTGGCGAGGTCGTCACCGCATGGCCGGCGGGCATTGCCGCGGCGGCGGGCGTCGAGGGCACCGTCTACGGCATCCCGAACGAGATCAATGTCTACGCCCTCAACTACAACAAAACCCTGTTCGAGGAGGCCGGCATCGCCGCGCCGCCGACGACCTGGGACGAGTTGAAGGCGGCGGCCGCGGCGATCACCAAGACCGAGGGCGGGCGCATCACCCGCCAGGGTTTCGGCATGATCAATTCCTGGCCGGCGGGCGTGGTCCATCCCTTCGCCTCGCTCTTGGTCTCCAATGGCGGCGACCTGGTTCTCGATGGCGAACCGGCGCTCGACAGCGTGGCGGCCGGCGAGACCTTCGCCCTCTACGAGACGATGATCGGCGAGGGTTATACCGATCCGGCCATGGGCACGGCCGACGCCAACACGACCGGCCCCTTCCTCGACAATTTCGTCTCCGGCAATACCGGTATGATCATCATGGCGAACTGGTGGGAAAGCGCGTTGCGCGCCGGCATGGGCGACGCCTTCGCCACGATCGGCACGGCGCCGATCCCGGTCGGACCGAGCGGCGATACCGCGCGCTCGATCTCCTATTCCTGGCTGACGGTGGTCAATGCCGGCGCCGAGGACGCCAGGCGCGAGGCGGCCTGGGACTTCCTGGCCTGGATCAACGGTCCGGAGTCGGGCGAGAACGGCGCTTCGGCGATGTCGGGCATCCTGATGTCGATGGGCATTCTGCCCTCGCGCAGCTCGGACGTGGAAGCCTATCAGGACAAGCTCGGTCGCGACTTCCTGGCCGGCTATGTGGACGTCTTGGCCAATGCAAAGGCCTTCCCCGTCGTGCCGGGCGGCCAGGAGTTCTCCGAAGCGTTGCAGCAAGTGATCGAAGCCCTGCAATATGGCCAAGTCACCGCCGCCGAGGCTCAGGCCAACGCCCAGGCGGACGCGGCCTCGATCCTGGAGCGCGCGCGCCAGTAGGTTGAAACGTGTGGGCCGGGCACGGACGCCTTCGTGTCCGGTCACGCGACGGGCGGATGTGAGACCATGAGCAGGACAGCGAACGGACCGATCGGCCTCATGCTGGCCCCGGCGGTCGGCCTGATCGGGGTGTTCATCGTCATCCCGATGGCGCTGACCGTGTGGCTGTCCTTCCACGACTGGTCGACCCAGACGGGGTTCGCCACCGCGCGTTTCGTCGGCTTGCGCAACTATCACGACATTTTCGGGCCGATCTCGGTCGGCCGCGACTTCAAGCGCGCCTTCTCCAACACCGCGCTCTACACCGCCCTGTCGGTCGCCATCATCCTGCCGCTGTCGGTGCTGCTCGGTCTTCTGGTCTACCAGCGCCGCGTCGCCGGCGGCAACGTGCTGCGCACCATCCTGTTTTCCACCTATATGGTGCCGATGATCGCGGTCGCGCTGGTCTGGTCGAAGCTTTATTCGCCGAACGAAGGCCCGATCAACCAGATGCTCGGCTGGCTCGGTTTCGGCCCGCAGCCGTGGCTGTCCTCGCCCGACACCGCGCTCCTGTCGATCGTGTTCCTGAACGTCTGGCAGCAGGTCGGCTATTTTACCGTCTTGGTCATCGCCGGGCTGACGCAGATTCCGACCGCGCTCTACGAGGCGGCGCGGATCGACGGCGCCAACCGGATGCAGGAATTTTTCGGCATCACCCTGCCGCTTCTCAAGCGCACCCTGCTGTTCAGCGCCGTCATCGCCGTCATCAACGCCGTGCAGGTGTTCGAGCCGGTCGCCCTGATCACCCAGGGCGGGCCGGCCGGCTCCACCAACGTGCTCACCTATCACATCCGCCGGGTCGGCATCGAACGGGCCCAGGGCGGGCTTGGCTCGGCGATGGCGGTCATGCTGATGCTCGCCTTGATCGTCGTCATCGTGGTGCTGTTTGCCTTCGCCCGTCGGAGGGACGAGGAATGAACCCGCGCACCGTCTCTCCGCCGCGCCGGCCTCGCATTCGCGTCGATGCGGCATCCGCCGGCCTGCGGCTGGCGATCGTGATCGCGGCGGTGGTCGCCGCCTTTCCGCTCGTTTGGATGGTGCTGTCGAGCTTCAAGACCCCGGCCGAAAGCATGCAGGTGCCGCCGGTCTGGCTGCCCGGCACGCCAACCTTGGACGCCTATGGCGAGGTCGCCGACGTCATCAATGCCGGCCGCTCGTTCTGGAACTCGGCGGTGATTGCAACCGTGACCACCGCCGGCATCCTGATCACCAGCCTGATGGCCGGCTACGCTTTCGCCAAATATCGCTTCCGTGGCCGCGACGCGCTGTTTGCGCTGCTGATCGCGACCATGTTCCTGCCGCCGATCGTCACCCTGATTCCGCTCTACCGGCTGGTCACGGCGATCGGCCTCAACGCCAGCCTGTTCGGGGTGATCGTGCCGCATCTGGCCAACGCTTTCGGCATCTTCCTGATGCGCCAGTTCATCGCCGGCGTGCCCGACGATTTGATCGACGCCGCGCGCGTCGACGGCGCCTCGGAACTCAGGATCGTTTTTTCCGTCGTCGCGCCGAGCGTGGTTCCGGCGCTCGCCGCGCTGACCTTGTTCGCCTTCGTCTATCACTGGAACACCTATCTGTGGCCGCTGACCGTGCTGCAAGGCAACAGCGACGACTACCCGATCGTCATCAGCCTGAGCCGGCTCCTGTCCTATAATCGCGGCGCCATGAACACTCATCTGGTCATGGCCGGCGCGACACTGGCGGTGCTGCCGCCGCTGGTGATGTTCGTTCTGCTGCAGCGCTTCTTCGTCGACAGCATCGTCAGTTCCGGGGTGAAGGGATGAGCGCGATCCTCGCCATCGATCTCGGCGGCACCAATCTGCGCGCCGCGATCGCCCGGCCGGGCCGGGCGGCCCCGCTCGAGCCGGTCGGCCGCTGGGCCGCGCCCGCCTGCCTAGAGGATTTCGTCGCCCTGATCGGCACTCTGGTTCAGCAGCATCAGGCGGCACGCGTCGGCCTCGCGGTGCCGGGTCTGGTGTTGGGCACGCGCTGCGCCTGGATCCCCAACCTGCCCTGGCTCGAGGGCGCGGACCTGGCCACGCTCGTACCCGACACGCCGGTGGCGGTCGGCAACGACGCCCATATGACGCTTCTGGGCGAGGCCAGCGCCGGGGCAGCGCGCGGCATGGCAGACGCGCTTCTGCTTGCGATCGGCACCGGCATCGGCTCGGCGGTGCTGGCCGGCGGACGCATTCTTCGGGGCGCGCATGGCGGCGCGACCTCGTTCGGCTGGGCGTGCGCGGACCCGGACGATCCCGGCGACGGGCGCGCCGGCTGGCTCGAACGGCAGGCGGCCGGCCGCGCGCTCGACGGAATCGCACGCAACAACGGCATGGCCGACGGCGGCACGCTGATCGCCCGCGCGCGCACCGGCGACGCCGCCGCCAACGCATTGCTCGACCGGCCGGCGGCGGCACTCGGCGCCAGCCTCGCCGGCGCCGTCGCGCTGACCGACCCGCAAATCGTCATCGTCGCCGGCGGTGTCGCGGCCGGGTTCGACGTGATCGAGCACCGCGTCGCGGCGGCGATGCGGCGCCAATTGCCGCCGCATCTGCGCCAAATCGAGATCCGGCCGGGCCAACTCGGCGACACCGCCGCGCTCGCGGGCGCCGTGGCCGCGGCAGCCGGCAGCACTTTGTGGGAGACGACGGCATGAGCGAACTCGGCAACACCGCCCTGCCCGACCGGCGCCGGCCCGAGCCGCTGTGGCACCAGGCCGAAACCGCGATGCGCGAGCTGATCGCAAACGGCACCTGGACCGACGGCATGCAATTGCCGAACGAGGCGCGGCTGAGCAGCCTGCTCGGGGTCAGCCGCATCACCGTGCGCCATGCCCTGCGCAACATGGAAGAATCCGGCCTGCTGCGGCGCGAGCACGGCCGCGGCACCTTCGTGCGGTCCTCGCGGGTGATCGCCGGGGTGCGCGGCCTGACCAGCTTCACCCAGGAAATGGCCGGCCTCGGCCTGAAAGTGGGCTCGCGCCTGCTCGATCTGGGCGAGGAAGCGGCTTCGCCCGAGGTTGCGACGGCGCTGGAAATCCGCGATGGCGCGCCGGTGGTCAAGCTGCGCCGCCTGCGGCTGGGCAACGAGGCGCCGATCGGCCTGCAGACGGCCTATCTGCCGGCCGCGCGCGTGCCCGGCCTGGTGTCGCTGCACCGGCCCTCCGCGTCGCTCTACGAAACGCTGAAGCGCGATTTCTCGATCGCGCCGCGCGAGGCGCGGGAAGTCTACCGGGTCGGCACGGCCACGGCAGAGGACGCCGCCCTGCTCGGCATCGCGCCCGGCAGTCCGGCCTTCGTCGTCGAACGCATCACCTGCGACGCGATCGGCCCGTTCGAATTCGTCCACTCCATCATGCGCGGCGATCGCTACGAGATCCGCTCGCGCCTTCATCTTTAACTGCAAGGGAAAGGCATTTCACACCCATGTCCACGCTTTACATCAGCCGCCTGATCGAACTCGCCGAGGAGGCCGCACGAACCAACCAGGAGGCCCTCGACACGGTGTCGACGAAACTCGCCGGCTCGCTCGCCGATGGCGGCCTGGTCCATCTCTACGGTTCCGGCCACTCGGTCCTGCCGTGCCAGGAGGCGTTTCCGCGCTACGGCTCCTATGTCGGGTTCAACCCGCTCACCGATCCGCGGCTGATGTGGCACAACGTGCTCGGCGCGGGCGGCGTGCGCGAACTGCTGTGGCTGGAGCGCACCGAAAACTACGCCGAAAAATTTCTCGACCACCAGCCGCTCAATCCCGGCGATTCGATCGTCATCTTCGGCCATAGCGGCCGCAACGCCTCCGGCATCGAAACCGCGCTCTACGCTAAGAAACGCGGCCTGTTCGTTGCCGCGATCACCTCGACCCATAATCTCGACAAGCCGGCCACCCATTCGTCCGGCAAGCGGCTGGGCGACATCGCCGACGCGATCGTCGACACGCGCGCGCCGATCGAGGATTCGATCGTCAAGGTGGACGGCTGGTCGCGGCCGGTCTCCGGGTCCTCGACCGTGCTTGCGATGATGCTGATGCACGAACTGATCGCGCGCACCGCGCAAAAGCTCGCCGATCGCGGCATCGAACTGCCGACCTTCGCCTCGCCGACGATCGCCGGGGTGACGCTGGCCGACACCGACCTGATCTACGGCCAGTACCGCGAACGCATGATCGAGGCGCAGCAAAAGCATCTCGGTCATTTCAAGGACCGCATGAAGGGCTCGGCGTAAGCCGGCCCGCGACGGACTTTTGTAAAGGGGCGCGGAACGCCATGGCGACGGTCAGGCTCGACGGTATCGAAAAGGCCTATGGCCATCTCCGGGTGATCAAGGGCGTCGACCTGGACGTGGCCGACGGCGAGTTCATCGTCTTCGTCGGCCCGTCCGGTTGCGGAAAATCGACGCTGCTGCGCATGATCGCCGGCCTGGAGGAGATTTCCGGCGGCGATCTTCATATCGGCGGCGAGCGCTGCAATGAAATGGCGCCGAAGGATCGCGGCATCGCCATGGTGTTCCAGAGCTACGCGCTCTATCCGCACAAGACCGTCTACCAGAACATGGCCTTCGGCCTGAAGCTGGCGCGCCGGCCGAAGGCGGAGATCGAGACCAGGGTGCGCGAGGCCGCGCGCATCCTGCAGATGGAACACCTGCTCGACCGGCGCCCGAACCAGCTTTCGGGCGGCCAGCGCCAAAGGGTGGCGATCGGCCGGGCGATCGTGCGCGATCCGCAGGTCTTTCTGTTCGACGAGCCGCTGTCCAATCTCGACGCCGCGCTGCGCGTCAGCACGCGGCGCGAGATCGCCAAGCTCCACGCCGATCTCGGCGCGACGATGATCTACGTCACCCACGACCAGGTCGAGGCGATGACGCTCGCCGACCGCATCGTCGTGCTCGACGCCGGCATCGTCCAGCAGATCGGCACGCCGATCGAACTCTACGAACGGCCGCAAAACCTGTTCGTGGCCGGGTTCATCGGCTCGCCGAAGATGAATTTCCTCGCCGCCGAGATTGTCGGCCCCGACGCAAACGGCCTGCGCGTCAGCAGTCCCGAAACCGGCGAATTGCTGGTGGCCGATCGCGACATGCAGGCTCTTGCGCCGGGCGCGCCGGTCACGCTCGGCATCCGGCCCGAGCATCTCGTTCCCGCCGCCGGCGCAAATGGCGACCTGCTGGCAACGGTGCGCCTGGTCGAACGGCTCGGCGACCAGACGCTCTTGGAGGTGGAGACGCAATCGGGCGCAACGCTTGTGGCCAAGGCGCCGCCCGAGCGGCGCTTTGCGCCCGGCGCGACGGTCGCGCTCAACCTTGTGGCCGGCAAGACGCATCTGTTCGACCGCAACGGCAAGGCGGTCGCCCGGCGCGAACCGTAACCATCGCTGCGCCCATTTCCGTTCGCACCCTTGCGAACGAAGTGGCACTGTGTGTTCGAAATCCGTGAATTTGGAGCGGGCGATGGGAATCGAACCCACGACATCAAGCTTGGGAAGCTTGCGTTCTACCTCTGAACTACGCCCGCATTCGCGCCATTAATCGGCGAGCGGCGGGCGGGCGTCAAGCGGAATCGCCACACGAACGACGCCGCCGTCAACGCCGCCTGTAGAAAAAATAACGCCCCTCGGCCACACTCGGCGGCAGGGAGAGCGTTTCCAGTTCGTCATGCTCGAGCGGCATGCCGCTGACGGCCAAACCGCCGGGGCGCAGCAGCGGCGCGACGACACCGGCAAGCCAGGCGATGGTGGCGTCGTCGACCTCGGCATAGCCGGTGGCGATGTCGCAATGGACGAGTGCTGCGCCGATGCCGGCGAAGGCGGCGGCGCGCTCGCGGATCTCGCCCTCGACGAAATCCTCCGGCGCCGGCCTGGACGCGGCGAAGGCCGACATTTTGCGGTCGAAGACGAGAATACGGCGTTGCGGGAACAGGGCGCGCAGATGGTCGAAGGTGCGGCCGTTGCCGAGCCCCAGTTCCACCACCGGGCCGTCGATTTCGGCGAGCCGGCGCGCCGCCTCGTCGAGCAGATCGCGCTGTGCGCTCATGCGGCGGATGAAGGAGTCGAGGCGGCTCATTCGATTGTCCCGCGATCGGAGGGCGACGCCAGGCCGAGGCCCAGGCGGACCCGGCACCAACCAGCATCGCATAGGCCGGAGGGGGGCGTGAAGTCACGATGATAATTCGCCGCGGCTCTGGCCACGGCGCCGACGAGCCCCTATCTGGCGGCAAAGGTCCACCGCGACCGCGATGCCGACCTTGCCACCCTGCCGGAGCCCGCCGCCGTGAACCAGCTCAAATCTCTGATCGAATCCCGTCGCTTCGATCTCGCCATCACCGTCCTGATCGTCATCAACGCGATCACGCTGGGCCTGGAGACGTCGGAGCGCGCGATGAACGCCGCCGGCCCGCTGCTGGTGGTGATCGACCGGGCGATCCTGGCGGTGTTCGTGGCCGAGTTGCTGGCCCGGTTTATCGTCTACCGGGCCGATTTCTTCCGCGACCCGTGGCGCATTTTCGACCTGGTGGTCGTCGGCATCGCGTTGATGCCGGCCACCGGCAACCTGTCGGTGCTGCGCGCGTTGCGCATCCTGCGCGTGCTCAGGATCATCGGCATGGTGCCGTCGCTGCGCCGCGTCGTCGGCGGGCTGATCGCCGCGCTGCCGGGCATGGGCTCGATCATGCTGCTGCTGTCGCTGGTCTATTACGTGTTTTCGGTCATGGCGACCAAGCTGTTCGGCGCGGCCTTTCCAGACTGGTTCGGCAGCATCGCGCTGTCGGCCTATTCGCTGTTCCAGATCATGACGCTGGAAAGCTGGTCGATGGGCATCGTGCGGCCGGTGATGGAGGTCTTCCCCTGGGCGTGGCTGTTCTTCATCCCCTTCATCGTGTCAACCACCTTCACCGTGCTCAACCTGTTCATCGGCATCATCGTGTCGGCCATGCAGGAGGAGCACGACGCCGAGGCGACGGCGGAACGCCAGGCCCTGCAAAGCGAGCAGGAACTGATCCTGGCCGAGATCCGGGCGCTGCGCGAGGAGTTGCGCCAGCGCGCCGAAACAAGCAAGACTTGAGCCACGGCCGTTCGGGCCGTGAAGCGTTAGCGCCAAGGGGGACGATCGATGCGCCGGTTCCTGAAAATCGCGGCCGCCGCCGTGCTGGTCGTGGCGATCGGGCTCGGCATCTTCTTTTTCGTCGCGCCTGCAATGGTCGAGCGCTCGATGAACCAGGTGCTGGTTGCGCCGCCCTACGAGGCGACGGCGGCCGCCCGGCGCCTGCACGAGACGCTGATTGTCGCCGACATGCACGCGGATTCGCTTTTGTGGGGCCGCGACCTGCTCGAACGCGGCGAACGCGGCCATGTCGACATCCCCCGGCTGATCGAGGGCAATGTCGCCGTGCAGATGTTCACCCTGGTTTCCAAGACCCCGAGCGGCCTCAATATCGAGCGCAACGCCGACGACAGCGACAACGTCACCTGGCTCGCCATCGGCCAGCGCTGGCCGCTGCGCACCTGGTTCAGCCTCAAGCAGCGCGCGCTCTACCAGGCCGAAAGGCTGCACGCGATGGCGGACGCCTCGAACGGCCGTTTCGTCATCGTCAAGACCAAGGCCGATCTGACGGCGTTTCTCGAACGCCGCAAATCCGAACCGGAGATCGTCGCCGGCATTCTCGGCATCGAGGGCGCGCAGGTTCTGGAGGGCGACCCCGCCAATGTCGACGCCATGTTCGCGGCCGGCTACCGGATGATGGCGCCGACCCATTTTTTCGACAATGAAATGGCCGGCTCGGCGCACGGCATCGACAAGGGCGGCCTGACCGAGGCCGGCCGGAAGATGATCGCGCGCATGGAGGAGCTCGGCATGATCGTCGACATCGCGCACGGCTCGCAGAAGCAGATCGACGAGGTGCTGGCCATGGCGACCCGGCCGGTCGTGGTGTCGCATGGCGGGGTCAAGGGAACCTGCGACAACAACCGCAATCTCAGCGACGGGCAATTGCGCGCCATCGCCGCCAATGGCGGACTTGTCGGCATCGGCTATTGGGACACGGCTGTGTGCGGCACCGATCCGGCCGCGATCGCCCGGGCGCAGAAATACGTGATCGACCTGATCGGGGTCGAGCATGTCGGTCTCGGTTCCGACTATGACGGCGCCGTCGACGTGCCGTTCGACACCACCGGCCTGCCGCTCCTGACCGAGGCCTTGCTTGCCGAAGGGTTGGGAGAACGGGACGTCGCGCGGGTGATGGGCGGCAACCAGATCCGGCTCCTGGCCGAGCTCCTGCCGGACTGAGCGCGGGCCCGCGGGCAGCGCCGGCTCAGCGGAAATGTTTCGACAGTTTCAGGCCCTGGGCCTGATAGTTGGAGCCGAGATCGGCGCCGTAGAGCGCGCCGGGCGCGGAGGCCATGTGCTCGTAGACCAGCCGGCCGACGACCTGACCGTGCTCGAGGATGAACGGCACCTCGTGGCTGCGCACTTCCAGAACGGCGCGGCTGCCGGTGCCGCCTGCGGCCGAATGGCCGAAGCCTGGGTCGAAGAAACCGGCATAGTGGACGCGGAACTCGCCGACCAGCGGATCGAAGGGCGTCATCTCGGCGGCGTAGCCGGGGGGAACGTGCACGGCCTCGCGCGAAACCAGGATGTAGAACTCGTCGGGATCGAGGATCAGTTCGCGCCGGTCGCGAATGTCGAGCGGCTCCCAGAAATCGCGGACATCGTGCGCGGCGCGCTGGTCGACGTCGATCAGCGCTGTGTGATGCTTGGCCCGGTAGCCGACCAGGCCGCCGTCACCGCCCGCCCCCTCGAGGTCGATCGACAGAGCGATGCCGCCCCCGGTGATGTTGGGCGTGTCGGAGGCGACCAGCGTTTCGGCGTCGTGCAGGGCCAGAAGCGCATCCTCGTCGAGCGCCGCGCGGCCGCGGCGGAAGCGGATCTGCGACAGGCGCGAGCCGGTGCGCACGACGATCGGAAAGGTGCGCGGGCTGACCTCGAGATAGAGCGGGCCCTTGTAGCCGGCGGGGATCTTGTCGAATTCGGGTCCGAAATCGGCCATGACGCGGGTGAAGATGTCGAGCCGGCCGGTGGAGCTTTTCGGGTTGGCGGCCGCCGATACGCCCTCGCCCAGATCCAGCGCCTCCAGAAGCGGGACGATGTAGACGCAGCCCGTTTCCAGAACCGCACCGCCCGTCAGGTCGACCTCGTGCAGTTTCAGCCGATCGAGCTTGTCGATGACACGATGGCGCGGACCGGGCAGGAAGCTCGCGCGCACGCGATAGGCTTTTTCGCCCAAGCGCAGGTCGAGGCTTGCCGGTTGTATCTGGTCGGCGTCGAGCGGGATCGGCGCGGCGAGCGCGCCCATCTCGAACAGGGCCGAGATTTCGTGATCGGGCAGAATGCCAGTCTTGCGCAAGGTCGGCGGCTCCCGGGCCAATCGACAGTCATGTTTCGGGCGCGGCGAGCATTAGCGGAGCAAATTGTTGACGCAAGGCCGGTAGGCGTTTATTGGACACTTATCCCGTGGTGATTTGGCCGGTCGGCTTGCAGCCACGTTAAACAAGTCGCTAAAGGGCCGAACGCAAGCCGGTTCGCGACTTTCCGCGACCGGTTTTTTTGTGTTCGAGGCAAGGCCATGACAAGCGAAACGAAGCGCAACTGGAAACCCGCAACCGCTTTGGTTCACGGCGGCACCCAGCGCTCCGCCTTCGGCGAGACCTCCGAGGCGCTCTACCTGACGCAGGGCTTCGTCTACGACAGCGCCGAGGCGGCCGAGGCGCGCTTCAAGGGCGAGGCGCCCGGCTTCATCTATTCGCGCTATGCCAATCCCACGGTCGACATGTTCGAGCGCCGCATGTGCGAACTGGAGGGCGCCGAAGACGCCAGAGCAACCGCATCCGGCATGGCGGCGGTGGCGGCGGCGCTGCTGTGTTCGCTCGGTGCCGGCGATCATGTCGTCGCCGCGCGCGCATTGTTCGGCTCGTGTCGGTGGATCGTGGAAACGCTGATGCCGAAATACGGCATCGAGACGACGCTGGTCGACGGCACCGACATCGACGCCTGGAAAAGCGCGGTACGCGCCAACACCAAGCTGTTTTTCCTCGAAAGCCCGACCAATCCGACGCTGGAGGTGATCGACATCGCCGCCGTCGCCGCGATCGCCAATGAGTGCGGCGCGCGGCTGGTGGTCGACAACGTGTTCGCCACGCCGCTGCAGCAAAAGCCGCTCGCGCTCGGCGCGCATGTCGTGGTCTATTCGGCAACCAAGCATATTGACGGCCAGGGCCGCTGCCTGGGTGGCGTCGTCCTGTCGGACAAGGCCTGGATCGACGACAAGCTGCACGACTATTTCCGCCATACCGGGCCGAGCCTGTCGCCGTTCAACGCCTGGACTCTGCTCAAGGGGCTGGAAACGCTGCCGTTGCGGGTACGCCAGCAGACCGAAAGCGCCGCCCGGATCGCGGGCCATCTCGCCTGCCACCCGGCGATCAAGCGCGTCGTCTATCCCGGCCGCAACGACCACCCGCAGGCCGACATCGTCGCGCGGCAGATGACGGGCGGCTCGACCCTAATCTGCTTCGACGTCAAGGGCGGCAAGAGCGCGGCCTTTTCCTTCCAGAACGGGCTCGACCTGGTCCGTATCTCAAACAATCTCGGCGACGCCAAGAGCCTGATTACCCATCCGGCGACGACCACGCACAAGAACCTCGCCGAGGCGGCGCGGCTGGAGCTCGGCATCAATGCGGGCACGGTCAGGCTTTCGGTGGGGCTCGAAGACGCCGACGACCTGATCGACGACCTCGACCGGGCGCTGGCCCGGGCGGCCTGATCCTGGCGGCCCGTCGCGGCCGCGGCGTCACGGACGGTTCAGAAGCTGCGCCTGGCCAGAACGATGCGCGAGACGGCCGTATAGGCCGTCAACGCCGCGAAAGCATAGGCAAGCGTGGCAAAACTGGCCGGCAGAAGGCAGAAAGCGACAAAAAGCAGGATGGTTTCGGTCGCTTCCGCAAGCCCGGTGGTGAAAAAGATCGATTTTTCGCCACGCGCGTCGCTCGACAGCCCGCGTCGTTCGGCCATGACGGCGAACGCCAGAAAGCTCGCGCCATTGACGTAGAAGGTGAAGATCAGCACCGCGCCGGCGACCGCGTTGGCGGCCGGGTCGAGCAGCACGAAGCCAAGCGGAATCGCCCCGTAGAAGACGAAGTCGAGCACGATGTCGAGGAAGCCGCCATAGTCGGTCTTGCCGTTGAGCCGCGCCACGGCCCCGTCCAGCCCGTCGCCGAGGCGGCTGATCAGCAACAGCGCCAGCCCGGACCAGAGATAGCCGAGGGCGATCGCGCCGGTCGCCAGGAGCCCGACCGCGCAGGCCACCACCGTGACGGTGTCGGCGCCGACGCCGGTGGCGGCCAGTTTTCTGGCCAGCCCGTCGAGCATCGGATCGAGCCGCGGCTTGACCCAGCCGTCAAGCACGACCGATATCCCGACCGACCGCCCGGCCAAATCGCCGCGCGGATCGAAACGACGCACGCGAGAGCCCGTGTGCGGATCGCGGCTTGACCCATCGGGCCGGCTCGGCAAGGATTCTGTGCATGAACGTTCGGGAGCCTCAATGATGTACCAGGCGGTAACGCGAAACATAGAGGTGCGCGTGGAGCCTTTCTATCTCGATGAACGCTCCGACCCGTCACAATCGCGCTATGTCTGGGCCTATCGGGTCACGATCGCCAACAATTCGCAGGTGCCGGTGCAGCTTCTGTCGCGCTACTGGCACATCACCGACGCAGAGGGACGCGTCGAGGAAGTGCGGGGGGCCGGAGTCGTCGGCGAACAGCCGCAACTGGGGCCCGGCGATAGTTTCCAGTATACGTCCGGCTGCCCGCTTTCCACACCTTCGGGCATCATGACCGGCCACTATACGATGCGCGACGCGGCCGGATCCATGTTCGAGATCGACATTCCCGCCTTCTCGCTCGATCTGCCAGACGATGCGCGCACGTTGAATTGAACGGGCGTGAACGGTCCTGTCTTCACTCGCTGTCGGAACGCGTGAATTCGGCCGGATCGAACCGGTATTCCTTGGAACAGAACTCGCAATTGACGCGAATTTCGCCGTTTTCGACGCTTTCGGCGATCTCGTCGTCGGAAAACCCGTCGAGAATGGCGCTGATCTTCTCGCGCGAACACGAACAGTCGTCGGCGACCGTCTGGCCGGGGAAGACGACCACGCCGTGCTCGTGGAACAGCCGATAAAGCAGCCGTTCGGCCCCGATCGTGGGATCGAGCAGTTCGTCCGCCTCGATGGTGGCAAACAGCGCCAGCAATTCGGCCCAGGCGTCGTCGAGACGCACCGGCTCGGCAGCGTCGCTTTCGCCGTCGCCGCCCGGCAAATCCGGCAGGCGCATGCGATCGGGCGCATCGGGCAAAAACTGCGCCAGCATGCCGCCCGCGCGCCACGACGCCTTGCCGCCGGCCTCCGGCAGGACCTGGCGGGCGACCGACAGCCGCACGTCGGTTGGGATTTGTTCCGACTGCCTGAAATAGTTGCGCGCGACTTCCTCCAGCGACGCCCCGTCGAGCTGGACGACGCCCTGATAGCGCTGCATATGCGCGCCCTGGTCGATCGTCATGGCCAATACGCCGGTGCCCAGCAGTTGCTCGGGCGCGGTGTGTCCTTCTTCCTGGGCGCGGGCAAGCCTTGCCTCGTCGAAACGGGCGTAGGCGCGCATGGCACCGCGCGCGGCGAAATCGGCCACCAGCATGTCAACCGGTCCGTCGGACTGGGTCTGCAGGATGAGCTTGCCGTCGAATTTGAGCGAACTGCCCAGAAGCGCGGTCAGCACCACGCATTCGGCCAGCAGCCGGGCCACGGGCTCGGGATAGTCGTGGCGCGCGAGCATGGTGTCGAGCATCGGCCCCACCTGCACCGCCCGGCCGCGCACGTCCAGCGCCTCGACCTGGAACGGCACGATGACGTCGTCGCCGGCATGACCGAAATCGCCGAGCTTCAACCGTTCAGTCACCCGCGCCCGTCCCCGCCAGGCACCAGGCCAGCACCGCCTTTTGCGCGTGCAGCCGGTTTTCCGCCTCGTCGAACACCACCGAATGCGGCCCGTCGATGACGGCGTCGGTCACTTCCTCGCCGCGGTGAGCGGGCAGGCAATGCATGAACAAGGCGTCGGGCTTGGCGTTCTCCATCAGCGCCTCATTGACCTGATACGGCACGAAGACGTTGTGGCCGCGGGCGCGGTGTTCCTGGCCCATCGACACCCAGGTGTCGGTCACGACGCAATCGGCATCGCGCACGGCATCCTCGGGCTTGTCGTGGAAGGCGATGCTGGCGCCCTCGCCGCGCGCCCAGGCCACATAGGACGGCTCCGGCTCCGAGCCCTCGGGCACGGCGATGTTGAGCGCGAACTGGAAACGGGCAGCCGCCTCGACCAGGGAATGCAGCACGTTGTTGCCGTCGCCGGTCCAGGCGAACAACCGGTCCTTGACCGAACCGCGATGCTCCTCGAACGTCAGGATATCGGCCATGATCTGACAGGGATGGGTGTCGTCGGTCAGCCCGTTGACGACCGGCACCGTCGCGTTGGCCGACATTTCCAGCAGGCGATCGTGCGAGGTCGTACGGATCATGATCAGGTCGACATAGCGCGACAGCACCTTGGCCGTGTCGGCGATCGTCTCGCTGCGGCCGAGCTGCATTTCGGTTCCCGTCAGCATGATCGTCTCGCCGCCGAGCTGGCGCATGCCGACATCGAACGACACCCTCGTCCTGGTCGAGGGTTTGTCGAAGATCATCGCCATGACCTTGCCCTCAAACGGCCGCTCGCGCACACCCGATTTCAACACCGCCTTGCGCGCTTTTGCATCCTCGAGAATGGCGCGCAGCGTCTCCGGCGGCAGCGCCGACAGATCGGTGAAGTGGCGCGGCCGCCTGGCGGTCGGGGCGTTTGCCGTCGCGTCAGGCATCGACAGCCACCTTGGACAGCTTCTCGGCGGCATCGCGCATATGGCCAAGCGCGACGCGGATTTCCTCGTCCGACACCGTCAGCGGCGGCAACAGCCGCACGACATTGTCGCCGCCGGGAACCGTGAGCAGGTTTTCGTCGCGAAAGGCGAGCGTTACGGCGGCATTGGCCTGCCGGCATTTCAGCCCGAGCATCAGCCCGGTGCCGCGGAATTCCTCGAATACAGCCGGAAAGGCGTCGACGAGTTCGGCCAGGCCCTGACGCAAGAGCAGGGATTTGCGGTTGACCTCGTCGAGAAAACCGTCGCCTAGAACGACATCGAGAACGGCATTGCCGACCGCCATCGCCAGCGGATTGCCGCCGAACGTGGTGCCGTGGACGCCGGCCGTCATGCCGGTGGCGGCTTCGTCGGTCGCGAGGCACGCACCGAGCGGAAAGCCGCCGCCAATGCCCTTGGCGATCGCCATGATGTCGGGTTCGATCCCGGCCCATTCATGCGCGAAAAGCCGCCCCGTGCGCCCGACGCCGCACTGGACCTCGTCGAGAATAAGCAGAATGCCGTGCCTGTCGCACAGATCGCGCATCGCTTTCAGCATGTCGTTGGCAACCAGACGAATGCCGCCCTCGCCCTGCACCGGCTCGACGAGGATGGCGGCCGTTGCCGGCGTGATCGCGTTTTTCAGCGCCTCGATATCGCCGAACGGCACCTGGTCGAAGCCCTGGACGTCGGGTCCGAAACCTTCCAGATATTTCTTCTGACCGCCGGCCGCGATGGTGGCCAGCGTGCGCCCGTGGAAGGCGCCTTCGATGGTGATGATGCGATTGCGCTCCGGCCGGCCGGCGACATAATGATAGCGCCGCGCCGTCTTGATCGCGCATTCCAGCGCCTCGGCGCCGGAATTGGTGAAAAACACCTTGTCGGCGAACGTGTTCTGCGCCAGACGCTCGCCGAGCCGGCTCTGGCCGGGGATCTCGTAGAGATTGGAGACGTGCCACAGCTTGCCGGCCTGCTCGCCGAGGGCGGCGACCAGATGCGGATGGGAATGGCCGAGCGAATTGACGGCGATCCCGGCGGCGAAGTCGAGGAAACGCTCGCCATCGGACGTAATCAGCCAGCTGCCCTCGCCGCGTTCGAAGGCGAGCGGAGCCCGTGCAAAAGTTTCATACAGCGCTGAACCACTCATGAGCGCACGCTCCGTTCCGCGTTTCGGATCGGCCGCAAAGCCTTGTAAAAACCGGCCGCGGCCACCAAATCAAAAAGCCGCCCTCCGGGCGGCCGCGTCGTCAGCATATCGGTTTTTTTGGCGCCAGAGTCAATGTTGCGGCTTCGTGGGAAGCGAGGCCGCAAATCCGGCCGACCGGACGCGGCGGCGGCAAGTTGGGGAAAACCGAGAAATCGGATTCAGCGAACCGGCGCGACTCTTGTCATGGAGTCAGCCGCTATTGTAGTTTGAGCGCAAGAAAAAACTATATTTCGTGCGGCGGACAATCTCACCGGGTACATCTCGTGTCTTCCTGGCTTTGCCGGGACGGGAAACGATTCCGATTCCGCCACCCGAATGCACCAGGAGCGTGAGCGGATGAACTGGACGGATGAAAGGGTCGAACTGCTGAAGAAGCTGTGGGCGGAAGGCCTGAGCGCCAGCCAGATCGCGGCCCAATTGGGCGGTGTCAGCCGCAATGCCGTGATCGGCAAGGTTCATCGTCTGAAGCTTTCCAGCCGTGGCCGCGCCTCGGCTGCGCCGAGCCGGCCGAAGAAGACCGCGCGGCCCGGCGCCACCGGCAAGCCCGCGCCGCGTTCCTCGGGCTCACGCCCGCTGCCGCAGACGGTGGGCGCCAACGCTCTCAATGCCGCGATCGACGCCGACGCCGTCCCGCGCCCCATGCCGCGGCCGGCAGAAGACGTGGTGGTGCCGATCTCGCGGCGCCTTTCGCTGGCGGAGCTGACCGAGCGGACATGCAAATGGCCGAACGGCGATCCGCTGCACGAGGATTTCCACTTCTGCGGCAACGAAACGGCGGAAACCGGGCCCTACTGCACCTACCATTCCCGCCTCGCCTTTCAGCCGGCCTCCGAGCGCAGACGTCAGCGTTGACCGAGGCGCGGCGACCGCGATCCCTCAAAATTGCGCTTGCTGCGCCTCGACCGGTGCGGGCTGTCGGAGCTTGTGAACCGTTCAGGCGGCCCGCCGGCCGGCGGGCTCATTTGGTCGGGATGACGACCTTGTGGCTCTTGTCTTCCTTGGGGCGCTCGGCCGGCATCTGATCGCCGGTCACGATGTGATAGACGGTTTCGGCGATGTTGGTGGCGTGATCGCCGATGCGCTCGATGTTCTTGGCGCAGAACAGCAAATGGGTACACGAGGCGATGTTGCGCGGATCCTCCATCATATAGGTGAGCAGTTCGCGAAACAGCGAGGTGTACATGGCGTCGATATCGTCGTCGCGGTCGCGCACCTGGCCGATACGGGCGACGGAGCGCGTGGCGTAGGCGTCGAGCACCTCCTTCAACTGGGTCAGCGCAAGCTGGGCCAGCGCCTCGAGCCCGCGAAAGAGCTGTATCGGTTGCGCGGCGTCGCTCAGCGACACGACACGCTTGGCGATGTTCTTGCCGAGGTCGCCGACCCGTTCGAGATCGGAGGAAATCCTGATCGCGCCGATGATCTCGCGCAGGTCGTCTGCCATCGGCTGGCGTCGGGCGATGATGATGACGGCCTTGTCGTCGATGTCGCGCTGGGCCTCGTCCAACGCCATGTCGTCGGCGACGACCTTACGCGCCAGATCGGTGTTGGAGGCGACCAGCGCCTGGACGGCCTGGTCGACCATACGCTCAGCATGGCCGCCCATGAAGGCGATCCTATTGGCCAGGAACTTCAGTTCCTGGTCGTAGGCGTTCATGATGTGATCGGACTTCATCGCGGTGCCACTCCAAGGCGCAGGATCGGCCCTCTATACGCCATGCACATGACCTAAAAAAGAACGGGGCGAACGGCTTGCAGCCGTCGCGTCTCATGACGAACGGCTTTGGCTTGGCGGGAACTGAACCGTGAAAGCCGCACCCTCGCCAGACGGCGAACGGATCGTCAGGCGTGCATTGTAGCGGGTTAGAATATGCTTGACGATGGCCAGGCCGAGCCCCGTCCCCTTCTGGGCGCGGCTGGTTTCGGCATCGACGCGGTAGAACCGTTCGGTCAGGCGCGGAATGTGCTCTTCAGGTATTCCCGGCCCGAAATCGCGCACCGTCACGCTGGGGCCGCTCGCCTCCGCGCCCGTGCCCGCATCCAGCGACACCACCACCTTGCCGCCGGACTGGCCGTATTTGCAGGCGTTTTCGACCAGGTTCTCGAACACCTGGATCAACTCGTCCGGCTGGCCGAGAATTTCCACCGGCACGGGCGGGACTTCCCTGACGATCGTCACGCCCACCTCGGCGGCCAGATGGTTCATCGCGTCGATGACCCGGTCGATGACCTGGCGCAGGTCGACCGCCCTTGACGGCGCGGCATAGGTCTTCATCTCCAGTCGCGACAGCGACAGCAGATCGTCGATCAGCCGCGCCATGCGCGCGGTCTGGTCCTGCATGATCTGCAGAAAATGATCGCGGGCCTTGGCGTCGTTGCGGGCCGGACCACGCAGGGTCTCGATGAACCCGGCCACGGAGGCGAGCGGAGTGCGCAACTCGTGGCTGGCATTGGCGATGAAATCGGAGCGCATGCGGTCGATCCGCCGCGTCTCGCTCTGGTCCTTGAAGACCAGTACGAAAAGTCCGGTGCCATGGCCGAGCGGCCGTCCGACGACGCGGAACCAGCGTTCGATCGGAACGCGCTCGGCATAGTCGGTAACGTGCGGTTCGGCCGCACCCTCGCGAAGCCCGCTCAAAAAACTCTGGAATTCCGGCGTGCGGAACCGCAACTGGATCAGCGTCCCGGCCCGGAAATCGCCGAACGCGGCGCGGGCGGCGTCGTTGGCATGGACGATCGCGCCCGCCTGGTCGATCATCACCAGCGGATCGGGAATGGCGGCGGCCAGATATTCGGCCGAATAAGGCTGAAGCCCGGCGGAAGCCGGTGCCGCCGCGCCCGCGGAAGTCGGCAGCGGTGCGCGCGCGCCGGGCCCGAACGCGGCGACCGCCAGAACCGCGGCCAACGCAAGCCCCGCGACCGGCCAGTCGAGGCCGCCGAGCCAGGCCAGGACGACGATCGCCGCGCAACCGGTCGCAACGAGCCATTTCGCCCGTCTCAGATTGGATGCGCCGCGCCGCATCCACCGATCTATCGCCTCGTCAACCGCCATCGAGCCTAACGCGCTCCGCCTGTGCGCGCCCCACGCGCGGGCGTCTTGGAATCGACCCGCTGCACTGGACGCCTGCCGGAGCGCCCCATAGCATGGCCGCGACCGCAATTCGGAGAAAAATCAATGTCCAAGGCCGACCTCGCGCATCCTGAGCTGAACGCAGACCCGATCAAGCTTACCATCGACGGCGAGGAACGCGTGTTCGACATCAACGATCCCAAGCTGCCGGACTGGATCAAGGACAACGATATGGCGTCCGGCGGCTATCCCTATGCCGACAAGATGGACAAGGACGACTACGAAGACCGGCTCGAACGGCTGCAGATCGAGCTGGTCAAGCTGCAATACTGGCTGCAGGCCAGCGGACATCGCGTCCTGTCGCTTTTCGAGGGACGGGACGCGGCTGGCAAGGGCGGCACCATTTTCGTCATCCGGCAATATATGAACCCGCGCGTGGCCCGCAACGTCGCCCTGCCGAAACCGACCGAGGTCGAGCGCGGCCAATGGTATTATCAACGCTATATCGAGCATTTCCCGACCGCGGGCGAATTCGTCACCTTCGACCGATCCTGGTATAACCGGGCGGTCGTGGAGCCGGTGATGGGGTTCTGCACACCGGCACAGATGGAGAAATTTCTCGGCGAAACGCCCTCCTTCGAGCGCATGATCGTCAATGAAGGCATTCATTTCTTCAAATTCTGGCTCAATATCGGCCAGGAAATGCAGCTCAAGCGGTTTCATGACCGGCGCCACGACCCGCTGAAGATCTGGAAATTCTCCCCGATCGACATTGCCGGCATGGGCCTTTGGGACGACTACACACGGCGTCGTGACATGATGATGAAACGCACGCATACCGCGCACGCCCCGTGGACCGTGCTGAAGACCAACGACAAGCGGCGCGCGCGGTTGGCGGCGATCCGCCACATCCTGTCGTCGCTGCCTTATGACGGCCGCGACGACGCGCTCATCGGCGATCAGGACGACAAGATCGTCTGCGCCGGGCCGCAGATCATCGGAAGCTGACGCGCGGACCGGCCGGTTGCGGCGGGCGTGGGGACCTCCGGAAGCGGGCATGCGGGCTGCCGGTCTCGCCCTCGGTGCCGGCGTGGCGCTTGTGCGGCGTCTTTTCCCAATAATGCGGCCACCAGCAGATCTGCCAGCAGGCGCGCAACGCGGCCGCCGACATCAAAAGCCAATAGGCCGGCGTCAGCGCGGCGTTCTTCCAGAAACCGCGCCTGTCGGCCTTGTCGAGGCAGCGCAAGCCCAGAGCCAGGAACGAGCCGTAGCCGAGCACCATGTTGAAAAGCGCGAGCGCCAGCAGCACGGCGTCGCCGCCATCGAGCGTGCCGGCCCAGCCCAGCTTGGCCCCCAGATAGGCGATGCTCGCCAGCAGGACGGGATGCGCGAGCGCCGAGGCGATCATGCCGGCGAACATCACCTGGACCGCGATGAAGGACGCCGCCCCGACCTCGCGATAAAACCGCGCCGGTCGACGCATATGAACGAACCAGGTCTGGATCCAGCCCTTGAACCAGCGCGTGCGCTGGCGCAGCCAGACCCCGACCTCGTCGGGTGCGTCCTCCAGGGTCGGACAGGTGATGGTCTCGCAGCGATAGCCGAACCGCGCGAAGCGGGTTCCCAGATCCGCATCCTCGGTGACGTTGTAGGGATCCCAGCCACCGACCGCGATCAGCGCGCGCCGACGGAAATGGTTGGACGTGCCGCCGAGCGGGAAGCTCAGCCCGTGCCGCGAGAGCCAGGGCAAAATCCCGTTGAAATGCAACGCATATTCCATCTGGAACATGCGTGGCAGCGCACCGGCGGCGGCATTGGCCACCACCAGCGGCGCCTGGACGCAGGCCAGCCGCTCGTCGCCGTCCCGAAAACGTTGCCAGGCCTCCAGCAACTGCATGGGATGCGGGCGGTCCTCGGCGTCGTAGAGCGCCACCAGTTCGCCGCCGACCGCCGGCAGCGCGAAGGCGAGCGCCTTCGGCTTGGTGCGCGGTTGGCACGGCGGGACCCGAATGATCTCCATCCACGGTCGCAACCGCTGGCGGGCGATGGCGGCGAGCGTGGGCGCGTCATCGGCCTCGCAGACGAACTTGATCTCCAGCTTGCTGCGCGGCCACACGATCCGCGCCAACGCGTCGAAAAGATCGTCGATGATCTCGGCTTCCGAATGCAGGGCGATCAGGATCGTGTAGACCGGCAGCGCCCGCGCGGTCGCGACGGCGGGCGGACGCGGATCGGCGGGATGCGCTTGGGTCAACGCCGCCAGGCGCAGACCGACGCACATGAAAAACATCGCGGTGATGACCACGAAGGCGGACCAGACCGTAATTCCCGGCGCCAGGGCGTAGGCGACCGGTCCACCGATCAGCAGCAGCCCGAGCGTCAGCCCCTGCCAGGAGGTCGCGCCCTGGCGGGCGGACAGGTCCGGCCGGGCGGCGAACAGGCCGCGCAAAGCCTCGTCCAGCAACAGACGGCGCGCCAGATCCAGCAACGCAGCGCGCAGGCTCCCTGGCGCGACCAGGCGCAGGCGGCTGACGAGATCGGCGCGACCGTCGAAGCGGCGGCGCGCCTCGCCCGGATTGAGCCTCGTCGACGACAACAGCACCCCCGGCGGGCCGCCGGCATCGGTGCGCACGTGAAGCTGTCCGCGCGGCCGGGAAAGCAGCATAAGCAGTTCCCGGTCGCGCAGGACGAGCGCGCCCGACGGCGTGGCCGGTTCGAAGGCGAGTCCGATCTCGTCCGCCAGGGCGCGGTAGAGCGCGTCTTCGGGCACGAGGCCGGCCACGTAGAGTTCGTCGAGCAGTTCGGTGCCGTTGAGGTCGGCGCGCACGGCAAGCCGCAGCGCCTCGTCCTCCGACAGGCGCAGCCGGCGCAGCATCCCGCGCCAGCCGCCCAAGGTCGCCATGCCGGCGAGCAGGCGCGCACCGTCGTGCCACGGCGGCCGCCATGGACGCCGCGCATATGGCGTCTTCAGCCCGCCCGGCGCGCCTTGCGGCCCGCGCCAGCCCTTTCCAAGGCGCTGTTGCACCGTCTCCCCTCCCTGGCGAGGCGCGCCCGTAGCCGTTGTCCCCCCGGCCGGGCACGCCCGGTTCTGCCGCCGGCGCTCAGGCGGCCATGCGCGCGATCCGCTTCAGCCGGCGCAGCGTCGCTTCATCCTGCAGCGCGTCGTGAAACAGCGACACCTCCCGGTCGATGCGCGCGCACAGCTGGGCGGCATCGCCCTTGAGAAGCCCCCGCGTCTGGGTGAGCGCCCGAACTGGCTTCTTCGCCAGTTGCCAGGCGACCCGCGCGGCGGCGGTTTCCGGTTTTTCCGTTTCCACGAGATCGGTCACCAGGCCGAGCGCCTGCGCCTTTTTGGCGTCGAGCGTCTCGCCGAGGCAGAAGAAGCGGAAAGCATTGGCGTAGCCCAGTTTTTCCGGCGCCAGGATGCTGGTCGCGGCGTCGGGCACAAGGCCGAAATCGACGAACGGCACCCGGAACGTGCTCTGCACCGAGGCGAAGACCAGATCGCAGTGGAAAAGCACCGTACACCCCACGCCGACCGCGTCGCCGTCGACACAGGCCAGAATCGGCTTGGGAAAGGTCGCCAGCATGCGGAACATGTCGGTGACGGCCCCGATCAGGGATTGATGCTTGTTGGCGTCGAGGAATTCCGAAAGATCGCCACCGAGGCAGAAGCATCCCGACAGGCCACGCAGGACGACCACGCGAACGTCGTCACGCGCCTCCGCCTCGCGCAATGCCTGGGCGAGCCGCAGATAGGCCCGGTGATCGAGCACCGGACGGCCGTCCGCGTCCGACAGCGTCAGCGCGAGCGTGTGATTGCCGAATTCGGTGACATGTGCGTTGTCCATGATTTTCTCCCATCGTCCAAGCCGCGCGGCCTTTGCCGGCGCGCGGCGCCCCATCTGGCGTCAGGACGCGCGCCGAAAGACCTCGTCCTCCGGCATGCCCCGGCTCAAGACCGGCGCATGATGGCCGCGGCGGCTGCGCACCACGTCCAGCGTCTGTTCGTTGAAGGTCAGCAAGGTCGCGACCACCTGCTGGCGGCCATAGGTCCGCTGATAGCCGAGCGGACGGGCCAGGAAGCTGAGCTGCAGGGCGCGCAGCACCCACATTGGCTCGAATTCGATGATCACCTGGTCGACGCCGCGTTCCAGGCCCCATTCGACGAAGCCGGCGATCAGCTCGCTGCCGACCGTGGACACGCCGCGCCGGCCGTCCCGATGCGCGTGGGCAACCGCATAGCGGGTCAATTCGAACACGTTGGGGCCCTTCGGCCCTTCGCCCTCGCACAGATCCGACAGAATGTCGGTCAGCAGATGCGGACGTGTGGTCGGCAGCATGCGCTGGTAGCCGGCGAGCCGGCCGTTGCGCATGCAAAGGTGATGGACCGCTTCGTCGTGGTCGAACTGGTCGCTTTCGAGGCTGTCGGGACTGCGAAGGTCGTCCCAGCCCATCTCCTCGACGAAGATCTTGTGCCTGAGCCGGCGAACCTCGTCCCACAGATCGGACCGGTCGGCCAACTCGTTCGTCGTCAGTGCGTAGATCATGGTTCCCTCCTGTGGATGGAGAGAAAAACTTACGACGAGTCCGGAGAGCGAATATTACGTGATCACGTAATGCCCGGCCTGCTCACGCGATCAGGAAATGTATCCGTGGCGAATGGCCTCGGCGACGGCGTGCACGCGATTGGCCGCGCCCAGCTTGCGCTTGGCGTTGAGCAGGTGTTTTTCCGATGTGTGCTCGGAAATTCCCAGGATCTGGGAGATCTCCCATTCCGACTTGCCCTCCGCGGCCCATTTCAGGCACTCGGTCTCGCGCGGGGTCAGATCGGGGCGCTGGTCGAATATGGCCTGGGCATTTTGCAATTGCATGGCGCGTCCGATCGCGTAGGTGGAAGCCAGTGAAACCACCCCCACCCCTTCGGGAGAGATGTCGACGAACTCGCCACCCAGCGACACCATCACGATGGTGCCCTCGATGGTGATCAGGGGAAAGGCGAAACCGTCCTTGAGCTTGAACTCGCCGGCATCGCCCATCACCTGGCGGGCGGTCTTGCCGGCCTGCAGTTCGCTGGTGGCGCTGCGCCAGTTCACCATCGTGGGGGAGCGTTTGATATAGGTGACCACCGGATCCTGGTCGACATAGTTGCGCGCCACGTAGCGCTCGAGCCAATCCTGCGGCCAGTCGCACAGCATGACATGGCTTTTCTGCTTGCCCTTGGGCGTTCCCGGGCGCGGTACGGTACCGGCCATGATCGCCGTCAGGCCGAAGCTGCGCGTCAGACCGAGCAACTGCCGACACACCGTTTCCGGTGTTTCAGCCCGATCCAGCTCTTCGATAAATTGCAGCGTATCGTCGAACTGCCCCATTCTTGACCCCAAATGGCCGGATTGGAATCGCAACGCACTATAGCGTGTACGGATTTTTCATCTATTAACCCGTGGTTGCAAATACGACAAACGATTGGGCCACAACGCGGGAGGATGAAAAAGGCGCGCTCACGTGCTAGCCATCGCACGGGGCGGTTGGGGATTTATGCATGCTGAGAGCCTTGTGCACCGTGTTCGTCTATCTGGCGTTGTCGGCGGCCCCGGCAGCCGCCGAGCCCGCCATCCCGAACCTATGGGACACGCGCGAAAGGCTGGCGAAACCCGAACTCGGCGAGTTGCCGCGCCTGCGCTTCCTGACCACGATCGATTTTCCGCCCTTCAATTTTCTCGACCGCAATGGCCGCCTCAGCGGCTTTCACGTCGATCTCGCCCGCGCGATCTGCGCGGAATTGTCGCTTGAAGATTTGTGCCAGATACAGGCTTTGCCCTGGGACGAGTTGTCCAACGCCCTGGAAGCGGGCCAGGGCGAGGCGATCCTGGCCGGCTTGGCGGTCACGGCCGAAACGCGCCAGCTCTACGCCTTCTCGCGGCCCTATCTGCGGCTGCCGGCCCGCTTCGTGGCGGCCAAGGACAAGACCGTCGCCGAGCCCATGCACGAGGCGCTGGCCGGCGAACGCGTCGGCGTGCGCGGCGGCAGCGTGCACGAAAAAATATTGCGGGCGCTGTTTCCCGATCTGCGCCCGGTGGTCTATTCGCGTTCCGACTGGATGCTGGACGACGTGCGCCAGGGCAAGACCGCGGCCGCGTTCGCCGACGGCATGGCGCTGTCCTTCTGGCTTTCGGGCTCCGGATCGCAATCCTGCTGCCGTTTCGTCGGCGGCCCCTACCTGCTTCCGGCCTATCTCGGCCCCGGCATGGCGATCGCCACGCGACGCGACAGGCCAGAGCTTGCCGCCGCCTTCGACTATGCGCTGCACGAGATCAACGCCAACGGCACTTTCGCCGAGCTTTATCTGCGTTATTTCCCGATCAGCTTCTTTTAGGCCCGGCTCCGTCGGCCAGTTCCTCCTTGCCGGCACCCGGCGCATTGGAGCCCGCCGCCCGCAAGGCGCGAAACGGCAGCAACAGCGCCCACGCGAGGCCGGACGGCGCCTCGCCGCGATAGTCCGAAAGCCCTATTTCCATGCCGTCATGACCAAGCCGCGGCTGGGCGCGATAGGTGCGAAACAGGCGGTCCCAGAACGGGAAATTGAAGCCGTAATTGGAATCGGTCTCGGCGCGGATCGAGGAATGATGGACCCGGTGCATGTCGGGCGTGACCAGAACCCGCCGCAAAAGCCGGTCGAAGCCCAGCGGCAGCTTGGCATTGGAATGGTTGAACATCGAGGTTCCGTTGAGCACGATCTCGAACACCAGCACCGCCAGCACCGGCGGACCGAGCGCAACAACGACGGCCGCCTTCCAGACCATCGAAAGCAGGATCTCCAACGGGTGAAAGCGCAGGCCGGTGGTCACGTCGAAACCGGTATCGGCATGGTGCATCCGGTGGATGCGCCACAAAAGCGGGATCTTGTGGCTGGCGACGTGTTCCAGCCAGACAGCGAAGTCGAGCAGCACGAAACCGATCAACCCGGCAAGGCGCGGATCGACCTCGAACCAGCGTAAGATGCCCCAGCCGCGGCTTTCGGCCCACACCGCGGCCCCGACGGCCGCCGCGGGAAAGATCAGCCGCAGCAGGATCGACGAGATCAGCACCATCGACAGATTGGTGAACCAGCGCCGGGCCTTCAGAGTGCCGGCCATCTCGGCGCGCTCGAGACGGGGCGACCACAGTTCGAACGCGGCCATGGCGCCGAATATGACAAGAAAGGCGGTTAGGCGCGCGGCCGCCTCGGATATCTCGAACCCCTGCATATTTCCACCACCGGCTTTCGCTCGCTCAGGCGGTCAGTGCCACCGTGCAATGGCAAACACCAATCAACAGGCGGTGAGCGCGGTTCCGGCGCGCTCATACGGTGCGATGGCGCACCACCGCCGCGCGTTCGATCGCCGCTGCCGTCAGCGTGTCGACGCCGAGCTGCGCGCGCAGCAATTGCAGGATGCGAAGCTCCTCCGGTCGGACATGCAGATCGGCCGCTGCGATCTCCACCGCGATGGCGTAGGCGGTGTCGTGCAGGCGCACCGGCACCGCTTCCACGATCGAGGCGAGGATGGCGTTGAGCGCGCCCTCCTGCTGAAGAACCGCCTGGCTCTTCTTGGCCACGTCCAGCAACGCGTCGGGGTCGAAGCTGGCGAACACCGGCATGGTGCGCACGACACTGCCCATCTTGGCCAGTTCGCGGTCGGTCATGTTGCTGTCGGACGCCGACACCACCACCATGATGTGGATCAGGGCTTCCTGCACGCTTTCTGGCTTGATCACCGCAAAACTCCGTCCGGCAAGGTCGGGTGCAAAGTAGAAAGCCGTATGCTGCACTGCAAGGAAAAATATGCCCCGCAATTGACGCTGTCAGCCGCCGGCTCTAGAGCCTGTGCGACCCCCTCAGCGCAGGACTGGCTCCAGTTGGGCGCCCGAACGGAAGAAAGACATGTCAGACAAAGCCGCGATCGCGATCGATCTTGCTCCCGACCTCGTTGCGGAAGCCACAAAAAGCAAAGCCTGGCCGTTCGAGGAAGCCCGCAAGGTCATCGCACGCTACGAAAAGTCCGGCTTTCCCGACACGGTGCTGTTTGAGACCGGCTACGGTCCTTCCGGCCTGCCGCATATCGGCACGTTCGGCGAGGTCGCGCGCACGACGATGGTGCGCCATGCCTTCCGCGTCCTGACCGGGGACAAGGTCAAGACCCGGCTGCTGTGCTTTTCCGACGACATGGACGGGATGCGCAAGATCCCCGACAACGTGCCCGACCCCAAGGCGCTGGAGCCGCATCTGCACAAGCCGCTGACCGTCGTGCCCAACCCGTTCGGCGGCGACCACGCGAGCTTCGGCCATCACAACAACGCCATGCTGCGCCGGTTCCTCGACACGTTCGGCTTCGACTACGATTTCGCCAGCGCGACCGACTATTACAAAACCGGCCGCTTCGACGCCGTGCTGCTGCTGGTGGCCGAGCGCTACCAGGCGATCATGGACATCATGCTGCCGACACTCGGCGAGGAGCGCCGCGCGACCTATTCGCCGTTTTTGCCGATTTCGCGCAAGACCGGGCGCGTGCTCTACGTGCCGATGAAGGCCGTCAATGCCGATGCCGGCACGATCACCTATGTCGACGAGGACGGCGAGGAAGTCACGCACGGCATCACCGGCGGCCAGGTCAAGTTGCAGTGGAAGCCGGATTTCGGCGCGCGCTGGGCCGCGCTCGGCGTCGATTTCGAAATGTTCGGCAAGGATCACGGCCCCAACATGCCGGTCTATGACCGTATCTGCGCGGCACTGGACGGCCGCCCGCCCGAGCACTTCGTCTACGAGCTCTTTCTCGACGAGAACGGCGAGAAGATCTCCAAGTCGAAGGGCAACGGACTGACCATCGACGAGTGGCTGACCTACGCCCCGACCGAGAGCCTGGCGCTCTACATGTTCCAGAAGCCGAAGACCGCCAAGCGGCTTTATTTCGACGTCATTCCGCGCGCCGTCGACGAATATTACCAGTTCCTGTCGGCCTATCCGCGCCAGGACTGGGCGGCGCGCCTGTCGAACCCGGTCTGGCATATTCACAGCGGCGCGCCGCCGGCGATCGACATGCCGGTGCCGTTTGCCATGCTGCTCAACCTGGTCAGCGCCTCCAACGCCCACGACACGGCCGTGCTGTGGGGCTACATCTCCCGCTACGCGCCCGGCGTGACGCCGCAAACCCATCCCGAACTCGACCGGCTGGTCGGCTACGCGATCCGTTATTTCGACGATTTCGTGAAGCCGGCGAAAACGTTCCGCGCGCCGGACGCGGTCGAGCGCGCGGCGCTGGCCGGCATGGCCGACAAGCTCGCCACGCTACCGCCGGACGCCGACAGCGCGACGATCCAGAACGCGCTCCTGGACGTGGCGCGCGGCATCGAGCGTTACCAGGACCACACGAAAACCAGCCCGAGCGGCGGGCCCGGCGTGTCGGGTGCGTTTTTCCAGATGATCTATCAGGTGCTGATCGGCCAGGAGCGCGGTCCGCGCTTCGGCTCGTTCGTCGCCCTTTACGGCATCGAGGAAACCCGCGCGATGATCGCGCGTACCCTGGCCTCAGCCGCCGAGGCCTGAGGCCGCCTCGCCGGCCGGCAGGATGGAGACCGGCGGCGCGTCCGCGGCCGGTGCCGGGTTGCCGCGCCCCTGGGCGAACAGGCCGCGCCTGTTGTCGATCGCCCGGCGCTGGGCGTCGGCGTAGGGGCCATGTCCGGCCGCCATCGCCCAGCCGTTCTCGACCAGCCAGGCGCCCAGATCGCGCGTGCCAAGCCGGCACGTGGCCCGACGCACCGCGCCGTCCCCCTCGCCGACCGGATCGCAGGCCACGGTGCGCCCGCGCAGAAAACCGCGCAACGCGGTGCGGGCGCGCATGCCGCAAGGCCAATCGCTGCCGTCCCGGCCACGGCACCGGCGCTCGGGCTCGACGATGTCGATGCCGGCAAGCACCACCGTCACGCCCCCCGCCTCAAGCCGGCCGGCGGCCGTGACCAGCGGGCGCGCCAGCCTCCAGTCGGTCTGCCCGGCCAGCGGCCCGGGCGGACGGGCCGGACCGATCTCGCTCAGCGGGGCGCGCGGCGCGACGCGCTCGATCTCTTCCGGATCGACCGCCGGCGGCGCGACGACGTCGGGCGCGATCGTGCGCGCGGGGGCCGTCTGCGACTGGGCGGAAACGGCCGGCACGGACCCCAGCAACAGGCCGAGCAGGGAGACGAAACGAAGGACCCGCATCGACCCGCTACTGGCTCGCCCACACGATCCGCGCGATCCACTCGATCTCGCCGACCGCCAGGGTGCGGTCTTCATGGTCCGGGTTGAGGGAGCGCAACTCGACCTGACGCGTCGTCTGGCGGGCCAGAACCTTGGCCATGACCTCGCCGGCGACGGTCTTGACCACCACGCGGTCGCCGCGCCTGACGCTGGCCCCCGGCTCGACGATCAGCACGTCGCCGTCGCGATAAAGCGGCAGCATGGAATCGCCCTGGACGCCGAGCGCATAGGCGCCCTCGCGCGCACCGGCCGGGATGTCGACCAGGTCCCAGCCCTGCCCGGCGGGAAAGCCGGCATCGTCGAAGAACCCGCCGGCGCCGGCCTGGGCGAAACCGAGCAGCGGCACGGTCGAGCGCTGCACCGGCAGCGCGTCCTGCACATCGCTCCGTCCACGACCGACCAGGGCCGCGAACTCGTCCAGCGTGGCACCGGTCGCCTCCATGATCTTGGCAAGCGATTCGGTCGACGGCCAGCGCGGACGGCCGTCGGCGGAACTGCGCTTGGACTTGTTGAAGGCCGTCGAATCCAGGCCTGCCCGCTTGGCCAGGCCGGACACCGACAGCGAATAACGCTCGGCCAGCGCGTCGATCGCAGCCCACACGCGTTCATGCGAGAGCATGATGCATTCCTCGCGGAAACACAGGAAAAAATACCTTTTGCGGCGTTTTAATGCCCCGCGCCGCCGCTGTCCAGTGCCAGTGCCGCAACAGCCCGCGGCCGGCCGTCGCCGACCGGCCCGGCGCCCGAAGGCGCGGAGGGGTCAGCCCGCGGTAAACGGCGCCCGTCCCGTCTCCAACGCCAGCGCCAGGTCCTCGATGCGATCCTGGCCCCAGAACACTTCCCCGTTCAACACATAGGCGGGCACGCCGATCGCATCGACGGCGACGGCATCGGCCGTGTTTTGCATGCGCTCGGCCTTGACCGCCTCGCCCTGAGCGGCGTTCAGCACGTCGGCGGCGTCTTGCCCCTCGGCATCCAGATAGCGCGCGAGCGTGTCGGCGTCGGCGACGTTTTCATCGTTCGCCCAGACACCGGCAAAGACGCGCCCCATGAAGCCGGTCGGGTCGGCCTGACGCTGAAGCAGCGCGATCACCACATGGTCGGCGAGTGCCGGATCGGCTGGAAAAAACTTTGGCTTCAGATTGATCGGCAGGTCGCGCCGGAACGCCGCGCGCTGCAGCTCGAGCAGGCGATATCGCTGGCGGGTGGGCGAGCGTTGGGCCAGCGGCACCGAGCCCGAAACCTCCCACAGGCCGGGAAGCAGAACCGGCTTGTAGTGGATGGAGGCGCCATGTTTCTTGACCAGGGCGACCATGGCCTGGTGGCCGAGATAGACATAGGGCGACACGGCGGTGAAATAATAGTCGATGACGGCGGACATGGCTGGCTGCTCTCCAGGGTTTGACCCGGCACAGTAGAGGGCGCGCGAGGGCCGGGAAAGCCCACGGCGTTCACATTCGCGGGGGCCCTGCCCTCCCGCCTCCCCGGGCGCCAGGACCGCTCAGCGCAGCGATTTGGCGAGCGCCCGCAGGCGTCCGTGCGAGCCCATGAATTCGGCTTCCGCGGGATTGGGCGCACGCGGTCTCACCCGCGCGCCGAGCGCCTCGACGACCTCGTCGATCGCCAGGAAACGCCGGTTGGGGGAATCGTAAACGCCCGCCGTCGTCATGATCAGCGCCGCCGTCTCGCCGTTTTCGAGCACGAAGCGGTGGCGCCCGATCACCTGGGTGCCCTCCCAGGTCTCGATCGAGGACAAAACGTCGAACCGCCGCCACAGCCTGATCTCGCGCACATAGACCGACTGCACGCCGCCCATCATGGGCGCCCATTTATTGCTCCGCGCCAGCCCCAGAAGCCCGGCGCGCAGGAACAAGTCGATGCGGCCGAGATCGGCCAGCATCATGTAGCGCGCATTGTTCAAGTGGATATTGGAATCGATATCGGACGGCAGGCAGCGGAAAGAGAGCCTGCTTTCCTCGCCGAGGCGGTACGCGCCGCGCGATTTGGAGGTCAGCGCGACCCGCAACAATCGTCCCCACACATACATGGAATGCTCCTTTCCTCCTCCCCATCGGCGGGAAGAAGGGCCCCGAAGGGGCGCAAGGAGGACCGGCAGCGCGCCGGTCCTCCCTTTTGCTTTGCTTATCCTTTCCGCGCCCGCGACGCGGCAGCAGAGTCGTCCTCAGGCCGCCTTTTGCCGGCGATCCGCGTAAGGGTCGAAACGCTGGTAGAAGCTTTCGTCCTTGGCGGCCATGTCGACCAGCACTTTCGGCGCCTTGAACTGCAGGCCGTATTTCTTCTGCAGCTGCTTGGCGAGCTTGACGAACGCGGCCGAGCCCATGCCGTCGATATAAGACAGCGCCCCGCCGGTATAGGGCGCGAAGCCGAAGGCCAGGATCGAGCCGACATCGGCCTCGCGCGGATCGGTGACGATGCCCTCGCCCATCACCCGCGCGGCTTCGAGCGCGATGGTGACGAGGAAGCGCTTTTTGAGCACCTCGACGTCGATCTCCTCCGGCGCCTTCTGCGGATAGAGATCCTTAAGCCCCGGCCACAGATGTTTTTTCGCCGGCTTGGCCGGGTAGTCGTAAAAGCCCTTGCCGTTCTTGCGGCCGTGGCGGCCATGGGTGTCGACCATGGTGTTGATGAGCGCGAACTGCTCCTGGTCGACCGCCTTTTCGCCGAGATCGCGGATCGTCTGTTTCATGATCTTCTGGGCGAGATCGATCGCGGTCTCGTCGGTCAGCGCCAGCGGGCCGACCGGCATGCCGGCCATCTTGGCGGCGTTTTCGATCATCGGTGCCGGCACGCCCTCGATCAGCATCTGATAGGCTTCCGACATGTAGCGCAGCACGCAGCGATTGACGTAGAAGCCGCGCGTGTCGTTGACCACGATCGGCGTCTTGCGGATCGCACGCACATAGTCGATCGCCACCGCCAGCGCCTCGTCGCCGGTCTTCTTGCCCAGAATGATCTCGACCAGCATCATGCGGTCGACCGGCGAGAAGAAATGGATGCCGATGAAGTTCTTCGGCCGCTTGGAGTTCTTGGCCAGGCCGGTGATCGGGATCGTCGAGGTGTTGGAGGCGAAGGTCGCCGAGGCGGCAAGCACGGCCTCCGATTTCTCGGTGACGCCCTTCTTGATGTCGGAATCCTCGAACACCGCCTCGATCACCAGCTCGCAGCCGTCGAGCTGGCCGTAATCGTCGCTCGGGGTGATCAGCGACAGCAGCTTTTCCTTGTCCTCGGCCGTGGCGCGGCCCTTCTTGATCAACCCGTCCATCAGGCCGGCGGAATGGTCCCTGCCCTTTTCGGCCGACGGCATGTCGCGGTCGAGGAGCACGACCGGAATGCCGGCCTTGGCGGTGACATAGGCAATGCCGGCGCCCATGAAGCCGGCGCCGATCACGCCGATCTTGGTGAACTTGGTCGGGGCCACGCCCTCGGGACGGCGCGCGCCCTTGTTGAGTTCCTGCAGCGACACGAACAGCGAGCGTATCATCATCGCCGCCTCGGTGGTCTGCAGGATTTCGGTGAAATAGCGCTGCTCGATGGTCAGCCCGGTCTCGAAGGGCACCAAAAGCCCCTCATAGACGCATTTCAGGATCGCCGCGGCGGCCGGATAGTTGTTGTAGGTCTCGCGGCGCAGGATGGCGATCGCCGGCGGCCACAGATTGGCGCCCGCGGCCGAATAGACCGGCCCGCCCGGCAGCTTGAAGCCCTTCTCGTCCCAGGGTTGGACCGGCTTGAGCCCGTTCCTGATCATCGCCTTGGCGGCGTCGACCAGCTTGGCCGGCTCGGCGATCTCGTGGATCAGGTTCATGCCCTTGGCCTTTTTCGGCGACAGGGCAGCACCCGTGGTCAGCATCTGCAAAGCCTGCTGGCCGTCGGTCAGGCGCGGCACGCGCTGGGTGCCGCCGGCGCCCGGGAAAAGACCGACCTTGACCTCGGGCAGGCCCATCTTGACCTTGTCGCCGTCGGCCGCGACCCGGCCGTGGCAGGCGAGCGACAATTCGAATGCCCCGCCCATGCAGGTGCCGTTGATCGCCGAGACCCAGGGCTTGCCGCAGGTCTCGATCTTGCGGAACAGCCAGCTCATGCGGCCCGCGCCCTCAAACAGCATCTTGATCGCCGCCTCGTGGTCGCGGGCCTCCTCCTGCTGGAAGACCTTCAGCATCTTCTGCAGCATGGTCAGGTCGGCGCCGCCGGAAAAGGCTTCCTTGCCGGAGGTGATCACCACGCCCTTGACCGCCTCATCGGCGACGATCTGGTCGGTGATGCGGTCGAGTTCGTCCATCACCTCCTCGGTGAAGACGTTCATCGAGCGGTCGGGCATGTCCCAGGTGACGAGTGCGATGCCGTCGCTGTCGGTTTCGACCGTGAAATTCGTGTAGGCCATGTTAGGATTTCTCCCTTTCGAAATCTCTGTGCGTCGCAGGTGGCGCGGGCTTGTCGCCGGAGGGGCCGGGGCGGCGATTTCGACGCTCTGCCCGCCGCTTCGCCCGTTCGACCCTCCCGGCGCCCGTTGCCTCCCCTTTCGGAGAGGACCGAGGCGTCACACCCGCTCGATGATGGTCGCCGTGCCCATGCCAGCGCCGATGCACAAGGTCACCAGAGCCGTGTTGAGGTCGCGCCGCTCGAGCTCGTCGAGCACCGTGCCGAAGATCATCGCGCCGGTCGCGCCGAGCGGATGACCCATGGCGATCGCCCCGCCATTGACGTTGATCTTGTCGTGCGGGATGTCGAAGGCCTGCATGTAGCGCAGCACCACCGAGGCGAAGGCCTCGTTGAGCTCGAACAGATCGATGTCGTCGATCGTCATCTTCGCCTTCTTCAAGAGTTTCTCGGTGACGTCGACCGGCCCGGTGAGCATGATCGCCGGTTCCGAACCGATATTGGTGAAGGCCCTGATCCTGGCGCGCGGCGTCAGGCCCATGGTCTTGCCGGCCTTCTTGGAACCGAGCAGGACGGCAGCCGAGCCGTCGACGATGCCCGACGAATTGCCGGCGTGGTGAACGTGGTTGACGCCTTCGATCTCGGGGTAACGCTGCACGGCGACGGCATCGAAGCCGCCCATCTCGCCCGGCATGACGAAGGAGGGGTTGAGCGAGGCCAGCGACTGCATGTCGGTGCCCGGCCGCATGTGTTCGTCGTGGTCGAGAATGGTCAGCCCGTTCTGGTCCTTGATCGCGATCACGGAGTCCTTAAAGCGACCGTCCTTCCAGGCGGCGTCGGCGCGCTTCTGGCTCTCGACCGCGTAGGCGTCGACATCGTCGCGCGAAAAGCCGTATTTGGTGGCGATCAGGTCGGCCGACACGCCCTGCGGCATGAAATAGGACGGCAGGCCCACGGACGGGTCCATGAACCAGGCACCGCCCGACATGCCCATGCCGACGCGGCTCATCGATTCCACGCCGCCGGCGATCACGATTTCGTCGGAGCCGCCGGCGATCTTGGCCGCGCCGAAATTGATCGCGTCGAGGCCGGACGCGCAGAAACGCGAGATCTGCATGCCCGGCGCCTCGGTCGCGTAGCCGGCCTCGAAGGCCGCCGCGCGCGGGATCACCGAGCCGGCCTCGCCGACCGGATCGACGCAGCCGAAAATGATGTCGTCGACCTTGGACGTGTCGAGCCCGTTGCGGTCGCGCACCGCCTCCAGCGTGCGGGCGGCCAGGCGCACGGCCGGCACCTCGTGCAGGGATCCGTCCTTCTTGCCGCGGCCGCGCGGCGTCCTCACGGCGTCGTAGACATATGCATCAGCCATTGGATGTCTCCTTTTTCTGGCGGGTGCGCCCGAGGGCGGCCGCGCAGGGGTCGCGTCTTTGGTTCAGTCATTGCCCGGACGGCATCAGCGCCTCGGGCGCCTGCCAGCCGGGAAGTTTCTTCAGCCTGTGCAGCCAGCGGTCGATGGCGGGATAGTCGCTCCAGTCCGCGCCGATCTGCTCGGGCCAATAGAGATAGCCGCACAGCGACAGATCGGCGATCGTCGGCCGGTCGGCGGCAACCCAGTCACGACCGCGCAGATGGGTTTCCAGGACGTTCCAGGCGTCCTTGGCGCGGGCATAGATGAATTCGGCGGTCGGATCGCCGGCCTTGCCGCGGAAATGGCGCATGAAGCGCTCCGTCGCGGTGTAGCTGGTCAGCTTGTGGTTGTCGAACAGCACCCAACGCAGAATCTCGAACTCCTCGGCCTCGGTCTCGTGGCCGAATTTTTCGAAATGACGCGCCAGATAGATCAGGATCGCGCCCGATTGCGACAGCGTGAAATCGCCGTCGGCGCGGTGATGGACCAGAACCGGCGCCTCGCCCATAACGTTGAGGGCGCGATAGTCCGCGCCGCGGGTCTCGCCCTTGAAGAAGCCGATGCCCCTGGGCTGCCAGTCGGCGCCGCACATCTCCAGCATCAGCGCGGCCTTGTAGGCGTTGCCGCTCTCGGCGAAGCAATGCAGGGTGAACTCGCTCATGCCGGGTTTGCCTCCGCTCGGCTGGCGCCGATCGGCGTCAGCTTGGTGCTGGACACCGCCCGCGCGGCCAGAACGCCGTCCTTGTCGAACAGCTCCGCCTCGACGAAGGCGACGTTGCGGCCGGCCCTGACGATACGCGCCTCGACCTCGGTGCGGCCATAGGCGACCGGACGGAAAAAGTGGGTGTGGATGTCGATCGAGGCCTGGGCGTTCTTCATGTCCATGCTGATGAAGGCGTTGAAGCCCATCGCGTCGTCCATCATGGCGACCAGGAAACCGCCCTGGATCACACCGCCGAAATTGATCACGTCGCGCGGCGGATCGAACGAGACCCTGAGGGTGGCGGCCTCGCGGTCCCAGGACACCACATCCATGCCCAGCCAGCGGGCGGTGGCCGGCGCCTGGTCGGCGGAAAAGCCCGGTACGATCGCCGCGCCCATCTTCAAAGGCTCCTGCCGATCAAAAGCTTCATGATCTCGTTGGTGCCGCCATAGATGCGCTGCACGCGCGCGTCGCGATACATGCGCGCGATCGGGTATTCGTTCATGTAGCCGTAGCCGCCATGAAGCTGCAGACATTCGTCCACGACCTTGCCCTGCAGGTCGGAGAGCCAGTATTTGGCCATCGACGCCGTCACCGGATCGAGCCCGCCATCGACATGGCGGGCGACGCAATCATTGTAGAAGACGCGGCCGATCGTGACCTCGGTCTTCAACTCGGCCAGCTTGAACTGCGTGTTCTGGAAGTCAATCACCTTGCGGCCGAACGCGCCGCGTTCCTTGACGTAGTCGATGGTCAGCGCCAGCGCGCGCTCGGCCATGGCGATCGCCGTGCCGCCGATCTGCAGGCGCTCCTGCGGCAATTGCTGCATGAGCTGGACAAAACCCTGGCCTTCCTCGTGGCCGAGCAGGTTGGCCGTCGGCACGCGCATATCGTTGAAGAACAGCTCGGACGTGTCGTTCGACTTCAGGCCGATCTTGTCGAGGTTGCGGCCGCGCTCAAACCCCTCGACCTCGTCGGTCTCGACCACGATCAGCGACGTTCCCTTGGCGCCCTTTTCGGGATCCGTCTTGGCGACGACGATGATCAGATTGGCGAGCTGGCCGTTGGTGATGAAGGTCTTGGAGCCGTTGATGCGATAGTGGTTGCCGTCCTTTTCGGCGCGCGTCTTGACGCCCTGCAGGTCGGAGCCCGCGCCCGGCTCGGTCATGGCGATGGCGCCGATCAGCTCGCCGCTCGCCATCTTCGGCAGCCATTTCTTCTTCTGCTCGTCCGAGCCGTAATGGGCGATATAGGGGGCGACGATCGAATTGTGCAGCGCGATGCCGAAGCCGTCGACGCCGACATGGCTGATCGCTTCGATGATCGCGCTTTCATGGGCGTAGCTGCCGCCGGCGCCGCCGTAATCTTCCGGCATGGAGGCGCACAACAGGCCGTTGGCGCCGGCCTTTTCCCAGCTTGCGCGATCGACGATCTCGGCCTTTTCGAACGCCTCGTAATGCGGCGCGATCTCGGCCTGGAGGAATTTGGTCGCCATGTCGTAAAGCATGGTGACCTCCTCGTCCGCCCAGGCGGGCTTTGGAAGAGCGAGGACGGTTGCCGGATCGGTGGCCATGGACGTCTCCTCTTTGGTTATTGCCTATAGCAAAGTCGTTCAAGTCTGAACAGAGTAGATCGCCGCCGGCGGTCAGAAAGCCTCCGCATCGAGCGCCATCATGGAGTCCGCACCGGCCGAGATGCGGGCGAGATGGGCAGCCGTTTCGGGCATGACGCGCTCCATGAAATAGCGCGCCGTCACCAACTTGTTCTCGCAGAACGCCGTCGCGCCGTCGGCGCCCGCGGCGATCTTGTCCTGCGCGGCCTTGGCCATCAACCCCCACATGTAGCCGAGCGCGACCAGCCCGAACAGATGCATGTAGTCGCTCGAGGCAGCGCCCGCATTGTCGGGCTTCTGCATGGCGTTCTGCATCAGCCACATGGTGGCCGCCTGCAGATCGTTCAAGCCCTTTTTCAGCGCCTTGGTAAGTGGCGCCATCTGCTCGTCGGAACGGTTTTCCTCGCAGAAATCGCCGACCTCCTTGAAGAAGGCCTGGACGGCGCGGCCGCCGTTCTGCGGCAGCTTGCGGCCGACCAGGTCGAGCGCCTGGATGCCGTTTGCGCCCTCGTAGATCATGGTGATGCGGGCATCGCGCACGAACTGGCTCATGCCGTGCTCTTCGATATAGCCGTGCCCGCCGAAGACCTGCTGGGCCATGACGGCATGCTCGAAACCCTTGTCGGTCAGCACGCCCTTGATGACCGGCGTCATCAGGCCCATGTGATCGTCGGCCGCCTGGCGTTCCTTTTCGTCGCCCGAGCGGTGCGCCACGTCCGATTTCAGCGCCGTCCACAGCACCAGCGCGCGGCCGGCCTCGTTGATCGCCCTCATCGTCATCAAGTTTCGGCGGATGTCGGGATGGACGATGATCGGATCAGCCTTCTTGTCCTTGGCCTTGGCCCCGGACAGGGCGCGGCCCTGGATCCGCTCGCGGGCATAGGCGGCGGCGTTCTGATAGGCGATCTCGGAAACCGACAGGCCCTGCATGCCGACGCCGAGGCGGGCCTCGTTCATCATCACGAACATCGCCTTGAGGCCGCCATTCTCCTCGCCGATCAGATAACCCGTCGCCTCGTCGTAGTTCATCACGCAGGTCGAGTTGCCGTGAATGCCCATCTTTTCCTCGATGGAGCCGCAGGCGACGGCGTTGCGCTCGCCGGCATTGCCGTCGGCGTCGAGCTTGAATTTGGGCACGATGAACAAGGAAATGCCCTTCACCCCTTCCGGCGCGCCCTCGATGCGGGCCAGCACAAGATGGATGATGTTTTCGGCCATGTCGTGCTCGCCGGCCGAGATGAAGATCTTCTGACCGGAAATCTTGTAGGCCCCGTCACCGTCGGGAACCGCCTTGGTGCGCAGCAGGCCCAGATCGGTACCGCAATGCGGTTCGGTCAGGTTCATGGTCCCCGTCCACAGGCCCTCGACCATCTTCGGCACATAGGTCTGCTTCTGCTCGTCGGAACCGTGGACCAGGATCGCGGCGATGGCGCCCTGGGTGAGGCCCGGATACATCATCAGCGCCATATTGGCCGACGACATATATTCGCCGACGGCCGAATGCACCGTGTAGGGCAGGCCCTGGCCGCCATAATCGGCCGGCGTGGCCAGGCCCATCCAGCCGCCCTCGCGATACTGGTCGTAGGCGTCCTTGAAGCCCTCCGGCGTCTTGACCGAGCCGTCCTCGGCGCGCACGCAGCCCTGTTCGTCGCCGACACGGTTCAGCGGATGCATAACGTTTTCGGCCAGCTTGGCGCCCTCGGCGAGGATCGCCTCGAGAACGTCAGGCGTGGCGTCGGAAAATCCGGGAAGATTGGAATAGCGCTCGTAACCGAGCACATCCTTCAGAACGAACAGCGTGTCTTCGACGGGCGCGCGATAGGTCGGCATGATTTCCTCCGGCAAAAGCTGACCGCGCGCCGACAGGCCGGCGCGCGGCACCGATTTCGGAGACAAGCCGTATCAAATTTTGACGTTTGCGTAAACGTCAATTTTTGCTGCCACGTCGAAATGTGCTCGCGCGCGCCTTACGAGGCGGCGGCCGCGACGGCGCGCTGCGCGAGCCTGTCGCGGACGACGTCGGCGGCGGTCTCGAGCTGGTCGATCGCCTCGCTGATCGCCGCGCGCTGCCTGTGAAGGCGTGCGAGCTGCTTTTCCGACTTTTCCAGCGTCACCCTGAGCTGCTTCACATTGCTGCCCGAGGGATCGTGGAGATCGAGCATCTGTTTGATCTCGCGCAGCGAGAAGCCGACCTGGCGGCCGAGCAGGATCAGCTTCAGACGCGCGCTTTCGCGCCGCGAATAAAGCCGCACGCTGCCGTCTCGACGCGGGCTCAGCAAGCCCTTGTCCTCGTAGAAACGCAGTGTGCGCAACGACACGCCGAATGTCTTGGCGAGATCGCCGATCCGCGCGTAGCCGTCCCGGGGTTCGGCGAACGCCTCGGCGGCGTTGGCCATCGCTTCGATGGCTGAGACAGTCTTCATCATTCAATGGTTCCAAAAAAGCGTGTCAGCGGCGACGGCGTCAAACGCATCGCGCGCCGAACGGTCCTGTCAGGTCTATCGCTGGTTCGGCCGTACGGTCGCGAATCACGACATCGACGACCCGATTGTGCAGTGCACCTAATACGCCGATGCGGAATTTCAACTCAAGTTTGACGACAAACTGTTTCAATCCACGACCGGAGCGCCCGCATTGCCGGCAAATCAGGGGCCGGTCAGCACTTTGGTAAGCTTGGTTAACGCCTTGTTTACCACGTGTGGGGAATTGTTCGGCTGTCGATTTTCCGTGGTTATTCTGTTTCGCGTTATTCACGGCGATGCGCACCGGGGTTGAAGGCACATTGCCCGCGCAGACGGCCCGCAAGCGGCCAGGCCTTGTGTCCAGCCCGTTGGTGCACCCTGTCATGACACGGGCACCCGCCCGTGACGCCGAACTCGAACGGACGTCTTGATGAGCAGCCATCGTTCCTATCTCGAGTCCCTCAATGTCGGGCGCCAAAGGCGGCCTCGCACGTCGATCGAGGACCTCAATCAAACACTCGACGATCTCGAGAGCCGCTTCGGCATGCCGCGCAGCGGCGCGGCCGAACGCGGCCCGCAGACCGAAGGCATCGACGCGCGTTCGCGCCGGGACCGGCGTCTGGCCTCCGGAACGTCGCTGGAACGGACCTTTTCCGGCGACGAACCCCGCCGCCAACGCCCGGCGGGCGGCAACGACCCGGTACGGCCCTATCCCTGGGAGCGGTCGCAGGCACGGTTCGAGGACGATCATCGCGACGACGGCGCGCACCGGGCCCTGACCGGCGACCTGAAGGCGCTGCGCCGGGAACTGCATGAGCAGATCGCCAGCGACCTGAGCCAGGAATTTAGCGCGCTGCGCCGCAAGATCGACGGCGTCGCCGCCCAGCGCGGCCCGCACGCCGACGGACAGGCTCTGCATGCCGAGCTGGAACGCCTGTCCGAAACGATCCAGTCGCTCGCCGAACGCAGCGACGACCGCGGCATCGGCCTGCTGCGGCTTGAGCTGGAGCAGGTGCGCCAATCGCTCTCGGAACTGGCGCGCGAGGACACGGTCCGGTCGCTCGACCGTCGATGGAAGAAATTGCAGGACCGCGCGGCCGGCGGCGTGCCCGATCCCGAAATCCGCGCCCTGTCCGACCGGCTCGAGCAGATCAGCGCGGCGGTCGGCAACCTGCCCGATTCGATGTCGCTGCACTCGCTGGAAGACAAGGTGCGTTCGCTCGCCACGGCACTGGAACATTTCGCCGCCCAGACCGGGCAGCCCGATTCCGGCCTGATCGACAAGCTCGAGGACCGGCTCGACGAGATTTCGCGCGCGATCGCGGCATCGGCCGGCAGCCCGTCCGTCGACCACGCGCCCCTGGATCGTATCGAGGCGCGGATCTCCGCGCTCGCCGAACTGCTTGAGGATGTCGCCAGCGAAGCACCCGGCGACAAGCTGCTGCAGCGCATGGACGTGCTGTCCAGGCGCGTGGAGGACCTTGCCGGCCGCGTCGCGATGCCCGAACAGGCGATCGAGCACCTGACTGCCCAGGTCGCCAACATCGCCGCTAAGCTGGACCGTGGCGGCGGCCAGGCCGGCGCGCAGGATATCGTCGACAGCCTGGAGCGGCGCCTGTCGGAAATGGCGGCGTTCATCGAGGAGCGGCAGGGCCACTCGCAGGCCGAGAGCAAGGCGCTGTTCAGGGAGTTCGACCGTCGGTTGGAGGACCTGCACGCGCAGATGGCCGACCAGGGCGCGGTAGCGCCGGCCGCCGATCCCGAATTGCTGCGCGCCCTCGACGAGAAGTTCGCCGACCTGAGCGACCGTATCGACAGCCAGACCGCTGTGCAGCCGCAACTAGCGGCCGACCTGGAACGCCGGCTGACGGAAATCTCCGAACGCCTCGACCTGTCGAGCCAGCGCAGCTCCGACATCGATTCCGATCTCATTCGCAGCCTGGAAAGCCAGGTTGCCGATCTGACCGCGCATCTGTCCCGGCCGACGAAGCCGAGCGACGATCTCGGAACGCTGTCGCCACGCCTCGACGACATCGAACGCTCCTTGAGCGAGCAGCGCGACATGATCGTCGCCGCGGCGCGCGAAGCGGCCGAAAACGCCGTGCGTTCGCTCGATACGGCCGGCATCGCCGACGAAGACGCGACCCTGCTTGCCGGTGACCTGAAGGCCCTTGAAGGCTTGATGCGCAAATCCGACGAACGCAACTCGCGCACCTTCGAGGCCATCCACGACACGCTTTTGAAAGTGGTCGACCGGCTCGGCACTCTGGAAACCAGGCAAAGCCAGCCGGCCGATAAGGCCAAGATTCCAGTGGCAAGCGCCCCGTCGATCGCGCCCGAAGACGTCGGACCGGCCCTGGAGCCGAGGCTGCCCGAGCCCGCCCTTGCCGGCGATTTCACCCCCGAACCGCCTGTCGGCAGCCGCTCGCCGGCAGAGGCCGCCGCCGCTGCCGCAAAGGCGGCGCTCAGCGCGGTTGACGCCGACACGGCCGCCCCCGAACCGGTCAAGACATCGATGCTGGGCGGGTTGGCGCGCGCGCTGACAAGCAAGAGGGGCACCGACAAGCCCGACACGCCGCGCAAGGACAAGGCCGAGCCGAGCCTGTCGGCGGCGCCGGAAACGACCGAGCCCGTCGACCCCGAAGCCGTGGATCGTCCGCTCGAACCCGGCTCGGGCGCGCCCAACCTGAACGCGATCATGAAACGCGTCAGGACCGAACGGGCCCAGGCGGCGGCGTCCGGCGGCGACCCCGGCGCTGCCAAGGCCGATTTCATCGCCGCCGCCCGGCGCGCCGCCCAAGCGGCCGCCGCCGAGGCCGATTCCTTCAAGCGCGGCTCCGACAAGGGCAAGAAATCGCGCAAGTTGAGCCCCGGCGAGTTCCTGCGCGCCAAGCGCAAGCCGATCCTGATGGCGGCGGCGGCGATCATGATGGCGCTGGCCGGCCTGCAGCTCGGCAAGGCCTTTATCGGCGGATCGCAGGACATCGCGGGCGGCGACATCGAGGCGCCCGTCGAGCAACCCTTGATCGCCAGCGCGCCGATGCTCGACGCCGAAGAGACCCCGGTGGACGAGACCCGGACCGAGCCCGTGCGCATGATCGGCGAGCCGGCCGACATGGCGCAGGCGGCGGACGCCGAAGCGGAGGCGCGAACCGCGGAAGATGCCGAAATCGACGCGCCGGCGCCGGACACGGACATGGCGCGGCCCGAGCCGACAATGGCGGACGACGCCGAAATCGCGGCCGAGCCGGTTGCGGAGCCGAGTGATGCGGCGGCCACGCGCGCCGCGCCGATACCGGACGAGGCAGGACCGCTGCCGCTGCGCGAGGCCGCGCAGGACGGCGATCCGCGCGCCATGTTCGAAATCGGCAACCGTTACCAGCAGGGCCGCGGCACCGACACCGACATGGCGCAGGCCGCGCAGTGGTACGAGCGTTCGGCGGAGCTGGGATTGGCGCCGGCGCAATACCGGATCGGCAATCTTTACGAAAAAGGCGTCGGCGTGGCGCGCGACCTCGCCAAGGCCAAGACCTGGTACCAGTTGGCCGCCGACCAGGGCAATGCCAGCGCCATGCACAATCTGGCGGTGCTGTTCGCCATGGGCGGCGACGGGCCGCGCGACAACGATTCGGCGGCGCGCTGGTTCATGAAAGCGGCCGAACTCGGCGTCAAGGACAGCCAGTTCAACCTCGGCATCCTGGCCGCCAAGGGACTCGGCGTGCCGCAGAGCCTGGAAGAATCCTACAAATGGTTCGCGCTCGTCGCGGAGGCCGGCGACAAGGACGCCGCGGTCAAGCGCGACGAAGTCGCCAAGGCGCTGCGGCCGGAGCAGCTCGCCAAGGCGCGCGCTGCGACCGAATTGTGGAAGCCCAAGCCGGTCGTCGAGGAGGCCAATACGGTCGACATCCCCGAATCCTGGCGCGAGAGCGAGACTGTCACCGCCGCCGTCGACGTCAAGCAGGCGATCCGCGCGGTCCAGGACATCCTCAACAAGCGCGGTTTCAACGCCGGTCCGGCGGACGGGATCATGGGCGCCAAAACACAGAGCGCAATCGCCGCCTACCAGGCCGAACAGGGCATGGAGCCGACCGGGCAGATCAACGAGGCGCTGGTGCGCTCGCTGCTCGAGCAGGACTGAGCCGCCCGATCGTCCGGCCGTTTTCGGCGCCATCGAAACGCCTCCAGGCTCGTGCCGTCTCCCAAGACGGCACGATTTGCCGTTTCGGCCGGCGCGGCGTTTGACATGGCCTCAATGTCGGCGCAAGAACACCTTAAGCTTCCTACGATAATGTAAGAGCCAAATCAGGCTCTTGTCTCAGGTAGATCGGTCGAGTTCGTCGCGTGGGCATCTATCTCCCCATCGCTGAAATGTCAGTCAATATCTTCGTGCTCCTGGCGATGGGCGCGGCGGTGGGCTTCTTGTCCGGTCTGTTCGGCGTCGGCGGCGGGTTTCTGATCACGCCGCTTCTGATCTTTTACAACATCCCCCCCGCGATCGCGGTCGCCACCGGCGCCAATCAGGTCGTGGCCTCATCCTTTTCCGGTGCGCTGGCGCATTTCAAGCGCGGCACGCTGGACATCAAGCTGGGGACGGTGCTGCTTGCCGGCGGCATCGTCGGCTCGACCCTGGGCATCTACGTGTTTTCGCTGCTGCGGCAGATGGGACAGCTCGACCTGTTCGTATCGCTGCTCTACGTCATCCTGCTCGGCACGGTCGGCGGCATGATGTTCGTGGAAAGCGTCAACGCCATCCGTAACGCACGGCGCGGGGTCAATCCGAGCCTGAAAAGGCCCGGTCAGCACAACTGGATCCATCGTCTGCCGCTGAAGATGCGCTTTCGCGCCTCGAAACTGTTCGTCAGCATCATCCCCGTCCTGGTGCTCGGCGCGGCGATCGGCTTTCTGGCCTCGATCATGGGCGTGGGCGGCGGCTTCATCATGGTGCCGGCGATGATCTATCTGTTGAAGGTGCCGACCAACGTCGTCATCGGCACGTCGCTGTTCCAGATCGTGGTCGTGTCGGCCTACACCACCATCGTCCACGCCACCACCAACCAGACGGTCGACATCATTCTGGCCATGGCGCTGATGGTCGGCGGCGTGGCCGGCGCGCAGTACGGCGCCAAGGCGGGGCAGAAGCTGCGCGGCGAGCAGCTGCGCGCCCTGCTTGCCTCGCTGGTGCTCGCCGTCGCCCTCAGGCTGGCCTACGATCTGTTCGTGCGTCCGCCCAATCTCTACTCGCTGTCGGCGCTGGGGGCGCTGTGATGCGCGTGCGCGGCCCGACCCTTCCCGCCGTGACGGTGCTGTCGCTCCTCCTGGCGGTCGCCTGCGCACGCGCGCAGGGGCCGGTGCCGCGTGCCGACCCGGAACCGCCGGCGAATGCCGAAAGCATCCAGATCGGCCTGTCGACGGACAGGATTTCGATCACCTCGGATTTCTCCGGCGCCGATCTGACGATCTTCGGCGCGCTCGACAATGCCGATCCGCTGATCAACAGGCAGGGCCGCTACGACGTCATCGTCGTGCTGGAAGGACCGGCCCGCCCGGTCATGGTCAGGCGCAAGCAGCGCATTCTCGGCGTGTGGATGAACACCCAGTCCGAGGTGTTCGTGAACGTGCCGGTGTCCTATTCGGTCGCCACGACGCGGGTTCCCCAGGACATCACCGATCCGATCAACTATCGCCAGCTCGCGCTCGGCGCCGACAACATCTACATCGAACCGCTCGACAAGGACCTCGACACGGCCACCATCAAGGAATTCGAAACCGCGCTGCGGCAGCTCAAGAAAACCACCGGCCTTTATTCGGAGCGCATCGGCGGCGTGCAGTTCCTCACGCAGAGCCTGTTCCGCGCGACGCTGACGCTCGCCCCCAACGTGCCGGTAGGCACCCACAAGGCGCGCGCCTTCCTGTTCCGCAACGGCATCTTCATCAAGGAAAACTCCGCCCAGCTCGTCATCGTCAAAGCCGGCTTCGAGCAGAGCGTGTTCCGCTTCGCGCACGAATACAGCCTGTTCTACGGAATTTTCGCGTCCGTTCTGGCCGTGTTCACCGGCTGGCTGGGGCGCATCATCTTCCGGCGCGACTGACGTTCGCCCGACATGAGGCCAGAGCCTGCGATGTCCGATCCAGACGACCAGCAGCCGGCACCGTCGCTTCGCAGTTTCCGCTTCCTGTCGGCGCTCGCGCTGGCGCCGTTCGTCGTGCTCGCCCTGTGGCTGGCCGGAATTGCCGACGACCACCCCTGGCGCGGCGCGACCGTCGATCTTCTGAAAGCCTATGCGGCGCTGACCCTGTGTTTCGTCGGCGGGGCGCGCTGGGGCATCGCCGACGGGGGCGTCGCGACCGCACCGCGCGATCTGGCGGCCGGCCTCCTGGCACTGTTCGTCGGCTGGGCGCTTTTTTTCGTTCCCATGCCCTATGGCTTCGCGCTGTTTGCGGTCGCCTTTGCCGCGCAGGGCGCCTGGAACGCGGTCGCCGCGCCTGACGGCGGCGCGACCGCCCGCTTCGCCCGTTCCCGCCTTTTCGCGACCGTCGTGATCGTCGGCGCGATGATCCTCGCCTTTCTGACCACGGCCTAGAAGCGTTCCCAGGCGAGGTGGACGCCGGTTCGCCGTTCGGAAACGCGTTAAAACAATAGGGTGGAGCCGGTCTGTGAAACCGTGAAAAGCAGAACGACTCCAGAAGCGCCCGGCCCTATCCGGGCCGCAGCAGGGCGCCTGCGATCGGATAGACGCGGTCGCGTCCCAGCATGTAGGCGTGCAGGCGCGCCGGCTCGAACAGCCCCCACAACACGCGCTCGCGCAGGTTCAGCATGCCGGTGAAGGCGCCGAAAGCCGGCATCACCAGCCGCCGCCCGTCAGTGGCAAAGCAGCGCCGCCGCACCGAGCGCCCGCGCCGCACGATGCGCGCGCCGGGGTGGAGATGGCCGGCGACCTCGCCGGCCGCGTCGGCGCGACTCGGCTCGTGGCGAAAGACCAGGCGACCGACGGCGATTTCGCGCACCGTCGATCCGGGCAGGCCGGCGGGCGGCTCCGGATCGTGATTGCCCGCGACCCAGAACCACTCGCGGCCGTCCATCAATGCCATCAATCGCGCCCGGAACGGCTCGGGCATGCGCGCGGCGCCCCAGCCGTCGTGAAAACTGTCTCCCAGGCTGATGACGATCTCGGGCCGGTAGACCTCGATCAGTTCCCTCAGCAGCGCCAGCGTGGCGGCCGAATCGTAGGGCGGCATCAACGCGCCGCGCCGTGCCAGCGCCGAGCCCTTTTCCAGATGCAGATCGGAGACCACCAGCAGGCGGTGGTCGGGCAAGAACAAGGCCCCGCGATGATCGAGCATCGCCGCCTCGCCGTTCAAATCGGCGAGCGATGTCGCGTCCTGCGGCCTTGCTGCCAGATTCATGTCGGTCCCATCGCGTCCTCGATTAGATCGCCGGCAACCTCCGACAGCAACACGTCGTTGGCCTCGCCCGTCACCGGCTCGCGCCCGATCTCCAGCATCACCGGCACGGCGAGCGGCGAGATGCGCTCCAGATGCTTATGCACGATTCGCCCGCGAATCCGCGACAGCATTTCGCCGAGCCGGTGAATGTCGAGCAGCCCGGCGGCGGCATCGGCGCGGGTCGCGCTGAGCAGGATATGGTCGGGCTCGTGGGCGCGCAGGACGTCGTAGATCAGATCAGCCGAGACGGTCACCTGGCGGCCGGATTTCTCCTGGCCGGGATAGCGTTTCTCGATCAGGCCGGCGATCACCGCGCAAGCGCGGAAGGTGCGTTTCAACAGCCAGCTCTCGGCCAGCCAGGCTTCGAGGTCGTCGCCCAGCATGTCTTCGTCGAACAGCTCGGCCAGCGACAGCCGTCCCGACCCGATCATGCCGCCCATGTCGCGCAGCCCCCAGATCGCCAGCGCGTACTCGCTGGCGACGAAGCCGAGCGGCTGGGCGCGGGCGCGCTCCAGCCGGCGCGTCAGCAGCATGCTGAGCGTCTGGTGCGCCAGCCGTCCCTCGAACGGATAGACGATCATGTAATGGCGGTCGCCGCGCGGAAAGGTTTCCACCAGCAGGTCGCGGCGCTTCGGCAGCACCGACTTGTCGCGCTGCAGGCGCAGCCAGTCGGCAACCTGCGCCGGCAGGGCCTGCCAGCGCGCCGGATCGGCGATAATGCCGCGCACCTGATCGGCGAGATAGCTCGACAGCGGAAACTTGCCGCCGGCATAGGAAGGAACCATCGCGTCGCTGCCGGCGGCGTTCGACACATAGGCCTCGTTCTCGCGGATGCCCTCGAAACGCAGCACCTTGCCGGAAAACATGAACGTGTCGCCGGGGCTCAGCGTCTCCAGGAAATATTCCTCGACCTTGCCGAGCACCGGTCCGCCGCGCGAGGCCGTGCCGCGACCGGCGCGCACGTAGCGCACATTGAGCATCGGCGCCTCGATGATCGTGCCGACATTCAGCCGGTATTGCTGGGCGACGCGCGGATGGCTGATGCGCCACAACCCATCCTTGGTCCGGCGGATGCGTGCATAGCGCTCGTAGCTCTTGAGCGCGTAGCCGCCAGTGGCGACGAAATCGACCACCTTGTCGAACGTGGCGCGGTCGAGCGCGGCATAGGGCGCGGCGGTGCGGATCTCGTCGAACAGCGCGTCGGCCGAAAACGGCGCCGCGCAGGCCGCGCCCAGCACGTGCTGGGCAAGCACGTCGAGCGTGCCGTCGAGCAAAGCGGGCGTATCCTGGGCGCCGATATAATTGGCCTCGAGCGCGGCGCGGCATTCCATCACCTCGAAACGGTTGGCCGGGACGAGTATGGCGCGGCTCGGCTCGTCCATGCGGTGATTGGAGCGGCCGATGCGCTGGGCGAGCCGGCTGGCGCCCTTGGGCGCGCCGACATGCACGACCAGGTCGACGTCGCCCCAATCGATGCCGAGATCGAGGGTGGAGGTAGCGACGATGGCGCGCAGGGCGTTGTCTGCCATCGCCTTTTCGACCTTGCGGCGCTGGCCGACGTCGAGCGATCCGTGATGCAGCGCGATCGGCAGGCCGTCCTCGTTCACGCGCCACAATTCCTGAAACAGGATTTCGGCCTGGCTGCGCGTGTTGACGAACAACAGCGTGGTGTTGTGACGGCGGATCGCCTGGTAAAGCTCGGGCACGGCATAGCGCGCCGAGTGGCCGGCCCAGGGCACGCGCTCGTCGGAGGCGAGAATGGTGATCTCAGGCTTGGCTCCGCCCTCGACCGCGATGCGGTCGGCCATGCGGCCGGGTGGGTGCTGCGGCACCAGCCAGCGCCTGAGCGCGTCTGGATCGGCGACCGTCGCCGACAGGCCGATTGTCTGCAGGTCCGGAGCGAGCCGGCGCAGCCGCGCCAGCCCAAGCGACAAGAGATGGCCGCGCTTGGAGACGACCAGCGAATGCAGCTCGTCGAACACGACATAACGCAGTCCGGCGAAAAACCGTTCGGCGTCCGCGGACGCGATCAAAAGCGCCAGTTGCTCGGGCGTCGTCAGGAGGATGTCCGGCGGGACGTGTTTCTGACGCTGCCGCTTGTGGGTGGGCGTGTCGCCGGTGCGCGTCTCGATGGCGATCGGCAGGCCCATCTCGGCGACCGGCTTACCCAGATTGCGTTCGATGTCGACGGCGAGCGCCTTGAGCGGTGAGATGTAGAGCGTATGCACGCCGCGGAAGGCCTGGCCGGGTTTGCGCGGTGCGCGGGCGGCGAGCCCGGTCAGGCTGGGCAGAAACCCGGCCAGCGTCTTGCCCGCGCCGGTGGGCGCGATCAACAGCACCGAGGCGCCGCGCTGGGCGCGGGCCAAGAGCTCGATCTGATGCGCACGCGGCGACCAGCCCCGCTCGGCGAACCAGCGCAGGAAGGGCTCGGGCAGGCGCGCGGCTGTCTCGCCGTCGAAAAGGCTGATTTGCTCGCTCACACGCCAGAACTAAACCAGAACGAACTGGCCGCCAAGCCGCTATCGCGCCACCGGGCGGGCGGGCCCGACGGCGTGGGGATCGTCGAGCCGTTCTACGGCGCCGACCGAGACGGTGCGGCGCGCGACGAGGATCAGGCCGGCGACGGCTTCGCCGCGATCGCGGCGCAGTTCCGTCTCCTCTATGAAAACGAGCTCGAAACCGCTGCGCGTCAACAACGCCCGAAGATGATGCGGGGCATGCGCGAAACGCCGCGACGGCCGCAACATCATCGGCTCCGGGCCATCGTGGAGTTCGACCGAGAAGGCGAACAGCCCGTTCGGCTTCACCATGCCCGCGACCACCGACACGATCCGGTCCAGCGCGCCGAGATAGATCAGCACGTCGGCGGCGACGACGAGATCCGCCCGGCACGCGCCGGCTTCCATCACGGAAAGATCGACGCGGTCGAGCCGATCGTAGAACCGTTTCGCCTCCGCCTTGCGCAGCATGGCGCGCGAAATGTCGTTGCCCTCCAGGAAACTGGCCCGGCCACGCAGCCTCTCGCCCATCAGGCCGGTGCCGCAACCGAGATCGACGACATGCGCGAAGGTGCGCGCGCCGAGGCGGGAGAGAGCCCCGGCAATCAGGTCGGGCACCCGGTAGCCGAGCTTCTCGACCAGCGACATGTCGAAACGGTCCGCATATTGGTCGAACAGCGTTTCCACGAAGGCGGCCGGCGCCGTCTCGATCCCCTGCGCGGCCCCGATCAGGCAGAGCTTGAGGCTGGCGCCCATGCGGTCCGAGGGATCGAGCCGCAGCGCCTCGGTCCAGGCTCCGGCCGCGCCGGTCAGATCGCCTACCTCTTCGCGCATCTCGCCGAGCCGGAACCAACCCGGCGCCCAGCCCGGTGCCAACGCCAGCGCGTCGGCCATCAGATCGATGGCGGCGGGCTTGTCGCCCATATCCCACAACATAGCGGCATAATCCGCCCGCCGGTCGGCGATGCGATCTCCGGAGCAGAAAAAGGGCATGGTCATTCGGTTTTTCCAAAACCGCAAAAAGCGGGCGAGGCTTATCCGCCGGCTTTCCCGCTTTGGCAAGAGGATTTTTTCGCGGGGTTCCTCCGGGCCGGCAACGCGCTATCTTGCTCCCATGCGCGCCCCGGACCTGCTTCATCCGCGCCCCGAGGGGCTTTATTGCCCGGCCGGCGATTTCTTCATCGATCCGGTGCGGCCGGTTGCGCGCGCGCTGATCACGCACGGCCATGCCGACCACGCCCGCGCCGGTCACCGTGCCGTGCTGGCCACCCGGGAAACGCTCGATATCATGGCGCTGCGCTACGGCGCGGATTTCGCCGCCAGCAGCCAGGCCGCCAAGCTGGGCGAGACGACGACGCTTGGCGGGGTGCGGGTTTCGTTTCATCCCGCCGGCCACGTTCTGGGCTCGGCCCAGATCGCAGTCGAAAAGGACGGGTTGCGCATCGTCGCCTCCGGCGACTACAAACGCCGGCACGACCCAACCTGCCAAGACTTCGAGCCGGTCGCCTGCGACGTCTTCATCACCGAAGCCACGTTCGCCCTGCCGGTTTTCCGCCATCCCGACGACCGCGGCGAAATCGCCAGGCTGATCAGGTCGGTGGCCCAGTTTCCCGAGCGCGCCCATCTGGTCGGCGCCTATTCGCTCGGCAAGGCGCAGCGCGTGATCGCGCTTTTGCGCGCCGCCGGCCATGACGGCCCCATCCACATTCACGGCGCGCTGGAAAAACTGTGCGCCTATTACGAAAGCCGCGGCATCGCGCTCGGTCCGCTTGCGCCGGCGACCGTCGACGACGGCCAGCGCGACCGCTTCGCCGGCGCGGTGGTGATCGGTCCACCGGCCGCCTTCGCCGAGCGCTGGGCGCGGCGCTTCCCCGACCCCGTGTCGGCCTTTGCGTCCGGCTGGATGCTTATCCGCCAACGCGCCAGACAGCGTGGCGTCGAGCTGCCGCTGATCGTGTCGGACCATGCCGACTGGGACGAACTGGTCGCCACCATCGGCGAGACCGGCGCCGGCGAGGTGTGGGTCACGCATGGCCGCGAGGAGGCCCTGGTGCGCTGGTGCGAACTCAACGGCATCAAGGCCCGGCCGCTCCACCTCGTCGGCTACGAGGACGAGGGCGACTGATGGACCGCTTCGCCGAACTGCTCGACCGGCTCGTGCTGACGCCGTCGCGCAACGCCAAGCTCAGGCTGCTGGTCGATTATTTCTCAACGACGCCGGACCCAGATCGCGGCCTGGCGCTGGCAGCGCTGACCGGCGACCTCGACATACCCGGCGTCAAACCGGCCATGCTGCGCACCCTGGTCGGCGAGCGTATGGACCCGGTGCTGTTTGCCTATTCCTACGATTATGTCGGCGATCTCGCCGAAACGGTTTCGCTGGTGTGGCCGGCACCGGACGAGCCGCCCGACGGCCCGTCGCCCCGGCTTAGCGAGGCGATCGAGGCGTTGATGGCGGCTGGACGCGTGCGCGGCGCCGCCGTCGTGGCCAGCCTGCTCGACCGGCTCGACGCCTCTTCCCGCTTTGCGCTGATCAAGCTCGCCACCGGCGGCCTCAGGATCGGGGTATCGGCGCGCAGCGCAAAACAGGCGCTGGCCGCGATGGGCGGCGTCGACATCGCCCAGATCGAGGAATTGTGGCACGGGCTGGAACCGCCTTATCTTAGCCTGTTCGCCTGGCTCGAAGGGCGCGCGGAACGGCCGCCGGCGACCGCGCCGGCGCTGTTCAAGCCGGTCATGCTCGCCAGTCCGCTCGGCGATCGCGATCTGGAGACCCTCGACCCCGACGACTATGCGGCCGAATGGAAATGGGACGGCATCCGCGTGCAGGCGGTGGCGGAACGGGGCCGCGCCCGGCTCTACTCGCGCACCGGCGACGACATCTCCGCCGCCTTTCCCGACATAATCGACCGTCTGGATTTCGAGTCCGCACTCGATGGCGAATTGCTGGTCGGCCGACCCGACGGCGAGACCGGCAGCTTTTCCGACCTGCAGCAGCGGCTCAACCGCAAGACGGTTTCGGCCCGCACGCTGGAGACCTATCCGGCCTTCATCCGCTGCTACGATTTGTTGCAGATCGAGGGCGAGACGCTGCGCGACAAACCCTTTCGCGAACGACGCAAAAGGCTGGAAGATTTTGTCGGCACGCTCGCCTCGCCGAAATTCGACCTGTCGCCGCTGGTCGGGTTCGAGAACTGGAGCGCGCTCGAGGCGTTGCGGCGCGCGCCGCCACACCCGGTGATCGAAGGCGTCATGCTCAAGCGCTGGGACGCAGCCTATGTCGCCGGCCGGCCGAAAGGTCCCTGGTTCAAGTGGAAGCGCGATCCCTTCACCGTCGACGCGGTGCTGATGTACGCCCAGCGCGGACACGGCAAACGGTCGAGCTACTATTCGGACTACACGTTCGGGGTGTGGACCGGCCCGCCGGAGGCGCCCGAGCTTGTCCCGGTCGGCAAGGCCTATTTCGGCTTCACCGACGACGAACTGCGACAGATCGACAAGTTCGTGCGCGACAACACGGTCGAGCGCTACGGCCCGGTCAGGGCGGTGCGGGCCGAACCCGGGCACGGGCTGGTGCTGGAAATCGCCTTCGAGGGCCTCAACCGTTCGAAGCGGCATCGCTCGGGTCTCGCCATGCGCTTTCCGCGCATTGCGCGTCTACGCTGGGACAAGCCGGCGGCCGAGGCCGACAGGCTCGAAACCCTTCAGGCGCTGCTCGACCGGTAGGCCGGCTATTGCGCAACCGACACGCGGATCTCGAAAATCTCGATCGCCTTGGCGCCGGCGTCGACGTCGGGCACGATGGCGATCGTGCCAGCGGCTCCCGGCGCCGCGTCCGGCATGGCGAGGTCGAACAGGTAGTCCGAACGCGTCGGCACGACGCTGTAGCGGTTGCGGCCGCAATCGCCCAATTCGCCGAAATTGCAGGTAACGGAAACCTGGGTCTCCTCGCCCTCCTCGGACCGCGCGACAATGTCGAACAAAGCGCGCCGGCCGGCGATCTGCTGCAGCACGCCCTGGCCGACATCGAACAGGACCGGCGTGTCGGCACCCTCGCCGCGGATCCGCAGCGCCGGCTCGCCATCGGAGTCGACCACCTCCGCGCTCGCCCCGGCGGGCGTCACCACCGCGCCCGGATTATCCGGGGAAAAGATCGTGATCCAGTTCCGCTCTTCGCTCGGCTCGCTTCCAAGCCTTGGCGGGTCGGCCGGTTGGAATTCCTCTTCCTCGAGCGTCTTGGGCGGGTTGGGCACGGACGTGTCGCGCTCCTCGGGCGAACGCAGCAGACCCTGTTCGGACACCCACCACACACCGATGCCGACCGCGGCCACGACGGTCGCGGCCAGAAACAGCCCGGCAAACAGCCGTCCGCGACGGCGCCGCGGCGCGGGCCGGGTTTCGGCGCGCAAATCGCCGTTCTCGTCGCGTTTGACGGCAACGGTTTCGCCGCCCGTCTCGAAAGCCGGCTCGCGCCGCTCGGCCGCGCGCGCCCGGCGCGGCCCGGCGGCGGGGACGTCGGCCGCTGCCGGGGAGCGCGGGGTTTCAATCTCCACCGCCGGCGCCGCCGGCGCGTGCTTTTCCGCGACGTCGAGTTCCACACCCGGCGCCTTGCTCGCGGCCGGCTCGCGCGGCCCCGCATCCACCGCCGGCGCCGCATCCGCCGGGTCTTCGTCGCCCGGGCCGGGCCGCCCGTCAGCGGCGGTGGGCGGCGCCACGGCGGGAATGAATTCGGTTTCGATGGCGCTGATCGCCGTCTTCAGCGCCTGGCGGCGCTGGCGCAGAATGTCCGGCGTGACGTCGGGATTTGCCTGCAGCGTTCTTTCGAGCGCGGCATGAACGGATCGGTAGACCTTTTCGCGAAAAGCGCGGTCACCGGCATCGCCCTTGTCGAGGGCGTTCCTGATCGCCTTTTCAATCGGGTTCAATGCATCATTCCCATTGCGCCTTTCGTAACCGTTAGCGGCAGTGCCGCCGTCAATCAACCAAACCCGACCGGCGCGGAACGGCACGGGCGACGATTCCGGACGATGATGCCCCTACGGCAACAGTCGGTCCGCAAATCGCCACCCGGCGAACGGAGCCGGGCCGGGCGAACGAGATTCCCGGTTGCCTGCCCGACGGCATCTGCTAGAAAAGCGACGTTTACGGAAACGTCAATCAAGCCGACGCGGGAGGTGCGCATGGCGCTGCCGGACATTTTGAAGAAAAACCTCAGGATTCCGGTGGTCGGGTCGCCGCTGTTCATCATCTCGCACCCGCCGCTCGTGCTGGCGCAGTGCAAGGCCGGCATCGTCGGTGCTTTTCCCGCCCTCAACGCCCGTCCCGAGGCCCAACTGCACGACTGGCTGGCCGAAATCACCGAGACGCTTGCCGACCATGACGCCAAGCATCCCGACCGGCCGGCGGCGCCGTTCGCCGTCAACCAGATCGTGCATAAATCCAATTCGCGCCTCGATCACGATTTGCGGGCCTGCGTCGAACACAAGGTGCCGATCGTCATCACCTCGCTCGGTGCGGTCGAGGAGGTCAACCAGGCCGTCCACTCCTACGGTGGCATCGTGCTGCACGACATCATCCATGACCGGCACGCGCGCAAGGCGATCGAAAAGGGCGCGGACGGGCTGATCGCGGTCGCCGCCGGCGCGGGCGGCCATGCCGGCACGCTGTCGCCCTTCGCGCTGGTCCAGGAAATCCGGCAATGGTTCGACGGGCCGCTGCTGCTGTCGGGGGCGATCGCCAATGGCGGTGCGATCCTGGCGGCACAGGCGATGGGCGCCGACATGGCCTATATCGGCTCGCCTTTCATCGCCACCCACGAGGCGCGGGCCGTGGAGGACTACAAGCAGATGATCGTCGACTCCAGGGCCGCCGACATCGTCTATTCCAACCTGTTCACCGGCGTGCACGGCAACTACCTCAAGGGCTCGATCGAGGCCCAGGGGCTCGACCCGGCCAACCTGCCGGTCTCCGATCCGTCGAAGATGAATTTCGACAGCCGCGAAACCAAGGCCTGGAAACAGATTTGGGGCTGCGGCCAGGGCATCGGCGCCGTCACCGACATCGTCGGCGCGGGCGAACTCGTCGATCGCCTCGCGCAGGAATACGAGGCCGCCAAGACCAGACTGGCCGTGTGAACCGGACGCGGCGCGCCGGAGACGTCGCCGCCGCCGTCGGGATGATGGTGCTTGCCTGCGCGCTGGTCGCCGGCACCACCTTGTTCGCCAAAATGCTCGGCCGCGCGTTGGACGGCGCGCCGATCCACCCGCTGCAGGTTTCGGCAGGCCGCTATTTCTTCGCCTTGCTCGCGCTGGTGCCGATCATCCTATGGCGCCGCCCGCGCTTTGCCGGCACCGCATGGGGCAACCATCTGGCACGGGTGGCGGCCGGATGGTCCGGCGTTACCTGCCTGTTCGCCGCCTCGGCGTTGATGCGGCTTGCCGACGCCACGGCGATCAGCTTCCTGAACCCGATCGTGGCGATGGTGCTGGCGATCCCGCTCCTCGGCGAGTCCGTCGGTCGCTGGCGCTGGGGCGCGGCGACGATCGCGCTCGCCGGCGCGCTCGTGCTGACCAATCCGGGCAGCGACGCCTTCCAGCCAGCGGCGCTGATCGCGCTGGCGGCGGCGCTTTTCATCGGGCTCGAAGTCGTGCTGGTCAAAAAGCTGACCAATCGCGAACCGACGCTGCGCATCCTCGTGGTCGGCAATTTCCTCGGCACCGTGCTGTCGGTCGCGGCGGCGGGGTTCGTGTGGCGCCAGCCGAGCGCGTCGCAATGGGCGCTGCTTGCCGCGATCGGGATTGCGATGGTCGCCGCCCAGGCGCTTTTCCTCGAAGCGCTGCGGCGCGGCGACGCCAGCTTCATCGTCCCGCTGTTCTATACCACCCTCGTCTTCGCCGGCCTCTACGATTTCGCCGTTTTTGGCGAAAAGCCCGGCATCTACAGCCTGGCCGGCTCGGTGCTAATCGTAACCGGCGCGGTCGCCATCGCCTGGCGGGAGAGGCTGCGCGGCTGAAACCCGGCCCGGCCGCAACACCGCAGCCGGCTCATGACAGAGCCAACAGGGCGGCGCGCAAACCGTCGGCGTCGCGCCCCGGCAGCCTGGCCTCGATCTCGGCGTGGCTTGCGCGCCAGGCCGGCACGGCGGCGGCCAGCGCGGCGCGGCCGGCCTCGGTCAGATGAAGCACGCGGTTGCGCCGGTCGGCCGGATCGATTTGCGACGAGGCCAGGCCGCGCCTTTCCAGAGGCTTGAGCGCGGCCGTCAACGTGGTGCGATCCATGGCCAGCGTGGCGGCGACGTCCTTCATGCGCGGCGGCTGGGGCCGGTTGAGCGCCATCAGCAGGGAAAACTGGCCGTTCGACAATCCGTATGGGCGCAACACCTCGTCGAAATGGCGCGCCAAGGCGCGCGCCGCCCGCTGGACGTGGAGACAAAGGCAGGCGTCGCGGACTTCCAGCGTCGTGGCGAAGGTCAGCGGTTCGGGTTTTGACATGGTCACCGTATTATGTTGATATCAACGCATTGTCCAGCACCGGCTGATCGCTGGCAGCACGAGGAGGAGCGCAATGCCCGCTAAGGTAGTTGTTCTGATCGGAACCAAAAAGGGCGTCTTCATCGCCGAAAGCGACAAGACCCGTCAGGGCTGGACCTTGCGCGGCCCCTTTTGCGAAACATGGCCGATGAACCATGTCATCGGCGATCCGCGGAGCGGCACGATCTACGGCACCGGCGGCAATGAATGGTTCGGGCCGGCGGTCTGGAAATCGCCCGATCTCGGCGCAAGCTGGACGCATTCCAGCGACGGGCTCGCCTACGACGAGGGCGAGGAGCCGGTCGCGGCCGGCTGGAGCCTGGCGCTGGCGCCCGACGGGCTTTACGCCGGCGTGCAGCCGGCCGGCCTGTTCAAGAGCGAGGACGACGGCGCAAGCTGGCGTCATCTCGACGGGCTGCAGAAACATCCAACCCGGCCGGAATGGAACCCGGGCGGTGCCGGCCTCATCCTGCATTCGCTGGTTTTCGACCCCGCCGACGCCAGGCGCATCTGGGTCGGCATTTCGGCCGCCGGCGTGTTTTACAGCGCCGATGGCGGCGATAGCTGGGAGCCGCGCAATCTGGGCACGCGCGCCGATTTCCTGCCCGAGGGCCAGAACTATCCCGAATTCGGCCAATGCGTGCACTGCCTGGTGATGGCGCCCGGCATGCCCGACCGGCTCTATCAGCAAAACCATTGCGGCATGTATCGCAGCGACGATGGCGGACGAAACTGGCACAGTATCGAGGACGGCCTGCCCTCCTCGTTCGGCTTTCCCGCCGCCGCGCATCCCAGGCAGCCCGACACGCTGTTCCTGCTGCCGCTCAACGGCGATTCGGCCGGCCGCTACGTGCCCGACGCCAGGGCCGCGGTCTGGCGCACACGCGACGGCGGCAAGAGCTGGCAGGACCTGCGCCGCGGGCTGCCGCAGGAAAACGCCTATTTCGGCGTCCTGCGCCAGGCGATGGCGAGCGACCGGCTCGATCCGGCCGGCGTCTATTTCGGCACCAGCGGCGGCGCGCTGTTTGCCAGCGCCGACGAGGGCGAAAGCTGGCAGACGATCGCCCAGCACCTGCCGGCGATCCTCTCGGTGGAAACGATGGTGCTCGACGGTTAGGGGCGAAACCCGGTCCTCCGCCTCACCCGCCTGAAGGGACTTTGCCGATGACGCAACCAAAACCGGTACGGGTGACCCTTGCCGGCGTGCTGGCCGACCTGTTTCCGGGCGCGCCGCGCCACCTCGAGGTGGAGGCCGACAGCGTGCGCGGCCTGATCGACGCGCTCGACCGGCGCTGGCCGGGCATGCGCGACCGCATCTGCGACACGCGGCCGGCGATACGCCGGCATATGAACGTGTTCGTCGACGGCGAGCGCTGCGGGCTCGAGGCGACACTCGAACCGGGCGCCCAGGTCCACATCCTCACCGCGATCAGCGGCGGATAAAACGCATGCTTGACATTGCCGGCCGGCTTGCGGCTCTATCGCGGGCCGTTCCGGCACTGATTTTCAAAAAACGTTGCGACGCCCATGCTCAAGACACCTTACCTGCTCTTTCTCGGCGACGCGCCGGATCCGCTCGCGGCCAAGGTGGCCCAGGGCGTCAAGGACTGGCGGCCCGAATTCGCGCTCGCCCAGCACCGGCTCGACGGCTGCAAGGCCGATCTCGGCCTGCCGGAGATGAGCATCGCCGAGGCCCGTGCGGCCGGTGCCCAAACGATGATCGTCGGCGCGGCCAATCGCGGCGGCGTCATCGCCGAGAATTGGCGCGCCAGCCTGATCGAAGCCTGCCGCGCCGGCATGGACATCGCCTCGGGGCTGCACAATCAGCTTGCCGACATTCCCGAACTCGTCGCGGCCGCGCGCGATGCCGGCACCCGGCTGTTCGACGTTCGCGTGCCGCAAGACACCTACCCGATCGCCGACGGCAAGAAACGCAGGGGCAAGCGTTGCCTGGCGGTCGGCACCGATTGCTCGGTCGGCAAGATGTACACCGCGCTCGCCATGGAAAAGACCATGCGCGAACGGGCGATGAAGGCGACGTTCCGTGCCACCGGGCAGACCGGCATCCTGATCACCGGCTCCGGCATCCCGCTCGACGCGGTGGTGGCCGACTTCATGGCCGGCGCCGTCGAATGGCTGACCCCGGACAATGACGACGATCACTGGGACCTGATCGAGGGCCAGGGCAGCCTGTTTCACCCGTCTTTTTCCGGCGTGACGATGGCGTTGATCCATGGCGGACAGCCCGACGCGCTGGTGCTGTGCCACGAACCGACCCGCACCCATATGCGCGGCCTGCCCCATTACGGGCTGCCGTCGCTGGAAGATTTGCGCGAACTTTCGCTGTCGGTCGCTCGGATCGTCAATCCCGAGGTCCGCGTGACCGGAATTTCGGTCAATACCGCCGCCTTGAGCCCGGAAGAAGCGGCCGAGTGCCTGTCTGCGATCGAAAGCCGGATGGGACTGCCGACCGTCGATCCGTTCCGCGACGGCGCCGAGCGGCTGGTCGACGCGCTGGAGGCGTAGAGCGGTCTTTCAGGTCCGGCCCTTCTATTCCGCCGCCGGCGCCACGGCTTTCTGCGCGCGCGCCAGGCGACGCTCCCTCACGACGATATAGAGCCCGGCGGCGATGGTGATCGCGATCCCCAGCGCCGCCAGTCCGTCCGGCAGGTCGCGGAAGATCACCCAGCCGATGATCGTGGCGAACGGAATTTCGAGATATTGCATCGGCGCCAGCGTCGACGCGGGCGCGTAGCGCAGCGACCAGGTCATCAGCAGATGGGCGAACGTGCCCAAAACGCCGATCGTGACCAGAAGCGCGATCTCGTTCGCCTCTGGCGCAATCATCGTCAGTTGCGGAACCGCGAACCGCCAGCCTATGGCGACCGCGACCACGAGCACCGCGCTCGCCATCAGGCCGCTGACCGCCTGCAGCGCGATCGGGTCGCTTTCGCGGGCGAGCTGGCGCGTCACCAGCATGAAGAACGAAAACGCGACCGCCACCACAAGCGGCAGCAGGGCGGGCCAGCCGACATCCTGGAAGCTGGGCTGGATGACCAGCAGCGTGCCGGCGAATCCGACGGCGCAGGCCGCCAGTCGGCGCGGGCCGACCTCCTCCTTGAGCACCAGCTTGCCGAGCAACAGCATGATGAAGGGCATGACGAAGGCGATCGCGATCGCATCGGCCAGCGGCAGGTAGCGCAGCGAGGCGAACATCGCCCCGATGCCGATCATGTGGAACAGCGTGCGCAATCCGGTCAGCCACAGGAAGCGGCGCGACAGCGCCAGCCGGATCGTCCGCCAGCCGACCCAGGGCAACAACAGCAGGCCCTGGAAGGCGAAGCGCACGAGCAGGAGCTGGATCAGCGGGATCGTGTCGCCGAGGATCTTGGCGATCGAATCGGCCAGCGGCGCCAGCGCGCAAAAGCCGGTCATCAGCGCGATGCCGAGAAGAGGACGGTCTTTGGTCATCGTTTAAGGTTAAACATCCCGGCGGCACGGCAAAATGGGCCAACACCGGCAAGCGGCGCTGCCAGCGCCCTCGCCCGCTTGCGCAGCGTTGCCGCCGCATATGTCAATCACCGGCCAACTCGACCAGCAACTGGTTGGCGAAGGCGGCCATCGCATAGGCGGCGGAAAAATCGAACTTGTTCATGCTCACGAAAATGCCGACCTGTTTTTCCGGCGCAAAGGCCAGATAAGACATCTGCCCCTGCAGCGCACCGGCCTTTTGCAGCACGAACGGGCGTTGTGCGGTCGCGTTCATCGCCACCCAGCCAAGCCCCATGCCATCCATGCGGCCGGATTCGTCCATCCCCACGACCGTCGCCAGCCCGTCGCGCCTGAGATAGACGGCGTGGTCGAGGAACCGCGCCTCGCGCGCTATCCCATCGGCGGTGTCGTCGAGATGCCATTGCAGCCAGCGCAGCATGTCGTTGGCGGTGCTGCGCAGGCCGCCCGACCCGGTAATCACGGCGCCCGAGGGCACGTCCGGCAGCGGCGCGCCATCGAAACCGTGACCGCTCATCAGCCGTTCGGCCATGTCGCCGGCGAGCTCGAAGCGCGTGTCAACCATACCCAGCGGGCCGGTGACGCGCTCGGCGAGCAGTTGCGGATAGGGTTTCTTGCCTGCACCAGCCAGCGCCGCCGACAGAAGGTCGAAGCCGAAATTGGAGTAGAGCACGGCGCTGCCCGGCCGGAACAGCAAGTCGTTGCCGTCGAGCCAGGTCGCGAAGGCATCGTCGGTGATGGTGGAAAACGGATCGCCGTCCGGCCCCGGCGCGCGCGGCACCTCGCGCGGCAGGCCGCCGGCATGGGTGGCAAGATCGATCAGCCGGATCGGCTGACGCTTGGCCGCCGCCGCGCCGAGCGAGTCGGGCAGAAGCGGCGCGACCGGATCGGTGAAGCCGGCCTCGCCGGCGGCGACCGCATGGGCCAGCATCGCGCCGGCGAAGGCCTTGGTGATCGAGCCGATGCGCAGCACCGTGTCGCCGGTCGGCGTCCGGCCATTGCCCTTGCGGGTCTCGCCAAGCCCGACCACCGTCGTCTCGCCATCCTTGACGGCCGCGACGACGACGCCGGGCACGTCGACATCGAGAAAGAAGATCTCGGCTGCGAACGAAACCGTCTCGTCGAGGAGCGGACCGGCCGCGGCCGGAGTGGCGGCAAAACCGGCAACCGACGAGGCAAGAAGGGCAGCGGCGAGCTGCCGGCACAGGCGAACCATGGACTTACTCCGGCCTGGGGAACGGAAATCGGACGACCGGTCGAATTAGGCGGTTTTGCCGCCCGCTGTCCACTGGCAAGGATCATTCATGCTTGCCAATCCGTGACCCGGAACACCCGGCAAAAAAATACCCCCGCACGCGGCGGGGGTATCGACACGGATGCTGCCGTTGTCGTCGCGACGCCGTTCAGGCGTTGGCGGCGGCAACCGCGCGCTTGGCCATCACCACGACCAGATTGGCGCGGTATTCGGCCGAGGCGTGGATATCGCTCATCAGGTCGCGCGACGACACCGCGACACCCTCAAGCGCGGCGGCGTCGAACTTTTTGGCCAGTGCCGCCTCGATCTCCTTGGAGCGGAAAACGCCGTCATCGCCGGCGCCGGTGACCGCGGCGCGCACGCCGTCCTTGCCCTTGGCGACGAACACGCCGGTCATGGCGTAGCGCGAGGCCGGGTTGGGGAACTTGGCGTAGCCGCATTTGGCCGGTGCTGTGAAGGTGACGGCAGTGACGATCTCGCCGTCCTTGAGCGTCGTCTCGAACAGGCCCTTGAAGAATTTCGCCGCCGCGATCTCACGCTTGTTGGTGACGATGGTGGCGTCGAGCGCCAGCATCGCCGCGGGATAGTCGGCGGCCGGGTCGTTGTTGGCGAGCGACCCGCCGATCGTGCCCATGTGGCGCACATGCGGATCGCCGATATGAGCGGCGAGACCGCAGATCGCCGGGCAGACCTTGGCGAGCTTGTCGTTGCCGGCGACCTCGGCGTGGGTGGTCGCCGCGCCGATGGTGACGGTCTTGCCGGAGACCTTGATGCCCTTGAGCTCATCGACATGGCGCAGGTCGACGAGATCGGACGGGGCGGCGAGCCTGGTCTTCATCGCCGGGATCAGCGTCATGCCGCCCGACACGACCTGGCCGTCCTCGGCCTTTTTCAAAAGCTTGACCGCATCGGCCACGGACGAAGCACGGTGATAGTTTACCGAATACATCTGGCATTCCTTTCGCTTGCGGACCGTGCGCGCGCCTGCGCGCCGGCCGTTTGCGGGGGCGCGGGCCGCGGCGCCCGACGGGCCTTGTCCGCGACCACGCTCGGCCTGGCTTGCAGGCGTCCCCGCACGGGTTTCGTCCTCAATGTTTCGCCGCGTTCAGTATCGACCACACTTTCTGCGCCGTCGCCGGCATGGTCAGGTCGTTGTTGCCGATCGCGTCGGTGATGGCGTTGATGACGGCCGGTGGCGACCCGATCGCGCCGGCCTCGCCGCAGCCCTTGATGCCGAGCGGATTGGACGGGCACGGCGTGTTCGAGGTCGAGACCTGGAACGAGGGCAGATCGTCGGCCCGCGGCATGCAGTAATCCATGTAGCTGGCGGTGATCAGCTGGCCGTTATCGTCGTAGTGGCACCCTTCCAGCAGCGCCTGGCCGACGCCCTGGGCGATGCCGCCATGGACCTGGCCTTCGACGATCATCGGATTGATGATGTTGCCGAAATCGTCGGCGGCGACGAACTGCACGATCTCTGTGCGGCCGGTCTCGGGATCGACCTCGACCTCGCAGATGTAGCAGCCGGCCGGGAAGGTGAAGTTGGCCGGGTCGTAGAAGGCGCCTTCCTTCAGGCCCGGCTCCATGCCTTCCGGCAGGTTGTGGGCCGTGTAGGCGGCGAGCGCCATCTGGAACCAGGGCACCGTCTTGTCGGTTCCCGCCACCTTCAGTTCGCCGTTTTCGATGACGATGTCGCCTTCGTCGGCCTCCATCAAGTGGGCGGCGATCTTCTTGGCCTTGGCCTCGACCTTGTCGAGCGCCTTGACGATCGCCGACATGCCGACCGCGCCGGAACGCGAGCCGTAGGTGCCCATGCCCATCTGCACCTTGTCGGTGTCGCCATGCACAATCGAGACCGAATCGAGCGGCACGCCGAAACGATCGGCGACGAGCTGGGAGAAGGTCGTCTCGTGGCCCTGGCCGTGCGAGTGCGAACCCGTCAGCACTTCGATGGTGCCGACGCCGTTGACGCGCACCTCGGCCGATTCCCACAGGCCGACGCCGGCGCCGAGCGAGCCGACCGCGGCCGACGGCGCGATGCCGCAGGCCTCGATATAGCAGCTCATGCCGATGCCGCGCAGCTTGCCGGCCTTCTTGGCCTGCTCGCGGCGCTTTTCGAAGCCGGCATAGTCGGCCGCCTTCATCGCCGCGTCGAGCGAGGCGGCATAGTCGCCGGCGTCGTAATTCATGATCACCGGGGTCTGGTGCGGGAACTCGGTGATGAAATTCCTGCGCCGCAATTCGGCCGGGCTCATGCCCAGTTCGCGCGCCGCCGTTTCGACGACGCGTTCCACCACATAGGTCGCCTCCGGGCGGCCGGCGCCGCGATAGGCGTCGACCGGCGCGGTGTTGGTGTAGACGGCCCGCACATTGCAGTGAATGGCCGGAATATTGTACTGGCCAGACAGCAAGGTGGCGTAGAGATAGGTCGGCACCGAGGACGAAAACAGCGACATGTAGGCGCCGAAATTGGCGATCGTGTCGACCTTCATCGCCGTCATCTTGTTGTCGGCGTCGAAGGCGAGCTTGACCTCGGTGACGTGGTCGCGGCCATGCGCGTCGGTCAGGAAGCTTTCGGTACGGTCGGCCACCCATTTGACCGGCACGCCGGTGCGCTTGGATGCCCACAGGCACACGATCTCCTCGGGATAGATGAAGATCTTGGAGCCGAAGCCGCCGCCGACGTCGGGGGCGATCACCCTGAGCTTGTTTTCCGGCGCGACATTGTAGAAGGCGCTCATCACCAGCCGGGCGACATGCGGGTTCTGCGAGGTCGTCCAGCAGGTGTAGTGGTCCTCCGCCTTGTCGTAATGGCCGAGCGCGGCGCGCGGCTCCATGGCGTTGGGCACCAGCCGATTGTTGACGATCTGCAAGGTGGTGACATGGTGGGCGGCGGCGATCGCCTTGTCGGTCGCCTCGGCCTCGCCGATCTCCCAGTCGTAGATCAGATTGCCGGGCGCCTCGGGATGAAGCTGCGGCGCGCCCTTCTTCAGCGCCGAGACGGTGTCGGTGACCGCCTTCTTTTCCTTGTAGGTGACCTCGACGGCCTCGGCGGCGTCGCGCGCCTGGCCCTTGGTCTCGGCGACGACGATCGCCACCGCATCGCCGACATAACGCACGCGGTCGACCGCCAACGGCGACCAGGCGCCCATATTCATCGGCGAACCGTCCTTGGAATGGACCATCCAGCCGCAGATCAGATTGCCGATGCCGTCTGTCTTGAGTTCCTTGCCGACCAGCACGTCGATCACGCCCGGCATCTTCTTGGCCGCCTTGACGTCGATCTTCTTGATGTCGGCATGGGCGTGCGGCGAGCGCACGAACGCGGCATGCTTCATGCCCGGCACCACCATGTCGTCGACGTAACGGCCGCCGCCGGTGATGAATCTCTTGTCTTCCTTGCGCGCCACCCGCGCGCCGATACCTTCAACACCCATTCTCATATCCTCCCGGAAATCTGGGGCTTAAACCACGTCGATCCCGCTCGAGGGCAGGGCCGGGACGGAACGCCCGGCACGGGGCCCCGCTGGACAAGCCGTCCGCCCGCCGTCGAGCCGGCCGCGGCTCAGGCCGCCTTCTTTGCCTTGCCCTTGCCCTTGGCCATCGTCTTCGACGCGGCCAGGATCGCCTTGACGATATTGTGGTAGCCGGTGCAGCGGCAGATATTGCCCTCCAGCTCGGCGCGCACCGTGGCCTCGTCGAGATTGCCGGGCCCATGGCGCTCGATCATGTCGGTCGCGGCCATGATCATGCCGGGCGTGCAGAACCCGCACTGAAGCCCGTGATGCTCCTTGAAGGCCGCCTGCACCGGGTGCAGATCGTTGCCGTCGGCCAGCCCCTCGATCGTGGTGATCTGGCTGCCGGCCGCCTGGGCGGCCAGCATCGAGCAGCTCTTGACGGCCTTGCCGTCGACATGGACCACGCAGGCGCCGCACTGCGAGGTGTCGCAGCCGACATGCGTGCCCGTCAGGCCGAGATGTTCGCGCAGAAAATGGATGAGCAGCGTTCGGCCCTCGACCGTCGCCGACACCTCGCGGCCGTTCACACTCATCGAAACCTCAGACATCGATCCTCCTCCAAAGCGCTTCGTTTTGAAAACCGCGCGATCTGTAACGCAGAAAGGCTGGTGCCGAAGATTAACGCAGCGGCACCGAGAGTCCATTGGCACAGCATTGTTTTTCCAGTGCGCGCGATGGGAATTTGGTCGCATGGTGCCACCGGCGGCAACGGCGCGCCGCGGCGGCCCGCCACCGGCAACGCGATCGGCAGCGGGCGCTCCGGCGCGACGCGGATTTGTCGCCACAGGACGCTTGAAATCGGCCGTCATTGTCGATATCACCCGCACACCGTATCGTCGGCTCGTCCAGACGCCGGCATAGGGCCGCTTTAGCTCAGTTGGTAGAGCACATCATTCGTAATGATGGGGTCGCGTGTTCGAGTCACGCAAGNTCGGCACCACTCTTTTCCTGCACCACTCCCGTCTCCCCGCCGTCTCGGAATAGCTGCGTCTTTTCCGTGGGTTGCGGCTCCATTTATCCAAAGACGGGGCGGGTTTCAGACAGTTCCGCCCACCAAAGCCGCCACTTCTGCCAGCCGTCTCTGTCGGTCCGGTGCGGTGTCCCCATGTTTGGAATGGCGATGCTGAGTTGATGGTGCCTATCCCGGCGCGAATGGCAATTACTGAGCCGTCACTTGCCGATCA